>DATHKR010000065.1:0-59544 GCA_035489015.1 Kofleriaceae bacterium | reverse complement strand
CGGTGATCATGCGCGCCACCGCGGTGGCTCGATCGGGGCCGCGGGTGATCACCTTGCAGATCAGGCTGTCGTAGTAGGGGGGCACGACGTAGCCGGACTCGACGTGGGTGTCGATCCGCAGGTCGGGCCCGGTCGGCGGGGCCTGCCAGCGGGTGATGCGGCCGGGGCCCGGGCGGAAGCCCTGGGACGGATCCTCGGCGTTGATTCGGCACTCGATCGCGTGGCCGCTCAGGACCACGTCCTCCTGGCGCATGGCCAGCGGATGGCCGGCCGCGATGCGGATCTGCTCGGCGACCAGGTCGAGGCCGCAGCGCATCTCGGTCACCGAGTGCTCGACCTGGAGCCGGGTGTTCATCTCCATGAAGCGGAGCGTGCCGCCGGCGTCGAGCAGGAGCTCGATGGTCCCGGCGCCGACGTAGCCGATCCGCTCGGCCGCGCGCGCCGCCGCGTCGAGCGCCTGGTCGCGCTCGCCGGGGTCGAGGAACGGGGCCGGCGACTCCTCGACCAGCTTCTGGTGGCTTCGCTGGATGGTGCAGTCGCGCTCGCCGAGGTGGACGGCGCGGCGGTAGCGGTCGGCCAGCACCTGGATCTCGATGTGGCGCCCGCCCGCGACCAGCTTCTCGAGGTAGAGCCGCGCGTCGCCGAACGCGGCCAGGGCCTCGGCGGCCGCGTCGGCGTAGGCGGCGGCGAGCTCGTCGGGGCCGCGCGCCACCCGCATCCCGCGCCCGCCCCCGCCGCTCTCGGCCTTGAGCAGCACCGGGTAGCCGACCTGCTCGGCGGCGACCCGTGCCGCCTCGGGGCCGGCCAGGACCCCGTCGGAGCCCGGGATGAGCGGGAGGCCAGCGGCGGCCATCGCGCGCTTGGCCGGGCTCTTCTTGCCCATGAGCAGCATGACGTCGGGCGGCGGGCCGATGAAGGTGACGCCGTGGGCCCGGCACAGCGAGGCCAGGAGCGGGCTCTCGGCCAGGAAGCCCCAGCCGGGGTGGAGGGCGGAGCAGCGCGTCGCCACGGCGGCCTCGACGATGCGGAGCGGGTCCAGGTAGGACTGCGCGGCGCGGGCCGGACCGAGCACCACCGACTCGCGTCCGCGCGCGTACGGCGCGTCGCGGTCGGCCTCCGACACGCCGAAGACCGGCGCGATGCCGAGCGCGTCGCAGGTGCGGGCGATGCGGGCGGCGACCTCGCCGCGGTTGGCGACGAACAGCCGGTGAAACAGCGCGGGCGGGGCCATCGGGCGCAGTGTAACCGCCGGCGCGGCAAGTCGGGCCGCGCTCGTGGCGTTCCCGGCGGCCGGCAGTTTACATTCGCCCGTCGTGTCCGCCGAGCTCGTGGTACGCAGCCGCCGCGTCGTCCTGCCGGGCGGAGTCCGTCCGGCCGCGATCCACATCGAGCGCGGCGTCATCGCCGACGTCGCGGAGTGGGGCGAGGTGCCGCCCGGCGCGCCGGTCCACGACGCCGGCGAGCTCCTGGTCTCGCCCGGCGTGGTCGACAGCCACGTGCACGTGAACGAGCCCGGCCGCGCCGAGTGGGAGGGCTTCGCCAGCGCCACCCGCGCGGCCGCGGCCGGCGGCGCGACCACCATCGTCGACATGCCGCTCAACTCGATCCCGCCGACCACCACGGTCGCCGGGCTCGAGGCCAAGCTCGCCGCCGCCGCCGGCAAGTGCTGGGTCGACGTCGGCTTCCACGGCGGCGTGGTGCCGGGCAACCTGGCCGACCTCGAGCCGCTGTGCCGGGCCGGCGTGCTCGGCTTCAAGTGCTTCCTCCTGCCCTCCGGGGTGGACGAGTTCGGCCACGTCGGCGAGGCGGAGCTCGGGCCCGCGCTCGACGTCCTGGCCGACGCCGGCGTGACGCTGTCGTGCCACGCCGAGCTGGAGGGGCCGATCGTGCGCGCCGCCGACCAGCTGCTCGGCGAGAGCCCGTACCGCTACCTCACCTACCTGCGCTCGCGCCCGCCCTCCGCCGAGGACGGGGCGATTGCGCTCCTCATCGCGCTGTCGCGGCCGCGCCGCGCCCGGGTCCACGTCGTCCACTGCTCGTCGGCGCCGGCGATGGTCCTCCTGGCCGCCGCCCGTCACGAGGGCGTGCCGATCGCGGCCGAGACCTGCCCGCACTACCTCCACTTCACCGCCGAGGAGGTGCCGGATCGCGCGACCGAGTTCAAGTGCGCCCCGCCCATCCGCGAGGCCGAGAACCGCGAGCTCCTGTGGCAGGGCCTGGCCGACGGCGCGCTGACCATGGTCGTGTCGGACCACTCGCCGTGCACGCCCGAGCTGAAGCGGCGCGGCGGCGGCGACTTCATGGCCGCGTGGGGCGGGGTCGCCTCGCTCCAGCTGGCGATGCCGGCGGTGTGGACCGAGATGCGCCGGCGCGGGCACGGGCCCGAGCGCCTGGCCGAGTGGATGTCGGCCGCGCCTGCGCGCCACGTCGGGCTGGCCGGGCGCAAGGGCGCCATCGGGCGCGGGCTCGACGCCGATCTGGTGGCGTGGGATCCGGACGCCGCGTTCCGCGTCGATGGCGGCGCCCTGCACCACAAGAACCCGCTCACGCCGTATCATGGCGAGACGCTGTTCGGCGTGGTGCACACGACCTTCGTCGGCGGCCAGGTCGCTTACGCTGGCGGCCAGCACGCCGCGCACCCGCCCGGCCGCTTCGTGTTCCGGCCCTGAGGGCCGGGCAGACCTCGCCACCAGGACCGACCCCATGGCCCTATCTCACCTCATCGATCTGGCCAGCGAGCGCATCGGCGGCGCCGTCATGGCCGCCAACGACGAGTTCTTCGCCGGCCGCGAGAACCTGGTCCGTGCCGCCGCCCCGGTCGAGCGCGACGAGTACGTGCTGACCGGCAAGTGGATGGACGGCTGGGAGACCCGCCGCCGGCGCGAGCAGGGCCACGACTGGTGCATCGTGCGGCTCGGCCTGCGCGGCGCGATCCGCTCCCTCGTCGTCGACACCAGCTTCTTCCGCGGCAACTACCCGGAGTCGTGCCTGGTCGAGGCGTGCGACGCGCGCGGCGCCCAGCCGGATCTGGCCGAGCTCGAGCGCGCCGCCTGGTTCGAGCTGCTGCCGCGCTCGCCGCTCCAGGGCGACCACCGCAACGTCTTCCCGGTGGCCGGCGATCGCCCGGTCACTCACCTGCGCCTGCGCATTTACCCCGACGGCGGCGTGGCCCGCCTGCGCGCGCTCGGCGCGGTCCTGCCCGACTGGGACCGCACCGACTTCACCGGCGAGCTGGTCGACCTGGTCGCCAGTGCGAGCGGCGGGCGCGTGCTCGAGTGCAGCGACATGTTCTTCGGCGACGCCCAGAACATGCTCATGCCCGGCACCGCCTTCAACATGAGCGACGGGTGGGAGACTCGCCGCCGGCGCGGGCCCGGCAACGACTGGGCCATCGTCGAGCTGGGCGCGGTCGGGCGCGCGATGCGAGTCGAGCTCGACACCACCCACTTCAAGGGCAACTCGCCCGGGCAGTTCTCGCTCGACGGATGCCTGGCCCCGGGCGCCAGCGCCGACGCGCTCCGCTCCGACGCGCCGTGGTGGCCGATCCTCCCCCGCACCCGCCTCCTGCCCCACACCCGGCACTCGTTCCAGGACGAGCTGGCCCTGGCCGGCCCGCTCAGCCACGTGCGGCTGCAGATCTATCCCGACGGGGGCGTGGCCCGCCTGCGCCTGTGGGGCCGCACCGAGCGCAGCCACGCCCTCCTGGTCTCGCTCGCCCGCAAGAGCGCGCTGTCGGCGGCGGAGCTGGCCGGCGAGCTCGCCCGCGCCTGCGCGTCGCCGCGCTGGTCCACGCTGGTCGCCGACGGCGCTCCCTACCCCGACCTGGCCAGCCTGATGGTCGCGGCCGACCGCGTGTGGCGCAAGCTGGAGCCCGACGACTGGCGGGCCGCGTTCGCCGCGCACCCGCGCATCGGCGACCGGGGCGGCAGCGCGTGGTCGCAGCGCGAGCAGGCCGGCGCGGCCGGCGCGTCGCCGGCGGCCCTGACCGCGCTGGTCGACGGCAACCGCGCGTACGAGGCGCGCTTCGGCCACGTCTTCCTGGTGTGCGCGACCGGCCGCACCGCCGACGAGATGCTGGCCGACCTCGAGCGGCGGATCGCCAACGACCCTGCCACCGAGCTCCACGTCGCGGCCGAGGAGCAGCGACGGATCACCCGCCTGCGCCTGGTCAAGTGGCTGACCGGCGAGTGAGAGACGACATGAGCGCGATCACCACCCACGTCCTCGACACCGCGCGCGGCCGCCCCGCCGCCGGCGTGCCGATCACCCTCGAGATCGACGACGGCGGCTCCTGGCGCCGCCTCGGCCACGGCGTCACCGACGGCGACGGTCGCCTGCGCGACCTATTGCCCGGCGGCCAGCGCGCCGCCGCAGCGGTCTATCGCCTGACCTTCGACACCGGGGCCTACTTCGCCGCGATCGGCGTCGACGGCTTCTACCCGGTCGTCCAGGTGGTCTTCCACCTGTCCCGCCCGGACGAGCACCACCACGTGCCGCTCCTCCTCAGCCCGTTCGGCTTCTCGACCTACCGGGGCAGCTAGCTCGGACTCGCGCCGCCGTCCTTGCCGACGCCGATCTTGTGGCGGGCGGCCAGCGCGCGCTTGACCTGCTTCTTGACCGGGGCGAGGGCCGGGTGGTCGGCGGCCTGGCGCGCGTAGTACTTGCTGAAGTAGCGCGCGCGCTGGACCGCGTTCTTGACCCTCTCGCCGAGCGGCTCGGGCGGGAAGAACCCGCGCAGCCAGTCGTTCACCTTGAGGTCGAGGACCAGGTGCACGCGGCCGATCGAGCTCTTGTTGTGCACGCGGTGCGGGTGGGTGAAGTCGCAGTACCAGAGCTCACCCGGGCGCATGATCACGCGCTCGTCGTCGACGAAGAAGTAGACCTCGTCGTGGGTGACGATCGGGATGTGCATCCTGACCTTGCCCATCGCCCAGCCGTCGCCGAGGTCGGTGTGCGTGTTGATGTTCTTGCCCGGCTCGAGGCGGAGCAGGCGGACGCGCTCCTTGGGGCACTCGAACCCGTCCACGATCTCCTCGAGGTACGGGCACGCCTTGAGGATCGGCGTCTTGTCGTACTTCGCCTCCCACCCGGCCCAGCGCAGCCCGGCCGCGTCGGTCTTTCCCTCCACCGCGTGGAGCGGCACCGCGCGCCACCCGCCGTCGTGGTAATCGCCGCGGTTCATGAGCTCGACCCCGTACCCGAGGGCGACCTCCATGTCTCGCTTCATGCGGTCGACGTCGTAGTGGCGCTCGAACTTGATGACCGGCTGCACGGCGACGATTGTACCAGCTCGCCGGCCCGCGCCGCGGCGGTCTATTTCGCCGGCAGGTGGCGGTCGAGGAAGGCCACCACCTTCTCGGCGGTGGCGATCTCGTTCTCCTTCTTGCGGAAGCCGTGCCCCTCGTCGGGGAAGACCAGGTACTCGACCGGGACCTTGTTCTTGCGCGCGGCCGCCACGATCTCGTCGCTCTCGACCTTGAGGACGCGCGGGTCGTTGGCCCCCTGGGCCACCAGCAGCGGCCGGCGGATCCGCTCGGCGTGGAACAGCGGCGAGATGGCGGTCAGCCGCGCCTTGTCCACCGCCGGGTCGCCCAGCTCGCCGTACAGGCTGTCGCGGAATGACGACCACCACGGCGGGATGTTCTCCAGTGTTCGCACCCAGTTGGTCACCCCGAACAGATCGACGCCGGCGTCGAACGCCTCCGGCTCGAAGGTCAGGGCGGCGGCGACCATGTAGCCGCCGTAGCTGCCGCCCATGATGGCGACCCGGCGGCCGTCCACCCAGTCGAGCGACTCCAGGTAGCGGCGCGCGAACACGCAGTCCTTGAGGTCGACGTCGCCGTGGTGGCGGTCGTCGAGGTGGTAGAAGGTCTTGCCGTAGCCGCTCGAGCCGCGGTTGTTGACCGCGAGCACCGCGTAGCCGTGGTTGACCGCGAACTGGAGGAGCGGGTTGTAGCCGTGCCGGCTCTGCCCGCCCGGCCCGCCGTGCACCCAGACCACGGCGGGGACCCGGTGGTCGGGCCCGGCGCCGCGCGGGCGATACAGGATCGCGGGGATGTTGAGCCCGTCGAAGCTCGGGTAGCGGACCACCTCGCCGTCGACCAGGTCGTCCTGCTTCACCCCCGGGTCGAGGTTGCTGGACAGCCGGTTCGCCTTGCCGCTGGCCAGGTCGAGGACGTAGAGGTCGCGCGGGGTGCGGTCGCTCGACAGGTAGAACGCCATCCGCTTCTCGTCCTGCGAGAAGACCGCGTCGGTGATGTCGCCGGGCGGGAGGTCGGCCGGCGTGACCTGGCTCTTGCTGGTCAGATCGTCGATCTGGAGCACGGTGCGCGCGTCCTGGTTGATCGCGCTCACCCGGTAGCGGCCGTTCTCCGAGAAGTAGACCGGCCCCACGTCCCACTCGGCGGTGACCTCGACGGCCTGGCGGCGCGACCGGAGATCGTACGACCAGGCCTGGACCTCCTCGCCGGCGCCGTCGGTGCCGAAGTAGAGCTTGCGCGAGTCGGGCGTGAAGCCGAGGACGCCGTTCTGCACCGGCGGCTTGTGGCGGGTGACCAGGACCGGGCGGGCCTTGCGGGCGCGCAGGTCGACCAGGTACACGTCGGAGTCGGCGTTGGTGTTGGTCTTGTCGAGGGCGAGCCAGCGCTGGTCGTAGCTGACGTCGCCGATCGCCCAGGTCTGCTCGTTCTTGAAGACCAGCGCGCGCGCGTAGCCGTCGACCGCGTAGCGGTACATGTCGAATGCCCTGGGGTCGCGCTCGTTGGTGGTGACGAAGAAGGCCTTGTGGTCGCGGCTCCAGCCGATGAACGAGGCCTTGGTCTTGTCGCCGGGGGTGAGATCGCGCGACTTGCCATCCGCCTCCATCGCGAAGAGGTGGGACTGCTCGTTGCCGCCCTGGTCGGCGCTGTAAAGGAAGCGGTCGTCGGCCGGGAAGTAGCTCACCGCGAAGATCGAGTCGGTGGTGGAGCGGGTGAGCGGCTCCGGGTCGCCGCCGGCGACCGGGACGCTGTAGACGTTGAAGACGCCGGTCTTGTTGGACGAGATGAGCACGCGGCTGCCGTCGTGCGAGAAGCTCGCGCCGGCCATGAGCACGGTGCCGTAAAAGGTGCGCGCGTCGTAGCGCCGGGCGCCGATGGCCGGAGCCGGCGGCGCGGTGGTCGGGGCCGGTTCGGCGGGCGCCGGCGCGCTGGTCGAGGAGCCGCCGCATGCGGCCGCGGCGAGGAACAGCGCGAAGAACACGCGGGTGGGCGACATGGCACCATCGTACCCGAGGTAGGCGCTTCATGACCGGGGCCACACCGGGGGCGCTTTGCCAGGATCGCGCGTTGACCACCCGTCGGACCCGGAATCATCCTTGCTGGATGCTGCGCCCCCGCGCCCTCCTCGGGTTCCTGTGTGTCGGCGCCGTCGCCGCGGTGTCCGCCTGCGGCGGTGACGACGACGGTGGCGATCGGCCGGACGCCAGGCCGATCGGGGACGATCTGGCCGGCGCCCTCGGCGAGCTGCCGCACGTCGTCTCGGTGGAGGAGCGCATCCCCTCCTTCGAGGGCTACCGCTACTTCTACATCGGCTTCGATCAGCCGGTGAACCACGACGATCCCGACGGCCAGCACTTCACCCAGTACCTCACGCTCACCCACATCGATCAGCACGCGCCGCTCATCCTGGGCACCACCGGGTACGGCAACTACTACGGCGACTTCCCGATGGAGCCGACCCTCCTGCTGTCGGGCAACCAGATCATCATCGAGCACCGCTACTTCGAGCCGTCGCGACCGGACCCGACCGACTGGTCGTTCCTGCGCGTGGCCGAGAGCGCCGCCGACCACCACGAGATCGCGGAGTCGTTCCACTCGATCTACGACGGCAGGTGGATCTCGACCGGGGGCAGCAAGGGCGGGATGACCTCGATCTACCACCGCCACCTCTACCCGGACGACGTCGACGGCACCGTGGCCTACGTGGCGCCGTACAACCAGGCGGCCGGCGACACCCGCTACGACGCGTGGTTCGACGACGTCCTGCCGGCCGATTGCCTCCAGCGCGTGCGCGACGCCCAGGTCGACCTGCTCGAGAACCGGCGCGAGGGGCTGGTCGAGCTCGCCACCGCGCAGGCCGAGGACGACGGCCTCGTCTACTCGCGGGTGACCATCCCGGCCGCGGTCGAGTCCGCGGTCGCCGGCATCGAGTGGTCGTTCTTCCAGTACACCGGGGTCAGCGGGTGCGAGGACATCCCCGGGCCGTCGGCCACCGACGAGGAGGCGTTCGCCTGGCTGGTGGCGATCAACCCGCCCGACTCGGAGTCCGACGACCAGCTCGCCTTCTTCGAGCCGTACTACTACCAGGCGTACGCCGAGCTCGGCTTCCCGACCACGACCGACCCGCACCTGGAGGGGCTGCTCCAGTTCGGCCCCGAGGACTACGCCGGCACCGAGCCGCCGGAGATCCCCGAGTACGATCCGTCAGAGGTCGACGCGGCGGCCGAGTGGGTCCGCACCGACGGCGACCAGCTGCTCTTCCTCTACGGTGAGTTCGATCCGTGGACGGCGGGCGCGTTCGACCTCGGCTCGAACGACGGCGCGACCCGCTACACCGTCGCCCAGGGGACCCACCAGAGCGGCCTGGTGGATCTCCCGCAAGACGAGCAGGACGCGGCCTTTGCCCTGCTCGAGGACTGGAGCGGCGTGGCGCCCACCATCGCCCCGCTCGCCGCGCTGTGGCGGTTCGCCCGCCCGCGCGAGCCACGCCCACCGCTCCACGCCTTTGCCATGGCACGGCGGGCCCGCGCCGAGCGCCGCTGACCGAGGCCCATCGCCTCCGGCGCCAGGCCTACGCGCCCAGGTCGGCCTCGAGCGCCGCGACCACCTCGTGGAACTCCAGGCGGCCGCGCTCGCTCAGGCCCACGAGCGCGCGGTGGGCGTCGAGCATGGTCTCGCCCAGCTCGCGCGACGAGGGCGGCGGGCCGTCGATGGCGTCGTCGTGGTCGTCGCCGGCGTCGTCCGCACCGGCCGGCGGTTCGGTGACGATGTCGAAGATCTGGTCGAAGCTCATGCTGCGCAGCACGCTGTTGATGTCGTCGCTGGTCGACACGATGATGTTGTGCCCGCCGCCTCCGAGCCGGGCGAGCAGCCCCAGGTTGGTGCTGTCCAGGATCTCGGCGCGGGTCAAGTCGAAGATCCAGCCGCGCACGTCGCCGTGGCTGACCACGTCGTCGGCGAACCGCTTGATCGCCGTGGCCAGCGTGTAGTCGACTCGGCCGAAGTAGCGGAGCACGTGCACTCCCTGTGACTCCGCGTGGGTGACACGACCGCTACCCATGTCGCTCCTCTCGGCGCATGAACAAGAGCGCCACGTCGTCCTCGAGCGGGGCCGCCTCGTCGAGGGCCAGCCCGGCCACCACGTCCTCGATGCGGTGCGCCTTCCCGCACAGCTCGGCCAGCTCGGCCCGCTTGTCGGCGTAGGTTCGTCGCGTCGCGTCGCCGCGAGCGCGGTCGAGCTCCAGCACCCCGTCGGTGACCAGGAGCAGCCGCCCGCCCGGCTCGACCATCGCCTCGCCCTGGCCGAAGCAGGCCGGTCCCGGCAGGTTGAGCGGGCGCCCGGCGCGCTCCAGCTCGACCGCCCGGCCGGCGCCGGCCAGGAACGGATACGGGAACGCCCCGGCGCTGGCGTAGAGCAGCTGGCCCGACCCGGTGTCCAGCACCCCGTAGAACATCGCCACGTGCCGGTCGAGCTGCTGCTTCACCAGGTCGATGTCGAGCCTGGCCAGAAAGTCGATCGGCGACAGGATGGTCTGGTCGGCGCGCGCGGCCAGCGACTCCCTGTACTTGCCGACCAGCGTGGTCAGGATGGCGGTCACGAACGCCGACGCGGCGCCGTGCCCGGCCACGTCCGCGACGTAGAAGCCGAGCCAGCGCTCGCCGAGCGGGAAGTAGTCGACGAAGTCGCCGCTCATGAGCTGCGACGGGTACAGCCGGCGCGAGCAGAACACCGAGCCGACCCGCAGCCCGTCGCGCGGCAGGAGCTGGAACTGGAGCTGGCGCGCGGCGCGCTCGTCGGCGCGCAGCTCGTCGAGCGCGCCGGCCAGGCGCTCGTTCATCTCCTTCAGGCTCTCGCTGTACTCCCGGTTCTGGCGCAGGAGCTGGGCCTTCTCGATCCCGCGGCCGACCGCGCGGACCAGGAGCTCCGCGTCCTGCACCGGCTTGGTCACGAAGTCCCAGGCCCCCCGGCGGAGCGCCTGCACCACGTCGGCCAGCGACGTCTCGCCCGAGACCACGAGGACCGGCGTCTCCGGTGATTCCGCGACCATCGCGCTCAGGACATCGAGCCCATCGGTGCCGGGCATCCGCAGGTCGAGCAGCACCGCGTCGGGAGTCCGCTCGCGGAAGGCCGCCAGCCCGGACGAGCCGTCCTCCGCCTCGACGACCCGGAAGCCGCCGCGCTCGAGAACCCGCCGGAACGCCGAGCGAACCAGCCGATCATCGTCGATCGCCAACACCGTTGCGACGCCCCCAGCCATTCTGGCTCCCCCCGAGCAGGCCTGCCCTCAAGGTTACCAGGTTCGCGGACGCGCCGCCGAGCTGCTCGACGGCGCGCGCGGCGTGGAGCTGTGCAGGATCAGCACACAGCTTGGGTCGGCCCTTCGGGCCTTCAGCTCGGCTGGTTGTGCGTTCTCAGCACTCAGCTTCGGTCGGCCCTTCGGGCCTCCTTCAGCTGGCCCAGGCCGGCCGGTCGCCGAACGAACGCTGATACAGCTCGCGGATGGCGCGTCGACCCTCGTCGCCGAGAGTGCGGGTGCCGGCGCCGCAGAAGCGACGGGCCAGCACCACCGGCTCCGCCTCGGCCAGCCACGCGCCGTCCTTCCAGGTGAACCAGCTGTGGCGCTCCTGGTCGAACACGAAGAGCGGCTTGTGCCAGTTGCGCGCCAGCTCGACCGCCCAGCCGGTACCGCCGCGGATGGTGCCGTCCTCCTGGATCACGCCGACCGCGAACACCTGTCCCGCAGTCGAGACCTGGTGCCAGATGGTCTGCAGGATCCGCCGGAAGGTCGGCGTCTCCGGATACGTGCGGTGCATCTTGCTCTGCAGATACACCTTGCTGACCGCGCCCTGAGCCAGCTCCTCGTCGGTGAGGTTGACCAGGCCGCGCGACCGCTCCGGCGAGCGACCCTCGAACGAGAAGTTGAGCTCGGCGATGCCCCAGGCCTGGGCGCACGAGCCGAACTCGGCCTCCGCCCCGCGCGCGCCGCCGGACAGGAGCGTGTAGGCGCTGTTGGGCAGGCGAACCGAGCGCACCGCCGGCGTGGGGGCGGGCGCGGGCACCGCGGCGCCGTCGGCCCGGCGCTCGACGATGCGCAGGGTGTCGGGGTGCAGGTGGAGGCGCGTGTCGGGCGGGTCCACGTCGCCGTGGTCCTTGAGCAGGCGCAGCTCCACGTCGTCGCCGTGCGGCTCGAGGAAGATCGCGACGTCGATCAGCTCGGCGTACGCGTCGTACGGCGGCATCAGCCGGGTCGGGTGATCGCCGGTGACCCGACGGTGGGTCTGCGCGCTCATCCACAGCTCGGCGCCGAGCAGCTTGGCGTAGGCCTTGAACGCCCCGATCATCGCGGCGTTCTCGCTCTGCGAGTGGCTCGTCCACGGGTAGCCGTCCACCAGGATGGCGGCGGGCCGGAACTGGAGGTGCTGCGAGAACATCGCGACCGTCTTCTCGAGGCGGTCGGGCCACAGGTCGTGGTCCTTGAACGCCGCGATCACGCGGCCGCGCTGGACCATCTGACGGGCCACGTCGGCGTCGTCGAGGTCGCTGTCGATGACCAGGTCCTCGAACAGCGCGTCGTACCACGACTGCACGTGATCGATGGTCTGGTCGAGGGAGACGTGCAGCACCGGGCGCTCGCGGAGAAGGTCGTCGAGCGCGATCTGGACCAGGCAAGCCGTCTTGCCCACGCCAGCTCGCGCCATGACCAGGCCGAGGTTGCCCTTGCCCAGACCGCCCCGGATCGACTCCTCGAGGATCCGGATCGGGCTGGTTTGGTTCACTTCCTTGCGGTACATGGTCGCGCCTGCCTCACTTCGAGGTGGATGACGACTTGGCCTTGGCCTTCTCGGCCGCCTTCTCGACGAGCTCTTGCGCGATGTGCTCTGGAACCTGCATATAACGCGAGAACTCCATGGTGAACTCCGCCTTGCCCTGGGTGGCCGAGCGCAGCGCAGTGGCATAGCCGAACATGTCGGCCAGCGGGACCTCCGCCTCGATCCGGCTCATCGCCCCGTCTTCTTGCGAGCCGATGATCATGCCGCGCCGCTGCATCAGCGAGCTCATGATCGAGCCGCTGAACTCGTTGGGACCCTCGACCGCGACGCGCATGATCGGCTCCAGGATCTTCGGCTTGGCCTGGTCGTAGACCTGCCGCCAGGCCCCGCGGGCCGCCTCCTGGAACGCGATGTCGGACGAATCCACCGTGTGCGAGTCGCCGTCGTTGACGACCACGCGCACGTTGACGACCGGGAAGCCGATGAGGCGCCCCTTGTCGATGCAGCCCTTGAAGCCCTTTTCGACCGCCGGCATGAACTGGCGCGGGATGGCGCCGCCCTTGGTCTCGTCGGAGAACTCCCACTCCGCCTGGGGGTAGGGCTCGACGTAGCCGCTGACCTTGGCGTACTGGCCCGAGCCGCCGGTCTGCTTCTTGTGCAGGTAGGTGAAGTCCGCCTTCTTGGTGAACGTCTCGCGGTAGGCGACCTGCGGCGGCGAGGTGATGACGTTGGCCTGGTACTCGCGCTTCATGCGCTCGAGGTAGACCTCGAGGTGGAGCTCGCCCATGCCGCGGATGATGGTCTGGCCCGACTCCTGATCGACGCCGACCCGGAAGGTCGGGTCTTCCTTGGAGAAGCGGCGCAGCGCCTTGGACACGCGCGGCTCCGACGCGGTGTCGGCCGGCCTGACCGCCACCGACACGACCGGCTCCGGCACGTGCATGGCGGTCATCGCCAGGTGCAGCTTGCCGTCGGTGAAGGTGTCACCCGAGTTGCAGTCGATGCCGAACATCGCGACGATGTCGCCGGCGCCCGCGTCGGTGATGTCCTCCATCTCGTCGGAGTGCATCTTCACCAGCCGGCCGATCTTGTGCTTCTTGCCGGTGCGCGCGTTGATGATGACGTCGTCGCGGCGCAGCGCGCCCTGGTAGACGCGCAGGTAGGTGAGCTGGCCGTAGCGGCCGTCCTCGAGCTTGAACGCGAGCGCGACGGTCGGCCGGGAGAAGTCGCTCTCCAGGGTGATCGGCGGGCCGGTCTCGTTGTCGAGATCGACCGCCTGGTTCACGACCTGGGTCGGGTCCGGCAGGTAGTGCACCACGCCGTCGAGCAGCGGCTGCACGCCCTTGTTCTTGTAGGCCGAGCCGATCATCACCGGGGTGAGCTTTCGCTCGAGCGTGCCCTGGCGGATGGCGCTGCGGATGAGCTCCTCGGTGACCTGATCCTCGAGCATCGCCGCGGTCAGGTCGTCGGAGAACATCGAGACCGCGTCGAGCAGCTCCTCGCGGGCGGCCTGGGCCTCCTCGCGCATCGCGGCGGGGATCTCCTCCTCGACGATGTCCTCGCCGTTCTCCCCGTGGAAGCGGAGGGCGCGCATGCGGATGAGATCCACGATGCCCTCGAACTTGTCCTCGAGGCCGATCGGCAGCTGCAGGAGCACCGGGTTGTGACCCAGCTTCTCGCGCAGCTGATCGCGTACGCGCAGCGGGTTGGCCCCGGTCCGGTCGCACTTGTTGACGAACGCGATGCGGGGCACGTTGTACCGCCGCATCTGTCGGTCGACCGTGAGCGACTGGCTCTGCACCCCGGCGACGGCGCACAGGACCAGGATCGCGCCGTCCAGCACTCGCAGGGAGCGCTCGACCTCGATCGTGAAGTCGACGTGCCCGGGGGTGTCGATGATGTTGACGTGGTGTTTCAGCCACTCGCAGTGGGTCGCGGCGCTCGCGATGGTGATGCCTCGCTCGCGCTCGAGCTCCATCGAGTCCATCTTGGCGCCCACGCCGTCACGACCTTTGACGTCGTGGATCGCGTGGATCCGCTTCGTGTAGAAGAGGATCCGCTCGGTCAGCGTGGTCTTCCCACTGTCGATGTGCGCGGAAATTCCTATGTTTCGCAGGCGCGACAGGTCGCTAAGCACGGGTGCGGCTCCTGAAGGGAGCGTACCCCTATCCCGTCCGGCGCGGGAAATCAAGCCTCTGGCGTGGGATACCCGAGTGAGTCCAATGAAAACAGTCTGCTCCATCGTCACGAGACCCGAAATAGTTCGCCCCGCGCCGGTCAACTCGGGTCATCGGAGCGGCCGATCGGGGTCGGAGTGACGCGTGGTATAGACGTCGGACATGCCCGCCAGAGTCGTCTGTGCCGCTGGTCTCGGTGTGCTCGCGCTCGCCGGAGCGGCGGGTCCAGCGCGGGCGGATGCACCCCTCCGGCCGCGCCCGATCAGCAAGCAAGTCTGGGTGGATCCGGTGCTCGACGTGGCGCCCGACGCGCTGGCCGCGGGGGACATTTCCAACATCCTCTTCGTCAACCGCTGCCCTGGCGGCTGCACCCTGACGCCGGGCAACAACGACGCTCGCGCCAACACCTCGTCGATCATCGACGGGACCGTCACGCTGAGCGAGTTCGGGCTCGGCGACGAGGCATTCGACGAGGTGATCGAGTGCCTGCGCGACGTGTACAGCCCGTACAACGTCGAGATCGTGACCGAGGACCCCGGAGCCGACACGTTCCACCACGAGGCGATCCTGGCCGGGACGCCCCAGGAGCTCGGGCTCGACCCCAACGTGGGCGGCATCGCGCCGGCCAGCTGCGAGCCGCTCAACAACGTCATCTCGTTCAGCTTCGGCAACATGGACGGGACCGATCCGGAGACGCTGTGCTGGACGCTGGCGCAGGAGTCGGCCCACGCGTTCGGCCTGCCCAACCACGTCTACGACTGCCTGGATCCGATGACGTACCTGCCCGGCCCGTGCGGGCGGAAGTACTTCCGCAACCGCGGCATCAAGTGCGGCGAGTTCGAGCCGAAGACCTGCGTCTGCGGGGTGGGCGAGCAGAACTCGCACGTGGAGCTCCTGGCCACGTTCGGCCCCGGCACCGCGCCGCCGCCGCCAGAGGTCGCGGTCCTCTACCCGGAGCCGGACGCGGCGGTCGAGGACGGCTTCGGCGTCTTCTTCACCGCGATCGACCCGCGCCTGGTCGATCACGTCGAGGTCTACATCAACGGGACCCTGTCCGCGACCATGCCCGGTCACAACTTCCAGAACCGCGCGGACGACTACAACATCGTCACGCCCGACCTGCCCGACGGCATCCTCGACGTCGAGGTGCGCGCGTACAACGACATCAACCAGGAAGCCGGCAGCGCGACCGTCACCGTGACGAAGGGCGAGCCGTGCAGCTCGGCCGACCAGTGCTTCGAGTTCATGGAGTGCAGCGACGGACGCTGCGCCTATCCGCCGCCCGCCGGTCAGTTCGGCGACGAGTGCGGGTACGATCAGTACTGCCTGGAGGGATCGTGCGCCGAGGTGGACGGAGAGCGCCGGTGTAGCCAGAGCTGCAACACGAGCGTGCAGGACGCCTGTCCGGGCGGGCTCGAGTGCCTCGAGCCGGGCTTCTGCTGGCAATCGGGCGGCGACGGCGGCTGCTGCGCGGTGGCTGGCGGCCAGGAGCGTGACGAGACCTTCCCGCTGGTCGCGCTGTCCCTGTTCGCCGGCGCGGTGCTGGTCCTCCGGCGCCGCCGGCGCGGCGAGAAGTCTATATAGTCGCGCGGGTGAGCGCGACACACGAGCCGCAGCCTCCGCCGCCCGAGCCTCCGCCGCTCGACCAGCCGTCGCTCCTGCGCGCGGTGTCGCGCTGGCAGGTCGTCTCGCTGTCGGCCAACGACGTCATCGGCAGCGGTGTGTATCTGCTGCCGGCTGCGGCGGCCCTGTCGCTCGGGCCGGCCAGCGTGTGGGCGGTCCTGGCCGCCGGCGCGCTGGTGCTGATGCTGGTGCTCTGCTTCGCCGAGGCGGGCAGCATGTTCGACGAGCCGGGCGGGGCCTACGCCTACACCCGCGAGGCGTTCGGCAAGTTCGTCGGCTTCGAGGTCGGCTGGATGACGTGGGTGGCGCGGCTGACCTCGACCGCGTCGCTGTCGGCCGGTTGCGCGCTGGCGGTGACCGGCGTTTGGCGCGGCGCCGCCGCCGAGCCGGGCCGCTCGGGTGTCATCGTCGCCGTCCTGCTCCTGCTGACCGCGATCAACGTCGCGGGCGTCAAGCACGGGGCGCGCACGGCGGTCATCCTGGTCATCAGCAAGGTGCTGCCGCTCCTGCTCATCATCGGGGTCGGCGTCTTCGCGATCCACTGGGACCGCGTCTTCCCGGTGCCGGCCCCGGACGCGAAGGGGCTGGGCAGCGTCGCGCTGCTCCTCCTGTTCGCCTACGCCGGGTTCGAGAACACCGCGGCGCCGGCCAGCGAGTTCAAGAACCCGCGCCGCGACATCCCCTTCGCGCTGCTGGTGACGATCGGCGGGGTGACCGCGATCTACACGCTCATCCAGCTCGTCGCGCTCGGCGTCGTCCCGGACCTGGCCCACTCGAACACCCCGCTGGCCGAGGCAGCCGGCATGTTCTTCGGCCAGTTCGGGGTCTGGCTGCTGACCATCGGCGCGGTGCTGTCGATCTTCGGGACGACCAACAACACGGTGCTGAGCGGGGCCCGCTATCTCTACGCGCTGGCCGAGCGGCGCCAGATCCCCGGCTTCTTCGCCGGCGTCCACCCGCGCTTCCGCACCCCGTGGGTGGCCCTCATCACCCAGAGCGCGATCGCGCTGCCGCTCGCCCTGACCGGCACCTTCGCCGAGCTCGCCGCCCTGTCGGTGATCGCGCGAATGGCGACCTACATCGGCACCGCGGCGGCCGTGCCGGTCCTGCGCCGCAAGATGCCCGTCACCGAGAAGACCATCCGCCTGCCCGGCGGCCCGGCCATCCCGATCGCCGCGCTGGTCGTGTGCGTGGCCTTCCTGACCTCGGCGACCCCGAGAGCCCTCCTGGCCGGCGCGATCACCCTGGCGGTGGGGGCGGTGATCTACACCGCCGGGCGCCGCGTCCACGTCGGGGGATGAGGCGGCCGCCCGGCGGGTCGCGGGTATACTGACGTGATGTCGCGCGCCACTGCCACGACCGCGAGCGCGGCCGCTGCGCGGGAGGAGGACCAGCGCATCTTCATGCGCGGCGTCACCTGGTCGGAGTACGAGGCGCTGCTCGCGATCCGAGGCGAGCGCGCCGGGATCCGCATCGCCTACCTGAAGGGCGACCTCGAGCTCATGACCCCCTCGATCGATCACGAGTCCATCAAGACGCGCATCGCCCGGCTCCTGGAGTGCTGCGCGGAGGAGCGCGGGATCGACCTCAACGGCTACGGGTCGTGGACGATCAAGAGCGCTCCCCGGGCGCGCGGCGCGGAGCCCGACGAGTGCTACATCGTCGGCGTCGATCGTAAGCCCGCGCCGGACCTGGCCATCGAGGTGGTGTGGGCCCACGGGGGGCTCGACAAGCTCGAGATCTACCGGGGCCTGCGAGTGCGCGAGGTGTGGGTCTGGCGCGAGGGCGAGATCGAGGTTCACGCGCTCCGCGGAGACGCGTACGAGCGGGTGCCGCGCAGCGAGCTCGTGCCCGACCTCGACCTGGTGATGCTGACCGGCTTTCTCGACCGGCCGAGCCAGACCCAGGCGGTTCGCGAGTTTCGCGCCGCGCTGCGTCAGGGGTAGGGAGCGCCCGGCAAATCGGATCCTCGGCTGCTGCGTTGGATCACAGATGTCACGTCACTCCATGCAGATGGCTCGCGCGGCGGCGGTGGTCGCGATCGTCCTGGGCGCGGTCGGCTGGCCTCGGGCCGCCGAGGCGCGGCTGGCCTACAGCCAGTTCTCGAAGCTCATCCGCGAGAGCGAGCTCATCGTGCGCGGGCGGGTCTCCGAGGCTCACGTCGAGCCGGGCACCTTGCGCGGCCACGCGGTGATCGAGGTGGTGTCGGTGCTGAAGGGCGCGCGCCCGGACGGGCCGATCCGGATCGAGTTCGCCGGCGAGGTGCACGACATGCTCATCGACAAGGCCGGCGACGAGCGGCTGCTGTTCCTCCGGCGTGAAGACGGCAAGTGGATCGGCACCCACTACGGCCGCAGCTACTGGTGGCTGGTCCCGGCCGCCGACGCCGCGCTCGGACCGGTCACGCCGATGAAGTACCCCATCACCATGCTCAAGTTCGGCGGCAAGTACCGCCGCCTGCTCCGCCCGGCTCGCCTCGGCCCCGGCGTCGAGGCGACCATGGTGGCCTCCAACGGCGTCGTCAAGATCGAGAAGATGATCGCGCTGGCCGACGTCGAGAAGGCGATCGCCGCGGCCGCCGCCGCGGCGCCCGGGAAGCGCTGACGGCGCGCGGCCCGGGCGTCGGCGGGCGCGGCTGGCGTCAGCGGCCCTTGGCGAACATCTCGTCGACCGGGACGATCCGGATCGAGGTGGCGTTGATGTTCAGCGGGTAGGCGGCGATCTCCTCGTCCTCGGTGAGGATCGGCTTGGGCTTGGGGGAGTTGTAGGTCGGCTTGGTCGGGGCTCCGCTGGTGAGCTGGTCGCGGAGCTTCTCGGCCTGGCCGGTGGCGATGGCGATGAGGAGGTTCTCGCTCTGGAGGTTGCGCTTGATGGCGGCGTTGACCTGCTCGACGGTGAGCTGCTTGATCTCGGCGCGCAGGGTGTCCAGGTGCGAGGCGGACAGCCCGTAGAAGCGGTCGTCGAGGGCCCAGAGGAGGCGGTCGTGGGTCGACGGCGCGGCGTGGAGCAGGTACTTCGACAGGAAGCTCTTCGTCAGCTCGAACTGGTCGGCCGTCATCCCTTGCCTGGCCAGGTGATCGAGCTCTCGCAGGGCGGCTCGCAGGGCGAACACGGCGTTCTCGTTGGGCAGCGTGCGGATCCAGATCTCGTAGGCCTGCTGGCGGCGGCCGGTGCTGGGCGGCGGGGTCTGGCGGCGCCCGCCGTTCGGGTAGGCCTCGACGTAGGCGTAGTCGCCGTAGTTCAGGCCTCGCGCGCCGCGGATGACCTGGTAGAGGTGGCTCGACGAGTTGCGGTGCTCGCCCAGCCACGAGGTGACCAGGTAGAGCGCGGCGAAGTCGGGGTTGCCGCGGCGCACGGCGATCGGGAAGCCGAACGAGATCGACGCGTCGGCGCCCGGCTTGGCGACCAGGACCACCTGGCGGCCCTGCGGGGCGTTGACCGCCGGGGCCTCCGGCCGCGCGGCCGGCGCGGCGGCGGTGAGCGCCGCGCGCGAGCCCTCGAGCCCGGTGCGCATCTCCTCGCTCCAGCCGCCTGCCAGGCCGAACACGACCCGGTCGCCGGTGTAGTGATCGCGCCAGAACCCCTTCACGTCGTCGAGGGTGATCGCCTTCAGCGACGCGGCGGTGCCCTGCGGCGGGTGGGCGTAGCCGGTCCCGGCGAACAGCGCGCCCATGAACGCGGCCTTGCCCAGCTCCTCGTCCAGCGCGTAGCGCAGGTTCTTCTCGACGAAGGACAGCGCCTCGGAGCGCAGGCGCTCGAAGTCGGCCGCGTCGAACGCGGGCCGGGTGTACGCGGCGACGAAGAACGGCAGGTAGGCGGCGGCCTTGTCGCGCGGGGCGCGGCCGGAAAGGACGGTCATCTCGCGGTCGACCGAGATTTCGTAGTCGGCCGCCATCGGGTAGAGCAGGGTCAGGATCTGGTCGTAGCGGTGCGCCTGTGTGGCGGCGCGCGCGACCATCTGGCCGGTCAGCCAGGCCAGGCCTTCCTTGCCGGCCGGATCGTCGTCCGAGCCGACCTGGAACCAGGCGGCGAAGCTGACC
This sequence comes from Kofleriaceae bacterium, assembly GCA_035489015.1. Lineage (GTDB taxonomy): Bacteria > Myxococcota_A > Polyangia > Haliangiales > Haliangiaceae > DATFRY01. Next base: position 39,675 of record DATHKR010000065.1, on the reverse strand, counting down.
GATGGCTCGTCGGTGGCGGGCAGGATCACGCTGGGCGCGGCCTGCCCCGGCCGGGTGGGGGCACCGGGGGGCTGCGCCGGCGCTCCGGGCGTGGCCGGCTGGCTCGGCGCGTGCGAGGAGCACCCGGCGGCGAGGGCGGCGAGGAGGAGGGCGCGGCTGGTCGCGGTCATCGTCTTGGCGGCTTTCGTCTTCATGGTGATCACTGCCCCTTCTCGCGCAGGATGCCGACCGTGCGGCGGCGCGGGTCGAGCAGCTTGTCGGCCGACGCGCGCACCGACTCGGGCGTGACCTTGGTCAGCGCACCGAACAGCTGATCGACCACCGCCACGCCGCCGGTCAGCGCCGCGTAGCGGGACAGCTGATCCGAGACATCCTCCGGCGTGGCCAGGCTGAGCAGGAACTGGTAGCGCATGTGCGAGACCACGTCGGCGACCTTCCGGGCGTCGGCCAGCTCGGTACGGGCGCTGGCGATGGCGGCCTCGAGGGCGGCGCGGACCTCGTTCACCTTGGTCGGGTCGGACACGACCGCGTAGATCCCGAACAGACCGGGGTCGCGCGAGCGGCTGGGCTGGGCCTCGAGCTCCTGCACGATGCGCTCATCGAGCACCAGCTTCTTGTAGAGCGCGCTCGTCTCGCCAAAGGCGACCTCGGCCAGGACCTGGCTCGACACCCAGTCGAGGTCGTCGGGCGCGAACGCGCCCCCCTTGTAGGCCAGCGCGATGATCGGCAGCGTCTTGCCCTGGTAGGTGACCTCGACCTTGCGCTCGGCGGTCTGCTCCGGCTCGCGCGGGATCTTGGGCGGCACGTAGCCCTTCTTCCAGCTGGACCAGTACTTCGCGGCCAGCGCGTGACTGGCCGCCGGATCGACGTCACCGACGATGAGCAGGACGGTGTTCTCCGGCCGGTAGTAGCGCTGGAAGAACTTGCGCGAGTACTCGAACTGGCTCGGCATCGCGGCGATGTCCTTCTCGTAGCCGATCGTCGTGTGGCTGTAGGTGTGCTTCTTGAACGCGACGCCGACCAGCTTCTCGATCAGCTGGAACTCGGGCGATGCGCGGGTCTTGCGGTACTCGCCGTACACCGCGCCGGCCTCGGTCTGGAACGCCGGCTTGGCGTAGAACAGGTTCATGAAGCGATCCGACTCCAGCTCCATGACTCGCTCGAGATCCTCGGCCGCGATGTCGAACTGGTAGACGGTGAGATCGTCGTCGGTGCTGGCGTTGGTCGCGGCGCCCATCTGCGTCACCACCCGCTCGCGCTCCTCGGCCGACATCTTCTTGGTCCCGCGGAACATCATGTGCTCGAAGAAGTGAGCGAACCCGGTGTGGCCGCGCTCGTACTCGTCGCGCGATCCGGTGCGAACCACGGTGCGGATCGAGGCCAGGCCGGAGCCGGGCATCGGCACGACGATGACGGTGAGGCCGTTGGCCAGCTTCTTCTCGTGGACCGGATAGGGGAAGAAGGTGCCGGACGGCGCCTGGGCCGCGGCGGCGCGGGGCAGGAGCAGCGCGGCAGCCATTCCCGCGGTGATGAGGCAGCGAGGGATCGACATGGCGCGGACTATGCCACGCGCGCGCCGCGCGCGGCTATCGCCGGAAGCTGCGCGGGTCGAGCCGGTAGCGGCGCAGCCAGCGGTGGATCTGCACGCGCGCCTTGCCGGCCGCGCGCGCGACCGCGCTGATGTTGCCCTTGTGCAGTCGAAGCAGCTCCATGAGCTCGTCGCGCTTCTCCTGCTCCTCGGGCGACAGGGTCGGGGCGGTGTCGTGGCTGCCGGTCGCGGCCGGGCGCTCGCCGCGCACCGACTCGGTCAGGTGCTCGACCTTGACCACGCCTCGTCCGGCCAGCGCGGTGGCGATGCCGAGGCAGGCCTCCAGCTCGCGCACGTTGAGCGGCCACTCGTAGCTGAAGATCGCGCGGGCGGCCTCGACCCGCAGGCGGATCTGCTCGACCCCCTCGGGCGCGACCCGCGGCAGCAACGTCGCGATGAGCAGCCCGATGTCCTCGCGCCGCTCGCGCAGGAGCGGCAGGCGCACGGTGAAGCCGGCGATGCGGGCGAACAGATCGCGGCGGAACTGGTCGCGCGCGACCAGCGTGGCCAGGTCGTGGTGGGTGGCGGCGACCACCTGGATGTTGACGCGGACCGGCCGGCTCGAGCCGAGCGGGGTGACCTCGCGCTCCTGCAGCACGCGCAGGAGCGCGGCCTGCGACGGCGGCGACAGGTCGCCGATCTCGTCGAGGAACAGGGTGCCGCGGTCGGCGCTGCGGATGAGGCCGAGCCGGTCCTGGGCCGCGCCGGAGAAGGCGCCCTTCACGTAGCCGAACAGCTCGCTCTCGACCAGCGTCTCGGGCAGCGCGCCGCAGTTGACCGCGACGAACGCGCCGTCGCCGCCGGCCATGGTGTGAACCGCGCGGGCGAGCAGCTCCTTGCCGGTGCCGGTCTCACCCTGGACCAGGACCGAGACCGGCGCGCGCGAGACCTGGACCAGGTCGCTGAACGAGCGCACCAGCGAGGGGGCGAAGCTGAGCAGCCCGGGCGCCGGCACCGGCACCTCCTTGGCCTCGCAGTCGCGCGGGAACGGCACCATCGGCGCGCCCTGCCACTCGCGGAACAGGAAGAAGGTGTGGCCCATCTCGAACAGGTCGCCGTCCTCGAGCACGGCGCGCTCGTGGCGCTCGCCGTTCAGGATGACGCCGTTCTTGGAGCCGGCGTCCTCGAGGATCCAGCGGCCCATGTCGCGGACCAGGCGGGCGTGGACCTGCGACATCCGCGAGTCGGGCACCCCGAGCGCGAGCCGGCGGGTCCCCTCGCGCTCGCTGCGGGCGGAGCGGCGCATCGGCGAGCGCCCGACCACGACCTCGTCGAGGTCGGCCAGGGCGTGGCGCGACGACGAGGCCAGCGGCCGGTCGCACTCGAGGAGCAGGTAGATGCACGGCCCGCCGCCCTCGATGGAGTCCTCGCCCTCGAGCTCGTGGTCGCGGGTGACGGTGCGGGAGAGATCGGCTCGCATCAGGGCGGCTCCTTCAGCCCGGGCACAGCCAGCCACGCGACCACCTCCGCGGCGGCTTCGTCGTCGCCGGCGCGGCGGAAGCCGGCCAGGGCGGCGTCGAGCAGCTCGCGGATGCGGCGCTCGGGGCGGGGCCGGGCGTGCCCGAGCGCTCGGGCGAGTTGATAGCGGGTGTAGGCAAGGTCACGAGGGGCGCCCTCGACGCGCAGACGGATGGCGAGCGCCCGCTCGAGCGGTGGGACGGCGCGGGCGGCGTGGCCGGCGCGCATGTGGGCCCGGCCGAGCCCGTCGAGCGCCGAGGCCACGTCCGGGTGATCCGCCCCGGCGTGGACGCGCTCGAAGGCGGCCACCGCGCGCTCGAAGTGAGCCGCGGCGCCGGCGCTGTCCTTCATGTCGGTGAGCAGGAGGCCGAGGTTGACCAGCGTGTTGGCCACGCGCGGATGGTCCGGCCCGAGCAGCTTCTCGAGGATGGCGAGCGCGCGCTCCTCGGCCTCGCGCGCGCCGGCCAGGTCCTTCTTCTTCCAGCGGGCCAGGCCGATGTTGACCAGGAAGCTGGCGGCCGGATCGCTCTCGGGGCCGGCCAGCTTCTCGACCATGGCGAGCCCGCGCTCGAACAGGACCAGCGCCTCGTCGTGGCGGCCTAGCTCGTAGAGCGCGCTGCCCTCGCCGCTCAGGAAGGCGATCATGTCCGGGTGCTGGGTGCCGAGCTTCTTCTCGGCGATCTGGCGGGCACGGCGGTGGAGCTCGAGCGCGCGCTCCTGCTCGCCGCGCGATCCCTCGAGGATGGCGAGGTGCTGGAGCGAGGCGGCCACGTTGAGGTGCTCGGCGCCGTGCACCTTCTCGCGCAGGCGCAGGCCGCGCTCGAGGTGGGGCTGGGCCTGGTCGAGCTGGCCCTGGTCGAGGTAGAGCACGCCGACCCAGTCCTCCAGGTTGCCCTCGTGCTCCTCGTCGCCGCCCATGCGCTCGATCGCGCCGCGGGCGAGGCCGGCCAGGCGATGTGCCTCCGGGTAGCGCGCGCCGGTCTCGCCGACCAGCCAGGTGAGCTCGAGCCAGGAGTTGACCGCGGCGTCGCCGTTGCGGCCGGCCTCGGCGGCGGCTGCGGCTGCGTACAGCGTCTCCTCCGCCTCCTTCAGGCTGCCGGTCTGGCGCTGGAGGCGGCCGAGCAGCTGGAGCGCGTCGGCCAGCATCGGCTGGTAGGCGAGCGCGCGGGCGTCGTCGGTGAGCAGGACGGCCTGGGCCAGGGCGATGTCGTACTTGCCGGTCAGGGTGAGGGCGCGGGCGCGGGCCAGCCGGCCGCGCATCTCGTCCACGCGGGCGGCGACCGACGGATCCGGCGGCGGGATGACCTCGCGCAGCGCGGCGGCGTTGGCGCACAGCTCGAGCGGCTCGAGCGCGTCCACCGCCTGGATCGCGCGGCCGACCGTCTCCGGATCGGGCGCGAGGAAGAGCTCGGTCAGCGCGCGCAGCCCGGCCAGGCGGCGATCGAGGCACTGCGTGCGGAGGTCGAGGAGCGCCTCGGACTGCTCGCCGCGCACGTGGGTGGCCTCGCACGAGGCGGTGCGCATCGCGACCCAGTCGCCGGCGTAGCGGTCGAGGGCGGGGACGACCTGGGCTAGCGCGCCGTCGGCGCGGCGCGGACTGGCGGCGCGGAAGGCCGAGCTGACCGCGCGCGCGCGCGCCGCGTCCCACACGCCGGTGAGCTTGGCTGCCGCGCCGCGGCAGGACGGTTCGGCGTCGCGTTGCCCCAGGCTCCCGCTGGCGAGCAGCACCGCGGCGGCGATGAGCCCGGTCGCGCCGGCCGCGGCGGCGACCACCATGTGGCGGCTGCGCGCGCCGAGCTCGCGGTCGAGCTCGGTCAGGAGCGCGTCCATCGACGGATAGCGCCGCCGGGGGTCGTGGGCGAGGCCGCGGCGGAGGATGCGGCGCAGGCCGGACGGCAGCGCGCGGTCGCGCGGCGGGTCGATCACGGCGCCGCGGGCGATGCGATCGGACAGGTCGGGCGAGCTCTCGTCGCCGAACGGACGCTGGCCGGTCAGCGCCTCGTGGAGGGCGACACAGAACGCGAACTGATCGGCGCGGCCGTCGATCGGCAGCCACGAGCCGTGCTGCTCGGGCGCCATGTACGCCGGGGTTCCGACCGCCAGACCGGTGGCGGTGATCGACCCGGGCTCGGCGCGGGGCGGGGGGCGGGGCGCGGACAGAGAACCGGTCGCGCCGACGGTGGCGCGCTGGGCGGTGGTCGGCCGGTCGGGCGGCGTGTCGAGCGCGCGTATGTCGTGGGGCGCGGAGGGCGTGTCGACCACCTGGCTGACGCGCGGCGCGGACGCCGTGTCGAGCGCGCCCGTGACGCGCGGCGCGGACGCCGCGTCGACGGCCTCGGCGTCGCGCTCGGCCGGCAGCGTGTCGAGCGCCGCGGCCTCCGCTGCCGCGCGGGTGTCGAGCGAGCCGGTCGCGTGGACGCCGCGCCTCGCGCCGACCTGGTCGCTCGCGCGGTCGACGGTGCGCTCGCCGTGGCCGGACGAGCCCGTCGCCTCCTCGCCTCGATCGATGAGCGCGAGCCCGAAGTCGCCGACCCGCACCCGCCCGCTCTGGGGATCGATGAGCACGTTGTCCGGCTTGAAGTCGCGGTGCACGATGCCTGCCGCGTGGGCCGCGGCCAGCCCGTCGCCGGCGCGGCGGAACACCTCCACCACCTCGCGCCACTCGCGCGGAGCGTCGCCGAGCCAGGCGCGCAGGGTTCGCCCCTCCACCAGCTCCATCGCGACGAACACCTGATCGCGATATGTGCCGACGTCGAACACCGTGACCACGTTCGGATGCGAGAGCTGGGCCAGCGCTTGCGCCTCGCGCAAGAGGCGCCGCCGCGCCGCCTTGCGGCCGGGGTCGCGGACCAGCTTGACCGCGACCTTGCGGTCGAGGCCGTAGTCGTAAGCGGCGTAGACCACGCCCATCGCGCCGGCGCCGATCTCCTCCAGCAGCACATAGCGGTGGATCGCTGTCCCACGTGGCAGGGACGTGGGATCACCGCCGCTGTCACCCTCGGAGACGGTCGCCAGCGTATCGAGTGCGCCGCCCGCCGAGTCCCCCACGATATCCCGCGCTTCACCCATTCGAAGTCATGATACGCACGAGGCCCGTCGAGCCGTCCCTGACCTCCAACTGTAACAGGGTGTAACTGTTCCAGTCAGCGTGTCACCCGGATCCACTTCGCGACCACGGCGGCGAAGTCCGGGTGGCCACTCTTCTCGAGGTCCGCGCGGGCGGTGGCGGCCAGGCGCCGGGCGCGTGGCCGGTCGCGGCGCGAGTCCCACAGCGCGCGGGCCAGGATGAAGCGAGCCTCTGCCTCCTCTCCCAGGGGAGCCTCGGTCCGGTCATAGATCGATACGGCGCGCTCGAGAGGGGCCAGCGCCCGGTCCGCGTGGCCGCCGTCGGCGTGCGCCTCGCCCAGTCCGGCGAGCGACTGAGCCAGGGCCACGCGGTCGGGCCCGCCGAGCCGCTCGTAGATCGCCACGGCGTGCCCGTAGCTCGAGACCGCCTCGTCGAACCGCTTCATCCCCCACAGGGTGTTGCCGATGTTGTGGTACTCCGGCGCCGCGTCGACGTGATCGGGTCCGTTGAGCTGGACGTCGATGGACAGCGCGCGCTGCAGGTTGGTCAGCGCGCCGGGAAGGTCTCCCTTGTCGCGCAGGGCCATCCCGATGTCGTTGAGGAAGCTGGCGACGAGCGGGCTGACCGGGCCGACCACCTTCTCCGACATCGAGAGGCCGCGGCGCCAGACCGCGATTGCTTCGTCGACGCGCCCGGCCGCGTGGAGCGCCGATCCCTCGCCGGTCACGAGCGCGAGCACGTCCGGGTTCTCGGGGCCGAGCTCCGCCTCGACCAGCGCGTACGCCTGGCGGACCAGCCGGATCGCCTCGTCGTGGTGCCCGGCGGCCTCCTCCAGGCTGGCGAGTCGCTGGAGCGGCTCGGCGAGGAAGAGACGCTCGCGGCCGTGGGCCTTCGTGCCCAGCGCGATCGCGCGCTCGAGGTGCGGCCGCGCCTCGTCCAGCTCGCCGTCGACCAGGTAGAGCCCGGCGATCAGGTTCTCGAGGGCACTCTCCATCACGTCGTCGCCGCCCAGGCGGTCCACGGCGCCGCGGGCCAGTCGGGCCAGGCGATGGCCATCCTTGCTCCGCCCGCCGCGCAACCCGACGAGGTCGGCCAGATCGATCCACGCCTCGGCGATCAGGCGAGCCATGCGCCCCGCCTCGCCCGCCGCGATGGCGCGGTAGAGCGCCTCCTCGGAGGCAGCCAGGTTGCCGGAGTCGCGCTCGACCTCGGCCAGCGTCGCCTGCGTCTCGGCCTCCAGCGGGCGATAGTCGAGCGCGGCGGCCTCGGCCGCGATCTGCCGGATCGGCGCCAGCGCCTTGCCGATCTGGCCGGCGTCGTTCTGCGCCTGCACCGCGGCCAGGCGCCGGCGGAGCGCGATGACCTGGGCGTGGCGAACCGGGTCCGAGGGCGGGGGCAGCTCCTCGACGAGAGCGGCGCGATCGGCGCAGCGGTCGAGCGGGGTCAGCGACTGCGCGGCCTGCACCGAGCGCGCCACGGTCTCGCGATCGACGTCGGCGGAGGAGAGGAGGTCGACCAGCGCGAGCGCCTCGTCGCGGCGGAGGTCGAGGCACTCCATCCTGAGGTCGAGCAGCGCCGCGGACTGCTCGCCGCGCACCTGGGTGGCCTCGCACGCGTCGGTGTGGGCCGAGATCCAGCCGGCCGCCCAGCCGTCGAGCGAGCGCGCCACGTGCGAATAGGAGCTCTCGGCCAGCGGCGAGCCGGTCGCGCGGAAGGCGGCGCGGACCGCCTGGCCGCGCGCGGGATCCCACACGCCGGCGAGCCGGGCCGCGGCGCCCCGGCAGGGCGGCTCCTCGCCCTGGGCGGCGGAGAAGAGGACGGCCGCGGCGAGGGCGACGACGCCGACGCCTGCCGCGCCGAACGCGAGCAAGCGCCGGCGGCGGCGCGGCGACCCGCCGGTGTCGAGATCGGCCAGGAGCGCCGCCATCGTCGGATAGCGGTCGTCGGGATCGATGCAGAGGCCGCGCCCGAGCAGGCGCCGGATCCGCGGCGGCAGCTTGCGCACGCTGGTGACCGACGGGGCCGTCGCGGCGGACGCGGCGGACGCGGGGGGAGGGATCGGGAGGATGAAGGCGCTCGACTCCGGGTCGATCTCGATCTCGACCTCGCTGGCGGCGGGCTCGGCGGGGAGAGCGGCGTCCGCGGCGTCGGCGTCGACGGCGACGGCGTCCCCTTCGACCTCGACGTCGGCGCCGGCCCGGTCCCGGTCCCGGTCCTGGTCGCGGGTGAGCGCGCGGGCCTCGGGGATCGCGGCGCCCCGGCGACCCCGCCTTGCCACCGGGCTTGCCGCCACCGTGTCGGACACCTCGTACGGACGCTGCCCGCACAGAGCCTCGTACAGCGCCACGCAGAAGCTGAACTGATCCGCGCGCGCGTCCACCGGCGCGGCCGCGTTGCGCTGCTCCGGCGACATGTAGGCCGGTGTACCGAGCACCACGCCGGTCGCGGTCAGCCCCTTGCCGGACCCGACGGTGTCGTCGTCCCTCTCGGTCGTGCTCGACTCGCCGGTGGCGTCGCCGCCGCGCCCCTCGCCGTCCCCGCGCTCGTCCGCCTCCCCTCGATCGATGAAGGCGAGGCCGAAGTCGGCGACCCGCACCCGGCCGCGCTGGTCGACCAGCACGTTGTCCGGCTTGAAGTCGCGGTGGACGATGCCGGCCGCGTGCGCCGCGGCCAGGCCCTCGCCGGCGCGGCGGTAGACCTCGATCACCTCGTCGCGCGTGCGCGGCCGCGCGGCCAGCCAGGCCCGCAGCGTCTGGCCGTGGACGAACTCCATCGCCAGGAAGACCTGATCGCGATAGGTCCCCACGTCGAACACCGCGACCACGTTCGGGTGGGACAGCTGGGCCAGCGCCTGCGCCTCGCGCAGCAGCCGCTGCCGGGCAGAGCTCCGCCGCGGATCGCGCACCAGCTTGAGGGCGACCCTTCGATCGAGGTCGCGGTCGTGCGCGGCGTAGACCACCCCCATCGCGCCGGCACCGACCGAGTCGAGCACCACGTAGCGGCCGATCGCGGTGCCGGGCGCGACCACACCCTCGGGGCCGTCGTCCCACGAGACGCGGAGGACCGGCGTCACCGCCAGGCCGGCGCGATCCGAGCGATCGGCCGGCGCGGTGGCCACCACCGACGGGGTCCTGCCGGCCGACGCCTCCGCCGGCGCCGGCGCGACTCGATCCTTGCGCTCGGCCACCCCGACCCTCGCCAGGGCTAGCTCCAGCTCGGAGGTCCGGCCAGCTTGGCGTCCACGCTGTAGCGGCCGGCGCCGGTGATGAGCAGCGTCAGGAACACGACGCCGTCCTCGATCGCGTGAGCCGCGCCCTGGAAGCCCTCGCCTCCCGAGATGTGCCCGGTGATGGCGACCACCATGGTGAACAGCATCGGGATGCACGCCAGCCGGGTGAAGAGCCCGAGCACGAGCAGCAGCCCGCCGACCGCCTCGGCCAGCCCGGCCAGCAGGCCGAACACCTGATAGCCGGAGTGGACGCCGAGCTGGCCGACCGCCTGGCCGATCTGCGTCCAACCCTCGGGGCCCATCCTGAGCTTGGGAATCCCGTGGGCCATGAATGCTGCGCCGATACCGAGGCGCAGCACGAGCAAGCCGAGATGGATTTGACTATCACTCGATCCGAATAGCCGGCGCATGGGCGGCATCATATGCGAAGCCGGGCCCATGGGAACCGGCCAGTGCTTCTACCTACCGGTCGCGCTCGTCATCGATGACCTCGCCGTCGATGACCTCGCCGTCGATGACCTCGCCGTCGATCCCCTGGTCATCCATGCCACCGCCATCCATCGCCGGGCCGGCCCGGGTGGCGTCGTCGCGGCCGGGCGCGCCTCGATCCGAGCCCCGCCGCCCGCCGCGCAGCAGCAGCGCGCGCGCCGCGCTCCGCCCGAACGCCGGCAGCGTGACCAGCGAGCGAGCCAGGGACAGGGCCAGCTGCAGCGGGGTCCGCCCGCTGGCCTCGATCGCCACGCCCTTGCCGGTCAGGTCCTCCATCGCCCCGCGCGCGATCGTGCGGCTCCCGTCGGAGCGGATCTCGACCACCAGCCGCGCCACCACGGGCGGGTCGTCGGCCCGGGTCACCTCGCCTCGCGGCGTCGGCGCCAGCCGGTCCCGCTCCTGGTCTCGTCGTGCCACATCCCACTATGGCACCCGGCAGCCGCCCCCGCACCTTCGATCACATGCCCGGCCCCGGCGCGGATATGACAGATTCGGCCCGATGCCGAATCTCAAGCTGCGGCGCAAATCCAACCTCTCCGCGTTTCGCAAGATCGCGCTCGGCACCTGGCACACCGCCTACGACCCCTCGGTGTACGGCTCGCTGACCCTCCGCATGGAGCGAGCCGAGAGCTACCTCGAGCGGTTCCGCCGCGCGACCGGCAGGCGCCTGACCCTCTCGCACATGATGGCCAAGGCGGCCGGCGCCGCGCTCCAGGCCATGCCCGACGCCAACGCGATCCTGCGCCTGGGCGGCATCTACCTGCGCGATCGGATCGGCGTCTTCTTCCAGGTCGCGCTCGAGGATCCGATCACCGGACAGATCGATCTCAGCGGGACGACCATCTTCGAGCCGGAGGACAAGTCCCTGCTCGCCATCGTCGACGAGTTCGAGGAGCGCACCGCCAAGGTGCGCGGCGGCAGCGACCGCAAGGACGGCGCCCGCAACCTCTTCCGCCGCGCCCCGTCGTTCGCGATCGGCCCGATCCTCGACGCGGTCGGCTTCTTCGGCTACACGCTCAACCTCGACCTCGAGAAGCTGGGAGTGCCGAACGACGCGTTCGGCTCGATCATGATCACCAACGTCGGCTCGCTCGGCCTCGAGGAGGCCTATCCGCCGCTGGTCCCGTACTCGCGCGTCCCGATCATCCTGGCGATGGGCGCGGTGCAGGACGCACCGGTGGTCGAGGCCGGCCAGGTCGTCCCCGGCCGGGTCATGAAGGTGTGCGCGACGTTCGATCACCGGGTCCTCGACGGGGCCCACGCCGCCATCATGGTCCGCACCCTGCGCACGTGGATGGAGGATCCGGAAGCCAGCTTCGGCCCGGTCCCGGAGTAAGGCCTGGTACCTCACTGCTTCCGGTGCGCGCCGATCTTGCTGTCGTCGCGGAGCTCGGCGCCGTCGAACCAGACCGTGGCGCGGTCGTCGCGGGTGAAGAAGAAGTGCCGCTCGACGCGGCCGCTGTCGTAGCGCAGCTCCAGCGTGTAGCCGTCGATGTGATAGGTGCCCTGGCGATCGGCCTCGGTCGATCCCGAGCGCGACCGGGTGCCGAGGGTCGGCGTGCTCACCGACGAGCCGCTGTCGTCCCAGCCGGCCGAGGTCGGGGTCGAGCCGGCCGGGCCGGCGATGCTCGCGCCGCCCTCGTGACTGCGCGAGAACCGCCGATCGGGGCCAAACGCGATCGAGCGCGACGACCACGAGCCGTAGCTGCCGACCGAGTAGCTGCTCGACTTCGAGTAGGTGCCATCGAGCCGCTCGCCCGGCCGGCCGGGGGTGCGCTCGAGGGTGTTGGGCGGCTCGAACGGGGCCTGGCCGGCGAACGCGAGCTGGTACTCGTCGCCCCGCTTCTTCCAGGTGCCCCACTTCTTCGGCTCGGCGCGCATCTCTGCCTCGGCGTCGAAGTCGGCCGGCGCGACCGGTGGCACTCCATCTCTCACCTTGCCGTTCGCGAGCAGGAGATAGGTCGACTCGTCCATCCGCAGATTGACGCCGCTCCACGACTGACTCCACGAGTAGACCACCGCGCGGATCGCCGCCGGCCGCAGCCCCTTGCCGTCGGCGGCGCGGTACCGGAACGCATCGGGCTTCGCGGCGGTGGGCGCCGCCGGGGCCCGCTCCTCCTTCGCCGGCGTGATCGCGCGGTCGAAGCAGGTCTGCAGCACCAGCGTGATGGCCGGCTGCATGTAGGTGCGGAACGTCTCCAGATCGGGCGCGATCAGCTCGGCGTAGATCATCGTCGCGCTGGCTCGCCGGCAACCCAGCGCCAGCACGGTCAGGCCGCCCGCGCCGGTCGCGGCCGCCATGAACACGCCGCGCACGGGCGGGAGATCCTCGTAGCGCGACACCGCGACGCCGTCGGGCGGGGTCTGCCGGCGGGCCGCAAACCACTCGCCGACGGTCTTCTGCGATGGGATGGGTGCGTGCACGCGAAGCTCGACGCCCTCGCGATCGGTCGGCGCGTAGACGGCCGGATCGGTGCCGGTGCCGCGGGTCCATCCACGCGGCAGCGTCGGCGCCGCGGAGACTCGCCCCGACGCGAGCAGGATGACGAGCCCGAAGAAGGTGCAGTATCGGTTCATGATGGGAGGACGGATCGAGCCGGCTGACAGTCGCATCGCGACCGCAACCCCGCGTTCTTCCGTGCCCGGGCGCCACTCCGCCGCGGTCTCGGAGTAGAGTCCGCCGCGATGGACCTCGTGCGAACCCCGGACCACCGGTTCGAGCGACTCTCCGGATATCCGTACTCGCCGGCGACCCTGCGCCTGGGTGACGACGAGGATCCCGCCCTCGCCTACGTGGTCGAGGGCCCGCACGACGGCCTCACCGTCCTGCTCCTCCACGGCCCACCGACCTGGAGCTACCTCTGGCGCCAGATGATCCCGATGCTGGCCGAGGCGGGCTGCCGGGTCATCGCGCCGGATCTGGTCGGCTTCGGCCGCTCCGACAAGATCCTTCGCCCGCGCGAGCACAGCGTCGATCATCAGGTCGCCTGGCTGAAGGCGCTGGTCGAGCACCTCGACCTCCGCGACGTCACCGTCGCGGCTCACGGCGCCGCCGCGCTGCTCGCTCTCAAGCTGGTGACCTCACGGTTCGAGGGAAAGACCGAGGGAGAAGAGATCCATCGCTTCAAGCGACTGGTGGCCATCTCTCCTCTTTCCGCCGCCAGCGGAGCCACCATCAGCGACCTGGCCGCCAGCGAGCAGATCAGCCGGGGCTGCGCCGGCGCTCTCTCCTCCGCGGTGCGGGCCGCGTACGACGCCCCCTTCCCCGACCCCGAGCTGGCGGCCGGGCTGCGAGCCCAGCCCAGCTTCCTCGACGGCTGGCTCGAGGATCTCCCCGAGGTCGACCTCCCCCTCCTCGTCGTCACCGGCGACACCGACGAGATGACCGACCCCGACTGGATCACCCACATCCCCGGCGCCGCCACCCGCCGCCGCCGCCTCGTCATCCCCGGAGCCGGCCACTACCTCCCCGAGGACCGGGGCCCCGAGCTGGCCCTGGCCCTCCTCGCCTTCCTGGTCGAGAAGCGCTGACGCCGCGCTACTTCAGCGGCAGATCCGGGATCGAGCCCGGGAACACGTAGGCCTGGAGCAGCGCGATGATGCCGATGATCGCGGCGCCGGCGACGGAGTGCCACCAGAGCTTGCGGAAGATGGGGCCGAGGGCGTGGGCGCGCTCCTCCGGGTCCTCGTAGCAGGCGGCGCAGGCGACCATGATCGACTGGGCGTCGATCATCTTTCCCATCACGCCTCCGGTGGAGTTGGTGGCGACGATGAGGACCGGATTGAGGTGCAGCTGCTGGGCGGTGATCTTCTGCAGGCTGCCGAAGAGGGCGTTCGACGCGGTGTCGGAGCCGGTCAGGAAGACCCCGAGCCAGCCGAGGTAGGCGGCGAAGAAGGGGTAGAGGGCGCCGGCGCTGGTGAAGGCGATGCCCAGGACCGCGTCGGTGCCGGCGTAGCGGGTCAGGTAGCCCAGGCCCAGCACCTGGCCGATGACCAGGACCGGCGTCTTCATCCGGCGCATCGTGCGGGTGACCGACTCCTTCCACTCGGCGCCGCTCATGCCGAGGGCCAGCCCCGACAGCAGCGCGGCGAGGAACACGCCGGTGCCGGCGGCAGACAGCCAGTTGATCGTGAACTGGGCGGCCTCGGGCTTGGCGCCGGCCGCCGCCACCGGCGGCGTGCGCTGCACCTTGTTGTGGAGCGCCGGCATGTCCCACTTCGGCTGGGACAGCGGCCCGGCCAGCTTCGATCCGAGGAAGGTCGTGTCGATCTGGATGCTGTCGAGCGACTCGTTCATCGCCTTCTTGTCGGCCGGCAGGCCCCAGACGACGCAGCAGGCGATGAGGATCCCCCACGGGATCCAGGCGTGGATGGTCTGGCGCGCGGTGTAGCTGTACTTCCACGCGGCCGGCGCCGGCTGGGCGGCGACGCCGGCGGTCGCGGCGGTCGCGGCGTCCGCCTCGGTGGCCTCGAGGGCCTCGCGCTCCGAGCGGAGCAGGAAGCGCTTCTTGGGGTGCCAGACCAGGCGAAGGAACAGCGCGGTGCACACCACCGAGACCAGGCCGGAGACCACGTCGGTCATGAGGTGAAGGGCCGCGGTGCTCGACGAGAAGTACTGCATGATCGCGAACGTGCCGCCCGAGACCAGGGCGGCCGGCCACACCTCGAACGCCTCCTTCCAGGTGCCGCGCTCCATCTTGACGAAGGTGACCACCAGCCAGAACGGCACGATGATCGACACCCACGGCAGCTGGCGTCCGGCCATGGTGGCCAGGGTGAGCTGATCGATCCCGCTGACCGAGGACAGCGCCACGATCGGCGTGCCGATCGCCCCGAACGCCACCGGTGCGGTGTTGGCCAGGAGGTTGAGGACGGCCGACTGGAACGGCTTGAACCCGAGGCCGACCATGATCGCGCCGGCGATCGCCACCGGCGTGCCGAAGCCGGATGTGCCCTCGATGATCGCGCCGAACGAGAAGGCGATGAGCAGGACCTGGAGCCGGCGGTCGAAGGAGATGTGGATGATCGACTCCTTCACCACCTCGAACTTTCCGGTGATGACGGTCATCGTGTAGAGGAACATCGCCGCCAGCACGATCCAGATGATCCCGAGGAACCCGGAGAAGGTGCCGAGCACGAAGGCCGACACCGCCGACGCGACCGGCATCCGGAAGGCCAGGCACGAGACCAGGAACGCGGCGATCACGCCGAGCAGCGCCGCCTGCGGCGCCGGGATCCCGAGGTGCCTGGTGCCGTGCTTGTCGCGGTGCGGGTGGAGCGCGACGAAGTAGAGCAGGACGAGGATCGGTATCGCCGCCACCAGGGTCGAGAGAACGACACTTCCGGTCGGGTTGTAGTCCTGCTGGTACACGTCGGTCCTCCACGAGAAGGGTTGACGGAGCGACAGCCGGCACGCGGATCGAGGATCCGAAAAGCTGGACGACTATAGGGCAACCGGTGACCCGCCGAGGGTCTCTATCGCCTTTGTGCGATTTCAGCGCCGTGGAACAGGGGGGCCGATGAAGGAGAAGGTGAGCGCACCGGGCAGCGGCACCTCCGTGATCTTGCCGCTGTGGCCGGCCGATCGATAATGAGTCGCTTGTCTCGCCGCCAGGAGCTTCTCGGACGGATCGGCGCCACCGTCACGGAGACGGGGCGAGCGGGAGCGAGCGCGACGGTGACCGACGACGGCGGCATGGCCGCGACGTCGCCGGGCCTCGAGACCACCACGCCGGGAGCCCCGCCCCCGCCAGCGAGCGCCGGCAGCGGCGAGCTGCCCGATGAGCTCGACGTCAGCGCCGGGTTCGACCGCAAGCGCGCGGTCGAGCGGGCCGAGGACGAGCGGACGATCCTGCGCACGCGCGGCATCCTGCGCCTCGCCATCATGATGATTCCGGTCTACGTCGGCATGGACTGGGCGATCCTCGGCTTCATCGAGCCGGGCCGGTTCTGGATGCCCATGGTGGTGCGCTTTCCGGCCCTGGTGTCCATGGCGGCCGTGCTGGTCTGGCTCAACCGAGCGCCGCCGTTCCCGAGCGGCCGCCGCGTGCTCGAGGTCGAGCGCATCTCCACCCTCACCATCTCCCTGTCCTGCTCGCTCTGCTGCGTCGTGGCCGGCGGCATCGGCAGCCTGGAGGCCGTCACGGTGACGCTGGTCCTGGTCGGGCGCTCGGTCATGCGCAGCGATCGCTGGCAGGACGGCCTGCTGTCGATCGCGGTCATCTGGCTGGCCCACCCGATCGTGCTCCTGGTCGCCGCCCTCTTCATGCCGCGGCTGGCCGCCCAGCTGCACGATCCAGCCCAGGTCGCCCGCCTGGTCCTGTTCGTCATCGTGAACGGCGTGGTCGCCGGGTTCATCCTGGCCGGCGGCGACGCCACCTGGCGCCTCCGCCGTCAGCTCACTCACGACAACATCGTGGGCCGCTACAAGCTCCGCCGCCTGCTCGGCGCCGGCGGCATGGGCGAGGTCTGGTCCGCCTACTTCCCGCCGCTGCGGCGCGAGGTCGCGCTGAAGATCCTGCGCGCCGACGAGCGACCGCGCCCGGTGGCGGTCGCCCGCTTCGAGCGCGAGGCCCGCGCCACCGCCGAGCTCACCCACCCCAACACCGTCCGCGTCCTCGACTTCGGCGTGACCGAGGACGGCCTGTGGTTCTACGCCATGGAGCTGCTCGAGGGCGAGACCCTGGATCAGCTGGTCCGGCGCGAGGGCCCGCTGCCGGCGGCGCGCGCCGCCCACCTGGTGCTGCAGGCCGCGCGCGCGCTGACCGAGGCGCACCAGCGCGGCATCGTCCATCGCGACATCAAGCCGCAGAACCTGTTCGTGACCACGATGGGCGGCGAGCGCGACTTCATCAAGCTGCTCGATTTCGGCATCGCCCGGGTGCTGCGGCCCGACTCGGGAGAGCTCCTGACCCGGACCGGCGCGCTGGCCGGCACGCCGGCCTACTTCTCGCCGGAGCTGGCCGGCGGGCAGCACGCCGACGAGCGCTCCGACATCTACGGGCTGGGCGCGGTCCTCTACCAGGCGCTGACCGGGGTGCCGCCGTTCCAGGGCAGCGAGCTGACCGGCCTGCTCGCCGCCATCCTGTTCGATCCGGTCCGCCCGATGGCCGAGGTGCGCGGCGACGCGGTCCCGGCCGAGCTCGACGCCATCGTCATGCGCTGCCTGGCCCGCGAGCCGACCGAGCGGTTCGCCACGTCGCACGAGCTGGTCGCCGCCCTCGACGGGTGGGCGCGGGAGCACCGCTGGCTCCCGCCGCCCGCGGGCGCGTGACGGTCAGAGCCCGACCGACAGGAGGCCCTCGACGAGGGACAGGACCTCGGACATCGCCGCCAGCTCCGCGTCGGTCGGCAGGTCGAGGCCGATGTCCGGCGCGAGATCCTGGACCCCCTCGCGGACGTCGGCGGCGAGCTCGCTGCTCGACTCGACGACGCTGTCGGCGAGGGCACCGAAGTCGATGCACTGGCCGGCGCCGATCGCGGCGGCCGCGGCGGCCGCGGTCGTGACCGCCACCGCGGCGTGGAGCTCGCCGGCCCGCTCCTCGGCCATGGCGAGCGCGTCATCGGCGAAATCGCCGCCCAGCAGGCCGCCGAGGCCGAGCAGGCCGAGGACGCCGTCGTTGCCGATGACGCCGTCGAGCAGGCCGGTCACCATCTCCTCCGCGTCGCCCATGGACCCCTCGAAGCTCTCCAGCCCCAGGCCTTCGAGCAGCTCCTCGACCTGCTCGAGCGCCAGATCGACCACCGGGTCCATGATCTCGTCGAGCGCCTCGACCACGCCGGCCAGGCCGAACGGGGCGACCAGGCTGATGAGGACCGCGTCGACCACCGCGTCGATCTCCTCGACCCGCTCGGGCAGGTTCATCAGCTCCTCCACCACGCTGCCGAACGCGATCGCGGACGCCACCTGCGATCGGGCGCCGGGATCGGCCCCGACCACTCCGCTCCGGGCTCCCTGGAACTCACGGGTGAAGGCGGCGAAGGCGATGCCCGAGTCGACGCCAGCGGACAGGTCGCGGTGGAGCTGGAGCGAGGCCGCGAGCCCGGACTCGAACAGGTCCTGCCGGGTGACCGAGATCCCCGAGCTGGCCAGGGAGGCCAGCTCGGTCGCCTGAGCCGCGCCGGTCGCCTGGGCCAGGGCGTGGATCATCGCCTCGGCCGACGCGCCGGCCGCGATCGCGGAGGAGACGGCGGTGGCCACTCGCCGGCTGATGCGCGCCTGGAGGTCGACGGTGTCGATGTCCTGCATCGCGAGCCCGCAGGTGACCAGGTCGAGCGCCGCCTCGGCCTCGAGCGTGGACTCCTCGCCGAGATCGGCGATCGGCGCGACGGCGCCCTCCGCCGCGGAGCGGTCGAGGATTCCGGCCGCGGCCGTGCTGCCGGCCGCGTCGACCGCGGTCACGATGAGCCGCGGCGCGTCCGGCGGGACGTTCACCGAGAAGCTGCCGTCGGACTCGATGGCGCCGTGGCCGACCACCGTGGCCGGTCCGCGCGCAAGGTCCAGGACGAGCACCTCCGTGGCCGACCCGGCGCCCGCGTGGGCGATGAGGGCTGCCTGCCCGCCGGGGGCCAGCCGACCCTGCACGATGGACACGTGGTCGGCGGTCCCGGGATCCGGAACCTCGCCCGGATCCGCACCCGGATCCGGATCCGGGTCGACATCCCCGACCGGTCCTTCCGTGGGATCTCCCGTGCAGCCCGGCGCGAGCGCGAGAATGGCAGAGAGGGACAGGAGCGACGTGAGGCGGAGGCTGGTCATTTCGAGATTCCTTGTCTGGGATGAAGTGACAAAAGGGTGGGCGCGGCCCGGGCGCGTGGCCTACGGGCAGCCTTCGAACTCGAGCAGGCTGGAGCCGCTCGGCACCGCGGAGGGAACGAGCGCGCACAGGTTCTGTCTGGATGCGCGGGGATCGAGCAGCCCGTCCCCGACAAAGGCGACCAGGGCGTCGATCTCGCGCGCGGACAGATGGATGGGGCGGGCCAGGATCGGATCGATCCTCTCGAGCACCGGTTCGATCGGCCCGATCCGGCCGGTCAGGTCGCCGTCGACGCCGGCCGCCACCGGATCGTAGTTGCGCGCCGACCTCTCGACGTCGAGGTGATGGACGACGGCGTCGCGCAGCCGGGTGAACGCGCCGTTGTGGAAGAACGCGGGCTGGAGGGCGACGTTGCGAAGCGGCGAGGAGCGGAACTTGTAGCGATCATCGGGATCCCCGGTCACCTGCTCGAGGCCGAAGTCCTCGTCCCGGCCCGGGCCGTCGAAGATCATGTTGCCCACCCCGACGCCGAAGCCGGGGGCGATCTGCGGCACGCCGATGA
Source organism: Kofleriaceae bacterium (assembly GCA_035489015.1). GTDB lineage: Bacteria > Myxococcota_A > Polyangia > Haliangiales > Haliangiaceae > DATFRY01. The sequence goes on along the minus strand of DATHKR010000065.1, from coordinate 20,526 downwards.
CCCGGTTCTGGAAGTCGCTGAACATCTCGTTCGACTCACCGGACACGGCGTGGCAGCGGACGCACTTGGCCTTGCCGAAGAAGAGGAGCGCGCCCAGCTTCTGCTCCCTGGTCAGCGCGGTCAGCTCCCCGCGCGCGTACCGGTCGATCGGCGCGCTGGCGAAGACGAGCGTGAACTCGAACTCGGCGATCGCCCGCCCGAACATGAGGAAGTCGATCGGGCCGCCCGCCGCGACCTCGGGGAACAGCGCCCCGAAAAGGGCGCGGTAGGCGAGCGAGCCGTTCAGGCGCTCGAGCACCACCTGCCGGATGGGCTCGTTGCGAAAGCCGCTGGCGTCGGGGGCCGGCACCGGCGAGCCGAGGCCGTCGTCGAACGGATCGAACTCGGGCCCGATCGTCCCCGCGGTGCCGGTGAACCCGGCCACCTCGACCAGCTCGGTCGGCGGGATGTGCGCCTGGGCGATGAGGAGGTGCGTGACGATCGGATCGAAGGCCTGGAACCTGGTCGTCCCCTCCGGGGCCGGGAAGCTGAAGCCGTCCGAGTTGTCGAACGGGTCGCCGGAGGGGGCGGAGAAGCGGCCGTTCCACATCAGCTGCGGAAAGAACGCCGTGTTGATGACCATCGGCGTCCGGCGCTGGTTGCGCGGCCCGGCCCGACCCGGGCCGACCAGGTTGTTGTTCTGCACGCCGATGGCGATCGACTGCGTGTCGCCGAATCCGTCGGACGGTGCGTGGCACCCGGCGCACGTGTTGTCCGAGTGGAGGCCGCCGATCTTGTCGAACCAGAGGAGGCGCCCGAGATCGGCCAGGTCCGGATCGACCGACCGATCCAGCCTCGCCTCGAGGGCGGACTCCTCCTCTCCGGTGAAATGCAGGAGGCCAAGCGCCAGCGTCAAGCCGACGTCCATGACCGCCTCGGTCGCGTCCTCCGGGATGGAGGAGACATCGGCCTCGATGACGTCGAGGTCGGGTGACCCTTCGTCGTCCGGCGAGGCGGCGCCGCCCTCGACGGTACAGCCACTCGACAGGGCAACAAGGACGGCTACGCCGACTCGAAGTTTGATCATCACTTCTCCCCCTCCGCTTGACGTCGTCATGTTTGCCGCCAGCCGGAGCGCAGGCGCGAATGCTCACGCTGTCCTTATTCGCGCGACGTCATGAACGTCTCAACGCTTACGTCCGCGATCGCGGAGCCCGCCGCGTCTCCCGCCGCGGTGCAGGCCACGTGTGGGGTGGCAGGTCCTGCACGGGGAGCATGTGCTCCCGGCCAGCGAACCTCCTCGCGGCAGGCTTTGGTACGCCAGCGCGCGGATCGCCCCAGGAAACATCAAGTCCCCGGAGAAACCATCATTCACTGTTCGAGGCCGACGCTCATACTCGCCGGCACCAGCGTCACTGTCCGTCTGGGATCGAACTTCCGGTCGAAAGGACCACCCCATGCGCAGAACCGTCCCGGCCGTCCCGCCGCCCCGTGCCCGAAGCGCACTCCTCGTCGCCGTCATGGCTGCTGTCGCGAGCGCCGGCGTCGGGCTGCTCGCGCCCACCACCGCCACCGCCCAGCCGTACAAGGACCCGAGTCTGCCGATCCCGACCCGCGTCAACGATCTGCTCGGCCGGATGAGCCTCGACGAGAAGCTCGGCCAGATGACGCAGGCGGAGCGCAGCGCCGTGTCCGGCGGCCAGATCACCCAGTTCCGCCTCGGCTCGCTGCTCTCCGGCGGCGGCTCGGCGCCCTCGCCGAACAACGCGACCGGCTGGGCCAACATGTACGACGGGTTCCAGAGCTCGGCTCTGGCCACGCCGCTGGGCATCCCGCTCATCTACGGGGTGGACGCGGTGCACGGCCACAACAACGTCGTCGGCGCGACCATCTTCCCGCACAACATCGGACTGGGCGCGACCCGCAACTCGTCGCTCGTGCAGAACATCGGGCGCGCCACCGCCGAGGAGGTCTCCGGCACCGGGATCGACTGGGACTTCGCGCCCTGCCTGTGCGTGGCGCGCAACGACCGCTGGGGCCGCACGTACGAGTCGTTCGGCGAGACGCCCGACCTGGTCTCCTCGATGGCGACCATCGTCAGCGGGCTGCAGGGCTCCTCGCTCGCCGCGCCCGGCTCGGTCATGGCCACCGCCAAGCACTACATCGGCGACGGCGGCACCAGTGGAGGTGTGGACCAGGGCAACACGCAGCTCAGCGAGGCCGACCTGCGCGCCATCCACCTGCCCCCGTTCCGGGCGGCGGTGCAGCGCGGGGTCGGCTCCATCATGATCTCGTACAGCTCCTGGAACGGGGTGAAGATGCACGGCCAGCAGTTCCTGATCACGAACGTCCTGAAGGGCGAGCTCGGCTTCTCCGGGTTCGTCGTCTCGGACTGGAACGGCATCGATCAGATCGACGGGCAGGCCGGCTTCACCGCGGCGGAGGTGCGGACGGCGATCAACGCGGGCATCGACATGGTGATGGTCCCGAACGCGTGGCAGAGCTTCATCTCGCTGCTCCGCGCGGAGGTGCAGGCCGGTCGGGTCTCGATGGCGCGCATCGACGACGCCAACCGCCGCATCCTCACCAAGAAGTTCGAGCTGGGCCTGTTCGAGCGGCCCTTCACCGACCGCAGCTTCACCCCGACGGTGGGCAGCGCCGCGCACCGGTCGCTGGCCCGCCAGGCGGTGCGCGAATCACAGGTCGTGCTCAAGAACGCCGGCAACGTCCTCCCGCTGGCCACCGCGAACAACCGGATCTTCGTGGCCGGCAAGAACGCCGACAACATCGGCCACCAGAGCGGCGGCTGGACCATCTCGTGGCAGGGAGGGAGCGGCGCGGTCACGCCCGGCACGACGATCCTGCAGGGCATCCGCAACACCGTCGCGCCGTCGACGCTGGTCACCTTCAACCAGTCCGGCTCCGGCATCAACAGCTCGTACAACGTCGCCATCGCCGTGGTCGGCGAGACGCCGTACGCCGAGGGAGCCGGCGACCGACCCGGCTCGATGAGCCTCGACTCGACCGACATCAACACGATCAACACGCTGCGCAACGCCGGCGTGCCCGTCGTGGTCGTGCTGGTGTCCGGCCGGCCGATGGACATCGCCTCACAGCTGGGCAACTGGAACGCGCTGGTCGCGGCCTGGCTGCCGGGCAGCGAGGGGCAGGGCGTCGCCGACGTCCTCTTCGGCGTGGCCCAGCCGACCGGCAAGCTGCCGATGACGTGGATGAGCAGCGTCAGCCAGCAGCCGATCAACAGCGGCGACGGCAAGGCGCCGCTGTTCCCGTTCGGCTTCGGCCTCGCCTACGGCCCGCCGCCCAGCCGCGACGCCTACGCGCTGACCCAGGCGGAGAGCTACAGCTCCCAGTCCGGCGTCATGCTGGAGACGACCACCGACACCGGCGGAGGCCAGAACGTGGGCTGGATCGCCCCCGGCGACTCGATCGCCTACGCCGGCATGAGCTTCGGAGGCTCGTCGCCGTCATCGGTGATCACGCGCCGCGCCTCCGGCGCCACCGCCACCGGCACGATCCAGTACCGCCTCGACAGCACCACCGGTCCGATCATCGCCAGCGTCCCCATCAGCAACACCGGCGGCTGGCAGGCCTGGGGCAACGTCAGCACCAACCTGTCCAGCTCGGCGACCGGCGTGCACACCCTCTTCATCACGTTCACCGGCTCCGGGGGCGACTTCGCCAACATCAACTGGTTCCAGTTCGTCCACTGAACGCCAGCGGATCGAGGACGACCTCAGTCGGGCTCGCCGAAGACGTGGTCGAGGTTGTCCTCGCACTGGCTGGTGAAGTCGTTGAACTCCTGGTCGAGGATCTTGAGCGCCTGCTGCTTGCGCAGCCACTCGACGAAGTCGCGCGAGGGCCTGGTATCGGAGCCAAACGTGGTCAGGGCGATGATCGTCGGCGTGGGGTGAAGGACCGCGACGGTGTAGGGGACCGGGTTGGAGCCGCGTCGCTCCTCGGCTGCCTCGCGCAGCGCGGCCGGGTCGGACGACAGGAGGAAGCGATCCGGGTTCTGTGGATCCCGGATCGCGGTATCGAGGGAATCGAGGTGGCGGTGGATCGCGGCCAGATCGAACTCCCCGTCGGCGGGCTTCAAGGCAAGCTCGGGAATCATGGGTTGGCCTTCTGGTGACTGGCGTCCAGGACCGTCTGTTCGAAGATCTTGAACTGTAGCTGGAAGAGGCCCTTCTCGTACGGGTTCTTGATCTCGTAGACCCCCTTGGGCACCGCCTGGCCCCTGGCGTTGACCTTGAACGCGATCCCGTCCTGACCGGGCTTGGCGTTGCCCGGCGCGACCTGCTTGACCTCGATGCTGAACATGGGCGTGGTGACGCCGTTCACCACGTTGTGGACGTCGCCCTTCGGCTTGAGCCGGATGATCGTCCCGTCCCCGAACTCGTAGACCAGCTGCTTCTGGGTCTTGCTCGGATCGCCCGGATCCACGATGTTCTGCGGGGTCTTGGTCGCGTTCTTCTGGGCCACCTCGACGTCGAGGGTGGTCTCCATCGCGGCCAGGTCCTTGCCCGAGAGCTGGGGTGCCAGCCGCTTCGCGGCCCCGCCGCTGGTGCCGGCGTTGAAGTCGTCCAGCTGCGTCTTCGCATCCCGGGGCAGCTTCGAGGTGTCGAACGCGCTCCCGTCCGCCATCGCCTGATCGGCCCGGGCCCTGGCAATCGCCTCGGCCTCCACCGGGGCGAGCTCCTTGATGGCTCGCTTGGCCGCGTCGCCGGCCTGCTTGCGCGCCTTGGCCGCGTCCATCTTGGCGCCGGTCTTCAGCCGGAAGGTGTTCTCGGCCGCCTCCCGCCCGGCCCTGGTCAGTCGCTCGGTGACCTCCGCGGGGGCGTCCTTGATCGCCTCGACCGCGGTCTTCACGTGGGCGTCGACTCGCTGGTGGAGGTTCGCGAGGTCCGCCTCGGGGATCTCGAACGGCGGCCTCGGCTCTGGCGGCGGCGGCGGCGGATCGGTCTTTCCGCCGTCCTTCTTGTCCTCGTCCTTCTTGTCCTCGTCCTTCTTCTCTTCCTTCTTGTCTTCGTCCTTCTTCTCTTCCTTCTTGCTGTCCGCCTCGGCCTTCGCTTCCGGGCGCACCGGCGGCGGCTCGCCGCCCGGGGTCACCACGCGGGTCGTGCCGGTGCCGACCTCGCCGGGCTTTCCGGCTCGCTCGCTGATGCGCATCTTGCTGCCGTCCGTGCCGGTGACCTCGAACGAGCGCGCGCCGGTGACGTCGTGGGTCACCTCGCTGAGCTTGTTGGCCTTGTCGGCGCCGAAGTGCTCGCGCGCCTCGTCGAAGGTGGCCGGCTCGGCCAGGTACTGGTTCTGACTGACCGGGTCGAGCTTGCCCATGATCTCGGCCTCGCGCAGGCTGCGGCTCGCGTCGGTGAGATCTCCCTCCGCGGCCACGACCGCGTCGAACTGCGGGCGGGTCATCCCCGCCTTCCTGGCGGTGTCCCAGCCCTTGCGGGCGAGATCGACCAGACCATCGAGCGACAGTCGCGCGGCCTCGAGCAGCTCGCGCTGGCGCTCGAGCAGCTTCTCGCCGACGGCCTTGTCCTTGCTCGCCTTGGCCTGCTCGGCCAGCGACATCACCTCCTGGTGCAGCGATTCGAACTTCGCCAGGTCCTTGCCCACCTGGTTGCTGAGCCGCCAGCGGCCGAAGGCTGGCGCGAGCGCCTTGCCGCCGAGCGAGACGGCGATCATGAAGATGAGGTTGTCGAAGCTGATCTTGAGGATCTCACCCTCGGTGAGAGTCTCGCCCTTCTCCGCCTTCTTGTGGTTGGCCTCGTACAGGGCGATCCCGTTCACCGTGGCGAACTGCGCGATCATCTCGCCCGACTTCATCTCGAAGCCGATGAGCTTCTCGAGCGCGCCCCAGCCCTTCGAGATGCCCTTCATCACGCCGAAGACGAGCAGGTTCTTGCCGAACTCGTTCTTGAAGCCCTCGAGCGTGGGGTGCTTCTCGACCAGGAAGTACGACATGGTGGTGAACGCGGCCGCCTCGGTGGTGGCGGTGACGATGACGCCCAGGATCGGCCCCATCGCGCCGATCAGCACCGGCTCGAGCACGGCGCCGGCGAACCCGACGATGATCGCGACGCCGACCAGGATGCCGAAGGTCATCCACGCGTCGTAGCGGGCCTGGTCCTTGATCTCCTTGGCCACGTCGTTGAAGAACTGCTTCCACTCGGCGCTCTTCGCCTTTTCCCCGAGCGCCTTGGCCGCGCCTTCCTTGTCGCCGTCCTTCCACTGCTTGAGGATGATGTTCCACTCGCCCTGGAACTTGTCGGCCCGGCCGGCGAGGGCCTCGAGCCGGTCGTTGCCGTGGTCGCCGGTGACCGGATTGCTGGCCAGGCCGCGAATCCAGCCGGTCGGCGACTTGGCCTCCTTCACCGCGACGAACGTCTCGTCGCACAGATCCATGTTGCGAGCCGCCGACGCGCCGGTCGCCAGCTCCTGCAGCTCCTTGAAGATCTTGTCGACCTCGTCCTTGACCGTGAGCGGCTCGGTCAGGAGCTTCTCGCGCAGCTTCATGAGGTCGAGGCGGAGCTTGGTCTCCTTCTCGCCGAGCTGCTTGACGGCCGTGTTGTCCTCGCCGGTGCGCGCGTTCTTCTGCGAGGCGAGGATCGCGCGGCGGATCCAGCGGAACATCGCCTCCATCCAGTCGGTCGGGAACGCCAGCAGCCGCTGGTTGGCCTGATCGAGCTGCTGCCGCGCCGTCACCACCAGGTCGGAGGTCCCGGCCGCCTTGACGAACAGCGAGCCGATCTCGTGGGCCAGGTCGCGGCCCTCCTTGGCGTCGGGGAACGACTGGAACAGCTTGGTCGCGATACCGAGGCCGCGCTCGCACTTCTGCGCGATGTCGAGCTGCTCGCGGACCTGGGCGTTCCACCGGCCCGCCTCGGCCGCGTCGGTGGAGCTGGCCAGGCGCTGCTTGCGCGCCTCGATCCGCGTCACCGTCTCCTGCATGTCCTTGTCGAGGGTGATCCAGGTGGCCGCGGTCGCCGCGATCGACTTCAGCTGGGTGAGCAGGATGTCGAGCTGCTGGACGACCGCGGCGGGGCTGGACTTGCCGGCGCTGAACCCGGCGGCCTGGTTGAGCGCGGCGTCGTCGGCCTGCGGCCCGGACAGGATCTGGTGCTCGTTCGAGCCGCCCGGCGACTTGTCGTCGGTGAACTTCGAGTAGGCCGCCTCGTGCTCGGGCACGAACATGTTCTTGGTCGGGTCGAGCCCGAACAGCGGCGCCGCCGGCGTCACCAGGTAGGTGAGCAGGGTGTCGCCGAACAGCTCCTTGGCGACCTCCTCCGGGGTCGCGTCGATCGGATCGGTGACCTTGATCCAGCGGCGGGCCTGGTTCGGCGACTGCCACGCGAACTTCACCTTGCGGAGCGCGGCCGGTGCGTCGTCGCGACCGCCGCGCGGCGCGGCCTCCGACGGGAACGCTTTGCGGTAGGCGGCGAAGTCGGGCGTCAGCCGGTTGGTGAGGGTGCCGAGCACGTACCGATCGATCGGGTGCGACTGCAGGATGCCGACGCCGGGCTGGTTGGTCTCCGGGTGCTCGGGCAGCTTCTCGCTGGTGTCCTTGCTGCGCTCGGCGTGATCCGCCAGCGTGCGCCGGTTCCACTCGCGGACCACCCGCGGCATGAGGCGGGCCAGCGACTCGCGCAGCCGCTCGCGATAGGCCTTCTGCATCTCGATGGTGACGCCGAGCGCGTACTCGTTGGCCTTGGCCGGGTCGTCCGGGTTGGCCGCGTCGCGGCCGACGTCGACCACCTTCCACACATCGGCCGGCACGATCGTCTTCTCGAGCAGGTCCCACGGCTTCGGCGGGACGTTGATGAAGAGCTCGTAGGAGAACCAGTCGGAGAACCCCTTCGAGCTGCCGCCGGTCCAGGTGACGTACGGCGAGCCGGTCTCCAGCGTCACGTCGCCCATCTTGAGATCCTTCAGCTCGGCGAAGTGGGCCTTGCCGTGCTTCTCGAAGTACTTGAACGCGTCGAGCTGCGGGTTGGGCGTGGTCCCCAGCGAGACGCCGGTGCCGCCGCCGGGCCCCATCCGCCCGCCCGGGAACCCGATCGGCGCGATCTGGACCGCGCTGCGCGCGACCGGCTGGGCCGCCTGCGCGCCGCCCACCTCCGCCTGGCGCGCCTGGCTCTCCACGTCGTGCGACGGCGAGGTCGTCGTCAGATCCGCGATGTCGGGCATGGCGCCGCCGCGCTGCTGGGCCACGTGAGTCAGCTCGTGACGCATCACCGCCTCCGACGAGGTGGTGACGCCGTCGCCGAGAAAGACGCGGTTGCCGACGGTGAAGGCCGGCGCCGGGATCGAGGCGGCGGCCGCTGCCGCCACCGGGCCGGTCGCGATCCGCGCGTCCGACACGTCGGCCCCGATCCGCCGCGACCACTCGGCCGCGCCGGTCAGCGGCGCCCCCGCCTCGGTGGCCAGCGCCTCCTCCATGGCCGGGGAGACCCCGGCCTGCGCGTCGGGGGATGGCTGCCCGCCGCCCCGGCGAGGGGCGGTCATCCCCATGGTCAGGCTTCGCTTGCCGGGCGAGACGCCGTACCGGGGCGGATTCGAGTTGCCGATGAGCGAGGTCGACGTGACCTTGCCGGGAGACGGTCGCCCTGGCCCTTCGACCTCCTCCTCGCCGGAGATCTCACCACCATCGTACTCGCGGTCACGTCCAGCCATTCACCTGCCCTCGATCGCGGCGAGCCCTGCACGTCCAGCTCACCGCTTGCGATGGGCATTGTACGCCCCGCCCGCCGATTTCCTGCCCGGGGATCCCGCCCCGAAAGCCGTGTGGTAACCATGGCTCATGGGTCTCGACTTCTCCCGCTACGACCAGCGCAACTACCCGACCGTCGACGTCCGTGAGGGCTATCGGCGGTGGTCGGCCAGCTACGACCGGCGGATGACCGAGGACCTCGACATCTGGCTGCTCGCCCGGCTGGAGACGCTGTCCTGGTCGGTCGATCACGCGATCGATCTCGCCTGCGGGACCGGGCGGATCGGGGCGTGGCTCGCCGCGCACGGCGTCCGTCGCATCGAGGGGGTGGACCTCTCGCCCGAGATGCTCGCGCACGCCCGCGCGCGCGGCGTCTATGCGGATCTGCATTGCGCCGACATCCGGCGGACGCCGCTGGCGGCCGGCGTGGCGGAGCTGGTGGTCAACGTGCTGTCGATCGAGCACCTGCCCGCCCTGGCGCCGTTCTACGCCGAGGTGGCCCGGCTGTGCCGGCCCGGCGCGACGGCGGTCATCGTGGGATATCACCCGCACTTCCTGCTCAACGGGATCCCGACCCACTTCCCCGACGACGGCGAGAACGTGGCCATCGAGAACACGATCCACCTGTTCGCGGATCACGTGCGCGCGGCCCGGGCCCACGGGCTCTTGCTTCGCGAGCTGGAGGAGCGGCTGGTCGACGACGAGATGGTCGAGCGGGTGCCGAGCTGGAAGCGGCACCACGGCCGACCAGCCAGCTTCGCCATGGTGTGGAGCACGCAGCCGGACGGCGCGGCGCGCAACGAGAATCCTTAGGGCCCGCCCGTAGGGTCCGCGCGGGCGGTGTTGACCGTCGGCGACGGCGGCGGCTACGGTCGCGGCGATGCGTGTCGTGTTCCTGTCCCCGCGGTATCCGCCAGAGATGAGGCAGTTCACCCGCGGCCTGGCCGAGGTCGGCGCCGAGGTGCTGGGGGTCGGTGACGGCAGCCCCGACCCGGAGCTGCGCCGCTACCTGGCCGACTACCTGGAGGTCCCGTCCATCATGGACGAGGAGGACGTGATCGCCCGGGTGCACGGGTGGCTGCGCGGCCGGTCGGTGGACCGCATTCTGGCCAACTGGGAGCCGCTGGTGATCGTCGCGGCGCGGATGCGCGAGCGGTTCGGGCTGCCCGGGATGTCGGTCGATACCGTGCGCGGCTTTCGCGACAAGCAGCTGATGAAGGACCGCGTGGCGGCGGCCGGGCTGCGCGTGCCGCTGGCCCAGCGGGTGCGCTCGGTGAAGGAGGTGTGGAGCGCGGTCGAGGCGATCGGCTTTCCGGCGATCATCAAGCCGATCAGCGGGGCCGGCAGCGCCGACACCTACAAGGTCGAGTCGATCCGGGACATGGAGCGAGTCCTGCCCCACATGCAGCACGTGGTCGAGGCGATCTGCGAGGAGTTCATCGACGGCGAGGAGTACACCTACGACACCGCCTCGATCGACGGGACGCCGGCGTACGAGAGCGTCACCCGCTACATGCCGAACGCGCTCGAGATGCGCTCCAACGAGTGGATCTCTCCCATCATGCTGTCGGTGCGGGACCTCGATCAGCCGCACATCCGCGCCGGCATCGAGCTCGGCCGCGCGGTGCTGGGCACGCTCGGCATGGGCGACGGCATGACCCACATGGAGTGGTTCCTGAAGCCCAGCGGCGAGGTGGTGTTCGGCGAGGTGGCGTGCCGTCCGGGCGGCGCGTGCGTGGTCGATCAGATGAACTACACCAGCGACATCGATCTGTTCCGCGAGTGGGCGCGGGTCTCCACGGTCGGCCGGTTCGAGGCGTCGACCGAGCGCAAGTACAACGTCGGCATCATCTTCAAGCGCGCGCAGGGCCAGGGCCAGATCCACGGCATCAGCGGCATCCGCGAGTACTACGCGCGATACGGCGCGCACATCGTCGAGGACACCCTGCTCCGGCCGGGCGCGCAGCGCCGCGACTGGAAGGCGACGCTCTTGTCGGACGGCTACCTGGTGGTCCGTCACCCCGACTGGGACCAGGCCCGACAGATGGCGCTTGCCGCGGCGACCGACGTCCAGCTGTACGCCTCGTAGTCCAGGCCCGGCCGGACGCCGCGGGAGGCAGGACTTTCAGCTGGATGGGGTCGGCCGGCGCCGCCTGCCGCCATTTCGCTTCAGAGACGCCAGCTCGCGGCCGATGACCTGAAGGGACGACCGGCCGCGCGGGCGGCCATCCCGGCCCCGAGGAAGGACGTTTCTCCAGTGAACAGACTCGAAAGCGGCCCGCCGACCAGCTCGGTCCGGCCGCCTCCACGCGCGCTGCGCTGGTTCGCCGCGCTCTGCGTCGCGTCGCTCTGCGTCGCCTGCAGCAGCGGAGACGACGACGACGACGCGGCCGGCGACGTCGATGCGGGCAGCGCCGGTATCGATGCCGGCGGGGCCGGCGGCTTCAGCTCGATCCCGCTCATCGCGCCGCCGGTCATGGCCGCGACGCCGGCCGGCTTCCACTCGATGTCGCTCCGGCTGCGCGGCGGCGGCCCGCCCAACGGCTTCACCGCGCAGGCCTTCCGCGATCGCTTCTTCAGCGGCGGTCCGACCGACCTGCAGCAGCTGCTGACGTCGGTCGATGATCGGATCGCCGAGGTGAACGGATTCGCGATGGCCACGCCGCGGGCGTGCACCGACCTCGAGCCGGTCGAGTACAGCTTGACGCCGTGGGGCGCGATCGAGCCGTTCTACGCCCAGTGCTACCGGATGACCGGGACGCCGACCGCCCTCGACCCGGCGTTCATGCAGTTCGGGCGCAAGGACGGAGCCGACTATCTCTACGTGGCCGGCGGCGCCGCTCGCCTGGCGGCGCGGATCCAGCCGATCGAGGGCACCGACGGCTTCGACGTCATGCTGTGGTTCGGCGTCGGCTACGACAACGCCGAGACGTGCGGAGAGCCGCCCGCGTTCGACGGCTGCTCCTACGGAGTCGCCCAGCTCCACGCCGATTCGAGCGCCGCACAGCTCGAGATGGTGGTCGGCGGCATCGGGGTCGGCTTCTGCGGCGCCCAGATCAGCTCCGACGGCGCCGCGATCTACGGCCAGGGCTCGGCGGACATGGGCGAGACGTGCAACGACCGGGCCGAGGTGTGCGTCGAGGCCGCGGACCTCGAGACGGTCGCGACCTGCGAGCCACCGCCCGCGTTCGCGCTGCGCCCGATCGGACGACTCGCGGCGACCGGCTCGCACGAGTCGGGCCTGAGCGACTACCCGGATCTGCCCAGCATCGTCCTCGACGGCACCGTCACCGACAGCCTCCATTTCGGGCCCGAGGCCCCGACCGAGGGCGTCGGCGACTTCGAGATCGTCGCTCCCTGATCGGAGGCAGGCCTGCTGGCGCGACTCGTCGCCGCGCCAGCAGGTGCTCGCCAGTGGTCGGCTCTACTGGAAGTCGACCTGATCGAAGAACAGATCGAAGTTACTGATCAGGCCCATCGTGAGATCGGGCACGAACAGCTCGTAGGTGGTCCCGGTGGCGTCGGGCCTGGCTCGACTGAGATCCGTCGGACCCGGGTCAGCCGCGCCGCCGCCCTCGGTGGCGCCGACCAGGGCGAACCCGCGGTCGCTCGGCCCCCAGTGCAGCTTGAACCGGCCGTGCCGGCAGAGCTCGACCGAGAAGTAGTTCGCGGTGCTGGAGAAGAACTGGCTCACGCTGACGAAGTGGACGGTGGCCGAGCCGGAGCTGCTGGTGTCGACCACGATGAGGCCCGGATTGCCCAGCGCGCCGGTCGGATCGAGGTCGGTCCACAGGGGCGCAATCCGCGGCGGGCCGGCCAGCAGCGCGGCCGGGTCGGCGGCGAAGCTGGGATCGCCGGCCTCGAAGGAGAGGCTGCCGTTCGAGTTCACGAACACCGAGCTGCGCGGCTCTCCCTGGAAGTCGAACACGAAGCCGCCGAGGGGGACCTCCAGGGTGTCGTCGTCGCCGAGCGCGATCGGCTCGCCGTGGTAGGTGTTGACGAACAGGGTGTAGCGACCGTCGGTGCCGCCGGCCCCGACGAAGTCGAAGTCGGGAAAGGTCGTCACCGCGAACGCCAGCCGGGTGGTCTCGTCGACCTGCAGGATGAGGCGCGAGAGCAGGCCGTCGCCGCCGTCGTCGTCCACCGCGAGGAGCTCGCCGGTGTCGGCGTCGAAGACGCCCAGCAAGCTGTCGAGCTGTCCGCGCACGACCTCGATCGCGACGAAGTCGCCGGCCTTGGCCCGGATGCTGAAGAAGTCGACGTCGCCGCCGAGCGGCTCGATCGTGGTCGCGAACGGGATGAACGCGCTGTTGAACGGAAGCACCGGCAGCCGGCTTGCGTCATCGAACGTCTCGTTGCCGTCGCCGAGCTCGAACAGGTCGACCACCTTGTTGACGCCGTGGAAGCGCAGCTCGCCGGCGAGATCGAACGTCTCGTTGCCCTCCACGAACTCCTCGAAGATGGCGGTGATCGGGAGGATCGGGCTGCCGATGCGGCCGTGCAGGTTGCTGAGGTCGGTCTCCTGCTCGAAGCCGCCGGTGAACGCGCCGCCGCAGCTGTAGCCGACCAGGCCGTCGGTGGCGCTGACCCCGCCGAACGTGATCGAGAAGCGGTTGCCGAACAGCGGGCCGAGCGCCTCGCCGAGGTGATCCTTGCGGGTGAAGGAGATGGCGAACGAGTTCGCCCCGGTGGTCGGAAACTCCGGGACGTTCGACCAGCTCACGGTGAAGGTGTTCGCGCTCTGGGTGAACGTGACCACCCCGCCGGCGGCCGGGTTCAGATCGTCCCACAGGCCGGCGATCCGGGCCGGCCCGATCAGGTGGGCCAGCGTCGATTCGAAGAAGTTCGGGTCGGGCGCGCCGAAGGTGACGCTGCCGTTGGCGTTGACGAACAGCGAGTCGAAGCGGCGGCCGCAGAAGTCGATCGCGAACGGCGGGAACAGCTCGACGGCTCCGTCGTCGCCCACGCCGAGCGGATCGCCCGGCTGCGGCACGTTGAAGATGATGTCGACCCCGGCCGCGGTCCCACCCGCGCCGGCGGAGACCGCGGTGAAGGTGTCGAGCGGGTCGCTGGCGGACTCGGCGGCGCCGCTGTGGAACTCCTCGGGGCCGGGCAGAGGCTGTCGGGGCGGCGTCGAGAACCCGCCCTGCAGGATCTCGTCGACGAAGACGGCGTACTGGGCGCCGGGGGTCAGCCCGGTGAACTGATAGGTCCCGACCACGTCGCTGAGGGCGGGATCGACCTCCAGGGTGAAGTCGCCGGAGATGGCCGATACCGCGTCCAGGAATGGATCGGCCACGTTGCGCGCGATGACGTTGACCCCCGAGATCCGGGTGGTCCCGTTGGGGCCGAGCACGCGCCCGGTGATCGCGGCGGTGGTCGCGAAGTGATCGTCCTCCGGGTACAGGCGCGACATCATGGTGACGTCGTCGCGGCCGGGGCTCTCGGTCCCGAAGGTGCTGCCGAAGATGAACGGGTACATGGTCTCGACCAGCCCGCCCTCGATGAAGTCGTCGACGGTCGGAGCGCCGAACGTGTCGAACGGATCCGGACCGCTGGCCTGCGGCGCCCCGAGCGCGAGGCCGAGCAGGATGCCGCCGTTGGTCTGGCTGTGGGCCAGGTTGCCGAAGTGACCGAACTCGTGGACCGTGATGCCGAAGCCGAAGTTGAAGTCGACCGGATCGAACTCGGGGCCGTTGAGGAAGGAGACGCCCTCGAGGATGCTGCACGTGGACGGATCGATCCACTCGGGTCCGGCGAAGCCGAGCACGCCGGAGCCGGGACCGAACAGGAGCTCGAAGATCGCGCCGGTGTCGTCGTAGATGATGGCGCTCAGGCCGTCGGGCGCCGTGGGCTCGAAGAACGGGCCGAAGTTGGTCTCGTCGACGTTGAGCGGCAGGTCGGCCCCCTGGACGAAGCTGATCGTCGCGGTGTCGATCGCCTGCCACTGATTGAAGGACGACTCGACCAGGTCGTCCGCGGCGGCCTTGTCGAAGTTGCCGAGGTTGCCCTGGTCGGCGTTCCAGACCACGTTCTGGCCGCCGTTCGGCCAGAGGAACGGTGTGCCGTCGGAGCAGACGGCCAGCGGGCCGCCGGCCTGGGCCGCGGGGGCGGCGATCAGCGAGAGCGCGCCGGCAACCAGCGCCACGAGAACGGCGCGAGTGAGGGCGGTCATCGCGTTCGTCCCTTCTGGGCGGCGACGATCACGCGGACGCGGGCGGCGAGGTCGTCGTAGGGCACGGGGCCCTTCACGCCGGCGGCCAGGCCGGCGTTGCCGGCCCGGTTCGAGGTCAGCTGACCGGGGCTGGCGGTGTCGATGTCGAAGCAGCCCTGGGCCAGGCCGACCGGGCTGGACAGCGCGACCCTGCTCTCGGCGGTGAGGAAGAGCAGGTAGTCGCGGCCGCGCTCGAGGCGGGGGATGTCGCGAAAGATGGAGAGGTGGCGGAGGCCGCCCCGATCGGCCTCGACCTTGTGGCTGCCGATCATGGTGACCTCGGCGTAGGTGACGTCACCCTTGGTGGTCGGGAAGTCGCCCTTGAACGCCTCGACCACGCGAAAGCGATAGGTGGTCGTGGCCAGGTTCGCGCCGCCGACGAAGACGGTGCCCGGGCGAATGTCGGTGACCGTGCCGCGAAAGACGCGCGCGGCAGAGGCCGTCATTCCATCGAGGTCGAACTGCTTGACGGTGGTTGCTTGCCCGGTCGGCATCGCCGTGAACGTCGCGGCGAGCAACACGGCACAGACCGCTACTCTCTGTGAATTCATGCTTCACCTCGCTCGCAAACCGGAGAGGGCGCAGAGGTGAGGCATGGCCAGCGCGGCGCTGTCCCCCCCTGTGCGCGGACTACGACACTAGTTCACATATCTCGAGTCCGGGAAAGTGGGACTCACGTGACAAGACGACCTCTACCCGCGATGGGCGACTCGACGTGCGATCGCGCGCACTCGAGCTCGCGGCGCGCGCACCGCCGGAGCGTGTGCCGGCGTACCGAACCCGTCAGCTTCCCGATGGTGGGCTACTGATCAGGCCGGATCGCCGAGCGGGCGCTGGGCCTCGAGGGGATCGAGCGAGCCCAGGACCGCCGCGCCGTGAAACGCAGCCCGTGCGCACGCCGCCGACGCCGGCAGACCGTCGGCCAGGTAGTAGGTCAGCGCCGCGGCGAAGCTGTCCCCGGCCCCGTACGCCCCGCCCCGGGCTGGCGGCGACGGCGGGGCGGCGAACCGCTCGACCGCGCCGGCGGTCTCGACGGTGCCGCCGGCCTTGCCCTCGGTCATGACCAGCGCGGCGGGCGCGACCGGATAGTCGGCCAGCCGGGTGGACTCGCGCGGATCCGCGCGGCTTCCCACCACGAGGTCGGCGCGCACGCCGGAGTCGATGAGAGCCATCCGCCGGCGCGCGGTGACGACCAGGACCCGCGTGGCGCGGGCGGCCACGATCGTGCGCGGGTCCTGCCCGGTGAAGTAGGCGGCGTCGCAGTCGCCGAGGAGGTCCCACGGCAGGTCGTCGTCGCGCCGGGGATGGAGCGGTTCGCCGACGACGAAGATGGTCCGCTCGCCGTCGGGTGTGATGACCACCAGGTCGCGGGTGTGCTCGGCCCGCCGGCGCGCGATGTGCAGGACCGCCCCGGTGGCCTCCAGGCGCGCCTCGACCTGGGCGCCCGCCTCATCGTCGCCGATCGCGGTGAACAGGTGGACCTCGGCGGCGGAGCGCACCAGCTGGTGGAAGGCCACCCCGCCACCGCCGCCGGGGAGGAAGCGCGGCTGATCGACGTGGACGATGGCGCCGGTCGCCGGCAGCGCCGGGATCCGTCCGAGGGTGACGTGCTCGACGTGGCCGATGACCGCGATGCGCACCGGAGGAGCGTACGCCGCGGTGCACCAGGCGGACCAGATCCATGACAAGTCGGTCCCGTCGAGGTAGGACCCTGGTCATGGCGGCGCGACTGGTGAAGAAGACGGCGAGCGTGTCCCTGCCCGACGGGTCGGGGCGGGTCGCCGTCGTCGCCGACACCCACTCGCACCCGCACCCGCGAATCGCGGACCACCTGGCGTCGCTCGAGCCGACCGCGATCCTCCACGCCGGCGACATCGGCGAGCTGTCGGTGCTCGATGACCTCGCCCGGGTCGCGCCCGTGTTCGCGGTGCGCGGCAACATCGACACCGGCGCCCGCCAGCTGCCGGACGTGATGGTGCTCGATCTCGAGGCCGGCGGCCGGGCGATGCGGATCCTCCTGATTCACATCGCCGTCTACGGCCCGAAGCTGCGCGCCGAGGTGGGGCGGCTCGCGCGCGCCGAGAAGGCGTCCCTGGTCGTGTGCGGCCACTCGCACGTCCCGTTCATCGGGCAGGACGCCGGCGTGACCGTGTTCAACCCGGGCTCGATCGGTCCCCGCCGGTTCGGCCTGCCGATCGTGTTCGGAACGATCGAGGTCGGGTCGACCGGCGTCCGCCTGGCCCACATCGACTGCGAGACCGGCCGGCCCTGGAGCCCGCCGGGATAGGCCTCAGACGTTCTGGATGATCGCGAGGATGTTCCCCTCGCTGTCCTTGAACCAGGCTGCCTTGGCGCCGCCCGCGGTCACGACGCCGCTCGGGCTCTTCTCGCCGGGCATGTCGTAGTTCTCGAGCTCGACGCCGCGGGCCTTCAGCTCGGCCACCTCGCGCTCGACGTCGTCGACCTGCCAGAACGCCTGGCTCGCCTTTGACGTCCCGGCGTTCGGAGTCGGGTACAGGAAGCAGGCGGTGCCGCTGCCGAACTCGTAGACGACCCCGTCCGCGACCTCCTGCTTCGGCACGAACCCGAGCTTCTCCTCGTAGAACCGTCGCGCGCGGGCCACGTCCTTGGCCGGGATGTACGAGTACATGGGGGAGCGCTGCAGCATCGTTGCCTCCTGACGGCCGGTGGTCCTTCTTCTTATACCTCCGCCCGGCGCCCCGACTACTCGGTGACCCGCACGAACTGGGCGTACGGATTACACGCAGGCGCCTGGCAGATGTCCGCGACCTTCCGGGTGCCGTCAGCGGTGCCGTCGGTGCTCCACAGCTGCGTGGTGTCGTACGACGCGTCGAAGAAGTACAGCACACGGCCGTCGTGGGGGCCGATGGTGCCGACGCCGGGATCCTGACCGGCGGCCACGTCGGTGACTCGCACGGTGCCCTCGGCGGTGCCGTCGGTCGCCCACAGCTCGGTGCCGGCCCCGTCGCCGCCGTCGGCGACGAAGTAGAGCCGGCCCGCGGCGACCGTCAGGCCGTACGGGTTGGAGCCGATCGACGTGCTCGGGTTCACCTCGAGCTTCTGGGTCCCCTCGGTGGTGCCGTCGGTGCTCCACAGCTCGGCCCCGTCGGCGTCGGTCGCGACGAACCAGAACTTGCCGGCGAACGCGACCATCGAGCCCGGGTTGCTGTCGGCCGCGCCGGGGGCGATGTTCCTGACCATCACGGTCCCGGCGGTGGTGCCGTCGGTCTTCCACAGCTCGGCGCCGCTGGCGTCGCTGGCCCGGAGGTAGGCGACCGCGCCGTCGGTGGCGAGGAAGTTGATCGACGCGCCGTTCCCGCCCGGGTTGATGTCCTTCAGGAGGTCGGTTCCGGCCGGGGTCCCGTCGGTGGACCACAGCTCCAGGCCGGCGGTCTCGTGATCGGCGCGAAAGACCGCCCGGTTGCCGAGCGTGATCATCTCGCTGACCTGCCCGGTGAAGGCGCCGGGGATGACGTCGATCAGGAGCTGGGAGGCTCCCGAGCCGAGGTCGTAGCTCCACGGGTTGTCGCCGCTGATGTTGTCGGTCGCGGGGAAGACCAGGCGATTGCCCAGGACCGCGAAGCTCTGGCCGAAGTTGGTGTTCCCGGTCGGGTTGATGTTGGTCAATCGCTGGAACTGCGATCCGTTGTATCGCCAGAGCTCGGTGCCGGCGGCGTCGCCGTTGGCGACGAAGTAGAGCGCGTCGTCGTGCACCAGGCCGCCGCTGCCCAGGTCGACGGTGTCGAACGTGCGGAGCTCCTGGGTGTTGGCCTGGGTGCCATCGGTGCGCCACAGCGCCGGCCCGCCGCCATCGTTCGACACCAGGTAGTAGAGCCCGCTGTAGCGGGTCATCGTGGAGGGCCCGGAGCCGACCGTCTCGTCCTGGTTGATGTTGACGACCCGGCCGGTGCCCGCCTGGGTCCCGTCGCTCATCCACAGCTCGTGGTTGTATTCGTTCCCGTCCGGGTTGTCGTCGATCCACATGAAGATGTTCCCGTAGCAGCCGACCGCGAGCTGGACGTCTGCCGAGATGGTCCCGGTCGCGCCGTCGACGTGGCAGTTCTGCAGCTCGGGATCCGACATCACGGTCACCTCGAAGTCGGAGCCATCCTGGACGTCGGTCGCGAAGCGATGCGGTCCGTCCTCGGTGATGGTGAGGTCGTCGCCGCCGGCGTTCTGGAGCACGAGGGTCCCGCGCAATCCGGTCACGTCGACGGAGAGACGGTAATAGCCGGGGGCGGTACCGTCGTCGTCGGTGTCGTCGCCGGCCCCGTCGGTGTCGCTGGCGCCGTCATCGTCGGCGTCGTCGTCGGGCGTCTTGGTGACCTGGCCGCAGCCAGCGATCGCGACGATTCCCAGGAGACAGATTGGTTCCCTCATGCTTCCCCTTCTACCGTGAATGCGAAGCAGTACGAAGGAGTACCGTCGTGACTGCCCTCGCTGCCAGTCGGTGCGAGGCTGGATGGCCGGCCGCGGTCCCATGGGACAGCGGCCTCGATGTCATGATGACGGGCTCATGGAGCTCCGCGCTCTCACGTCCGACGATGCCGTGGCTTTCTGGCAGCTGCGCCTGACAGGCTTCCGCGACGACCCGGAGGCGTTCGGGTCGACCGCCGAGGACCACGCGACCCGGCCGCTCACCGACGTCGAGCGCGAGCTCGGCAGCGGCGAGGACCACTACGTCATCGGCGCGTTCGACGGCGCGAGCCTGGTCGGCATCATCGGGTTCGACCGCGAGCGTCGGGCCAAGCGCCGCCACCGCGCCGTGGTCTGGGGCATGTACGTCGACCGCTCGGCGCGCGGCCGCGGCGTCGGCAAGGCGCTGCTCGATGACCTCCTGGCCCGCGCCCGCCGGGTGGCCGGGCTCGAGCAGCTCCTCCTGACCGTGATGGCCGCCAACGGCTCGGCGCGCCGTCTCTACGAGCGGGCCGGCTTCGCCGTCTACGGCCACGCGCCCAGGGCGATGCTCATGGACGGAGCGGCGTACGACGAGGACCTCATGCGGCTGGACCTCCGGTAGAGGCGGGCGAATGATCGACTGGTCGTGGTCGGCGCTGGCCGACGCGCTTGCCGCCGGCCTCGCTCGAGCCGCGGACACCATCGAGCTCGAGCAGGCCGTGCGCGGGCTCGACGCCTGCGGCGAGCTCGAGCTGCATCCTGTCCTCCGGGCCGCGCTGCTCGACGCCGGCTACGGGGTCTTCCCCGAGCAGCGCTTCCCGCGCGACCGAAACCGACGCAAGCGCAGCGCCGGCGCGCGCTGCGACCTGGTGGTGACGCCGAGCGCCGGAACCCCACTCGACGACGCCGCCCTCGGGGAAGCGCTGTGGATCGAGATCAAGGTCGTGGCGCAGTTCCAGCGGCTCGGGCCCAACCGCGGCTACGCGCGCGCCCTGCAGGCGCCGGTGTGGAACGACGTCAAGAAGCTGGCCAGCGATCCGACGATCGTGCACGGCCTCGTGGTGCTGGTCCTCTTCACCGCCGATGCCACGACCGCGGACCACGACCTCGACGTGTGGCGCGACCGCGCGAGCGAGCGCGGTCTGCACCTGTGGCCGCGCGTCGAGCGCTCGCTGCC
>DATHKR010000064.1:0-8797 GCA_035489015.1 Kofleriaceae bacterium | reverse complement strand
TCCACCGAGGGCGACACCGGGCCCTATCTACAGTACGCGCACGCGCGCTGCTCGAGCGTCCTGGCCCGGGCGGGCGACGTGAACCTGGCCGAGCTGGCCGAGGCCGACCCGGCCCCGCTCACCGGCGATCTCGAGTGGGCCGTCGCCCGCGCGCTGTGCGAGCTCCCCGACGTGGTCGCCAAGGCGGCCGAGCAGAGCGAGCCCTACCTGGTCAGCCGCTACCTCCTCGAGCTGGGCGCCGCCTACTCGCGCTGGTACACCGCCGGCAACAACGACCCGGCGGCGCGCATCCTCGTACCCGACCCGGCGGTGCGGCGCGCGCGGCTCGCGCTGCTCGCCGCCACCCGCGAGACACTGAGGACCGGGCTCGCCCTCCTGGGACTGGGCGCGCCCGACGCCATGTGACGGCGGCCGGCCCGGCGCCGGCGCGTCCGGGCCAGCGCCGCGGCCCCGGGAGACTGGGTTGGGGTTGGGTAAGGAGCCCAGACCGGTTCAGTACGACACTCCTGCAAACAGCCCCGGGGAGATCTTCATGGTGAAGTCGTCTCCCTCGCCGCCGACGTCGCGCAGGGTGACGAGGGCGATGTCCCGGGCCGGGTGCTTCCCGTCCCACGACATGACGCCCGCGGTGGAGATGCCGCCGAAGAGAGAGAAGCCCATGCCGACCGGGAAGCCGACCATGGCTCTCGCCTCGGCCATCGAGTCGACGCCGTCGGCCTCGTCGAAGGAGGTGTCTCGCACCTCGTACATCGCGAGATCGACGTCGATGTAGAAGCGGCTGGACGGGAAGTGGACGCCGAGGCCGCCTCCTGCGGCCAGGTAGTCGTCGTCGAAGCCGACGGCGAGCAGGGTGTAGAGCGACTGCGAGCCGATCTTGAGGCCGAGGCGGCCCGGGATGACGTCGGCGACCCACGCCTCGACGGCGTGGCGTCCGTCGGGGGCGACGCTGAGGAGGCCGATCGGCGCGCCGTGGGCGTTGGACTCGGTGGCCACGTTGACCAGGCCCAGCTGGAGCCCGTCGATGCGGCGGGCGATGTTGAGGAGCCCGATCTGCGCGCCGCTGACGTCGCCGCCGAAGTTGGTGACCGAGACCTGCGCGCCCTTGACGTCGCCGATCGCGGTGTTGTTGATGCCGGCGATCTGCAGGCCGCGCACGTCGCCGCGCACCTGGTTGGTGATGCCGGAGATCTGCAGGCCGCGCATCGGGCCGCCCGACACGCTGGTGATGCCGCTCACCTGGAAGCCGTCGATGCCGCGGTTGGCCCAGCTGCTGATGCCGCCGATCTGGCCCAGCCGGGCGGTCCCGTTGGTCCAGTTGAGGATGCCGGCGACCTGGAGCCCGGCGTCGCCGTCGCGCTGCAGGTTGGTGATGCCGGCCATCTGGAGGCCCGGGCTCGGCCCGGTCGCCACGTTGGCGATGCCGGCGATCTGGAAGCCGTCGGCGCCGCCCGACCAGTTGACGATGCCGCCGATCTGGCCGAGCGCGACCCGCCCCTGGGTCCAGTTGGTGATGCCGGCCAGCTGAAGCCCGGCCGGCCCCATGACCAGGTTGGCGATGCCGGCTATCTGCGCGCCGCGCGAGCTCTCGGTGCGGATGTTGACCAGGCCGCCCAGCTCGAGGCCCTCGAGGCGGGCGCCGCCGCCGACCAGGAGGTTGAGCGCGACGAAGTGGCTGGTGCGCTCGCCGGGCTCGGGGATGTTGAAGAGGTCCAGGTGCAGCGCCGACCGGTGGTACTCGGCGTCGGCGGCCAGCCCGGGCGGCCCGCCCCGCGCGACCGACTCCTCGGGGCGGAGGTCGTGGAAGTCGGCCATCTCGAGGGTGATGCGCTGGCCCTGGCGCACGACCACGCGCGCGCCGGCCCGGCGCTCGCCGGTGTCGACGATGATCTCGTAGGTGTCGGGCGGCAGGCCGAGCAGGCGCGGCGCGTCGGACTGCTTGGTGAGCTCGAGGAAGAGCTGCTGGTCGCGCCCGCGCACGAAGATGCGCCCGGACACGCTCGCGGCCAGCACCACCGCCGCGCTGGTGCCGCGCAGATCGGTCAGGATGACGTCGCCGGTCCCGACCAGGTGCATCTCGTAGCCCGGGTGCTGGACGCCGAAGCGGGTGTTCTGGGTCCCGCTCAGGGTCTCGCTGTAGGCGAACTGGTACGCCTCGCTGAGGGTCACCCGGCCGTCGCGGTTGGAGTCGGCGGCGCCGCGCAGCCCGCCGACGAAGGCGTGAGTGAAGAACGACCCGCCCAGCCGGTCCGACTCCTGCGCCTGCTCGTCGGCCGAGCTCGACGACAGGAACGCGTGGCCGCTGACCGAGTGCGACTCGTCGACCAGGAAGGCCGGCAGGCGCTTGCCGCCCTTGCTGCGGGTGAAGGCGCCCGACGCGCACGAGTCGAGGATGGCGATCTGCACGTCGGCCGGCATCTCGCGGATGGTCTGGCGCAGATCGTTGTACGTGATCTTCTGGCCCGACAGCAGCAGCCCCTCCTCGTCGGAGTGGCCCGAGTAGTAGACGATGAACTCGACGCGGCGGCCGCCGACCCGCGCCGCGGCCATGCGGGTCTCGATGCGGGCGAACCCGGCCCGCACCTCGGCCAGGCTGGGATCGACCAGCACCTCGAGGTCGTCGGCGGCGGCCCCGCCCAGCTCGCGGAGGACGCGCGAAAAGGCGCGCGCGTCGCTGCCGGCGAAGCGGAGGGTGACGCGGTCGGCGCCGCCGTGGTTGGCCCCGACCACCAGGGCGAAGCGGCGCAGCCCCGGCTGGGGCTTGTTGGCGGTGGGCGGCGGGGCGGCGGAGGCGAGGTGAGCGCCGAGCACCGACAGGACGGCGACGGCGAGCGTGGAGCGGATGGATCGAGACGCGCTGTTCACGGCGCGGCCTCCTTGCGCAGCGTGTACCAGAGCTGCGAGTGACCAGAGGGGAGAGAGAGCGGATCGCGGGCAGCGTGCTGCGGATCCCGTGCCAGAACCTCGGCGCGCGCCACCACCGCGGCCACGTCGATCGGCTGCGGCGAGGTGACGAACAGGAAGCGCTCGTAGCCGGGGGCGTCGTCGAGCTCGTAGGAGTGGCCGAGCGAGGCCACCCCGGAGCGGACCAGCAGCGTGGAGCTGGTCGCCACCGCCGGGAAGTGCAGCGTCACCGCGCCGGCGCCGTCGATCGAGAGGATGACGCCGTGGAGCGCGTCGCCGGCGCTGTAGGAGATCTGGATGCGGTCGCCGGCGCGGGCGCGATCGTGGCTGGCGTCGAGCCGCTCGACCTTGTCGCCTCGCTTGCGGTGGAGCAAGAGGCGCGGCGCGCCCTTGGCCCGGGTCCCCTCGGCGCCGTCGCTGGAGACCTCGCCGTCGCCGGCGCCATCCTCGGGGACGGAGCGGCCGGACCAGCCGACCTGGCGCCCGACCACCACCGCGACGAGGACGGCGCCGGCGGCGACGGCGAAGGAGGAGGAGTAGACCAGCGCGCGCCGGCGCATCCGGTCGTGGGTGCGGCCGTTGACCGGCAGGCCGGGCAGCTCGGCGCGTGCCCCGGCGGCGGCGCGGCGGGCCACCTCGGCGGCGACCGCGGCGGGCGGCAGCGCGGCCAGGATCTCGGCGCTGGATCGCTCCAGCTCGGCCAGGCGGGCCCGCTCGTCCGGGTCGCGCTCGAGGATCTCGCGGACCTCGTCGGCGCGATCGGGTGGGACCTCGCCCACGGCGACGCGCTCGAGTAGCCAGGTCGGGATGCGTTGCTTCACAGTTCACTCCCTTCCGACCAGGGAAGGCGCTCGCGCAGCCGGCGGATCCGCTTGCGCACGCCCGAGACCGACATGCCCACCTCGCGCGCCACCTCGTCGAGGGTCAGGCCATCGTGGAGGTGGAGCACCGCGATGACCGCGGTCGACTCGAGCTCGCCGCCGAACAGCCGGGCCAGGATGCCGCGCGCGCTGGCGGTCTTCTCCGGATCGGCGGTGCGGGCGATGTGCTCGACCACCGAGTCCTCGGGCACCTCGGGGCGGCGCCGGGTGGCGCGGATCTGGTTCAGGCAGACGTTGGTGGCGATGCGGTAGAGCAGGCTCGACGGGGCGGCGTCCTCGAGCCGATCCTGGTAGCGAAGTAGCTGGACGAAGACGTCGTGCATGGCATCACGCGCGCGCTCCTCGTCGCGGAGAAGGTGGCGACACCGCCTCAACACCATCGGCCCGTATTGCCGATAGTAGTTCTCCGTATCGATTCGCAACGTTCGCGTTTCCTCGGGGTGAAACACCCGTCCCCCGCGGAGGTGTCACCGTCGATCGAAGTATTTCGATCCGGTCCCGACGGCGGGAGGGCGCGGGCGGCGGCGCGGGCGGCGATCCCGGTGGGGTATGGGGGAAGATGCTACACTTTTCGTTCTGCCAAGGAGGGCGACCGGGCATGGGCATCATCAACTTTGTCAAGGGTGGTGTGAGGGAGCTGGCGATTGCGCGGCCGGACGAGGCCAAGGGCGACATCGTCTACAAGCATCCGGACCAGACGATCCCGATGAAGGCGCAGCTGACCGTCGATGCCGACGAGATGGCGCTCTTCTTCAAGGACGGCGTGCTGGCCGGCCAGTTCGGGCCCGGGCGCTACACCCTGGACGCGCAGAGCATCCCGTTCCTCGGCCAGCTGGTCGACAAGTTCACCGGCGGCAACGTGTTCCTGGCCGAGGTGTTCTTCGTCAACACCCGCGAGATGACCGACGTGAAGTTCGGCGGGCAGATCGGCAAGGTGCGTGACGTGCAGAGCGGGCTCCTGGTCCAGATGATGGTCCACGGCACCTTCTCGGCCCGCGTGCTCGACCCGGCCCGCCTGGTGATCGGCCTGGTCGGCCTGCAGAAGCACCAGGGCAACGCCTTCCTGCAGTGGTTCCGCGACCAGACCCTGAAGGTGATCAAGGACGACATCGCCGAGCTGTGCGTGAAGAAGAAGTGGCCGCTGACCGACGTCGTGTCCGGCGCCTACACCGAGGAGATCGAGGTCGAGGCGCTGTCCGGGCTGCGCCCACACGTCGAGGGCTACGGCATCGAGGTGGTCAGGTTCGGCAACTTCCACATCGCGATGGGCCCCGAGGACGAGCAGCGGCTCAACAAGTTCTACGAGCGCGCCTCGTACGTGAACATGACCGGCGGGCTGGGCGGCTACCAGCAGCTGGCCCAGGCCGAGATGATGATGAACGCCGGCGAGGGCATGGCCCGCGGCGGCGGCGGCGGCGATGGCGGCGCCGGGCTGGGCGGCGCCGGGCTCGGGCTCGGGCTCGGCATGGCCGCGCAGATGATGGGCAACATGCAGCAGGGGCGCGCCGGCCAGGCCGGTCCGCCGCAGACGCCGCCGACCAGCATGGGCAACGTGACCTGCCCGTCCTGCAACCAGAGCGTGGCCCCTGGGAAGTTCTGCGCCGAGTGCGGCAAGCCGATGGCGGCGGCCGGCCAGCGGTTCTGCACCGGGTGCGGCAAGCCGGTCCAGGGCAAGTTCTGCGGCGAGTGCGGGTCGGCAGCCGGCTGAGGGAGGCCCGGCTGAGGGAGGCCCGAAGGGCCGACCGAAGACGTTTCTGAGCCAGCCGGGCCCGCCGCCATCCGCGCCCCCGGCGGCTGCCGCGCCGCGCGCCTCCCGCGCCGCCCGGCCTGTGTTATTCCCCCGCAGATGCACACCGACCGCCCTCCGACCGCGCCCACCGCGGAGCGAGACGACGACGCAGACGCCGGCCGCGGCGAGGGCGGTCCGCGGCTCGACAACCGGACCTACTACGACGACTTCGCCGGCTGGTACGAGCGCGAGCGCGGCCGCGGCTATCACCAGATGCTGGACGATCTGGAGGTCGGGCTGGTCGAGCGCTACGGCCGCGGCGCCGACGTCCTCGAGGCCGGCTGCGGCACCGGCCTCCTGCTCGAGCGCATCGCCGGGTTCGCGGCCCGCGCGCGCGGCATCGACCTCTCGGGCGGGATGCTCGCCCGCGCCCACGCCCGCGGCCTCGAGGTGGTGCAGGGATCGATCACCGCCCTGCCCTACGCCGACGAGAGCTTCGACCTGGTCTGCTCGTTCAAGGTCCTGGCCCACATCGCCGACATCCGCGGCGCGATGTCCGAGATGTCCCGGGTGACCCGGCCGGGCGGCTTCGTCCTGGCCGAGTTCTACAACCCACTGTCCCTGCGCTACCTGGTCAAGCGCCTCAAGCGGCCCAGCGCGATCTCCGACCAGCACGACGACGAGGCGGTCTACACCCGCTACGACACCCCGGCCCGGATCCGCAGCTACCTGCCGCCCGAGCTGGTGTGGGAGACCGCGCGCGGCGTCCGCATCGCCACCCCGGCCGCGTCGCTGCACCGCGTACCCGGCCTCGGCCGCGTCCTGGCCCGCACCGAGGCAGTCCTGGCCGACGCCCCGCTGGTGCGCAACCTGGGCGGCTTCCTCATCGCCGTCGCGCGCAAGCGGCCGGGCTGAGCTGACCACGCGCACGCTGGTCGTTACTGCTAGGATCGCCCGCGATGGCGACTGTCCTTGTCGTGGACGACGAGCGCTCCATGCGCGAGTTCCTCGCCATCTGCCTCCGGCGCGAGGGATACCAGGTGAGCGTGGCCGAGTCGGGCGGGCGCGCGCTCGACTGGCTGGCCGAGCACGAGGTCGACGTGGTGGTCACCGACCTGCGCATGCCGGGCCCGGTGGACGGGCTCGGCCTCCTGCGCGGGATCCGCGAGCGGGGGCTCGACAGCGAGGTGATCGTGGTGACCGCCTTCGCCACGCCGGAGACGGCGATCGCGGCGATGAAGCAGGGCGCCTACGACTACCTGACCAAGCCGTTCAAGGTGGACGAGATCCACGCGGTCATCGGCCGCGCGCTCGAGAAGCGCGCCCTGGTCGAGGCCAACCTGGCCCTGCGCGAGAAGGTGAGCGGGCGCTACCGGCTGGCCTCGCTGCTCGGCCGCAGCCCCCAGATGCAGCGCGTGTTCGAGCTGATCGGCAAGATTCACTCGACCCGGACCAGCGTGCTCATCACCGGCGAGAGCGGCACCGGCAAGGAGCTGGTCGCGCGCGCGCTGCACAGCGAGGGAAGCCGGTCGCAGAAGCCGTTCGTGGCGGTCAACTGCGGCGCCATCCCGGCCGACCTCATGGAGTCGGAGCTGTTCGGCCACAAGCGCGGCGCGTTCACCGGCGCGGTGGCCGACAAGCCCGGCCTGTTCCAGCAGGCCGACGGCGGCATCCTGTTCCTCGACGAGATCGGCGAGCTCACCCTCTCGCTACAAGTGAAGCTCCTGCGCGCGCTGCAGGAGCGCAAGGTGAAGGCGGTCGGCGACGCCGGCGAGGTGGAGGTGGACGTGCGCATCATCGCCGCCACCAACCGCGAGCTGGAGGAGGAGGTGGCGCGCGGCGCGTTCCGCTCCGACCTCTACTACCGCCTCAACGTCATCGAGGTCCGCCTGCCGGCCCTGCGCCAGCGCCGCGAGGACCTGCCGCTCCTCATCGAGCACTTCGTGCGCCGCTACGCGGCCGAGCAGGACAAGCGCATCGCCGGGCTGGCCCCCGAGGTAGCGCGCGCGCTGGCCGCCTACGACTACCCGGGCAACGTGCGCGAGCTGGAGAACATCATCGAGCACGCGCTGACCATGGCGTCCGGCTCGCGCATCGAGGTGGGCGACTTGCCCCGCCTGCGCCAGCAGGCCCTGTCCGGCACGGCCGACGGCGCCGGCGTCGAGATCCCCGACGAGGGCTTCGATCTCGACCGCGCGATCGCCGACTACGAGCGCGTGATCGTGCAGCGCGCGATGGAGCAGGCGGGCAGCGTGCGCAAGCGAGCAGCGCGTCTGCTCGGGATCAGCTTCCGCTCCCTTCGCTACCGGCTGGCCAAGCTGGGCATGGAAGAAGAAGAGGAAGGCGAGGCCGACGAGTAGGGTGCGGAGGGTGAGACCCGCGCGGATGCAGGTGGTCTCACGACCCCGCCGGGGTAGGTGACAATTTTCGTCACGCAGGTGCCGCGCTTGGTCCCTCGGCTCACCTTTTCTATATCGACAGCGACCTGAATCCGCGCGCTTCGACCATGCGCCGGACGGTACGGAGCTTGCTACATGTCACAGGGGATGGGGGGACGGCGGGAGCGGGGGTTTACCCTGATGGAGCTGATGATCGTCGTCGCGATCATCGGGATCCTCGCGACCGTCGCGATCTTCATGTTCACCCGGTACATCGCCAGGGCGCGAGCCAGCGAGGTCCCCGCGGTGTTCGCCGAGTTCAAGGTGCGAGAGCAGCAGTTCCACCTGGAGAACGAGGCCTACCTGTCGACCGGCGCCAACGACGACGACTACTTCCCCACCGCAAACCCGCCGGGCAAGACCCCGCAGACCTACGTCCGGACCGCGAACCCGGGTTGGGTGAGCCTCAAGCTCAACCCCGACAAGCCCGAACTGTACTGCGTGTACGTCGCCATCGCGGGCCCGGGCGGAGACGCGACCAACGTCGGCCCCAAGGCCAGCGCGGCCCCGTTCAACCTGACCGCCGCGGACATTCCCATCAACTGGTTCTATCTGATGGCCGAGTGCGACTTCGACGGCGACGGCATCTCGGCGACCTATTACGCCCTCTCGGATCACGAGGGGACGATCGTTTCCAACCCTGGGGAGTGAGTTTCGGAAAAGGAGAGGCGTGTAATGATTAGAAAGCTGAAAAAGAAGGCCCAGGCGGGCTTCACCCTGATCGAGCTGATGATCGTCGTCGCGATCATCGGCATCCTGGCCGCGGTCGCCATCCCGGCCTTCATGAAGTACATCAAGAAGTCCAAGACGACCGAAGCCACGACGCACGTGCAGAAGATCTACCTCGG
>DATHKR010000063.1:0-216730 GCA_035489015.1 Kofleriaceae bacterium | reverse complement strand
TCGGCCAGCTT
Organism: Kofleriaceae bacterium; assembly: GCA_035489015.1. GTDB lineage: Bacteria > Myxococcota_A > Polyangia > Haliangiales > Haliangiaceae > DATFRY01. Next base: position 216,719 of record DATHKR010000063.1, on the reverse strand, counting down.
GTTCCACGCGATCTTCTCGCCGCCGATGAAGAGCTCGTACTGCTTGGTGATGCTGAGGGTGGGCTTGCCCTTCGGATCCTTCACCGGCTGGGTGTTGGTCTCGGGCAGGTCGACCTCGACGCCGGTGTTGAGCAGCGGCGCGGTGACCATGAAGATCACCAGCAGCACCAGCATGACGTCGACCATCGGGGTGACGTTGATCTCGCTGTTGAGCTGTCCGCGTCCGCCGCCGCCCGCTCCGCCTCCGCCTGCTGCCATCGCCATGAGCGCCTCCTCTCCGTCGACGAGCTACTTGAGGAAGTGCCGCCGGATGATGTTGAGGTAGTCCTGCTCGAAGATCTCCATGGCGGAGACCTGCACGCGGATGCGGCGGACGAAGTAGTTGTAGGCCATCACGGCCGGGATGGCCGCGACCAGGCCGATCGCGGTGGCCAGGAGCGCCTCGGCGATGCGCGGCGCCACGTTCTGCAGGGTCACGCTCTTCTCCGCGGCAAAGGCGCGGAAGGAGATCAGGATGCCCCAGACGGTGCCGAACAGCCCGATGAACGGCGCGGCCGATCCGGTCGTGGCGAGGAACGGGATCATCGCCTCCAGCCGGGTGGTCTCGGTGGTCTGTGCCTTGCGCAGAGAGCGCAGGATGTTGTCGAGGTCGGCATCGCGATCGCGTCCCACCTGGGGGTCGCTCGATAGCTTGGCCAGCTCCGAGTACCCGGCAAGGAACATCGAGGAGACCGGGCTGGCGCGCAGCGCCTGCGCATTCTTGTAGATGTGCTCGATGTCGCGCGACCGCCAGAAGGAGTCCACGAACAGCTCCGTCTCGCGGGCCGCGCGCCGCACGTACAGGTACTTGTAGCCGATGATGTACCAGCCGGCGACCGACATGATGGCGAGGACCGCCATCACGCCCTGCACTACCGGGCTTGAGTGCTCAACGAGCGACCAGATGCCGAGATCGTCCACCGAGGGCTCCTGCGTCGAGAGTGAGGACTTCTTGCATATTCGGTGCTTGGCAAGTATCACGGGCGATGCGGACCGTCAATTTGCGCCGCCGTGGCCGACAATACGATGAATAGACGCCAGGCCGAGCCTGTCCAGGCGCCGATCCGACGCCCGCGCAGGGTGACATGGATTGCGGCGGGGCTGTGGATGGCGTTCGCGTTGATCTCGGGTCAGGGATGCATCGACATCGACGGAGGCGCGGTGGAGCTGAGCTGGTCCCTGCGCTCGTTCGGCGGCGCGGCGGTCGAGGCGTGCGACGACGTGGAGATCCAGAAGGTGCGCCTCTGCTGGGAGCCCCTCGGCGACGGATCGATCTCGACCGAGGACGCGGTCTGTCGGGCCAACCAGCGGCGAACGTTCTCCTGCTCGGCATCGAGCGGCGTGACCGGGTTCGATCTCGCCCCCGGCCCGACCGCCTTCTGGATCGAACCGGTCTGCACCGACGGCGATGCGGCAGATCCTGGCACCTACGAGGTGCCCCCCCCGATCGTGCGAACCGTGCAGGAGGGGCGAATCGTGTCGCTGAGCTCGCTGCTCATGGTCGTAAGTCCAGTGAGCAGCGGCTGCCCCGCCGGTGGCTGCACATGCATGCGGCCGTGACGCGACCGGCAAGACATACTACGCACTCGCTCTGGATCACTCCGTTCCGTTCTCGAAGGGGAGAAGAAGAAGGCATGAAGAAACTAGTCTTGGGGACTCTCTTGACCGCCGGGCTGCTGCAGGCCGGCACTGGCTGCATCATCTCCGGCGACGACGACGACGACGACGTGACCGTCGACGACGGCGACGACGGCGTAGCCGGCCTCCTGTACGAGCCGAGCTGGCTGTGCCCGCCCGACGCCGAGACGATCACGATCAACGTCGTCCCTGTCGGCAGCTCGACCGGGTTCGAGGACAACTTCGACTGCGCCGTCGGCGAGGCCAGCATCCAGCTCGACGCGGGCTCCTACGACGCGACCATCACGCCGGAGGGCTCGATCGGCACGTTCCTCGAGCTGACCGACTCGTTCGATGGCAACGACGGCGACCTGATCGCCGCCACCTACGACACGTTCCCGGAGGACGCCGGCTACTTCTTCCTGACCTGGACCATCGACGGTGAGGATCCGGCGGTGGCTTGTGATGAGCTGGCCAGCGCGGGTGTCGGCGTCCTCTCGACCCTGGTCGGCACCGCCGACGCGACCGACGATACCTTCGATTGCGACGCCGGGCAGGGGTTGAGCACGGAGGTCCCGATCGGTGACTACACCGTCGAGGTCTCGCTCCTCGACCAGGACGAGCTGGCCATCGACTCCTTCGAGCCGACCACCGAGGCCATCGACTTCGGCGACCAGCTGAACGATCTGGGCGACTACGACTTCAGCACGCTGTAGGCCTTCGCCTGTGGCGGTGCAGACGGCGCCCGTCGGGGCGCCGTTCGCTTTTTTCGGGCCGATGAGCGCAGGTTGCCAGGGCGGCGACGGCGGCCTATGGTTCGAGGATGGCGCAGCGGCCTCGTGGTGGCGGGGGTGGGAGCTTCCGGCGGTTCTTCGGCCAGGCTCAGATCACTCGCGGGGCGATGTACCTCCTGTTCGTCACGGCCGGGCTCTCGCTCGTGTTCATGATGGGCGGCGAGGAGCTCAAGGCCCGGATGGGCAGCTGGATGCTGGCGAGCGGCGCGAGCGTGTGGGGCGACCTCAAGCTGTGGTCGCTGGTCACGAGCCCGCTGCTCGAACCGAGCTTCGTGTCGCTCCTGTTCCAGGCCTTCACCCTGTGGATGTTCCTGCCCGCGCTCGAGCGCTGGTGGGGGATGAAGCGGTTCCTGGTGTTCGCGGCGGTCACTTCGGTGGTCGGCGCGGTGGTCGGCACCCTGGTCGGCACCCTGCTCGGCGGGACCTGGACCCTGGTGCCGGTCGCCGGGCTCGATCCGTTCGTGTTCGGCGGGATCGTCGCGTACGGGGTCCTGTTCGCCAGTCAGCCGGTCCAGTTCTTCGGCGTGCTGCCGATGACCGGGCGCCAGCTCACCTGGGGCATCATCGCGTTCGCCGCCCTCTTCATCCTGCTCGGGCAGTCGTGGGTGGAGGGCTCGGCCCTGGCCGCCGGGATGATCACCGCCTGGTTCATGACCTCGCAGCGCGCGTCGCCGCGCCTCTGGATGCTGAAGGCCAGGCAGCGGCGCCAGCGCGCCAATCTGCGGGTGGTCAGCGGCGGCAAGAAGAACGACAAGCGCTGGATGAACTAGTCACCGCGCGATTTCTCACAAAGTCGCCGAGTTGACCTCGATTCGGCGGGCACGCTAGTCTGACCGGGGATGGCAGATCACGACTCCGTGGATGAAGCGGCCGAGCACTCGGGGCTCACGACCGTCTTCGAGGGCGAGCGCGCCACGGTGCGTCGGCTGCGCAAGGCCAAGCTCGTCGTGGTGAGCGGGCCGGACGCGGGCACCGAGGTCGAGATCTCCAAGGCGCGCTGCTCGGGCGGGCGCAGCATCATCAACGACCTCATCCTGCAGGACAAGGCGGTGTCCGGCACGCACTTCGAGATCGCGGTGCGCGACGACGGCTACCGGCTGCGCGATCTCAACTCGCGCAACGGCACCTATGTGGCCGACCTGCAGATCCGCGAGGTCTTCCTGCGCCCGGGCGTGACGTTCCGGGCCGGCCAATCCTCGATCCAGTTCCAGCCCACCGCCGACGTCGTCGAGATCGAGCTCAGCAAGAAGGACCGCTTCGACCGCGTGGTCGGCACGTCGGCCGCGATGCGCGAGATCTTCGCCTCGCTCGAGAAGGTGTCGCCGTCGGACCTGACCGTGCTCATCACCGGCGAGACCGGCACCGGCAAGGAGCTGATCGCGCGCGGCATCCACAACGCGTCGCCGCGGCGCAGCCGCCCGTTCGTGGTGCTCGACTGCGGATCGATCCCGCGCGATCTCATCGAGTCGACCCTGTTCGGCCACGAGAAGGGCTCCTTCACCGGCGCGGTCGGCCAGCACCGCGGCTGCTTCGAGCAGGCCAACGGCGGCACGATCTTCCTCGACGAGATCGGCGAGCTCGACGTCAACCTCCAGCCCAAGCTGCTGCGCGTGCTCGAGCAGCGCGAGATCAAGCGGGTCGGTGGCGACAAGACGGTGAAGGTCGACGTCCGGGTGCTGGCCGCGACCAACCGCGACCTGCGCGCCGAGGTCAACGCCGCTCACTTCCGCGAGGACCTCTACTTCCGCCTCTCGGTCGTGCACGTCGAGATGCCGCCCCTGCGCGAGCGGCGCGAGGACGTGGGCTCGCTGGTCCAGCACTTCCTGCGCGAGGTGTCGTCGCGCCGCGGCCTGACCCTTTCGTTCGGCCAGGACGCGATCGCCGCGCTGGTGTCGCACTCGTGGCCGGGAAACGTGCGCGAGCTGCGCAACGTGGTCGAGCGCGCGGCGGCGCTGGCCGATGGGCCGGTCATCACGCGGGCCGACCTGGTTTTCGGGCCGGACGGCGGGCCGTCGCTCATCGCGGCGCACGACCTGGCCCAGGCCGGCGCGACCGCGGCGCGGCGGGCGGCGGCGCAGCTGTCCGGCGTCGAGCTGCCGCCGGTCCCGACCGGCCCGGCCATCTTCGATCCGGCCCTGCTCAAGCCCGGGCTCGGGTTCAAGCAGGCCAAGCAGACGGTGGTGGACGCGTTCGAGAGCGCGTACCTCGGCGCGCTGCTCGAGCGCAACGAGGGGAACATCACCCGCTCGGCGCAGGAGGCCGGCCTCACCCGCTATCACCTGCGCGAGCTGCTCAAGCGCCACGCCCTGACCGGCCAGGGCGAGTGATCGCGGCCTCCCTCAGCGGCCGCCGCTGGTCGTCTCTTCGTCCGGGAACCCGTCGGAGGCGCTGATCGCGCGGCGGCGCCCGCGCGCGCCGGTGCTCGAGCCGCCGTCCGCCCCCGGCTCGTCGCCGATCGACCACGGCGCGGCGAGCGCCGGCATGGCGACCGGTAGCTCGCCCGGGGTGGAGCCGCGCACCGCCCGCCGCCGCCCCGGATGGTGCACCTCGGGGAACGGCGGCCCCGGTCGGGCCAGGAGATAGCCCTGGCCGTAGCGCACGCCCAGGTCGCACAACACCGCCAGATCCTCGGGCCGCTCGATCCCCTCCGCCACGATCACCGCGTCGATCGCCTCGGCGATGCGCTGCAGCGAGCGCACCATCTCGCGCTTGACCGTCGAGGTGGACAGGCCGCGGATCAGCACGTCGCTCAGCTTGAGGAAGTGCGGGCGCAGCGCCATCACCGACTCGAGGTTCGAGTGACGGGTGCCGACGTCGTCGATCGCCACGCCGAAGCCGGCGCGGGTGTAGCAGGCCAGCGCCCGGCGGAACGAGTTGAAGTCCTCGATCGCCAGGCCCTCGGTGATCTCGAAGACGACGTTGGCCGGGGTCAGCGCCGCCGCCTCGAGCAGGGTCGATACCTCGCGCTCGATGAAGGAGCTGTCGTAGAACGAGGTCGGCAGGAGGTTGAGGAACAGCCGGTGGATCGGCTCGAGGCCGACCGCGCCGGCCAGGGCGCTGCGGAAGCAGGCGCGGTCGAGCTCGAAGGTGAGGTCGACCTGCGCCGCGACCGAGAAGAGCGCGGTCGGCGACTCCAGCGCGCTGTCGCTGGGTCCGCGCGCCAGCCCCTCGAACCCGAACACGGACCCGGACTCGAGGTCGACGATCGGCTGGTAGACCGCGTGGAGCCTCCTTCGCAGGATGATCTCCTGCAGGAGCGTCTTGTGGCGCTGGGACGCGCGCTCGCGGTGGAGCACGGCCGACCGGTTCGCGTCGGCGACCAGGCGGGCCAGGAGCCGCTCCGGTCGCACCAGCGGGTTGTCGAGCACCCGCGACAGCCCGACCCCGATGCGAGGCAGCTCGCGCGAGAGCGCGGTGGCCGCGGCGCCGAGCTCGCGCTCCAGGATCGCCTCGACCCGCGACGCCAGCCCCTCCAGATCGGTCGCCCCGCCGCTGAGGTGGCGCGGCGAGGCCAGGAAGCACAGGTAGCCGTCCTGATCCTCGGTGCGACAGATGAGATCGCCCGCGCCGAGCCGGTCGCCGCGCATCTCCTCGAGCAGCTCGCCGGCGCGGGTGAACAGATCCGCGTGCTGGGTCGGGCCGACCTCGCGCTCGACCCGGCGGAGCTCCGAGAGATCGACCAGCAGGCAGGCCAGGCTGTGATCGCGGCGCAGCGCGCTCACGATGTCGAACAGGCGGACGTGGTAGGTGGCGAAGCGCTCGCGGCGCAGCACCGCCAGATCGTCCGGATCGAGCGCCACCCGCCGGCGGCCGCCCTCGAGCGCGCCCTCGCCGCTGCCGATCGACATGCGCACGCAGTTGCAGCCGGCCGCGCGCGCCGCGCTCAGCGCCTGCTCCGCGCAGCGCAGGAGATCGACCGGCTCGCCGGCGTCGTCGGGGAACCCGGCGATCCCGATGCTCATGCGGGCGAGCGGCTCACCGGTGAGCGCGGCCCGCTCGACCGCGGCGCGAAGCCGCTCGGCCTTGACCGCGGCGCCCTCCTTCGAGGTCTCGGGCAGGAGGATGGCGATCTCGCCGCTCGCCACCCGCCCGGCCACGTCGCTCTCGCGCAGGCGTGAGGGGTGGTCCGGCGAGGAGAGCATCTCCGCGATCCAGCGCAGCCGCGCGTCGCCGAGCCCGACCGCCGGGGCGCGGTCGGCGCCGAGGGCGGCGAGGTCGTCGATCCCGCCGCGAAGCAGCGACAGCGGCTTGCCGTAGCGGCGCGCGCGGGCCAGCTCCTCGCGCAGTCGCTCCTGGAAGCCGGCCTGGGTGTAGAGCCCGGTGTCCGGATCGCGCCCGGATGCCGGCTGCGCGCACCCGCGGCGGGACCAGGCGCCGAGATCGTCGACCAGCGCGAGGAGCGCGTCCGCGGCGGGCCACCCGTGCGCGACGTGGTGAGGCCGGCATGCGTTGATCGCGTCGATGAGCTCCTGCCGCCCCGGCTCCGGGCCGGCCCGCTCCGCCGACGCCGGCCCGCGCACGACCAGCACGCGCCGGCAGGCCGGGTGCAGCGAGCGAACCTCACCGAGCAATCGCGCGCCGTCGAGCTTTGCGCTGCGCGCGGCCAGCACGACCGCCAGATCCGGACGCCGCCCGATCACCGCCCGCGCTTCCTCGGCGCTGGTCGCCGTGATGAGGTGGTGGCGGCTGCTGAGAGTGGCAGCGGCCAGTGCCAGCTCACCTACCTCGTCGCTCACCGCGAGAACCACGGCGATTGCCTCGGGCCGTATCGGGGACGCAGGCATGGGGGCGCAGCGGCCTATCATAGGACGATGCGCGATCGCGCTCCGGTTCTCATGCCGAGTTATTCGGGGCTCCGAGGTGAACCGGCCGGACCGCCTGGGGCTGCGTCAACGGGCTGGATTCACCCGCCAAGGCCCAGGATCACGGTGTCCAGGGAGCGCTCGAGCAACCAGATGAAGGCGATGCCCCCCAGCACCACCGCCGCTCCCGGGAGCAGCCGCCGGCGATACCGTGTGGCGCCGATCGCGCGGATGAGCGCGTACAGGAGCGGCAAGCTGACCACGACCAGGCCGAGCTGGCCGATCTCGACGCCGACGTTGAACGCGAGCAGCGGCAGGATCACGCCCTCGGGCGGGAGGATCGGCCGCAGCATCGACGCGAAGCCGAGCCCGTGGACCAGGCCGAAAAGGAAGGTGATCACGTAGCGCCGCGGCGGGTCGAGGCGGATGGCGTTGTCCACCGCGACGAACAGGATCGACCCGGCGATGACGCTCTCGACCAGCCGGCCGGGCAGCTCGAACCAGCCGAGCGCCGCGCCGATGAGCGTGATCGAGTGCGCGACGGTGAACGAGGTGACGATCGCCCCGGCGTAGCCGAGCGCCTCGCGCAGCGGCCGGACGACCGGCTGGGCCAGACCGGGGCCGGCCCGGGTCACCACCGCCATGAGAAGGAGCGAGATCAGAAACAGGATGTGATCGAGCCCGTAGAGGATGTGCTCGATCCCGCTCTCGACGAAGCCGAGCAGGCCCGATGGCCCCGGCTTGCCGACCTGCCACACCAGGCGGGTGTCGTCGGGCGCGGTGAGTCGCGTGGACGAGCCGGCCACCGCCACGAAGCCGATGTGGCGGGGATCGAGGTCGAAGAAGAGATCGTAGTCCATCGCCAGCTGGCCGATTGGCCCCGGGCAGGCGACGTCGATCACCGCGCGGGCGAAGCGCTGGCTCTGCTCCACCGTCTCGATGCTGATCAGGTCGGCGCGGCAGACGCGACCGTCCGCCTCGAAGTGGATCCGCTCGGCGAGGTAGGCGGCGAGGCGCGTCTTGCCGGCGGCGATCTCGGCCGCGCTGGCCTCGCGGTCGATGTCGAGATCGAGCGCCTCGTACAGGTCGCGCGCCGCCAGCAGGATGTCGTAGCGCAGATGCGCCGGGTCGGCGGTGGTCTCCAGGCGAGCATAGGTGGCCGACGCCTGATGAGCCGCGGCCGAGCGCGCGCCGGCAGTCAGCGCGACAGCGGCGCAGGCCGCGGCGGCGAGGGAGGTCCGCACCGCCGGAATGTTATATCTTCCCCGTCGAATGTCGCAGCCCATCGTCGTCATCCTCGCTGCTGGCCTGGGTACTCGCATGAAGAGCGACCGGGCCAAGGTGCTCCACGAGGTGGCTGGTCGCCCGCTCATCGCGTGGGCGGTCGAGAACGCGCGCGCGGCTGGTGCGCGGCGCGTGGTCGCGGTGCTCGGACATCAGCTTCAGCAAGTAACGGCCGCGCTCGAGGCGCGCTTCGGCGCCGGCGCGGTCGAGGTCGCCGAGCAGGTCGCGCCGCGCGGCACCGGGCACGCGGTGCAGTCGGCGCTGCCGGTCATCGCCGGCGAGCCGGACGACGCGGTCGTCATCGTCATCTCGGGCGACGCGCCGCTGCTCCGGCCCGCGCGCGTGGCCGAGCTGGCCCGCGCGTGCGATGCGTCGCCGGCGCACATGGCGCTGCTGTCCACCCGGCCGACCGTGCCGACCGCGTACGGGCGCCTGGTGCGCGACCCGGGCGGCCGCCTCCTCCGCATCGTCGAGCACAACGACGCCAGCGACGCGGAGCGCGCCATCGAGGAGATGAACGCCGGCTTCTACGCGATCCGCCTGCGCGAGCTGCGCGCCGACATCGAGTCGCTGACCACCGACAACGTCCAGGGCGAGCTCTACCTGACCGACCTGGCCGCGCGGGCGAGCGGGCGCGGCGGCGCCGCGGTGCTCGAGGCGCCGTTCGACGAGGTCAGCGGGATCAACGATCGAGTGGACCTCGCCGCGGTCGAGGCGGCGGCGCGCCGGCGCGTGCTCGAGCGCTGGATGCGCGAGGGGGTCACGATGGTCGATCCGGCCAGCACGTACATCGACGCGGACGTCGGCCCGATCGGCAAGGACACCTGGCTCGGCCCCGGCGTGTGCCTGCGCGGCAAGACCCGGATCGGCGAGCGCGTCCGCATCGACTGCGGCTGCGTGCTGACCGACGTCGAGGTGGCCGACGACGCGCTGCTGAAGCCGTACTCGATGGCCTCGGAGAGCACCATCGGCGCGCGCGCCCAGGTCGGGCCGTTCTCCCACCTGCGCCCGGAGACGATGCTGGAGGCGGAGGTGCGGGTCGGCAACTTCGTCGAGACCAAGAAGGCGCACCTCATGGCCAACTCGAAGGCCAACCACCTCAGCTACCTCGGCGACGTGTCGGTCGGCGCACGCGCCAACGTCGGCGCCGGCACCATCACCTGCAACTACGACGGCTTTCAGAAGCACCGGACCACCATCGAGGCCGGCGCGTTCGTCGGATCCGACTCGCAGCTGGTCGCGCCGGTCACCATCGGTCGCGACGCCTACGTCGCGTCCGGCACCACGGTGACCAAGGACGTGCCACGCGCCGCGCTCGCGCTCTCCAGGGTCAAGCAGGTGAACGTGGAGGGCTGGGCCGATCGTTTCCGCGAGGCACAGTCCAAGCGGAAGGGGCGCGGCCCCAAGTCCGAGCCCTGAGCCAGTCGTCCCCATCGGCGCGGGATACGCCGGGCCGGCCCGGTCGGATGGCCGGTGAACGTGATGGCGTGGAGGCTGACGACAGGCGAACGGCCGCGTCGGCTTTTACTACGGTCCATCTCATCGAGAACGCTCGAAGTGCCACCGGCACGAGCGCTGCAATGACCGTTCCTCGTAAACCGATTCCGTGGAGGACTTCTCGATGTTCATGCGCACCGCACTCTCCCCGCTCCTCGCCGCCGCGCTCCTCGCCGGTTGCGTCACCAACGAGGAAGAGACGCCCATCGTCGACGCGCTGCCGACCGCCGAGTCGGTCCAGATCCGGCTGCCCGAGAGCAACGCGCGCTCGGTCGGTCAGCTCGCCGACTACTACGTGCTCACCCGCCAGGTCACGCGCGACCTCAACGCCGGCGCCGCCTGGGTGCTGCTGGTCGTGCACACGGTGGTGCAGTTCCCGGCCACGAGCGTGGACGGCGACGTCTACACCTGGGGCCCGTGGTCCGACGGCGCGCTCGACCCGGCCGAGTGGAAGCTGGTCGTCACCGCCCTCGGCGACGACACCTACGACTGGGAGCTCGACGGCCGCAACAAGACCACCCCCGAGGACGGCTTCCTCGCGGTCATCAGCGGTCACGCGGTGGCCGGCGACGAGCCGCACCGCGGCAGCGGCGACTTCACGATCGACTTCGACGCCGGTGAGCTGGTCAACCCGATCGACAACACGCCCGACACCGGCCGCATCGACGTCACCTACGACCTCGAGAACCGCGACGGCACCGCCGCCAGCCTGACCATGCACGCCGAGGGGATCGACGCGCTCGAGAACCCGGGCTCGTTCGACTACGGATACGCCGAGAACCAGGACGGCTCGGGCGACTTCCAGTTCGCGCTCGACGCCGACGTGGACGACGACGGCAGCGCCGCCGAGCAGGCGGTCATCCGCTCGCGCTGGGAGGCGACCGGCGCCGGTCGCGCCGACGCGCAGCTGTCGGCCGGCGACCTCGACGACCTCGTGGTCGAGGTGAGCGAGTGCTGGGACGAGCAGTTCCGCCGCACCTTCTACACCGACTCGGTCGAGTTCTCGCCGAGCGAGGGTGACGCGGCCAGCTGCGTGTACGACACCGCCGATCTGCCCGATCTCTGACGGACACGGCGCGCGACCGCGCTCACCGACGAGGAACGCGTGAGGTCGCACGCCACCGATTCGAGCGTCTGCAGCCCCGACGTCCCCGCGCAGCGACCAGGGACGGGATGTCGGGGCTGCAGCTTTTCCGGGACGGAGGGCCGGCTTGACGCATGCTGACGCGGCGTGTTACCAAGCCTTTCGTTTCAATCGGAGGACGACGATGGCCCAGATGCCCAAGGACGCCAAGGAGCTGTTCGATGTGCTGGTTCCCGAGGCGATCAAGAAGTTCCCGGACAAGGCGAAGGAAGTAAACGCGATCTACTGCTTCAAGATCACCGGTGACGGCGGCGGCACCTGGACGCTCAACCTGAGCGGCGATCCTCCGACCTGCGTACAGGGCGAGACCGGCAACGCGCAGTGCACGGTCGAGGTCTCCCACGACGACTTCAAGAGCATGTTCACCGACCCGCAGGTCGGGATGCAGCTCTACTTCCAGGGCAAGCTCAAGGTGTCAGGCGATCCGATGCTGGCGATGCGCCTGCAGCAGATCTTCGACATGGCCCGCCCCGCGGGCGGCTGAGCGCGCCGCACGACGATCCATCATGCGATGCTGCGGGCGGGTGACCAGAAGTCGCCCGCCCGTTTCGTTTTCTGGAGGCGAGGATGATGGAAGCGAACCAGGGGCCGCTCGGCGGCGTTCGCGTGCTCGACCTGTCGCGGCTCCTGCCCGGCCCGTTCTTGACCATGGTGCTGGCCGACATGGGCGCCGACGTGGTGAAGGTCGAGGACCCGCGGGTCGGCGACTACCTGCGCCAGATCCCGCCGTCCAAGGTCGGCATGTCGGGCCGCTTCCTCGCGGTCAACCGCGGCAAGCGCTCGCTCGCGCTCGACCTCAAGGCGACGTCGGGGCGGGAGGCGTTCCTCCGCATGGTCGAGCGAGCCGACGTGGTGGTCGAGACCTTCCGGCCCGGCGTCATGGATCGGCTCGGGGTCGGCTGGGGCGCGCTGTCGGCGCGTAACCCGCGCGTGGTGCTGTGCTCGATCTCCGGCTACGGACAGGACGGTCCGTACGTCGACCGCGCCGGGCACGACCTCAACTACCTCGGGCTGGCCGGCGTCCTGGCGATGGGCGGCGCGGCAGGCGGCGCCCCGGCGATGCCGGGGGTGCAGATCGCCGATCTGGCCGGCGGCGCGCTGTGGGGGGCGACCGCGCTGCTGGGCGCGCTGGTCGGGCGCGAGCGGACCGGGCGCGGCGCGCACCTCGACGTGTCGATGACCGAGGGCGCGCTGGCGCTGCTCGCCGCCGAGCTGGGCAACGTGGATTCCGGCGCGGCGTCGCCGACCCGCGGGCGTTCGACGCTGAACGGCGGCCTGGCCTGCTACGGCGTGTACGAGGCCAAGGACGGCAAGTACGTGTCGGTCGGCGCCCTCGAGCCGAAATTCTGGCTCGCCTTCAACCGGGCGATCGGCCGGCGCGAGGACCTGAGCGAGCTGGCCGCGCCGCCGGCCCGCCAGGAGCAGGTGCGGGCCGAGGTGCAGGCGATCCTGCGCACCCGCACCCGCGATGAGTGGACCGAGATCCTGGCCGCGCACGACTGCTGCTGCGAGCCGGTGCTGGAGATGGACGAGCTGCGCGCGCACCCGCTGCACCGGGCGCGCGGTGTGTTCACCGAGGTGCCGGGCGGCGGCGCCGCCGGCAGCGCCGGCGACACGATCCTGCAGGTGAGGACGCCGGCCGGACCGGCGCGGACCGATCGGCTGGCACCGCGCCTGGGCGAGCACAGCCGCGAGGTGCTGGCCGAGTATGGCTTCACCGAGGCCGAGATCGGCGGCCTCACCGCCGGCTGATCGCGGGCTGATCGACGGCCGGCTGATCGCCGGCCGACGCAGCAGCGCAAGGCGCGAGGCTGGCTCGCGGCCTACTCGCGGAACTCGCCGGCGAGGTCCATGACGCAGACCGTGCCGTACTGCCGGTGCGGCGCGCAGCCGACCCCGACCGCGCGGTACTCCGGCTCGAGCAGGTTGACCCGGTGGCCGCGGCTCCGCACCCCGTCGTCGACGAACAGGGCGAGCACCATGGCCTCGGCGTCACCCCAGCCGGTGCCGATGTTCTCGCCGGACAGGCCGCCGACCCGGCCGTGCCGCGCCATGCGCTGGTGCGGCTCGCTGCCGTCGCGCCCGTTGTGGTCGAGGGTGCCGGCCCGGCCGATCTCGCGGGCGTGGTCGCGAGCGGCGCGCGAGAGGCCGGGCGACAGACGCAGGCCCGGGCGAGGCCGGACCCGGCGGGCGGCGGCCAGCGCCTCGTCGACCGCGGCGACGCCCTCGACGGTCAGGATCGCGGCATCGACGCCGGGCAGGTAGAGGCGACGGCCGCGGTAGCGCTCGCGATAGCGGGTGAGCGCGGCGACCAGCCAGGCCGGATCGCGGCGCAGGCGGGCGGCCGCCGCCGCCACGCCGGCCTCGAACTGGCTCATCCCGGCCGGCCGGCGGGCCGCGGCCGGCTCGACCGTGGCCTCGGCTTCCGGCGGTGGCGCATCGCCCGGTTCGCCCTCCGGCGCCGCCGCGAGATCGCCGTCGGCCGCCGTGTAGGTCGGGTCCGCGGGGCCGAGCTCTGCGTCAGGGCCGCCGGGCCCCGCTTCGGACCCGGGGTCGGAGCCGGCCGCCTCGTACGCGCCGGGCGGCCCGGTGTAGCCGCCGCTCGGCGCGGGCGGTGGAGCCGGCGCGCAGCTCGACATGGATCCCGACACCAACATCGACGCCAGCGCCGCGGCGCCGAACCCGACGAATCCGGTCATCCTCCACCGACGCACATCAGGATTGTAGCGCGCGTCGGCCGGCACGCCCTGGTGCGCGGCGGCGCTCAGCCCGCCGGCGAGAACCGCACGTCCACCGAGCCGACCCCGTCGTCGGCGCCCTGCCCCGCGGCGACGAGCTCGCCGATGCTGGCGGCGGGCAGGCCCTGGGCGCGGAGATCGGCGACCAGTGCATCGGCCGCGCCCGCCGGCACGGTCAGCAGCAGCCCGCCGCTGGTCTGCGCGTCGGAGGCCAGGAGCAGCGCCAGCTCGCCTGCCTCGCCCAGCTCCGCGCGACCGCGCAGCGAAGGGGCCACGAACGCCAGATTTGCCCGGCTGCCCGCCGGCACCATCCCACCCGCCGCGTGCGCGAGCGCGCCGGGCAGCGCCGGCAGCGCCGCCAGATCGATCGCCGCGCGCAGCCCGGACCCTCGCAGGATGTTGCGCAGGTGGCCGAGCAGACCGAAGCCGGTCACGTCGGTGCACGAGGTCACGCCGGCGCGCCGGCCCGCCTCCAGCGCCCCCCGGTTGAGCGTCGTCATCGACGCCACCGCCGCGGCCATCTCCTCCGCCGACGCCACCTGTTTCTTGATCGCCTGGCCGATGAACCCGGTCCCGAGCGCCTTGCTGAGGACCAGCCGCTGGCCGGCCTGCGCGGTCCGGTTGGACAGCAGCCCGGCACGCTCCACCTCGCCGGTCACCGACAGGCCGTACTTCAGCTCCGGGTCGCGCACCGAGTGGCCACCGACAATCGCGACGCCGGCGTCGGCGCAGGCCGCGGCCCCGCCGCGCAGGATCGCCTCCAGCACCGCGAACGGCAGCTTGTCGTCGGGGAAGAACACCAGGTTGAGCGCGAACAGCGGGCGCCCACCCATCGCATACACGTCGGAGATGGCGTTGGTGGCGGCGATCCGGCCGAAGCTCTCCGCGTCGTCCACCAGCGGCGCGATGACGTCCGCGGTCAGGACCAGGCCGCGGTCCGTGTCGGAGCCAAAGCGCACCACGGCCGCGTCGTCCGCGAAGTCCGTCGAGACCAGGACGCTTCCGTCGTTGGCGGACGTTGCAATTCCGCCGGCATGCATTCGTTCGAGGACCTGAACCAGGTCACCCAGGCGCAGCTTGGCGGCTCAACCACCTCCCCGCGCGTACTCGGTCAGGCGGAACGGTGGCTGGTGCGGAACCGACGACTGGTCGCTGTTCGACATGGCGCCCAGCGTAGCAGAGCGACCGGGTGGGTCCCGGACCCGGAGCGCGGCCGCGCGGACGACCCGCGCGACCGGTCGGTCACTCCTCGAAGCGCTGCTGCTGGCGACGGCGCCGGGTCAGCAGCACCAGCGCGGGGATCCAGCCGGCGGCCACCAGCGCGGCCAGTCCGAGCGGGGTCAGCTCGGTGGCTCCAGCCGAGAGGTGAGTCTCGGAGGATGCCACCAGCGCCGCAGCAGGGCGGTTGCTCCCTTCCGGAGAAGCACCGGCGGCGGAGGGCAGGAGACACACAAGAGCAGAGAGTAGGAGCAGGGCGGCTAGCGCCCGGCATATCGGCATTCCACTGAGGAGCATACCTCCCCTCGGGGTGGTCATCGACAAATTGCCGGCTGAATCCCTTATCCCGCTCTTTTCAATATGTTATCCATCTCGGGGGCGCGGCATGTAAGGACGGCGGCACCCGGGTCATTGGCATGGAGACTCCACGGGAGGTTATGCGATGCGAGCCATGAAAGTTCTCTTCCTGACCCTCACAGTCGTCGCCGTCATGGCGGCCTGCGGTGGGAAGAACAAGAAGCGCGCCACGGCCACCGGCGATACCAGCGCCGGGACCGGCGATACCAGCGCCGGGGACGGATCATCCGGCACCCAGGCGCCAGCGGCGGGCAAGAACCCCGCGCTCCAGGAGGTGGTCTACTTCGCCTTCGACTCCTCCGACCTCGACGAGGCGGCTCGGGCCAAGCTGAACGAGAACGCCGACTGGCTCAAGGCGGACAAGGTCCGCACCCTGACCATCGAAGGACACACCGACGAGGTGGGCACCCCCGAGTACAACCTCGGTCTCGGCGAGCGCCGGGCCCGGGCCACCAAGGACTACCTGGTGCGCCTCGGGGTCGAGGAGAAGCGGGTCTCCATCATCACCTATGGCGAGGAGCGGCCGGCCGGGACCGAGGATGCCCAGAACCGGCGCAGCATGTTCATCGCCACCAAGAAGAAGTAGCGCGCGAGCTCGCCGCGCCGCCGGCTGGACCGTCGGCGCGGCTACTCGATCCGGACCCGCTGCTCGAAGAACGCCTGGCGGAACTTCGCCGTGGCGTCGAACGAGGCGACCGGCGCCTGGATGAGCACCATGGCGAGAGAGTCGGAGCCGAGGAAGACCACCAGCTGGCCGCGCATGCCGTCGGCCTGGTTGTCGACCACCACGCTGTAGCGATCGCGTCCCTGCACCCGCACGGTCGAGACGTTGCCGGCCTGGCCCATGGCCTGCGGCATCTGCGCCACCGCCTTGGCGACCATGCTGTCGTCCATCTGCATGCCGTAGGTCGGAACGCTCAGGGTCTGGATGGTGCACGGGGCGCCGCCGCAGTCGCCGGCGAACATGGCGGCGCCGCCGAGGCCGCCCGCGCTGGCGCCGATCGAGAAGCCCTTGGGAACGTCGAGCTGCAGGGTCCCGGTCGGATCCTTCCACCAGCCGCCATCCCACACGCCGACCCCGGGCTGGCCAAACCCCGGGACCGGCGACGAGGGAGCGGCCGCTTGGCCCGGATCGGGCGGCGCGGTGCCGCCGTAGAGCTGTCGCTCCGGCTTGACCGAGAAGTCGGAGGCGACCACGCCGGCGGCGGGCGACGTCGAGCCGGGGGTGGCGGCGAGCACGGGCGGGCTCGCCGCCGCGCCGGATCCTCCGTCGCGCGCGACCAGGAACACCGCGACCCCGCCGACGGCCGCCGCGACGACGGCGCCGGCGACGATCCAGGCGCCGCGCCCGCTGCGGCGAGCCGGCTGCGAGGTCGGGGCGCGGAACGGGATCGGCGCGGCGCCGTACCCGGCCGCCGGTGACCCGAACGCGTGGTCCGGCGGGCGCGCCGGGGCCGGGGACGAGTACGGGTCCGCCCGCCCGGCCCCGAACGCAGCCGGGGTCGGCGCGGCCACGTAGGACCCGGGCGGCGGCGAGGCATGATCGTGCGGCGCGGACGAAGGCCCGTGCGCGGGACCGGGCGAGGAGATCCCGTCCGGACCGGGCGCATGGCCGGGCGCTGACGGCGGGCGCCAGATCGGATCCGCCGACGGAGCGGACGGCGCGGACGGCGGGTGCCAGACCTGATCCGCCGACGGAGCGGGCGGCTGGCCCCAGGCATGGCCCGGGGTCGGCGACCCGACGCCGGCTCCGTGCACGACACCCGGGTCGGCTGACGACGCTCGCATCTGCCCGGGCGGCGGCGTGCGCAGGAGCGGCACCCCGGGCGGCGGACTGTCGGTCAGGGCCGGCGCCGGCGGATAGTCCCCGCGCGGCGCGCGGCCGGAGCCCACGCCGAAGCCGACCGCCCCTGCCCCGCCCTGGGCCGCCGTCGCCACCGGCCCGCGCGGCTCCATGTCGACCACCAGCCGGGCGAGCCGGTCCGCGAACGCGTCCATGGTGGCTGGTCGCCGCGCCGGCTCCTTCTGGAGCGCGTCCATGATCAGCTGGCTGAGCGACGGGGGGATGCGCAGGTCCGGTCGACGCTCGCGCGGCGGCACCGGCATCTCGGTCAGGTGCTTGGACAGGATGGCCATCAGCGTCGGCGCCTCGAACGGCAGCCGGCCGGTCACCATCTCGTACAGCATCGCGCCGAGCGCGTACACGTCGGTGCGCGCGTCCACGGTCTCGCCGCGGATCTGCTCCGGCGCCATGTACTGCGGCGTTCCGATCAGATCCCCGGCCCGCGTCATCGGCATCGCGGTGACGTCGCCCTGCTCCTCGCGCAGCTTGGCGATGCCGAAGTCGAGCACGCGCACCACGTCGGTCTGGCGCCCGCGCTGGACCAGCATCACGTTGTCCGGCTTGAGGTCGCGGTGCACGATGCCGCGCGAGTGGGCGTCGGCCAGCGACGCGCACAGCTGCTCGCAGATGGCCAGCGCGCGTCCGGGCACCAGGGCGCCCTCACGGGTCAGCACCTCGCGCAGCGAGACCCCCTCGAGGTACTCCATCGCGATGAACAGGCACCCGTCGGCGTCCTGGCCGAAGTCGAACAGCGTGACCGTGTTCGGGTGCGAGAGCCGCGCGGCCAGCTCCGCCTCGGCGTTGAAGCGGCGCACCATGCCCGGCTCGGCCGAGAGCTCCGGGCGCAGGACCTTCAGCGCCACGGTCCGCTTGAGCGAGATCTGCTCCGCCTTGTAGACGGCGCCCATCCCCCCCTCGCCCAGCTTGGTCAGGATCCGGTAGCGGCCGGCCACCTCGCGCCCGATGAACCCGGAGCTGGCCGCGTCCATCGCCTGGGTGCTGGCTTCGGCAGCCGGCTCGGTCGCTGCCAGTGAGCTTCCGCACGCGACGCAGAACCTCGCGTCCGGCGTGACCGCGCCCCGACACTTGGGGCACTGGTTCGATGTACTGGGCGCCTTCAGTGCGCTGACCCCCGGCTGCTCGGCGAGTATAACACCGGGTGCGTGTTACGCTGGCGCCGGATGGGAGCTGCCCGCCTGGTCGCGGCGGCGATCGCGACATGCGCCGCGCTCCACCTGGTCGGCGGCGCCGGGACCGCCGCGGCGCAGCCGGCCGGCGAGGTGCCGGTCGGCGAGCTGCCGCGAGACCCGTTCGGCCCGCTCATCGTGATCGAGGCGATCGAGGTGGTCGGCAACACCTGGACCGCCGAGCAGCACATCCGGCGCGCCCTGCCGGTGCGGCCCGGCCAGACCCTGCGGGCCGGCGATGACCGGCTGCGCGCCGCTCGCTTCAAGGTGCTGGCGCTCGGCTACTTCCGCGACGTCGACCTGCGCATGCGCAAGGGCAGCACCCGCGGCCACGTCATCCTGACCGTGCGGGTGGTGGAGCGCGGCACCGTCGTCCTCAACCGGCTCTTCTTCGGCAACACGCTGGTCACGCCGTGGTGGGCCGGGCTGGATCTGACCGAGCGCAACTTCTTCGGCACCGGCGTCGGCGTGGGCGGAGCCTTCGTGGTGGCCGGCAAGGGCGAGGCAGCCGGGGCCGGCGACCAGCACGCCTACCAGCTGCGGATCGAGGACTCGACGCTGTTCGGGTCCGCGCTCGGCGCGCACGTGTCCGGCTACTACGCCGATGCCAGCGAGCCCTACCGCGTGGCCGGTCTCACCGACGACGGCGCCGCCGCCAACTTCGCCGCCTTCGACTATCGCCGGGCGGGCGGTCGCGCCGGGCTGACCCTCAACCTCGCCCCGCTGTCGCGCCTGACCGCGCTGGCCCGCTTCGAGCGCGTGTACGCCGATCTGCCGGAGGCGCCAACCCGCACGCTGTCGGACGGGCGGTCGGTGCCGATCGACCTCCTGCTCGACGACGGCGACAGCCGGGTCGCCACCGTCGGGATGCTGTTCGAGCGCGACACCCGTCCGGATCCGATCCTACCGTTCGCCGGCGACCACACGCTGGTCCTGGCCGAGGGCGGGGCCAGCCCGATCGGCTCGAGCTACGACTTCGCCACCCTGCTGGTCCGCCACGAGCGCTGGTGGACGGTCGGCCCCGGCCACGTCGTGTCGCTCCACATGACCGGCGGGGCGGTGGTGGGGGACGCCCCGCTGTTCGAGCACCTCCACGTCGGCGACATCAACCGGATGGTGTCGCCGCGCGCGCTCGGCCTGGTGGTGTCGACCACCCCGCCGTTCGACCTGCTCGGCACCGGCTCCGACGAGATCACCTACGGTGAGCTGGCCGGGCTGGTCGAAGGGCAGTACGCGTACCGCCTGTTCCGCAGCAAGCGCGGGGTCTACGGCGGCGATCTGTTCGTCGGCGCCGGCCTGTGGTCGCTCACCACCACGCGCGACCTCGGCGTCGACACGCCGAGCTTCCCGGTCGACCTCCTGCTCGACGCCGGCCTCCGCCTCGACACGGAGATCGGCATCTTCGAGCTGAGCCTGGCCAACGCGCTGGGCCGGGTTCCGTTGTAGATGCGATGGGGCGCGACCGCGTGCGCCGCCGCGCTCTGGCTGCTCGGGCTGGCCGCGCTCGCGCCGCGCCCGGCCGCCGCCCAGGGCGCCGGCAACGACATCGTCATCAAGCGCATGGGCTTCGCCGAGCGGGGCCGCAACCTCGCGCTGACCACGTCGTTCACCGAGATCTTCGACCGCGAGGCGTTCGAGAAGATCTCGAGCGGCTTCCCGACCACGGTGGTCGTGCGGCTCTACCTGTACCGAAAGGCGCGCGCCGACGCGCCGGTGTCGTTCGTCCTGGTCCAGCTCGAGGTGGTCTATGATCTATGGGATGAGGTCTACGTGGTCCGATCGCGCGGTCCGCTGGGCCAGAAGCAGGTGAGGACCCGGAGCCGGGCCGAGGCGGTGCGCGCGCTGAGCGAGCTCGACCAGATGCCGATCGCGTCGCTCGACGACATCCCGATCGGGCCGCATCATTTCGTCGCCATGGTCGTCGAGCTCAACCCGGTGTCCGAGGAGCTCCTGGCCGAGATGCGCCGCTGGCTGAGCCGCCCGGCGGGCGAGACCTCGCTCGACTCCAGCTCGTCCTTCTTCGGATCGTTCGTGTCGGTGTTCGTCAACCCGAAGCTGGAGCAGGCCGACCGGACCCTGCGGATCCGCTCGCAGCCGTTCTACCGGGCCCCGCGATGACGCCGTCGAGCGACGAGAGCGGCGGCCGGCGGATCGGCCTGCAGGTGAAGGTGGTGGCGGTCCTGCTCGTCATCGCGCTGACCCCGCTCCTGGTCTCGGCGCTCCTGGTCGACCAGATCGCCGAGGTCGCGCAGAACTTCGCGTCCCACGAGGCCGAGGGGCTGCGCGATCCGCTCGCCGAGGCGCAAGGCGTCTACCTCCAGCTGATCGACAGCAAGAAGCGGATGTACCGCCACATGGCGGATCAGCTGGCCGAGAGCCGGGCCGTCGAGGAGGCGCTCGCCGGCGCGGCCAGCGCGGGCTTCTCGCCGGCGGCGCGCCGGCTCCTGGACCGGGAGCCGGATCTCCTGCGGGTGGCGCTGCGCCGTCCGGGCGGCGCGATGGTGGCAGAGGAGAAGCGCGCCGCGCCGGGCCCGGGTGGGCCGCGCAAGTTCCGCGAGTTCGCGGTCAGCCTGCCGCTCACCGGCGGCGCCGCGCTCGAGCTCGCCTTTGCCGCCGACGTGGAGCTGCTCGAGCAGCACCGCCAGATCGGCCGCGTGCTCGACGACAGCCAGCGCATCGACCAGGTGCGCAGCTCGCTGCCGCGGTCGTACCGGTTCGGCTTCCTGCTCCTGGTCGGCGGCGTGGTCGTGCTGGTCACCGCGACCGGCATCCTCCTGTCGCGGCGGCTGACCGGCCGCATCGCGGTGCTGCTGTCGGGGACCCGGCGGGTGGCCGGCGGCGACCTCGAGGCGCGCGTGGCGCTGCAGGGCCGCGACGAGCTGGGCGAGCTGGCCCGCGCCTTCAACCGGATGGTCGAGGATCTCAAGAAGGACCGGCAGCAGATCCTCTACCTCCAGCGCATCGGCGCCTGGCAGGACGTGGCCCGCCGGCTGGCCCACGAGATCAAGAACCCGCTGACCCCGATCCAGCTGGCCGTGCAGGAGCTGGTGTCGAGCTACGCCGGTGACGACGCCCGCCACCGCAAGATGCTGGCCGACGTGGCCGAGATCGTCGGCGAGGAGATCCACGGGCTGCGCCGGCTGGTCGATGCGTTCAGCGCGCTGGGCCGGCTGCCGCCGGTCGAGCCGCGCCCGCTCGCGCTGGCCCAGCTGGCCGACGACCTCGGCAAGGATCCCATGTTCGCCGGCCACCTCGAGCTGGCCGCGCCCACCGACGGCGTCACCGTGTCGGGCGACCGGCTGCTGCTCCGCCGGCTGCTCGCCAACCTGATCGAGAACGGCGTCCACGCCGGCCAGGCGGCGGGCAAGAGCGGCCGCGTGGAGATGCGATGGTCGGCCGATGCGACCCGCGCGCGGGTGACGATCGACGACGAGGGGCGCGGCGTGCCCGAGGCCGACCGCGAGCGCATCTTCGAGCCGTACGTGACCAGCAAGGAGAGCGGCACCGGGCTCGGGCTGGCCATCGCCAAGAAGATCGCGCTCGACCACGGCGGCAACCTGGTCGCCGACACCGCCGGGGCGCCCGGCGGCGGCGCCCGCTTCGTGCTCACGCTGCCGCTTGCTTGATCGGATGGAGGGCGCCGGCGGCCCGCAGCGCGAAGCCGTCCGCGGTCTCCTCGATCCGCTCGGCCAGGACCTGGTACGCCGGCGTGGTGATCCGCGCGGTGAGCCGCCCGCCGCGCGCCCTGCAGTAGAGCGCGTCGCCGGCGCCGACCGCGAGGGTGGCGTAGGCGAGCTCCTCCTCGCTCTCGTCGTTCAGGCGCAGGATGGCGCGGTCGCCGTCCCAGCGCGCCGACCGCGCGAGCAGGTCGGCGTCGTCGACATCGACGTAGGCGTAGCGCTTCTCGTCGAGGCGGAGGATCGCGCGCCCATCGTCGAGTCGGTCCAGCCAGCGCAGGAGCGCCAGCTGGAAGCCGCGGTGCGCGACGACCGCGCCTTCGTGCCAGAAGCGCCCCTCGCGGTCCAGCCGGATGCCGGTCTGACGGAGGCGCTCGATCTGCTCCGGCGTGAGCTGGAACTCGGTCACGCCGGAGAGCTTAACCGCTCGGGCGCGAGAGGCACCCAGCGGCGCGAGACCCTAGGTCTCCAGCGCGCGGATGCGGTCCTTGGTGGCCAGCTTCATCTTCTTCAGCTGGGCGTATTCGACTTGTTCCGAGGAGGTGAGGGATATGTGGCGGTCCAGCTGGCGGATTCGCTCCTTGATGGCGCGATGTTCCGCGGTCAGCCGGCCCAGAAGATCTTCGTTGGACGCACCAAGCTCCATTCGCTCCACCGCAACCTCCGAGCTTTGGGGGAACGACCGCCGCACTTGCTCTCGAGCCGCGCTGCGATCGCGTCGAGGACCACCAACCGACGATAGCGTGTTCGTCCGGACCCGACAACGATGAATCCGGTAAAGCCCGGCGCGCGAGAGGTGGGGAAGTCGGCGAGCGCGACGCAGCTGGCGAAAGGTTGGCTCGCCTACTTTTTCTCGGGCCGCGCGACGACCGGAGCAGTGCCCGGGTTGCCGTCCGGGAAGGCAACCTCGGCGGCGCTCGGCCGGATGTACACGGGAGTTCCCGATCGCAGCGCGTCCTCGCGCGGGCCGTCGAGGGCCAGGCGCGCGACCGAGCGCGCCGACGGTGTGGTGCGCGCCTGCGACAGCGGCTGCCCGACCGCGGCGAGCGCCGCGCCGTGCGAGGCGAGCGCGTCACCGATGAGGAGCGCGCGGGACAGGCGGTGGCGGCGGAGCAGGTCGGCGACGATCTCCGCGAGCGGCGCGGGCTCGGCGATGCGCTCGTCGCCGAGCGACTCGGCGCGACCGTCAGCGACGCGGTAGAAGCCGGCGCCGACCTCGCCGCGGCGAGCGTCGAACACCGGCACGATCAGGGCGTCGTCGACTGCCGGCTCGATATCGGCGGCGTCGAGCGCGAGCGCGGCGAGCGACGAGACCGACCAGAGCGGCAGGCCGGCGGCGAAGCAGAGCCCCTTGGCGGTGGCCATGCCGATGCGCAGGCCGGTGAAGGACCCCGGGCCTGCCCCCACCGCGATGGCGGCAAGCTCGCCCAGCGCCACGCCAGCCCGGGCCAGGACGCGGTCGACTAGCGGGATGAGGTCGTCGCTGCGCGCGGCCGAGCTTCCCTCCTCCAGGAGGTCGCAGGAGGGCCCCAGGATGGCCACGCTGGCCACATGGGTCGAAGTGTCGAGGGCGAGCACCTGAGTCCGCCCGTACCGACCGGTCCACTCCATACTGTAGCGCCTCCTACCATGTCTGGTACGCTGGGGGGAAGGGGACCGTGGCGCTCGGCTCGGAAGTCAAGAAGCAGATCAAGGCGGAGGATCTGGAAGAGCTCCTCGATGGCCTCGAGAAGCTGCTCGACCGCGCCAAGATGCTCTACGAGCAGTACTTCATGGGCATCCAGAAGGTCGCGCCGATGCAGCTCCATCGCGACATCGAGCGCAAGGTTCGCGAGCTGACCCAGCAGCAGATCCGCAACACCGGGCTGCGGTTCCGGTTCACCACGCTGTCGCAGAAGTTCGGCTCGTACAACACGTACTGGAAGCGAACCCTGCGCGAGATCGAGCAGGGCAAGTACATCCGCGATCTGGCGCGGGTGAAGCGCAAGGCCGACCAGAGGGGCGAGGACCTGCCCGAGGAGCTGCTGGTCAAGCTGCCCAAGCTGGTGCAGGACCGGATCCGTCGCGACCGCGCGCGGATGGCGAACCTGGCGAGCGAGGGACAGAAGGACGTGCCGGCCGAGCCGGCCCAGGCGGGCCCGCCACCGGCCGAGCCACCCGCGACGCCGAAGCGGCTCGACCACGTCATCAGCGAGGAAGAGGTGCACCACCTCTTCGGCGACGGCGACCTCGACATCGACGGACTGTTCAGCGCGATGACCGCGCTGGCGGATGGCGAGCACGTTGCCGGCGAGGCGGCGGCGTCGGGTGAGGCGCCCGCCGGCCAGGCACCCGCCGACGACGCGGATCAACCGCCGGCGACGGGCAGCGCACCGCCGTCCGGTCCGCTTCCCGCTGGCGTGGCAGCCGCTTCGCCCAGGGGCATCTCGGTCGCCATCCCCCGGATCGCGCCGCGAGGCCGGTCCCTGTCCGGCCCGGGCGGCTTTCGCGTCCCGCCGCCGCCGGGCATGAGCCGCGCCGGCACCGCGCCGCCGCGCGAGGACACCGAGGGGCCACCGCAGTTTCCGCAGCCCGGCGCCAGGGTTCCGCCGGTGGCCACCCGGATCGTGACGCCAGTGAGCCCCCTGCCGCCCGCGCCCACGACGGCCCTACCGACGGCCCGGACTGCGCCGCCGATCTCGGCCCGGACGCCGCCGCCGGTCCCGTCCGGCAAGGCGCCGCCACCGGTCCCGTCCGGCAGGGCGCCGCTTCCGTCGGTCGGCCGGACGACGGCGCCCGCGCGGCCCGCTCCGCCGCTGCCTCCCGGCATGGACGACAGGCAGTGCCGCGACCTGTACAGCCGCTACCTCAAGGCGCGCCAGCTGGTCGGCGAGAAGAACGACGACGTCACCTACGAGAAGCTGGTCTCGTCGCTCGGCAAGCAGGCCGCCGCGATCATGACCGAGCACGGCGCGCGCGGGGTCGAGTTCCACGTGGTCGTGCGCGGCGACAAGGTCGTGCTCAAGGCCCGGCCGATCAAGTCGGACAAGCCGGACAAGCCGGACCGATGAGATGAGCTACCGGGCGGTCTTCCGCTGCATCGCCGGGTGCGAGGGAGAGCACTCGCTGGACCAGGTCCTCTACCGCTGCCCGCGCTGCGGCGACCTGCTCGAGGTGGTGCACGACCTGTCGCGCCTGCAGGTGCGCTCGGCCAGCGCCTGGATGAAGCTGTTCGACGACCGCTTCATGCGCACGCAGTGGCCGTACGGCTCCGGGGTGTGGGGCAAGAAGGAGTGGGTGGCGCCCCACGTCGACGACCGCAACGTGGTCTCGATGCTCGAGGGCGGCACCAACCTGCTCTGGGCCGAGCGCTACGGCCGCACCATCGGGCTCGACGATCTCTGGGTCAAGCAGTGCGGCAACTCGCACACCGGGTCGTTCAAGGACCTCGGCATGACCGTGCTGGTCTCGTCGGTCGTGCAGATGGTGGCCGGCGGCGCGCGCATCCCGGCCATCGCCTGCGCGTCGACCGGCGACACCTCGGCGGCGCTGGCCGCCTACGCCGCGGCGGCCGGGCTGCGCGCGGTCGTGCTGCTGCCGCGCGGCAAGGTCTCCACCGCGCAGCTGGTCCAGCCGCTCGCCAACGGCGCCCTGGTCCTGTCGGTGGACAGCGACTTCGACGGCTGCATGCGCCTGGTCGCCGAGCTGGCCGAGCGAGACGGGGTCTACCTGGCCAACTCGATGAACTCGCTGCGCCTCGAGGGCCAGAAGACCGTCGGGATCGAGATCGTCCAGCAGTTCGACTGGCAGGTGCCCGACTGGATCGTCATCCCGGGCGGGAACCTCGGCAACGTCTCGGCGCTGGTGGCCGGCTTCGCGCTGATGAAGGATCTGGGCCTGGTCGCGCGGCTGCCGCGCGTGTGCGTGGCCCAGGCCGAGCGGGCCAACCCGCTCTACCTGAGCTACCTGCGCGACTTCCGCGAGTTCGAGCCGGTGACGGCGCGTCCGACCATCGCCTCGGCCATCCAGATCGGAAACCCGGTCAGCCGCGACCGCGCGATCCGCGCGATCCGCGCCTGCGATGGGGTGGTCGAGCAGGCCAGCGAGGAGGAGCTGGCCGACGCCGCGGCGCGCGCTGACCTGTCCGGCATGTTCTCGTGCCCCCACACCGGCGTGGCGCTGGCCGCGCTCGAGAAGCTGGTCGCGCGCAAGCTGGTCCGCCGCGGCGACCGGGTCGTGGTCATCTCGACCGCCAACGGCCTCAAGTTCACCGACTTCAAGACTCGCTATCACGAGGGCGCTCTGCCCGGCGTGCCGCACCCGGCTCACGCCAACCGTCCGGTCGAGATCGCGTGCGACTACGGAGCCGCGCGCGACGCGGTCCTCCGCCACATCGACTGACCGCCGGGATCAGGATCGCTGCGGAGGCGTGGCCCCGGGGGCCTGGGCGCGGTCCGGCTCGGCGTCGGGGAGAAAGCGCAGCCGGCCGGTCTCCTGCCACCACACCATCCAGCGCTGGCGGGCCTGCTCGCGCTCGCGGCGCGGCAGGTCCGGGTGATAGCCGAAGAACTCACCGGTGGCCTTGCGCAGGTCGTCCACCGCCGAGCGGCGGATCTCGGTCTCCTTGTGACCGAGACCCTCGAGCAGCCACTCGATCCGGTTCTTGCGCCGGTTCTTGTCCCACCACTGGCGCCACTTGCGGTTGCTGTCGCCGAAGTCCTGCTTGGTCAGCGACACCAGCGCGCGCCCGGCGACCCGTGCCGCCTCGCCGCCGCGCGCGTGGGCGTCGAGCAGCGGCGGGATGGCGCGCACGTCGCCGAACGCGGCCAGCGCCTCCGCGGCCGACTCGACCCTGGCGGCGTCGCGATCGTCGAGCACGCGGCGCACCGCCTCGAGCGCCTCGCCGAGCTGGGCCCGCGACGAGGTCGACAGCCGCTCGATGGCCAGATCGCGGATCCGCTGGTCCGGGTCGAACAGCTGCTGCACGAGCGGCGACAGCGGCGGACCGGCCGGAGCCGGCGCGCCCGCCAACGCCACGCCCGGCGCGTCGATCGGGTCGGGCGCGCTGGGCGCGTCGGGCTCGTCCGCCTCGTCGACCGTCACGGCCGCCATGCGGGTGGTCGGCGCGTTGTCGTCGACCGCATCCGGGACGCTGATCCCGGGGGCGACCGCGGTCATCTGGCGGCTCTTCTTGCCGCGCCGGATGATGCGGCCGAGCGCGTCGGTCGCGGCGGCCGCCAGCGGCAACAGCTCCGACAGCTCGGTGACCCGGAGCATGTCGCCGCCGCGGTGGCCGATGACCAGCGCGACCACCCGGTTGCGCAGGATGAGCGGGATGAGCAGCGCGCTGGGCGGGACCACACCGCCCATGCGGCGGATCATCCCGTCGATGTCGGCGTCACCGGTCGCGACCGGGCCGATGTACGGCGACGAGGTGTTCACGGTCTGGCGAAACGCCGACGGCGCGTCCAGCGGGATGAGCACCTGCGTGATGCTGGTGTGGTCGACCTCGTCGCCGGCGATCGCCACCCGACCGATCGCCGCCCCGCCCTGCACGGTCAGGAGCGCCACGTACCAGGTGCGCGCGCGCACCGCGCGCAGCAGCAGCTCGAACACGCGATCGCGGTGCTCGGCCTGGACGAGGAGCTCGCGCGCATCGGCGACCGACAGCGGCGACGGATCGAACCCGCTGACCCGGCGGAACGGCTGCACCGTCGCGGCCGAGTCACCGACCACCAGCGGACCGGTCGGCGCGGCCGGCGCGTCGATGACCGGCGGCCCGCTCGCCTCGGCCGGACCGATCTCCCCGCTGACGATGCCGCCCGGGCGATCGTCGATAGGGCGCGGCAGCGGGCTGGTCACCGCCAGCTCACTGGCCTCGGACGTCTCGTACTCGATGACGACCACCGGCGCGGCGTCCGCGTCCAGCGACTCCGGGGCGCCCTCGGCCGGGTCGGCCGGGTCAGCCGGGTCGGTCCGGTAAGGCGCGGTCTCGGCGGCGAAGCTCTCGGCCGTGGGCGCCGCATCCATGTCGGCCTCGATCGCCGCCGGCCCGGTGGCCTCGTTCGCACCCGCCGGCTCCGGCGCCGGCTCCGGCGCGGCCTCCGCGCGCAGGACCGCCGGCTCGGCCTGCGATTCCTGCGGCGAGGTGGTGTGACGGCGGTAGGCGGTCGCCGCCTGGCGGTCCACTTCCTCGCGCCGGTGACGCACGGCCTCGGAGGTCATCTCGATGGTCCGGCGTCCGAACAGCGGCGCCCCGGTTCCATCGATCGGCGCGGTCTCGGCCATGCCGGCCGCTTCCGCCACCGCGCTCGCCGATGGCGCGGCCGCCGCGATCGCCGCCCCCGCGCCGGCCCCATCGAGCTCGGCCTCGGCCGCCGCGATCGCCGCCGCGGTCGGCACCGCCATCGGCCTCGACCTGGACCCGGCGTTCTGCTGGGTCACCCCGCCCGCCTCGACCACCACCGACGGCGAGCGCCCGACCGGCGGGATCGCCGACAGCCGCGACGCGTCGGCCAGCCGCGTGAACCGCTCCTCGCTCCGCCGCCCGAACACGCGGTCGAAGGCCAGCTCGTAGCGGAACTCGGGGGCCACGAACGGCTGGATCGCCGCGCCGAGCTCGCTGGCCAGGTCCTCGAGCACGCCGAGATCGACCGGGTCGCGGGTCAAGACCCGCAGCGCGTCGCCGTCGAACCAGAGCGGGACCACCGCGAAGCGCTCGGCCAGGTCGCGCGAGCAGCGCGCCGCCGCCCGCGGGTCCGCCCCGTCGAGCTCGCGCGCCGTGGCCGGCGGCAGCCCGGTCGCGAGCGACAGGAACTGCAGCAGCCGCTGCTCGTTGAGCTCGTTCATCTCGAGCAGGATCGTGTCGAGGCCGCCGCCGAACAGGACCTGGCGCTGGAACGCCTTTTCCATGCGGCGCACCGCGACCACGCCATCGCGGACCAGGAGCGAGCTGAGGCGGGACGTCATCTCATGCCCTGCTTCTGCCGGCGCCGTCCGTGCGGACCACGTACGTGCCGGCGAGCCAGTCATGCAGCGCGCGCTTCTCGCTGTCAAACCCGACCCAGAGGAAACCGAGCCCGAGCGTGGCCGCGCTGGCCAGGTAGCCGGCCGTGCGCGCCGCCGTGCGCAGGATCGATGGCGACTCGCCGAAAAGATCGATCACCTCCACCCGCAGGACGCGCATCCCGGGGGTCCGCCCGGTGGTCGCCTGGAACAGGAACAGGTAGATGATGGCGATCGCCATCGCCAGCCCGATCCCGCCGACCAGGGCCGGCTCTCGGGCCAGGATCATGTCCAGCCAGAAATCCAGCCCGCGGTGATTGGCGGGTGGCAGGTGGATGCCGGTGACGACCGCGGCCAGCCAGGTGAGCAGCAGCATGACCGGCGCCAGCACCGCCAGGTCGATGATGCCGGCGGCGACCCGCCGCCAGAACCCGGCCACGTAGAACGTCGGAGCCGCGGAGCGGCCGCCGCGCGCGATCGGATCACGCGGCAGCGGGCCGAGCGTCCCCGCCCCCGGCCGTCCGACCGGCGGGCCTGGCTCCGGCCGACCGGATCGACTGCCCTCGTCGCGCAGACCGGGGTCGCCCTCGACGCGACCGCCCGGCGCCGCGCTCCCGCCGCCCTCGCCGCCGCCGAGGAACACAGGTTGTCGCATGGACATGCCTCGGGGACCGTTTTACAGCGCGGACCCGGCAAGAATCAAATATCACCGAGGGCGTAGGCCAGGATCGCCGCACCCGCGATGGCGGCCGTGTCGGCGCGCAAGATGCGCGGCCCGAGCCCGACTGCCAGGAACCCGGCCGCAATCGCGGCGTCCACCTCGTCTGCCGACAGCCCGCCCTCCGGTCCGACCAGCATCACCACCCCGGCGGGTGGCCTCTCCGGCAGGACGGACCGGACCGGAACCGCCTTCGCTCCCTCCCAGAAGACCAGCTTGAGCTCGGCGCCCGCGGTCAGCGCGAGTGCCTGGTCCAGGCTGCAGATGGAATCGACCAGTGGGACCTGCACCGCGCGGCACTGCTGGACCGCGGCGCGCACCTGGGCCCGGAACCGCTCGCGCCGCCGCTCGGCCCGCTCGCCCTCGAGCCGCACGACCGACCGCTCCGCCACCAGCGGCACGATGCGCCCGGCGCCCAGCTCGACCAGCTTGGTCAGACAGTGATCCATGCGCTCGCCCTTGATGAGCGAGAGGATCACGGTCAGCCGCGGCTCGGTCCGCCCGCTGGCCACCAGCGTGCGGGCGCCGACCTCGAGCGTCGCCGAGCGCGCGCCGATCGCCCCGACTCGCGCCTCGGCCTCGCAGCCCTCGCCGTCGAACAGGACCAGCCGGTCGCCCGGGCGCAGCCGGCGCACGTGGAAGAGATAGTGGTAGTCCTCGCCACGGACGGCGCGCTCGCCTGCGACCAGCTCCGGTGGAGCGACTAGGAGGCGGAGCATCGGAGGAGCACCGCGCTCCACGCCGGGTCGCCCTCGCCCGGGCGAATCTCGACCAGCTCGAGCCCCTGCGCCCGGTAGACCTCCGCCACCGGGGCCGCCTGCTCGGCGAGGAGGCCGCTCAGCGCCAGCCATCCGCCCGGCGCGACCGCCGGCGCCAGCGAGTCGGCCAGTCCGGTGAGGACGTCGGCCTGGATGTTGGCCATGACCAGGTCGAACCGGCCGGCCCCGGCCGAGCCGGGCGGCGCCGCCGCCACCTCGGCGCGAATCGCCGCCTCGGCGCGATTGGCGGCGATGTTCTCGCGTGCGGCCTCGATCGCGAGCGGATCGTTGTCCAGCGCGAGCACCGACGCCTCGGGCCACAGCGCCGCGACCGCCAGCGCCAGGATGCCCGAGCCGGTGCCGAGGTCGAGCACGCGGGCCGGCCTTGCCCCGCGATCGGCCAGCTCCTGCGCCATCCCCAGGATGAGCCGGGTCGACTCGTGCGCGCCGGTGCCGAAAGCCATCCCGGGATCGAGGTGAACGACTCGATCGTCGGGTGCCGGATCGTGCACGTCCCAGCTGGGGACCACGACGATCTGGCGGGTCAGCCGCACGGTGCGGAAGTACCGCTTCCACGCGTCGCGCCACTCCGGCTCGGGCACGGCGGCGCGAGCGGTGACCCCGTCGGCGTCGAGCGGCTGGCCGGCCGCGACAAGCGTGGCGACCACCTGGCGGGTCGACTCGGTCGCCGCTTCGCCGCGCTCGCGCGGCACCCAGAAGACGACCTCTCCGGCCCTCACTTCGAGCCCGGAGGCCGCATCGGGAACCATCGCCGCGATGAGCGCCGCGGCTTCCTCCACGGCGCTGTCTTCGTGCGACTTCCCCCCGCCAGGAACGACCAGCGGGATCGAGATCTCGAACCAGTCGGTCAGGGCACGTCCGCCCGTCGGGCTAGCGCGACGCCCGGCGCTTCAGCTCGCGGCGAAGCCGCTTGCGGGCCTCCCGCATCTTTCGCTTGCGCCGCACGCTGGGCTTCTCGTAAAAGCGCCTGCGCTTGAGCTCCTGCAGGATGCCTTCCTTCGACATCTTCTGCTTGAGGATTTTCATCGCCTTCTCGAGGCTGTCGCGTACTTCGACCTCGACCGGCTTTCCGAAGAGCGGTTCCATGGGGACCTCATGGCTACACGAAGCCTCGCCTCGGATCAAGTGCCTGCTCTAGAAGTCAGTTCAATGTGGCTGTAAAATGCACCTCTTGACTAGAATACCGGCCGCGCGTATCGTGCCTGGCCAGTTCCGTTGGCCGGGATCTCGGCAGTCTCAGGACTGCAGCTTCCAAGGAGGGTGAGAGTGGCACACGTCACGGGGGTCAAGGTCTTCTCGGCAACCAAGGCCAAGGAGCGCGAGGGGCTCGGCGAAGCGATCACCGAGTGGCTGCGCGGCAATCCCAACATGGAGATCGTGGACAAGATCGTGACTCAGTCCTCCGACTCCGAGTTCCACTGCCTCACCATCACGTTCTTCTACAGGTCGCGCGAGAAGTCCTCTTCGGCCGCGGCCTGAAAGCGTTTACTGCCGCGCGCGCGAGTTGACCGGACAGCGATCCGCGATACCGTTGCGCCGATGAGCGCACGAGCCCTGCGGGTAGCTGCGCTCGCGATCGGATGGGTGATGGTCGGTGTCGGCGCGGGCAATGCGCTCGCGCAGGCTCCGACCGCGCCGAGCGGTGACGCCGCCAGGGCGCTCCCGTCGATCCGCGAGTGGAAGCTGAAGAACGGCCTGACCGTCGCCCACGTGGAGCGGGAAGGCCTGCCGATGGTGACGGTGCAGGTGTGGTACCGGTTCGGCTCGGCCGACGAGCCGAAAGGTCAGCACGGCGCCGCCCGCGCGTTCGAGCGCCTGATGTTCCTGGGCTCCGAGCGGCTCCGGCCGGAGGATCACCGCCGCTACATCGAGCAGGTCGGCGGCGAGACGAGCGCGCTGGCCACCGAGGACGTGACCGCGTTCCACCAGACGGTCCCGGTCGAAGATCTCGATCTCGCGCTCCAGCTCGAGGCCGAGCGGATGCGCAGCCTCCTCATCCGCGGCGAGACGGTCGATGGAATCCGGCCGGTGATGGTCGACGAGGTGCGGCGGCAGGAGTCGAGCCCGGTCTACCGGGCGTACCAGCGGCTCCTGTCGCTGGTCTTCGCCGGCCACCCGTACGCGTGGGCGCCGCTCGGGGTGGCGAGCGACCTCCAGCGGCTCGGCGCGCCCGAGGTCAAGGCGCTCTACGACGCTTACTACGTGCCGAGCAACGCGCTCGTGGTGGTCGTCGGCGGGGTCGGCGCCGACGCGGCGCAGAAGGCGGTCGAGCGCTGGTTCGGGCCGCTGCCCGCGGCTACGCGTCCGCCCCACCCGGGGGACAGCGTGACGGTGACCGAGCCGACCGGGCCGGATCGGCAAGCGCTTCCTGGTGACGCGGGCGGCCTGGTGATGGCCGGCTATCGTCTGCCCAGGGCCAGCGACAACGACGTGCTCGCGCTCCAGGTCGCCGGCGTCGTGCTGACCGGCGGGACGTCGTCGCGCCTGCACCGGCGGCTGGTGGCCTCCAAGATGGCCGACGAGATCGGCGGGCAGGTGCTGGTCCGGCGCGATGGCGGCGTGCTGGTCGCGTTCGCGCGCTTCGCGACCGGCGCGGCTGGCGTCGAGAAGGCGCTGGTCGGTGAGATCGATCGGCTGGCCAAGGGTGGGCCGACCGCGGCGGAGCTGCGCCGGGCCAAGGGCCAGATCCTCGGCGCGGCCTGGCTGGGGATGGAGGGCGCGACCGGGCTGGCCAACCAGATCGGGGTGTCGTGGGGTCTGACCGGCAAGCCGGCTGGATTTCTGGCCGACCTGACCGCGCTCGACAAGCTCGGGGTCGCCGACGTGCGGCGCGCGACCGCGAAGTACCTGGCCCACACCCGGCAGGTGCTGGTGGTGGCGGACCCGAGCAGCGCGAAGCCGGCCGGAGGTGCCCCGTGAAGGACGAGAGCAAGAGGAGACGCCGCGAGCGGCGGTGGGGCGTGGGGCTGGCGGCGACGCTGGCGCTGGGCGGGTGCGGTGGGCATCAGGAGGTGGTGCCGCGCCTGCCCGGCGAGGGCAGCGAGCACACCGCCTCGCCGCGGGTCCCCGGCAGCGGCGACGACGCCTGGGCCGGGCGCGACCTCATCCACGCGCCCGCGCCGGTCGCGGCCAAGCCGATCACGCTGCCGCCGGTGGAGCGGTTCACCCTCGGCAACGGGCTCCAGGTGATCGCGGTGGAGAGCCACACCGCGCCGACCTTCACCGCCCAGCTGGCGGTGAAGTCGGGCCGGCAGGGCGAGCCGCGCGAGAAGATCGGGCTGTCGAGCTTCGTGGCCTCGATGCTGCCCAAGGGCGCGCGCGGGCGGAGCGGCGCGCAGATCACGGCGACCATGGAGCAGGCCGGCGCGCAGCTGACCAGCAACGCGAGCTTCGAGGCGATGCTGGTCACCTGCCAGGCGCCGGCCACCGGCCAGTCGGCGTGCCTGAAGGCGATCGGCGACATGGCGGCAGCGCCCAGCTTTCCGTCGGCGGCCATGGGCGAGGTGCGCGAGCAGCTGATGGCGGCGGCGCGGCAGAACCGGATGGACCCGGCCCAGCTGGCCAACGCCCAGTTCCAGAACGCGCTGTGGGGCGACGAGCACGTGCGGGGCAGGCCGCTGTCGGAGGCGACGGTTGCAGCCATCCAGCGATCCGATCTGGTCGCGTGGCAGCGCGCCAACATGACGCCGAAGAACGCGGTGCTGCTGGTGGTGAGCGGGCGCAAGCCGGCCGCGCTCAAGTCGGCGCTCGAGGCCGCGCTGGGCAGCTGGCGCGGTCCGGCGCCGGCCGCGGCGCCCGCGGCGACGGCCGAGCCGGCGCTCAAGGGTATCCACATCCGCCTGGTCGACGTGCCTGGCGCGCGCCAGGCGCAGATCCGGGTCGGGCGGGTCGGCCTGGCCCACCGCGATCCCGACTTCTTCGCCGCGATGGTGGTCAACGAGATCCTGGGCGGGCAAGGCGATCGATCGCGGCTGGGCCGGCTGATCCAGCGGACCTATCCGGGACAGGCCGCGGCGACGACCAGCTTCGACCGCAACATCGAGAAGGGCGCGTTCGTGGCGGCCGGGGTGGCGCCCAGCGGCCAGGCGGTCGCGGTCATGCGCCTGTTCATGGATCAGATGGCCAAGATGGCGGCCGAGGGCCCGCGCGAGGACGAGGTGCGCGCCGCGGTCAGCGAGCTGGCCGGCAGCTACGCCGCGCGGCTGACCTCGACCCAGGAGATCGCGAGCGCGATCCTGGCCGCCCAGCTGCACGGCCTCGATGACAGCTACGTGCGCAACTACGGGGCGGCGATCGGCGAGGTGACGGCGGCGACCGCGCGGGCGAGCGCGGCCCGGCGGCTCGACGGCAAGGACCTGGTCGTGGTCCTGGTCGGCAGCGCCCAGGAGCTGGAACCGCAGCTGCTCGAGGCCGGGCTGCGCTACGACAAGGTCACCGGCGACGCCTCGGTCGCCAGCAGCGGGCCGGGCGCGCAGAAGCCGGGCCCGCTCGGCGCGATCGATCCGAAGAAGGAGAAGGAGGCGCGCGCGCTGGTCGATGCCGCGCTGGCGACCAAGGGCGGCGCGGGCAGGCTGTCGCGGTTGAAGAGCCTGACCTGGAAGGGCAAGGGGATGCTCAA
This sequence comes from Kofleriaceae bacterium, assembly GCA_035489015.1. Taxonomy (GTDB): domain Bacteria; phylum Myxococcota_A; class Polyangia; order Haliangiales; family Haliangiaceae; genus DATFRY01. Next base: position 181,423 of record DATHKR010000063.1, on the reverse strand, counting down.
CCTGCCGGGCGGCCAGGTGCCGATCCAGGTCGAGAAGCGGTTCCTGGCCCCGGACAAGCTGCGCCTCGACATGGTGATCGAGGCGGGTGGGTCGAAGATGAGCATCACGACCGTGCTGGCCGGCGACAAGGGCTGGGCCCAGGAGAGCCGGCCCGACGGGGTCAACACGATCGACATCCCGGCCGGGGAGATCGAATCGGGCAAGGCACAGATCTGGCGCGATCAGGACCTGGTGCTGATGCGCCACCGCGACAAGGGTGCCCGGGTGGTGCCGCTCGACGACGTCGAGATCGAGGGCGCGCCGCACCACGCGGTGCAGCTGACCTCGCCCGACGGCAAGCGGACGGTGACGCTCTACATCGAGAAGAAGAAGAAGCGCCTGGTCGGGATGGCGTACACCGAGCAGGGGGTCAGCGCGGAGGAGTCGTTCGGCGACTACAAGACGGTGAGCGGGCTCGAGGTCGCCCAGCAGCGCAAGACCAAGAGCGCGCAGGTCGACATGTCGACCACGGTGGACAGCATCTCGGTCAACTCGTCGATCGACCCGTCGATCTTCGTGAAGCCGGCCGCCGCGCCGGCCAGCAAGACGCCGGCGCAGACGCCGCCGCCGGCCGGAGTCAAGCCGGCCGCGCCACCGGCCGGAGTCAAGCCGGCCGCACCGGCCGGCGCCAGGCCGACGGCGCCCCGACCGACCGCGCCCGCCGGCGGAGGCGGGAAGTAGGCGGCATGCGGCGGTGGGCGCTCCTGGCCGTCGGGCTCGGCCTCGCGCTCCCGTCCGGGAACGCGGCGGCCGGCGAGCCGGCCCCGCCGGAGTCCGCGGCGCCGACCGCGCCCGCGGAGGCGAGCGGCGCGGCTTCGCCTGACGCGTCGGCGCCCGACGCCCCGATCGTCGAGCTCATCACCATGGGCGCCGGCGACGATCTGTTCGAGAAGTTCGGCCACGCGGCGATGTGCCTGGTCCACGACCGCGGCAAGCGGCGCACGATCTGCTTCAACTACGGGACCACCGACTTCGAGTCGGTGCAGTCGCTGGTCTGGGACTTCCTGCGCGGCCGCTCGGAGTTCTGGGTGTCGACCACCACCCGCGGGCGCATGATCGCGAGCTACCGCGCCGCCGACCGCACCGTGTGGCGCCAGATCCTGCCGCTCAGCCCGGGGCAGGCCCTCGAGATGGAGGGCCTCTTGCTCGACAACGCGCGCGAGGAGAACCGCTACTACCAGTACGACCACTACCGCGACAACTGCTCGTCGCGCCTGCGCGACCTCATCGACGAGGTCACCCGGGGCGCCCTGTCGGCCGCGACCGACTCCGAGATCCAGGACATGACCTACCGCGAGCTCACCCGGCGCGGCTTCGCCGACAGCGCGGTCCTGCTCCTGGCCAGCGACCTCCTGGTCGGGCGCGCCACCGACCGGCGCCCCACCACCTATGACGCCATGTTCCTGCCCGAGGTGCTGCGCGCCCAGGTCGAGGCCCGCTTCGGCGCCCACCCGACGATCTTCCACGAGCGGCGCGGCCGGGCCTTCCCGGTCGATGCCGGCATGGGCGGGCGCTGGGTCTGGGTGGTCCTGGCCCTCGCCTTTGCCGCGCCGGTCGCCGCCGCGCGCCGCACCGGTCGCCGCGAGCGCCTGGCCATCGCCGCCGCCGCCATCCCGCTCGCGCTGATCGGCGTGGTCCTCTGGACCGTCGCCCTGGCCACGACCATGCCGGAGCTGCGCTGGAACGAGGCGGTTCTGGTCTTCCTGCCGACCGACGCCGCCCTGCCCTTCTTGCCGGCGCTGTGGCGCGCGCGCTACGCGGCCGCGCGCGTCGCGCTGCTCGCGGTGGTCACCCTGCTGCTGGCCATCGGCGTCTTCCACCAGCCGCTCTGGCTGCTGGTCCCGATGCCGTTCCTGACCATGTTCCTGGTCGCGCTGCCCCGCCGCGCGCCGGCCACGAGCGCGGTCGTCCCCGAGCTGGCCGCGCCCGGCTAATCGACGCTAGTCGATCTGCTTGCAGCCCTGGAACGCGGCGGTGAAGCTCGGCTTGCCGTTCACGCAGGCGACGAACTGGTTCCACTTCGCGTCGCCGGCCCGGGCCCGGGCGTCCTCCATCGAGGCCAGGCAGCGGTCCTTGAGGCGCTTGTCGAACGTGTCGTAGCCCTGGCCGCCCTCCTGGACCGCCATGGCCTCGACCTTGCGGCACAGGGCCGCGGTCGATCCGGCCGGCGGCTCGGCCGCCGCGCGCGCCTCGTCGCTCCGGCAACCGCTCAGCCCGGCCACCGCGGCCAGGGTGAGGGCTGCCCCGGCGAGCAGCGCCCGGAGCGCGCCGGTCACGCGCGCACCGCGTCGCGCGCGTCGAGCTGGGCCTGCGCCCAGTCGAGCCGCGCCTTGACGTTCTTGAACTCGGCGTCGACCGCTTCCTTCCAGTCCTTGATGACCGGACCGAGCTCGTCGACCACCGCCTTGGCCGCCGCGACGTCCACGTTGGCCGCCGCCACCGCCCGCTCGACCAGCACCTGCACCTCGCCGTCGGCCTCGACCTCGAGGAACCCGATCGACACCGCGTAGACCTGGTGCGCCTGCTTCTCGCCCAGGGTCAGGACACCCGGGTGGAGCTGGGTCAGGAACGGCACGTGGCCGGGCAGCACCTCGAACTCGCCGAGCTCGCCCGGCGCGGTGACCGCGTCGGTCTCGCTGTCGGCGACCGGGCCGAACGGCGTCACCACCATCACCCGCAGCATGCCGGGGGCCGGCGCGCTGCGCTCACCGGCCACATGAGCCTGTGCCGGGGCCACGACTACGCCGCCGCCCGCTTGGCCAGCTGCTCGGCCTTCTTCAGCACCTCGTCGATGGTGCCGACCATGTGGAAGGCCTGCTCGGGCACCGCGTCGTGCTTGCCCTGCAGGATCTCCTCGAACCCGGAGATGGTGTCCTTGAGCTCGACGTAGACCCCGGGCGTGCCGGTGAAGGTCTCCGCCACGTGGAACGGCTGCGACAGGAACTTCTCGATCTTGCGCGCCCGCGACACGACCTGCTTGTCGTCCTCGCTGAGCTCGTCCATGCCGAGGATGGCGATGATGTCCTGGAGGTCCTTGTAGCGCTGCAGGACCTGCTGGATCTGGCGGGCCACCTGGTAGTGATGGTCGCCGACGACCTGCGGCGAGAGGATCGTCGAGGTCGAGTCGAGCGGATCCACCGCCGGGTAGATGCCCTTCTCGGTGAGCGCGCGCGACAGCACCGTGGTCGCGTCGAGGTGAGCGAACGCAGTCGCCGGGGCCGGGTCGGTCAGGTCGTCGGCCGGCACGTAGATCGCCTGCACCGAGGTGATCGAGCCCTCCCGGGTCGAGGTGATGCGCTCCTGCAGGATGCCCATCTCGGTGGCCAGGGTCGGCTGGTAACCGACCGCCGACGGGATGCGGCCGAGCAGCGCGGAGACCTCGGAGCCGGCCTGGGTGAACCGGAAGATGTTGTCCACGAACAGGAGCACGTCCTGCTTCTCGACGTCGCGGAAGTACTCGGCCACGGTCAGGGCCGACAGCCCGACCCGCGCGCGCGCGCCGGGCGGCTCGTTCATCTGGCCGTAGACCAGCGCTGCGCGGCTCAGCACCGGCTCGCCGGTCTGCAGCTTCGAGTCCATCATCTCGTGCCAGAGGTCGTTGCCCTCGCGGGTGCGCTCGCCGACCCCGGCGAAGACCGAGAAGCCGCCGTGCTTCTTGGCCACGTTGTTGATGAGCTCCATGATGAGCACGGTCTTGCCCACCCCGGCGCCGCCGAACAGGCCGATCTTGCCGCCGCGGCGGTAGGGGGCGAGCAGATCGACGACCTTGATGCCGGTCTCGAACGCCTCGACCGCGGTGCTCTGATCCACGAACGCGGGCGGCCGGCGGTGGATCGGGTCGCGCCGCTCCGCCACGATCGGGCCCTTCTCGTCGACCGGCTGGCCGACCACGTTGAGGATGCGGCCGAGCACGCCGCGCCCGACCGGCATGGTGATCGGCTCCCCGGTGTTGGTCACCTTCATGCCGCGCACCAGACCGTCGGTGGTGTCCATCGCCACCGTGCGGACCATGTGCTCGCCGAGGTGCTGGGCGACCTCGACGGTCAGGTTGTCCTTGTCGTCGTTGATGGCCGGGTTGCTGATGAGGAGCGCGGTCCCGATCTCGGGGAGGTCGGCGCTCTCGAAGGCGACGTCCACCACCGGACCGATGACCTGCACGATGCGTCCGAGCGTGTTCGGGGAGATATCCATGGCGTTTCTCGTGTTCGTCCTGGTTCGACGGTGGTCGCGTTCAGCCCTTGAGCGCCTCGGCGCCGCTGATGATCTCGAGCAGCTCCTTGGTGATGGAGGCCTGGCGGGCGCGGTTGTACTGGAGGGTGAGCCGGTCGATCATGTCGCCGGCGTTGCGGGTGGCGCTGTCCATCGCGCTCATGCGCGCGCCCAGCTCCGACGCGATCGACTCGAGCGCCGCCCGGTAGATGCTGTTCTGCACGTAGAGCGGCAGCAGGTGGGCGAGCAGCTCTTCCTTGTTCGGCTCGTAGAGGAAGTCCCCGGCGCGCTGCCCGGCCTCCCCGGCCGCGCCTGGCTCGGCCAGGACCCGCGGCTCGATCGGCAGGAGCTGGCGCACGACCGGCTTCTGGGTCATCGCGCTCTTGAACTCGCTGTAGATGAGGTAGATGCGGTCGGTCCGCTCCTCGAGGAAGTCCTCGACGAGGAAGTTGGCCAGCTCGCGCGACATCTCCAGCGCCGACGCGCTGGTCGGCGCCGCCACGTGGCCGAGGATCGAGTAGTCGCGCCGCTTGAAGAACTCGTTGCCCTTGCGGCCGACCACGCGCATGCCGACCTCGGACCAGTCGCTGAGCTCGTCGCCGAGCAGCGCCTCGCTGCGCCGCAGCACCTGGGCGTTGTACGAGCCGGCCAGGCCGCGGTCGGAGGTCAGGACCAGCACCTCGGCCCGCTTGCCCGGCCGCTCGGCCAGGAGCTTGTGCGCGTCGCGCCCGGCCCGCTCGGCCAGCTCCGCCACCACCCGCTGGAGCGCGGCCGAGTACGGCCTGGCCGCGATGATCTGCTCCTGGGCCCGGCGCAGGCGCGCGGCCGCCACCAGCTTCATGGCGCGCGTGATCTTCTGCGTGTTCTTGACCGATCCGATCCGGTTGCGGATGGCCTTGAGGGACGGCATCGCCTGCTCCTACCTGTTGAGATGCGCCGGGCGGTGCACTAGTTGGAGTCCTCGACCGAGAACGTCTTGGCGAACTCGGTCAGCGCGTCGCGGATCTCCTTGTCCATCGAGTCGTCGAGCGCGCCCGACGCGCGCAGGCTGTCGAGCAGGCCCTTCTTGCGGGTGCGCAGGTACTGCAGGAGCTCGCGCTCGTAGCGGCCGAGCGCCGCCACCGGGTAGTCGTCGATGAACCCGTTGGTGCCGGCGTACAGCACGATGACCTGCTCCTCCATGGCGAGCGGGCTGTACTGGCCCTGCTTCAGCAGCTCGGTCATGCGCAGGCCGCGGGCCAGCTGGGCCTGGGCGACCTTGTCGAGGTCGGAGCCGAACTGGGCAAAGGCGGCCATCTCGCGGTACTGGGCCAGCTCGAGGCGGAGCTTGCCGGCCACCTTCTTCATCGCCTTGGTCTGGGCGGCGCCGCCGACCCGGCTGACCGACAGGCCGACGTTCACCGCCGGCCGGATGCCGGAGTAGAACAGGTCCGACTCGAGGTAGATCTGCCCGTCGGTGATCGAGATGACGTTGGTCGGGATGTAGGCCGACACGTCACCGGCCTGGGTCTCGATGATCGGCAGCGCGGTCAGGCTGCCGCCGCCGTACTGCTCGTTCAGCTTGGCGGCCCGCTCGAGCAGGCGGCTGTGCAGGTAGAAGACGTCGCCCGGGTACGCCTCGCGGCCCGGCGGCCGGCGCAGCAGCAGCGACAGCTGGCGGTAGGCCACCGCCTGCTTGGACAGGTCGTCGTACACGATGAGCGCGTCGCGGCCGCTGTCGCGGTAGTACTCGGCCATCGTGCAGCCGGTGTACGGCGAGATGAACTGGAGCGGGGCCGGATCCGACGCGGTCGCCGCGATGACCGTCGTGTACTCCATGGCTCCCGCCTTGCGCAGGCGGTCGACCACGGTGGCCACCGTGGACTGCTTCTGGCCGATGGCGACGTAGAAGCAGAAGACGTTCAGGCCCTTCTGGTTGAGGATGGTGTCGATGGCCACCGCGGTCTTGCCGGTGCCGCGGTCGCCGATGATGAGCTCGCGCTGGCCGCGGCCGATCGGAATCATCGAGTCGATCGCCTTCAGGCCGGTCTGCATCGGCTGGTGCACCGACTTGCGGCTGACGATGCCGGGCGCCTTGATCTCGACCACGCGCCGGTCCTTGCCGGTGAGCGGCTTGCCGCCGTCGATCGGCTGGCCGATGCCGTCGACCACGCGGCCGAGCAGCTCGTCACCGACCGTGACCTCGACGATGCGGCCGGTCCGCTTGACCTGATCGCCCTCGCGGATCGCCTCGAACTGGCCGAGCAGGGCGATGCCGACGTTGTCCTCCTCGAGGTTCAGCACCATCCCGCTGACCACGTCACCCCCGGAGGAGCGCAGCTCGACCAGCTCGCCGGCCATGGCTCCACCGAGGCCGTACACGCGGGCGATCCCGTCGCCCGCGGTCAGGACCGTGCCCGTCTCCGACACCTCGACGCGGCGCTCGTAGTCGTGGATCTGCTTACGGATGATGTCGCTGATCTCTTCGGCTCGGATATCCATGTGCTTGCGTTCCTCGTCTTCGACTTTGAGCTCGAAATTCTCGTGTCGACCGGCGGCTCAGCCGACCAGGTCGTGGCGGATCCGCTCCAGCTGGGTGCGCAGGCTGCCGTCGTAGACCACGTCGCCGACCTGGGCGACCAGGCCGCCCAGCAGCGCCGGATCCAGCTCGACCGACATGTCCACCTTCTTGCCGGACAGCGACTCGAGCGTCTTCATCAGGCGCTGCTTCTGCGCCTCGTCGAGCGGCGCGGCCGACGTCACCTTGGCCGCCACTCGACCGGCGCGCGCGTCGATCATCGCGTCCAGCTCGCGCGAGATGTCGGGCAGGACGTTGACCCGCTCGCGATCCAGCAGCAGGCGGGTGAAGTTGACCACGGTCTGGGTCGCGCCGATCCGGTCGAGCAGCGCTCGCAGCACCCGCTCGCGGTCGGAGCGCGGGAAGACCGGGTTGGCCAGGGTCTGCGACAGCTCGTCGGAGCGGCGCAGCGCGCTGGCCAGGACGCGCACCTCGCGCCCGATGCGCTCGAGGTTGCCGTCGTCGCCACCGAGGAGGACGAGCGCCTTGGCGTACCGGCGCGCCACGCTTCCTGCGATCACTGGCCCCACTCCTCGTCGACGGTGCCCCGCCGCTTGCGCTTGCCACCCGATGCCTGGCCGCCGCCGCCGCCGCCCGGGCCCGAGGGCCCGCCGGTGCCGCTGGCGACCAGGTTCGCGATGAAGCCGTCGAACAGGCGGGACTGATCGTCCGCCGTGGTCCGCTCGCTCAGCACCTTCTGCGCCGCGTTCACCGCCGCGGTCACCACCTCGCGCTCGAGCACCAAGCGGGCCCGCGCGATCTCGCTCTCGATGCGGGCCTGGGCCTCGCGCTTCATCGACTCGGCCTGGGTCCGCGCCTGGGCCAGGATGGCGTCGCGCTCGGCCTCCGCGTCGGTGCGGATCTCCTGCATCAGCCGGGCGACCTCCTCGTCGATGCCGGCGATCCGCCGGTTGTACTCGTCGAGCTTGGCGCGCGCCTCGGCGCGCAGCGCGGCCGCCTCCTCGAGCTGGGTCTTCACCGTCTCGTGGCGGACGCGCAGGTAGGCGGCCAGCTTGGGTCCGGCGAACTTGACCAGGATCCCGACGAAGATGGCGAAGTTGATCAGCCCGAACAGGACCCCGGGCGGCATCGGCTCCTCGCCGGGGTCCAGATGGCCGCCTCTCACGTCCTTGCCGTAGTGCTTGAACGTGAACCAGTTGATCGGCGGGGGCGGCTCGGCCTTGTGATGCGCGCCGCCGCCGTGGCTGTCGTGGCCCGGGTGGCCGCCCTCGGGCGGCGGCATCTCGCCGGCCATCGCCTCGCCGGCCGGCCGGGCCGGCTGCGCGCTCGCCAGCCGCGGCGCCGCGCTCACCACCAGCGCCATCAGGGCGCCGGCCACCACATTAATGATGAGGGCTCGCATCAACCGGCCACCCTTCGCCCGAGCAGGGCGTCGGCGATGTCGCCGGCCAGCTGCTGGGCCTGCGGCATGAGCTTGCCGCGCGCCGCGTCGGTCTCCTGGCGAAGGCGCCCCTTGGCCTCGTCGAGGGCGCTGCCCGCGTCGGCGCGGGCCCGGTCGGTGACCTGGCGCTGGCGCTCGGCCGCCTCGGCGCGCATCTTGCGGCGCTCGTCGTGCGCATGCACGCGCGCCTGATCGAGCTGGCCGCGGTAGCGAGTCAGCCGCGCGTCGGCCTCGGCCGACAGCCGCGCGGCCTCGTCGCGCGCGCCCTCGATGCCGGCGGTGCGCTCGTCGCGCATCTTGAGGTAGGGCCGGAAAAGCAGCCGGCTGCACACGAACGCGACCACGAAGAACAGGACCAGCTGGATCCAGACCGTGTGGTCGATGTCGATGAGCGGATGCTCTTGCCGCAGCTCGGCATCGGGCTCGGACGGTTGCAGAACTCCCGTGGAGAACATTCAAACCTCGTGAAAGCCGACGGTTGTCGGGGTCTGAGGGCGCGTGGCCTGATACCACTCGCCCTTCGCACCTGTCAACCGCCCGCGTTTCCTTGGCTTCGATGCCCGCGGGGCCCGCTTCGCCGCGCTCGCGTGGTGCGGTGCGTTGTCGCACCGCGCTCCCGCGCCGGGTCAGTCCCGCGGCGGGGAGCACGTCCGGTTCATCGCTACTTGGGCGGCGGCGGAGCCTTGGTCGGCTGGCTCGACGCGGTCGAGGGGTTGGAAGTCGGGGCGGGCGCCGGGGCCGGAGCGAGCTTGGGTGGCGGCGGCGGCGACGAGGCGACCGTGTCCATCACGATCTCGGCCGGCGGCTTGCGCGCCGCGGCCATGCTCGCGCCGGCGTTCATGCGCTCGGCCACTCCCTCCATGAAGCAGCGCCCCTCGAAGATGACGCCCTTGTCGATCTGCAGGCTCGGGGTGGTTAGATCGCCCTTCACCCGCCCGGGGGTGAGGATCTCGATCGAGCGCTTGGCCCGGATGTTCCCCATCACCGCGCCTTGCACGATGATCTCGCCGACGTCGATCTCTGCCTCGACCCGTGCTCCCTCACCGACGATGAGCACGTCGTCGGAGAAGACCTCACCGCGCAGCGTTCCGTCGATGCGGACGGTGCCCTCGAAGGTGAGCTTGCCCTCGAACTCGCTGCCCCGACCGAGCAGCGTGTTGATCTCGCCGACCATCGACTCGCGCCGCGCTGGTTGCGTCATGGACGATCCCCTTTCAGCTTGAACGTCGACGGAGCAGCGTATCACAGGGGTCGCGCGCGCGGGGCGGAGCAGGTTTGCCGGGTGAGGTGCGACCCACACGGGTCAACCGGGTGCCCAGGTGATATGCATCGGGTCATGCTCTCCCGTCCGTACCCCCGCCGTCCTCTCGTCTCCGGCGTGCTCGCCGCGCTCGCCGCCGCCTCCGCGCTCCTCGCCTGCGGCGGTGACGACGATGGAGGCGACGGTTCGAACGACGACGGCAGCGACAACGGCGCGTGCGCCTCGACCGAGGTGGACGACTTCCCGGAGGGGTCGCTGGCGCGCCCGGAGGATCTCGAGCCCGCCGAAGGCGACTGCTCGTCCGGCGCCCTGGCCGACCTCGATCTGAACGGCCGCTGGTCGATCACCGGCGCGCGGCAGTTCTCGTTCGAGTTCCCCATCGTGCGCGAGAGCTGCGAGGACGGGATCGAGATCGACTTCGAGTCCTACGAGGACCGGCTCGTCCACCGCGACGACGACAGCCTGTTCTGGCGCACGTGGACGGACGGGGACGACTTCCACTTCGTCCAGGCCTGGCGGGCCTGCCCCATCCCCGACACCGACGAGCTGGCCGTCGCGATGGGCGTCTGCTCGCAGTCCGGCGACGATCAGGAGCAGTGCTCGGTCGAGCAGGGTCGCATGAAGCGGTTCACCCGCCCGGACGGCGAGGGCGAGGCCGACGGGCTCGAGCTGGTCTCGGAGTGGGAGGGCGGCGACGAGCCGTGGCCTGACGCGTACAGCCTCAACATCAAGGTGGCAGGCGGGGTGGCCTTCGTGTCGCGGTTCGGCGATCTCCGCCTCATCGATGTGTCGGACCCGGCGGCGCCGAGCGACCTGGGCGTGGTCGAGTCGGACGACGATCCCCGCTACGACTTCAACGACGTGAAGCTGTTCCAGGCCGAGGGCGGCACCCACGCGGTCCTGGCCGGCGCGCTGACCCCGATCGTCGACGCCACCGATCCGACCCAGCCGACCGTCGTGGCCAAGCTGGGCGAGTACTCGCACTCGGTCTTCCTGCGCGAGGACGGCGAGGGCCGCACCCTGGCCTATCTCGCCACCTACGGCCCGGACGTGCCGATCTACGACATCAGCATCCCGGCCGAGCCAGCCCTGGTCGAGCGGGTCGAGCTGCCCAAGGGCGTGGCGGTGCACGACCTGTTCGCCGAGGAGGATCGCCTGTACCTGAACGGCACCAGCGCGGGCTTCCAGGTGATGGAGCGGACGGAGTCGAGCTGGACGGTGCTCGGCGCGCTGCCCACGCCGTACAGCCACGCGGCCTGGGTGGAGGACATCGGCGACCGGCGCATCGCGATCGACGGCGACGAGGGCGTGGACGCGTACCTGCGCGTGGTCGACGTCGATCCCGACTCGCCCGAGTTCATGGACCAGATCGGCTCGTACCAGACCCGACCCGAGGTCTCGATCCACAACCTCATGATGTTCGGCACGCGGGTGTACCTGACCTACTACCAGGACGGCGTGCGCATCCTCGACCTGGCCGACCCGACCAGCCCCGAGCTGGTCGCGTACTTCCACACCTTCGACCTCGAGAACGGAGGGACCGGCCCGTTCGACGGGGCGATCGGCCTCGACGTGGACCGCGAGGCCGGGCTCATCTACGTGGCCGACATCGCGCGCGGCCTCCTCGTCCTGCGCGAGACCGCCGCGAAGTAGCCGCCCTACTGCTGGAGCGGGACGACCAGGCGCTGGTCGGTCTTGGTCGACCAGTCGAGGAGCTGGCGCACCGGGCGGTAGCCCTTCAGGCGCAGCTCGACGAACTTGGTGGTCTGCGGGTCGAGGCCGGGCAGCACGAGCGGGGTGCGCCCGACCGAGTTGCCGCCCAGGAACACCTCGGCCCCGGGCGGCACGCTCTCGATGGTGAGCTTGACGATCATCGGGTCGAGCCGCGCCACCACCTGGTGCTCGGCGCCCTGCTCGGGGACGATGAACTCCTGGTCGTCGTGCTGGTAGCGGGGCAGCTCGAAGCCGAACAGGTAGCGCTTGCCGCGCGCGCCACGGATCGTGGTCGGCGTGCGCTGGGCAAGGAGCTGCCCGTCGACGGTGACCGCGGCTCCGGCCGGGATCGAGATGAGCTGGAGCACCGCGTCGCCGGCCGCCTCGTCGTCGCTGCCGGTGCCGTAGATGGCGATGAGCGCGCCGGCCACCGCGACCGCCAGGACCACCGCGAACAGCCCGATGAGCCACGTGGTCGGCTGGCGGCCGCGCCGGATCTTGTAGTGCTCGGGGATCTCGTCGCGCTCGAGCGCGGCGGCCATCGCCCGGGTGGAGAACACGGGCGGCGGCTGCGAGCCAGCGGCGCTGCGGCCGACCGCGAACGACACCGCCGGGGCCGGCGCGCCGTCGGCCAGCGAGGTCGGCGGCGACAGCACCACCTCGGCGCCGCGCCGCTCGGCCGGCGCCAGCAGCGCTGCCAGGACCGAGTCGGTCGGGCCGTCGGCGGGGTGAGCCTGGAGGTCCGCGCCCTGCCCGGTCGCGACGCCGCTGGCCGGGGTCCGGCGCGAGTTGCGCGGCGGGCGGATCTGGCTCACCGCCGGCTGCGAGACGCTCGCGTGCAGCGCCGGGGCCGGCTGCCACGTGCCCGCCGGTGGGCCGGGCATCGGCGGGAGCTTGAGGAGCGTCGGCGCCTCGTGATCGAGCTCGCCTGGCGGCGCCACGAAGCCGTCCTCGCCGAACGGAGCCTCGGCGACCTCGGTGTGGTCGCCCGGCCCGCTCCACCAGTTCGGCCCCTCGGAGATGATCGTCTCGTCATCCGGGTTGGACGACGCGCCGTCGTCGTCGACCGCCTCGGTCGGCTCGTCGCCCATCGCGGGAGCCGCCAGCGCGGGCGGCCGCGGCACGATCGGCGCGGACGACGGCGCCGGCACGATCCGGGCGGACGGCGCCGGCGCGAGCGGCACCGACGCGAGCGGGGCCGCGAGCGGACCGGATCGCCGCGGCGGCGGCGCCACCGGCTCCTTCAGCAGGCGCGTCTCCTGGTCGCGCGAGCGCGGCCCGGCCGGCGCGGTCGGCTGGCGCGGGCCGACCGGCGCCCCGCCGCGCGGCGGTCCGGGCGACACGCCGGGCAGCCGGCGCAGGGTCGGCGGCTCGATGTAGTCGTGGGAGTCGGCCGAGATCGATCCCGCGCCCCGGTCGGGCAGCGGGCGGGGCTCCTCGGGCAACCGCATCGGCGCGCGAGCTGGCGCCGGGACCCGCGCCGCCGCTGGCGCGAGCGAGGCCGCCGCCGCCGGCGGCGATGGCACCAGCCGCGGCCTCACCGACGGCTCCCGATCGCGCGGCGCCGCCGGCAGCGAGTCCACGTCCTCGGCCTCGCCGCCCGGCATCGGCGCGTCGAACGTGCTGGACTCGTCGAGCGCGCCCTCGCGGTCACCGCCCGACGACTCGCGCGCGAAGCCGAAGATGATGCTGTTCTCGTCGGTGAACTCCGACCGGGCCAGGACCAGCTGATCGCGGGTGAGCCGGCGCGTCTCGCCCCGATCGCGCTCCGGCTCCGGCTTCTCGGTCAGCCCGAGCAAGGTCGGCGACACCGGCTGGCCGAGCACGTCGTGCATCCAGTTCGCCACCTTGTTGGCGGTGAACACCGGCGCGTACGAGTGGAGGAAGCGCTCCAGGTCGTTGGCGAAGTCGCCGGCGGTCTGGTAGCGGTCCTCCGGCCGCTTGGCCAGCGCGTGCATGACGATCCCGTCGAGGGCGGGCGGGATCTCGGCGCGCAGGCTGCTGGGCGGCGGGATGTCGGCCCGCCTGACCATCTCGAGCAGCTTGTGCAGATCCTCCTCGAGGTACAGCATCTGGCCGGTCAGCGTCTCGTAGAGCAGGATGCCGGCCGAGAAGACGTCGGTGCGGTGATCGAGCGGCTCGCCCCAGGCCTGCTCGGGCGACATGTAGTAGTACTTGCCCTTGATGACGCCGGCGGCGGTCTGCCGCGCGCGCATGGTCGCCTTGGCGATGCCGAAGTCGACCAGCTTCACCTCGCCCGCGTACGAGATGAGCACGTTCTGCGGCGACACGTCGCGGTGGACGATGCCGAGCGGGATCCCGCCGTGGTCGCGCTTGCGATGGGCGTAGTCGAGGCCGCCGGCCACCTCCTTGCCGATGAAGGCGCCGAGCGCGATCGGGAACAGGCGGTCGAGCTCGGAGCTCTTGCGGAGGAGCTTGTAGAGATCCGCCCCGTCCACGTACTCCATCGTGATGTAGAAGGTGTCGCCGACCCGGCCGAGGTCGAAGGTCTGCGCGATGTTGACGTGCTGCAGCTGGACGGTGATCTTCGCCTCGTCGATCAACATCTGGATGAACTGATGATCCTGGGAGAAGTTCGGATGGATCATCTTGAGCGCGACGTACTTCTCGAAGCCGGCGATGCCGTGGGTCTTGGCCAGATGGATCTCGGCCATGCCGCCGACGGCGATCTGCTGCACCAGGCGATACGGACCGAACTGGCGCTCGCCCATCGCGCTCATCATCTCCCCCGCATCATCTCATCTGAACCGAGCTAACCGACCTGCTTGCGCACCCGCATCGGCATCATGTTCTCCGCGGTCGGCCCCTCCTGCAGCTTCTCTGCCTGACCCGGGTGAATGAACACGCCGACCAGCCGGAGCGGCGTCTTGCTCGATCGGTCGAAGGTGCAGACCACCTCGGTGGCGATCCCGTACGCGACATTCACCACGTAGCTGGCCGCCGCGCTGGCGACCAGGTAGAGCCCGAGACCCGCGCCGTAGGTCTTGCGGTCGATCTGGCTGGGGGAGCTCAGGCACTTGTTGATGTACGAGAGAATCGTGTTCTTGGCCAGCCGGCCGAACCGATCCCGCACCGCGACGGCGAACTGGGTGTCGGTGGCGGCGTAGCGGATCGACACCGGCTTGGGCGAGCGCGTCTTGGTCCGGTCGTGCGGATCGACCTCGGCGAACACCTGGTTGCCGCGCTCGTCGACCGGGGCGTCGTAGAGCGCGTTCATGAGCAGCTCTTCGCACACCGCGCCGATCGCCGAGCGGATCTGGCGGCGGATGCGCGCCCCCTCGGCGAAGTCGAGCACCGTGTCGATGGCGCGGCCGCGGCCCTCGAAGTCGTTCAGCCGGAGGTAGTGCACCGGCGTCCCCTCGGGCAGGTACTTCTCGATGCCGAAGATGTCCCCGGTCAGCAATTTTTGCGCTGTCACGAAGACTCCGCGGTCCAGCTCGTCGCCCACGATGACGTGATTGATGCGGCGGTCAGACAGCAGGCGCGTGAGGTCGGTCAACTTCGCCTGCGGCACGACCACTGCGACATGCGCCTTCTGCCGCATGCGGCCGAGCTGGCGCTCCACCTCCTCGAAGTTCCCGTCCAGAATCGAATAGAAGATGTAGCGATGCGGGATGATCGGCTGCTCGACGGCAACCGGCGATCGAACGGCGTCCACCTCGGCGCCGGCGCGCTCGAGATTGGCGACAATCCGGCGAAGTTGATCGAGGTCGGGTGAGACGGCGAGGACGCGGCGTCGGGACAAGGGGGGACTCTCGGGCATGAAAGCCCGGACATCAGCAAGTCTGCCTGGATTCTAACGAATTTGCTCAGCCAGGCCAAACATTGCGGCCACCTCGCCAAATGGCGTAAGTACCCATGGGGGGACGAGCTCTGCCGGTCAGGCACCACGAGGCGAAGTCGCGGCTGCTGGTCGTCGATGACGAGCCGGACATCCTCGACTTCCTGGAGCGAGCGCTGCGCCGGGATTACGAGGTCCACCGGTTCAGCGATCCGGTGGCCGCGCTGGCCGAGCTGCGCGCGGCGGCCTTCGACGTCCTCATCACCGACCAGTGGATGCCGGCCCTGAGCGGGCTCGAGCTCCTGGCCGAGGCCCAGACCCTGCACCCGACGATCGTGCGCGTCCTCATCAGCGGCTTTGCCGACGCGCCGCACCTGAACCAGGCGATCGCGTCCTGCCAGATCCACAACTTCATCCTGAAGCCGATCACCTCGCGCCAGCTGGTCGAGGCGATCGCCGCCGCGACCGCCCGGGCGAGGGCCTGAGCCCGGCCTACATCTCGAAGAAGTGGAGCGATTTGGCCTGGGCGCGGAACTCGCGCTGGCCCAGGTCGAGGTCGAAGATGCCGGTGACCTCGGTCTTCCGGCCGCGCACCACGTCGAAGAACATCGCGACGGTGCAGTTGTGGCAGACGACCATGCCGAGCCCGGCGCCGCCGTGTGACTGATCCATCTGGCCGCCGTTCAGCCCGCGCTGGAGGCCGTTGAACACGTGGGGACGCTCGAGCCGCCCGAACGAGTCCGTCACCTGGATGGCGAGCCGGGTGCCGTCGGAGGCGAGCCGGAGGCTGGGCTGCTCGTGCTCGGCCAGGACCAGCGACGCCTTGCGGTCGAGCGCGTACTTGGGCTGCCCCTGTTCGTCGACCGGGGCGTCGAACATCGCGTTCATGAGGAGCTCGTGGGCCAGCTCGCCGAAGAGCTCGCTCACGCGCTCGCGGACGCCCAGGTGGGCGACGAATTTCTGGACCTTCTCGACCAGGCGATCGCGCGCGGCGGTATCGGTGACCCGCTCCTGGAACCCGGTGAATCCCCAGTCGAGAAACCAGGCGAACTTGGGGCCCTCGTCGCGCGGGCGGAGCAGTCGGCGCAGGACCAGCATCAGCTCCCAGCCGCGCGGCGTGCTGTCGAAGTCGGGCCGGCCGAGCACGTTGGACATGCTCGGGTTCTCGACCAGGTAGCGAAGCGAGCGCTGCAGCGGCTCGGAGGTCCAGAGCACCACGCGCAGCTGCGGGTTGGCGTGGACCGCCTCCGCCACCAGCTCGACATCGAAGGCATCGGCGCCGAGCAGGTACGTCCCGGGAAGGTGCTGTTTCACCTCGTGCGGGCTCTCCAGCGCGATCGGCTCGAAGCCAGCGCAGTTGAAGAAACGGACCAGCTTGCGGCTGACGAGCTTGTTGCGCTCCAAGATGATGGCTTTCGCCCCGGAGGCCCCTCGCTCGTCCATGCTCACGTTGTTTTATTGGACATTGGCACTGTCCCGGAAGTGCCAGCGTCGTCCTTCGACTCTACCAAGATCGGAAATACATCACAATTCGCGATCGTGTTAGCGTTCACACGAGCGGTGCTCGGAGTTTCTCTGCCCCGGACGTGCGGTCAGATGGCAGATCAGGCTGCGGAGCCGGGTCGTTTTCGCGGCACGCCTGTGAAGTGGTAGATTTCCGCGACAACCCCCCGGGTCCCGACGCGGAATGAACAAGGAAAAGGTAGCGAAGGCGAGCAAGCTGCACCCCGGATCGCCGAGCGATCCGGCCCCCTTCGGGCCGTACTACCTGCTTGGGCTCATCGCGCGCGGCGGCATGGCGGAGGTCTACCGGGCGCGGCTTCGTGAATCGCCGATCGCGCCCGAGCTGCTCGCCATCAAGGTGATGCGGCCGGAGCTGGCCCGCGAGGCCCGCTTCGTGGACATGTTCCATCGCGAGGGACAGCTCGCGATCCTGCTGGAGAACCGCGGCATCGTGCGGACCACGGCGGTGGGGCGGATCGAGGGCCGCCACTACATCGCCATGGAGTACATCGGCGGCCGCGATCTGACCCAGGTGCTGCGCCGGTGCCAGAAGAGCAACCTGCGCATCCCGGTGCCGCACGCGGTCTACATCGCGGCGCGCATCGCCGAGGGCCTCGACTTCGCGCACCGTCTGATCAGCCCCGACGGACGCCAGCTCAACATCGTCAATCGCGACGTGTCGCCGTCGAACGTGCGGCTGGCCTATACCGGCGACGTCAAGCTGCTCGACTTCGGCATCGCGCAGGCGCTCATGAAGTTCACGTCCGAGATCGGCGTGCTGAAGGGCAAGTTCAGCTACATGTCGCCCGAGCAGATCCGCGGGATGCCGGTCGACGCGCGCACCGACGTCTTCTCGACCGGGATCATCCTCCACGAGATGCTGACGACCGAGAAGCTGTTCCGCGGCGACACCGAGTTCGCGCTGATGGAGAAGGTGCGCAAGGCGGAGGTGGATCCGCCGTCGAAGTTCAACCGGCGGGTCACGCCGGAGCTGGACGCGATCGTGCTGCGCGCGCTGGCCCGCGACGTCAACGACCGCTACCAGAGCGCGGCCGAGCTGTTCGGCCACCTGACCCAGCTGCTCGACGCTTACCGCTTCGACCCGCGCGAGCTGCGCGAGTTCATGCGCAAGGAGTTCCGCCGCGAGTACCTCAAGGAGGAGGAGGAGCGGGAACAGGCGCTGGTCGCGACGCCGCACATGCGCGCGCCGAACGACACCGACGAGGAGCCGACCACCGCGGTGACCCGTCGTCGCATGCCCGAGATGCTCCAGGCCGACATGCCGTCGTCTTTGCCGACCGCGATGCCACACCACGCGCAGCACCAGGACCCGATCGGAATGGGGACGCCGGTCGCGCCGGTGACGCCGCGCGCGCCCATCGGCGCGAGCGGCAGCGGAGGTGTGCGGGTCGGCGGTCCGAGTGTGGGTGTGGGTGCGGGGACCGCTCCGCAATCGCCCCCCGGACACTCCGACGAGGACGATCCTGGCGGTTTTTGGTCCCGCCTGTGGAAGCGAAAGCGGTAGCCCGACGGTTACCACCACGCGTAGTGGCAGCAGCCGGGTAGGCACAGGAGCGCGACGAACCATGGGCAAGCAGAGCAAGAAGCGACGGGCACCGGCGGTCGAGCCGCCGAGCGCCGCGGTCCGACCCCCGCCGACGGCCGGTGCGGGCCATCCGCGCGGGCCGCTGTCGGCGACGTCGCCGGGGGCGATCGGCGCGTACCTGGGCATGGGGATCGGGCTCGGCCTCCTGGTGCTGGGCGTGCTGGGCGGGCTGCGCACGGATCCGCTGCCGTTCGCGCTGGTGCTGGCGATGTGCCTGTTCGGCGCGATGGAGGGCGTGGTCTCGTGGCTGACCATCCGCCGCCAGCGCATCGCCTGGTCGTTCGCGGTGTCGATCAGCGGAACGATGGCGCTGGCGTGTCTGTTCGGCGCGCCCAAGATCCGCGACGCGATGGAGGTCGGGATCGGCCTGGCGGTGCTGCCGTCCCTGCTCTCCGCGGTCACGACCGTCCTGCTCGCGATGGCGGCCGACGAGATCTCCGCGCGCAGCAGCTGATCGTCTCGGCGGCGGCGGCGCGCCGCGCTCAGGGCACGCCGAGGATCTTGTGCAGCTGGAGCGACAGGCGCCAGCGCGGCCGTCGGTGGAGGAGCGCGATGGTGCGGGCCAGGTGGTCGTCGTAGCGCTCGTCCATGCAAGGCTGCAGGTACCAGAGCGCGCACGAGGCGTAGCGCGCCTCGTAGGCGGCGAGGGCCGCGGCGTCGACGGTGTCGTCGACGACCACCTTGCACTCGGACGGCGCGAGCGGGGCGAGCGCGAGGCTGTCGGCGTGGAACTGCGGCTTGGGCGAGACGGTGAGCCAGTCGACCGGGGCGCGCAGCGGGCGGGTCCCGTTGGACTCCATGTGGACCGCGAAGCCGGCGGCGGCGAGGGCGCCGGCCAGGCCCTCGTCCCACTGCAGGGTCGGCTCGCCGCCGGTGACGATGACGAGGCGCGAGCCGTGAACGTCGAGCTCGACCAGGCGCGCGGCGATCTCGGCGGCGGTCATGCGCGTGGAGCGCTCGGGCAGAAAGTCGGTGTCGCACCAGGTGCAGGCGAGGTTGCACGCGGCGAGGCGGAGGAAGACGCACGGGCGCCCGGCGTGGGCGCCTTCGCCCTGGAGGGTCGGGCCGAAGATCTCCCGGACCAGATAGGTGCCGGAGCGGGGCACGGGCTGTAGGCTACGTCGCGGATGCGGGTCTTGCCAGCGGTGCTCGCTCTCGCGGTGGGGTGCTCGGGCGGCGGGCCGGAGACCGGGGGCGGCGGAGCGGCGGGGGGAAGCGGGGCGGCGGGAGGCGGGGAGGCGGGAGGCCGGGCGGCGACGCCGTCCGCGACCGGCACCGCCCCGGGCGCCGCGGCGGATCACCCGGCCGCGCCGGCCGGCCCCGCGTGCCGCGCGATGCCCTTCGCCGCCAGCCTCGACCTGCCGGAGGCCTCCGGCGCGGTATGGGTCGAGCCGAGCTTCGGCCTGCCGGCCCACCTGATCGTGGTCAGCGACAGCGGCAACCACGGCGCGTTCGCAGTGGTCGACGCGAAGAGCGGCGCCGAGCTCGGGTCCGGCCAGCTCCCCCTCGAGCGCGGGGTGTCCGACGATCTCGAGGGCCTCGCCCGCGCGGGCGGCGTCTACTACGCCCTCACCTCGGGCGGCTACATGCGCCACTTTCGCCGGACCGGGGCCGCTCGCTTCGAGCTGGCGGTGCCCGCCTACGCGCTGCCCGGCGCCAGCTGCGATTCCCCGCGCCGCGGCAACTGCGGGCGTGACCTCGAGGGGCTGTGCCTGGCCGATCCCCTGCCGGCCACCGGCTGCGCCGGCTTCGCCGCATCGCGCCGCGACGGCGAGCTGGTCTGCCTCCAGGTCGGCGCCGGTGGCCGACTGCGCCCGGAGCCGAGCCAGACCATCCGCTTCGCCCTGCCGATGACGCTGTCCGACTGCAACATCGCGCCGGCGGCGGCCGGCGGTGCGCTCCACGCCGCCACCAACGGGTTCGGCGGCAACACCCTCCTGCTCGTGCACGGCTGGCACGATCCGGCCACGGCGCGGGTCGAGATCGTCCCCGGCCACGCGACCGGGTTCATCGAGGCGGTCGCGGCCGGCCCGGGCGGAGCGATCTACCGCTTCTCGGACAACGGCGGCCCGGCCAGCCCGATGTTCGCCGATTCGTGTCCGCAGGCCGGGCCGGAGTAGGATCCGGCAGAGGCCAGGCGTGCAGTGCCCCTATTGCGGCGGCGATTCGCAGGTTGTCGACTCGCGCACATCTCCCGATGGCGTGCGGCGCCGGCGCGTGTGCATCGGCGAGTGCAAGCGGCGCTTCACCACCTACGAGGCGTCGCGGCCGCCCGGCATCAAGGTGCAGAAGCGGCGCGGCGGCACCGAGGTGTTCCAGCCGGACAAGATCGTGCGCGTGCTCGAGCGGGTCTGCCGCGGGCGCCCCGGGCTCGGCCCGGCGGTCTACCAGCGCCTGGCCCGCGCGATCGAGGCGCAGCTGGTCGACGGGGCGACCAAGACGATCCGCTCGAGCGAGATCGTCGAGCGGCTGCTCGCGCTCCTCGGCGACGTCGACCGCCTGTCGCGCGATCGCCTGGCCGCCGACTACCTGGACGAATCGGGCCAGCTCCGCCCGGAGCCGCCCCACCCGACCTCGAACGAGCCGCAGCTGGGGCTGTTCGACGCGGAGGAAGAGGAGGAGACATGAGGGAAGGCCCCAGCCCCGAGTCGCAGCGCGTGTTCGCGCCGTCGATCATGGCCGACCAGGTCGCGATCGTGACCGGCGGCGGCAGCGGCATCGGGCTGGCCACCGCGCGCGAGATCGTCCGCCTGGGCGGCCGCGTGGTGATCTGCGGGCGCACCCGCGAGAAGCTCGACGCCGCCGCCGCCGAGCTCGGCGCGCTGGCCGGCGCCGACGCGGTCCTGGCCGAGTGCTGCGACATCCGCGTCGCCGATCAGGTGGACGCGCTGGTCGCGGCCGGGCTGGATCGCTTCGGCCGGATCGACGTCCTGGTCAACAATGCCGGCGGTCAGTTCCCGGCCCCGGCCGAGTCGATCAGCCCGCGCGGGTTCGAGGCGGTGGTGCGCAACAACCTGAACGGCACCTTCTTCATGACCCGCGCGGTGGCCGTCGCCGCGATGATCCCGGCTCGCCGCGGTCGCATCGTCAACGTCATCGCCAACATCTATCGCGGCTTTCCGCTCATGGTGCACACCGGCGCCGCGCGCGCCGGGGTCGAGAACATGACCATGACGCTAGCGGTCGAGTGGGCGCGCCACGGCATCCTGGTGAACGCGGTCGCGCCCGGGGTGATCCTGTCGTCCGGGACCGAGCGCTACCCGCGCGAGGCGATCGAGACCGCGGTCCGCCGCTGTCCGCTCAAGCGGGCCGGCACGGTCGAAGAGGTGGCGGCGTCGATCCTGTTCCTTTGCTCGCCGGCCGCGCAGTACATCACCGGCGCCACCCTCCGCATCGACGGCGCGCAGTCGCTGTGGGGGGACACCTTCGACATCGCCGACTGATCGATCTTCAGTCGGCCGATCAGTTGGTGACGCCGAGCAGCTTCGACATCGACGACTGGTCGGCGGGCGGGAACTCGTAGCGCTCGAGCTCCTCCGACGACACCCAGCGGACGTCGTTGACGCCGACCGCAGCCGGCTCCGCGCCGCGCGGTAGCGTGCACGCGAACATCGACATTAGCACGTCGTAGGCCTCGTACTCGTGGAAGTGGTCGCCGAGCTTCTCGAATACCGCCACTTCGCTGCCGATGCGGTGCTGCACCTCGCGCACGAGGGCCCGAGTCTCGCTTTCCCCGTCCTCGACCCTTCCGCCGGGAAACTCCCACAGGAGCGGCAGAACCGCCGTCGGATTGCGCTGCGTGATGAGGTAGCGGCCATCTCGCTCAATCACTGCTGCGACCACCTTGATGAGCTTCTTGGCCATCATCGGGCATTATCTGCTGAACCGACCCGATTGCAAACCGCCCCTCGGTGCCTGAGAATCCGGCCATGCCGATACGCCGTGTGACCCCCAAGGAGGCGGTCGAGCTGGTCGCCAGTGGATGGATGTACATCGACGTTCGAACGATCCCCGAGTTCGACACGGAGCACCCGAGCGGCGCCTACAATGTGCCCCTCTTGCTGCAGGGTCAGGCCGGACGATCGATGAACCCCGACTTCGTCGAGGTCATCGAGGCCGCGCTCGGACGCGACGCGCGCCTCGTCATCGGCTGCGCCAGCGGCAACCGCTCGCGCCGCGCGGCCGACCTGCTCGCCGAGGCCGGGTACGAAGATCTGGTCGACATGCGGGCCGGCTTCGGCGGCGAGACCGACTCGATGGGCCGGGTGATCCAGCCGGGCTGGAAGGCGGCCGGGCTGCCGACCGAGAGCACCTCCGAGGCCGGACATCGCTACGAGGATCTGGTGCAGAAGGCCCGCGGAGGAGAGTCCTGATGGCGCTCAAGATCGTAGAAATCCACCCGGCCGACGCGCCCGAGGCTCTCAACACCGAGTGGTTCATCCTCGAGAACACGGGTGAGAACCCGTTCTCGACCAAGAACTGCACGCTCAGCGTGACGCGGAAGGGCGGCAAGAAGCGGATCGAGCTCGGCACGCTCGACCCCGGCTTCGTGCTCGCGCCCGGCGACCGGATGCGGGTCATCACCGGGAACCCGGGGCGCAAGGCCCACGGCAAGCCGCCCGAGGACAAGACCGGCAACTACAACCTGTTCCTCGGCGACCAGGTGCTGCGCGGCGCGGGCACCGTGCTGGTGTTCGGGCTGCGCTCGCACACGCTGGCGACCGCGGAGTACGATCCGGACGCCAAGGGCGGGGTCGCGCCAGTCGAGGAGTGATTCGCTCGCGCCCTCGGCTCAGGCGATGAGCGAGCCGATGAGGACGGTCAGGCCGAGGCCGACCCCGGCCGAGACCAGGAACGCGACCGCGAGCAGCCAGATCGACATGCCCTCGCGCGGCGCCGGCGAGGGCGCCGGGCCGGGACCCGGGCCGAGGCCGAGCCCGGGCGGCGGACGATGCAGCATCGGCCGCATGCTGGGCAGCGAGCCGGGCCCGAGATCGGGCCGCGCCGGAGCCGGCCCGGGCATCGGCGAGCGCCCGTGGCGCAGGACCGCGGCCGAGTCGTCGCCCCACATCTGCCCCGCCGAGCCGGGCAGCGGGGTCTCGTAGACCTCGATCGGGCTCGAGCCCGCCCTGCCCTCACCTTCCGGCCGGATCATCTCGGACGCGGGCATGGTGAGCTGGTCGTGAGCCGGCGCGCCGCCGATCGCCATCTCCGGCGCGGTCTGCTCGTTGGCGCGGCGTCGCCCGCTGCCAGGTCGATCCGCCGGGGCCGGCGAGCTCGATCCGACCGGACCGCCCCGCGGCCGCAGCGACGCGGGCGGATAGTTCGGACCCGGGGGCCCGCCGGGAAGCCGCGACGCCACCGAGCCCGCGGTCTCGACCGCGCGAGTCGGTCCCGAGCTGCTCGGATCCATCGGCTGGCCCGAGCCCGCAGTGTCGACCGCGCGGGTCGGCCCCGAGCTGTCCACATCGCCCATGTGGTTGCGCGGCGGGCCGCCGGGGAGCCGCGAGGCCGCTGACCCCGCGTCCGACGATCGCCCCGCCGCCGCGCTGTTCGACGCGCTCGCCGGGCCGCCCGGGAGCCGCGAGGCCGCTGACCCCGCGTCCGACGATCGCCCCGCCGCGCCCGCGCCCGCGTCGCGGGCGGCCCCGGCGCCAGCGCCGACCAGGACGCGCGGCCCGCCGGCCTCGCCTCGCCCGGCCCCGCGCGCGCCGCGCCCGCCGGCGTTGTCGCGCGCTCGCTCCTCCGCCTCGATCACCGCCGCCTCCGCCTCCATCGCGGCGACCCGCTCCATCGGATCCAGCTCGATCTGGGTGTCGCCGGCGAAGTCCTCCTCGCGGTGCTGTCCGCTCGACTTCAGGACCGGCTGGGCCATCCGCTGCGAGCTGGCCTCGTCCTCGCCGAAGTCACCCGACGGCACCTCCAGCTCGTACGCCGCTTCCGATGCGCTGAACGACGGCGACGGGGCCGCCGCCAGCGACTTGACCTCCTCTTCCATCGCCGAGTCCCAGCGCAGCGACTCGCTCGTGCTCGGCTTGTGCCCCGAGATGAGCTCGCGCATGTGGGCGGCGTGGTCCTCGATCTCCGGCGCGCACACCTTCTCCACGTAGCGGGAGACGTCGGTGGCGCTGATCGACTGGCCGTGGGTGTGCAGCCAGCCCAGCATCGCCTCGCCGAACGCCTCGGTGCTCTCGTAGCGGTCGTCGCGGTTGTAGGCGAGCGCGCGCAGGACCACCCGGTCCAGCTCGTCGTCCACGGTCTGGTTGTAGCGCGACGGCGGCGGGGCGTTCCCCTTGAGGATCGCCTGGTAGGTCTCGTAGGTGCTGGCCCGCTTGAACAGGCGCCGCGCGGTCAAGAGCTCGTGCACCACCGTGCCGAGCGCGAACACGTCGGTTCGGCGGTCGATCGGCTCGGCCAGGCACTGCTCCGGCGACATGTACGCGAACTTTCCCTTGATCGTCCCGGTGCGGGTGTGGGTCTGGCGCAGGTTGGCCTTGGCGATGCCGAAATCGACGATCTTCAGCATCCCCTCGAAGGTGACGACCAGGTTCTGCGGCGACACGTCGCGGTGCACCACGTTGAGCTGATTGCCGTCGGAGCCGGTGCGCTGGTGCGCGTAGTGGAGGCCGCCGCAGGCCTGGGCGGCCAGGCCGAGCACGATGCGGGTCGGGATGACCCCCTCCGGCGTCCGCTCGTGGGTCTTGCGGGCCAGCTGGGCCATCGACATCCCGGCCAGGTGCTCCATGACCATGTAGTAGCGGCCCTCGTGCTGGCCGAGCTCCAGGGTCTGGACGATGTTGGAGTGGTCGAGCTGCGCGCACAGCCGCGCCTCGTCGAGGAACATCCGCACGAAGTCGGTGTCGTCGGCGAGGTGGTCGAGCAGGCACTTCACGACCACGTACTTCTCGAACCCGGCCTCGCCCGCGATGCGGGCCAGGTAGATCTCGGCGGTGCCGCCGATGGCGATGAGCGCGAGCAGGTGATACTTGCCCAGCCGCTCACCCACGAGCGACCCGGCGTCAACCGAGCTCAAGGTCATCGCCGGGCAAGAATACACTCTGCTCCGCGCCGGCGCCTGGGTCGCGCACCGGCGTCGGGCTCAGACCTCCAGGGTCTCCTTCTCCTTCTTCGCACCGACGTCGTCCACCTGGGCGATGTACTTGTCGGTCAGGTCCTGGATCCGCTTGCCGCACAGCTTGGCGTCGTCCTCGGTGACGTCGCCGTCCTTCTCGGCTTCCTTCAGCATCTCGTTGGCGTCACGGCGCGCCCCGCGCACCGCCACCCGCGCCTCCTCGGTCATCTTCTTGATCTGCTTGACCAGGTCCTTGCGGCGCTCCTGGGTGAGCGGCGGGATGGGCAGGCGGACCAGCTCCGAGTCGGCGACCGGGTTGAGGCCCAGATCGCTCGACCGGATCGCCTTGTCGATGATCGGGATCATGTTCTTCTCCCACGGCTTGACCGTGATGAGGCGGGCGTCGGCGACGTTCAGGCTGGCGACCTGGTTGAGCGGCGTCGGCGTCCCGTAATAGTCGACCTTGATCCCGTCGAGCAGCGAGAGGTTGGCGCGGCCGGTCCGCACGCGGGCGAGGTCGCGATGGAAGGCGTCCATCGCGCGCTTCATCCCGGATTCACATTCCTGGAGAATGTCATCCACCACATCACACCTCCGCGAATCGCGTTGCTTTTTCCTGCTGGACGATGGTCCCGAGCGGCCGCCCGGTCACCACCCTGCGCACGTTGCCGGCCTGGTGCAGATCGAACACCACGATCGGCAGGCGGTTGTCGCGGCACAGGGCGAAGGCGGTCGAGTCCATGACCTTCAGGTCCTGCTTGAGCGCGTCGTCGAACGTGACCCGGTCGTACAGGCGGGCGTTCGGGTCGTTGACCGGATCCCGGTCGTAGACCCCGGCCACCTTGGTCGCCTTGAGCAGCACCTCGGCCTGGATCTCCATGCCGCGCAGCGCCGCCGCCGTGTCGGTGGTGAAGAACGGGTTGCCGGTCCCCGCCGCGAAGATGACCACCCGCTGCTTCTCGAGGTGGCGAATGGCGCGCCGCCGGATGTACGGCTCGGCCAGCTCCGACATCTCGATCGCGCTCATCACCCGGGTCTTCATGCCGCGCCGCTCGAGCGCGTCCTGCAGCGTGACCGCGTTCATCACGGTGGCCAACATCCCGACGTAGTCGGCGGTGGCGCGGTCCATCTCGCCGGCCGACTTCGAAACCCCGCGGAAGATGTTGCCGCCGCCGACCACGATGGCGAGCTCGACGCCGAGCGAGACGGTCGACAGGACCTCGTCGGCGACGAAGCCGAGGACCTGATGGCTGATGCCGAACCGCTCCTCCCCCATCAACGCCTCGCCCGAGAGCTTGAGGAGGACGCGCCGGTAGGCCGGCTTGTCCGCGGATCTGTCCGAATCTTCGCTCATGGGGAAGAACCGGCCCGACGCGCCGGTGAGGGCGCGCCGGGCGCAGCTTCTGCTACTGGAGGCCCGCCGTGCGGGCGACTTCCTCGGCGAAGTTCTCCTGCTTCTTGTCCAGGCCCTCGCCCAGCTCGAAGCGGCTGAACCGGCGGATCTTGATGTTCTCGCCCAGCTTGGCGACCAGGTCCTGCTGCAGGTCGCGGATGGTCTTCTTGTCGTCGCGCACCCACGTCTGATCGAGCAGGCAGATCTCCTTGGTCCACTTCGAGATCTGCCCCTCCAGCATCTTCTCGATCACCGCCGCCGGCTTGCCGCTCTGGGCGTTGGCCTCGCGCCGGATGTTGCGCTCCTTGTCGACCAGATCGGCCGGGATCTCGTCGGCCTGGACGAACAGCGGCGCCATCGCGGCGATCTGCATCGCCACATCCTTGGTGAAGGCGACGAACTCCGGGTTGCGGGCGACGAAGTCGGTCTCGCAGTTGGTCTCGAGCAGGACGCCGATGCGGCCGCCGCCGTGGATGTACTGGGTGATGAGGCCCTCGGTGGCGATGCGGCCGGCCTTCTTGGCCGCCTTGGCCAGGCCCTTGACCCGCAGGTACTCGATGGCCTTCTCCATCTGCGCTTCGCACTCGACCAGCGCCTTCTTGCAGTCGGCCATGCCGGCGCCGGTCCGCTCGCGCAGCTCCTTGATCTGATCCGTGGTCACCTGGGACATATCGCTCTCCGTCCTGCCAGTCAGTTCTTGTCGTCGGGGGTGGCCGATGCTTCCGGCGTGAACAGGCTGCCGCCGGTCGCGATCTCCACGCGCGGGCCGTCGCCGCCCGAGCTCACGTGGATGACGCGCTCCTGCTCGTCGTCGTCGGTCTTGCCGCGGGCCTGGCCGCGCTCCTTGTGGAGCTTGCCGCCGATGGTCGCCGCGTCGGCGATCCGGCCCGAGAACAGGCGGATGGCGCGGATCGCGTCGTCGTTGCCGGGGATGACGTAGTCGATCTTGTCCGGATCGCAGTTCGTGTCGGTCACCGCGACCACCGGGATCTCGAGGGTGCGCGCCTCGGACACCGCGATGTGCTCCTTGTTGGGATCGATGACGAACAGCGCGCCGGGCAGCTTGGACATGCCCTTGATGCCGCCCAGCGAGCGCATCAGCTTGTCGCGCTCGCGGCGGATCTGGACCTGCTCCTTCTTGGACAGCGCCGCCAGCGTCCCGTCCTCCTCCAGCTTCTCGAGGCCGCGCAGGCGCTCGAGCGAGCCCTTCACGGTCTTGAAGTTGGTGAGGGTGCCGCCCAGCCAGCGCTGGGTGACGTGGTACTGGCCGGAGCGGGCCGCCTCCTCGCGGATGACGTCCTGGGCCTGCTTCTTGGTGCCGACGAACAGGACCGAGTCGCCGCGCGAGCAGATGTCGATGACCGCCTGGAACGCCGCGCGGAACAGCCGCACGGTGTGCTGGAGGTCGATGATGTGGGTGCCGTTGCGGGCGCCGAAGATGAACTGCTTCATCTTCGGGTTCCAGCGCCCGGTGCTGTGGCCGAAGTGAACGCCGGCCTCGAGCAGCTGACGCATGCTGATGGGGGGCGAGCCAGGATCGCCCAGCGCGTGAGCCTGCAGATTCTCCATGATTTCCTCCGTTGGTTCCGCCGGCGCCGTCATCGATCCCCGGAACTCCCGCGAGGGAGCACGGCCGGTTACCTCGGACGCCGTGAGTGATGTGGTGTCCTCGCGGTGTTGCGAGTGACGGCGCGATCTAGCACGCGTGCCGGAAGGAAGCAAGCCCGCGGAATTCGAGACAACTCCGGCTTCTCGGCGAGCGCGCGCCCGGACCAGCCGGGAGAGCCCCAGCCAGGCGAAGACTCGAATGATTTCGACGCCTAAGGCTTTTCTGGATCGCCGCTGTGCACGAACTGCCAGCCGAAGCGGCCCTTGATGCAGAGATGCCCGTCGGTGACGGTGGAGTCGAGCGGCGACGAGACCTTCACGATGCGGTCGTCCTGGACGTGCAGGGTGAGCGCGCAGCCGACCCCGCAGTAGGGGCAGACCGTCTCGGTCTCGGTCTGGACCGGCTCGTTCCAGGTCCCGGCCGCGCGCATGTCGTGCTCCGACTTGAACATGAGCGCGCCGGTCGGGCACACGCCGATGCAGTTGCCGCAGTAGACGCAGGCCGAGTCGGGCAGCGGGACGGCCAGCTCGGTCGAGATGCGCGCCTCGAACCCGCGGCCGGCCACCGCGATGGCGAAGGTGTTCTGCGCGTCGGTGCCGCAGGCCTCGACGCACTTGTAGCAGAGGATGCACTTGCCGTAGTCGCGGACGTAGAGGTCGTTGTCCACCTTGACCGGCTGGGCCACGGTGCCGGCCGCGCCGCCGTCGGACGCGTGGTGGTGGCCGGCCCGGGCCGCGTCGCGCTCGCCGGGCCCGGCCGGCGCGCCGGCCTCGCCGAAGCGGCCCGGCTCGGCCTGGTAGCGCTCGAGGTAGGGGCCGAACGCGGGCGCGGTCGACACATCCACCGACGAGGCCAGGAGCTCGAGCACCAGCTTGCGGCTGAGCCGCACCCGCGGCGAGTCGGTCGCCACCTCCATGCCCGGCTCGACCACGCGCGAGCAGGCCGGCACCAGCACGCGCGCTCCCTTCAGCTCGACCACGCACACCCGGCACACGTTGACCGGGGTCAGGTTCTCGGCGTAGCAGAGCGTCGGGGTCGACACCCCGGCCGCGTTGCACGCGTCGAGGATGGTGGCGCCCTCGGGGACCGCGACGGTCTTGCCGTCGATGGTGAGCTCGACCGGGCGGGGGCGCGGCGCCAGCGGCAGGCGGATCATCGCTTCTCCTCGAACAGGCGCAGCTTGGCCACCGCCGACTCGATCGCGCTCGACGCGGTCTGGCCCAGCCCGCAGATCGACGCGTCGCGCATCGCCTGACCCATCTCGCCCAGGAGCACGCGCTCGCGCGCCAGCGAGCCGAGCGGCCGGCCGCGCGACACCCGGGCGAGCAGCTCCTCTTGCCGCACGGTGCCGACCCGGCACGGCACGCACTGGCCGCACGACTCGTCGCGGAAGAACTCGGCGATGCGGGTCAGGATCGGAACGATCGCGGTCCGGTCGTCGAACACCATCACCACGCCGGAGCCGAGGGTCGCGCCGATCCGGCGGGTGTCCTCGAAGGTGAGCGGCACGTCGAGCTCGTCCGGGGTGACGAAGGCTCCGGCCGCGCCGCCGAGCAGGACCGCCTGGATCGCGCGCCCGCCCGGCACCCCGCCGGCCAGCTCGATGAGCTCGGCCAGCCGCGCCCCGAACGGCAGCTCGTACAGGCCCGGCCGCGCGACCGCGCCGGACAGGCAGAACAGGCGAGTCCCGGCCGAATCGGCGGTGCCGCGCGCGCGGTAGGCGGCCGCGCCCTCGACCAGGATGTCGAGCACGTTGACCAGGGTCTCCACGTTGTTGACGCAGGTCGGCTTGCCGAACAGGCCGACCTCGACCGGGAACGGCGGCTTGTTCCGCGGCTCGCCGCGGAACCCCTCGAGCGAGTTGAACAGCGCGGTCTCCTCGCCGCAGATGTAGGCCCCGGCGCCGCGGCGGATCTCGATGTCGAAGCGGAGCCCCTGGCCCATCACGTTGTCGCCGAGCAGGCCGCGCACCCGCGCCTGGGCGATGGCGGACGCGAGCCGCTCCATCGCCAGCGGGTACTCGCCGCGCAGGTAGAGGAAGCCGCGCTCCGCGCCGACCGCGGCCCCGGCGACCGTCATCGCCTCGACCAGCGCGAACGGATCGTCCTCCATGAGGACCCGGTCCTTGAAGGTGCCAGGCTCCGACTCGTCGGCGTTGCAGACCAGGTAGCGGGTGCGGACCTGCGCGCGCGAGACCGCGTCCCACTTGCGCCCGGTCGGGAACGCCGCTCCGCCGCGCCCGAGCAGCTTGGCCTCGCTCACCTCGCGGATGACCCCGGCCGCGCCGAGCTCGAGCGCGCGCCGCAGCGCCTCGTAGCCGCCCTGCGCGCGGTAGTCGTCGAGGCTGGTCGGGTCGACCACGCCGACCCGGCGCAGGAGCCGGAGCCCCGGGCTGCCGGCCTGGGGAAGCACGGTGCGCGGCGGGTCGGCGACCGCGCGGCGCGCCAGCGCGTCGGTGACCCCGTCGGCGGTGGCGTGGCCCCACGATCGCTCGAACGGGCGCGGGCCGGCGGCGACCAGCATGGCGGCCGGGGCCTGCTCGCACAGGCCCAGGCACGGGCTGCGCATCCAGGTCGCCCCGCCCCGCGCCGAGCCGGGCGGGCCGAGCCGGCGCTCGAGCTCGCTGCACAGCGCGTCCGCCCCGCCGACCTTGCATGCGATGTCGTCGCACACGTGCGCGACCACCGGCGCTCGCTCGGCCAGGGCGAACAGGGCGTAGAAGCTGGCCACTCCGTAGCCCTCGGCCGGCGGCACCTCGAGCCGGCGGCAGATGTAGCCGAGCGCGCCGGGGCTCACCCAGCCGGCCCGGGCCTGGGCGGCGTGGAGCGCGGGCAGGAGCAGGTGGCGCCGCGCCTCCGCCGCGCGCAGCCCGCCGGGCGCGTCCGGTCCAGGTGGGCCGAGGAGCGCGTCGATCGCGTCGCGCTCGTCGGTGCTCGGCTCGGCCTGGATGGCGCGCAGATCCATTCGTACCTCTCGCTGGTCTCTAGCCGGGCGGCGCGGCGGCCAGCTTCTCGATCCGGATCGCCGACGCCTTGAACTCGGCCGTGCCCGACTTCGGATCGGTCGCGTCGATGGTGAGGAGGTTGGTGTCGATCTCGTCCGGGAAGTGCATCGTCATGAACGCGAGCCCGGGGCGTAGGCCGGGATCGATCCGGACCGGGACCACCACCGACCCGCGCCGCGAGCTGACCCGGACCTCCTCGCCCTCGACGACCGCCAGCCGGACCGCGTCGCCCGGGCACAGATCGAGCGTCTCGCCGCGCCGGAGCGGCGAGCTGTAGCCTCCCGACTGGACGCCAGTGTTGTAGGAGTCGAGCCGCCGCCCGGTGGTCAGCCGCATCGGGAAGTCGCCGTCGAGGGTGTCGACCGGCCCCACCTGCTCGACCGGCACGAACGGCGCCCTGCGCCCGCGCACCGGCTCCTCCCACAGGCGCTCGTGCAGGCGCTGCGATCCGGGGTGATCCTCGTCGGGGCACGGCCAGTGGAGGCCGCCGCTCTCCTCGAGCCGGGCGTAACTCATGCCGCCGTGCATCGGGCTGAGCGCGCGCAGCTCGTCCCACAGCTGCTCGGCGGTCGGCTGGCCCAGGTCGCGGCCGAACCGGCGGGCCAGGTCGGCGAAGATCGCGATGTCGTCGCGCGACTGGCCCGGCCCCGACACCGCCTTGCGCACGCGCTGGACCCGGCGCTCGCTGCTGGTCACCGTGCCCTCGGTCTCGCACCAGCTCGCGGTGGCCGGAAAGACCACGTCGGCCATCTCGACCGTGCCCGTGCGCAGGATGTCCTGCACCACCAGGAACTCGAGCTTGCGGAGGCGCTCGAGGGTCAGGCTGGAGTCAGCCTCCGACTGGGCCGGGTTCTCGCCGATGACGTAGAGCGCGGTCAGCTCGCCGTGCCCCATCGCCTCGAACATCTCGGTCAGGTGCCAGCCGTTCTTCGGCGGGATGGTCACGCCCCAGGCTCGCTCGAACTTGGCCCGGGCGGCGTCGTCCTCGAGGTCCTGGAAGCCGGTCAGCTTGTTGGGCAGCGCGCCCATGTCGCCGCCGCCCTGCACGTTGTTCTGCCCGCGCAGCGGGTTCAACCCCGACCCGGGCCGGCCGACGTGGCCGCCGAGCAAGGAGAGGTTGATGAGCGCGAGCACGTTGTCGACCGCGTTGTGGTGCTCGGTGATGCCGAGCGTCCAGCAGATCTGCGCGCGGTCGGCGGTGGCGAAGTCGACCGCCATCCGCTCGATCAGGTCGGGGGCCACGCCGGTCTCGCGCGAGACCCGGGCCAGGTCGTAGCGGTCGACCGCCGCGCGGAACGCGTCGAAGTTCTCGGTCGCGCGGTCGATGAAGGTGCGGTTCTCGAGCCCCTTGTCGAGGATGACCCGGGCGACCCCGTTGGCCAGCGAGATGTCGCTGCCGACCTCGAGGCCGAGCCATCCGTCGGCCCAGTCGGCCGACGACGTGCGCCGCGGATCGATCACGTAGAGGCGCGCCCCCCGGTGGATCGCCTTGAGGATGTGGTGAAAGAAGATCGGATGCGTCTCGCGCGCATTCGATCCCCACAGGAGGATGACGTCAGTCTCCTCCACCTCGCGATAGGAGCTGGTCCCACCGCCCGCGCCGAACACTGTCGCCAGACCGACGACGCTAGGAGCGTGTCAAGTGCGGTTGCAGCTGTCGATGTTGTTGCTGCCGATGACCGTCCGGGCGAACTTCATGGCCATGTAGTTCACTTCGTTGGTCGCCTTCGAGCAGCTGAACATCCCGAAAGTATTCGGGCCGTGCCGCTCGACGGAGGCCTGGATCCCGCGCGCGGCGCGGTCGAGGGCCTCGTCCCAGGTGGCCGGTCGGAGGACGCCGCCATCGCGGACCATGGGCTCGGTGAGTCGGGGAAGCGGACGCTTCATGGGTGCACCTCGACCAGGAGTGTAAGCCGGAAGGAGCGTCTCAGCCCCCGCCGGCCTCCCGAAATCTTCCGCCTACTTCGACGCGGAGCGGCATCGCCGCGCGCGACGGCGAGTCAGGCGGGAACCAGGTCGACGGAGCGAGCGATCGCGCGCGCTCGGCCCGCTCGGCCCGGCTTCAGTCGAGGTCCCAGTCGATCTCGGACAGGGACGGCACCCGCTGCTTCAGCTCCATCGAGCGGGTGTCCTCGTCCGGGTTGCGGGTCATGCCGCCCGACGGCACCGGACCTGGCGCCGGCCTCGCGACCGGCGGCTGCGTGACCGGACTCTGCTGCGACGCGGCCGGGGCTCGCGGCGGCACGCGACCACCCGGCGGGCTGCCGTGCCCCATCTCGTGGAACGGATTCCAGTCGACCGCGCGGGTCGGCTCGTCGAACGCATCGCGCGCGACCGGACGCCGGTGGTGAGCGGGGATGAGCGCCCGCGCCTCGTCGGCGGTCATGTTGCGCGTGTCCTCTTCCTCGAGGTGCAGCGGCGCGCTCAGCCCGAAGCCCTCGGACGCCTGCGGGAAGCCGCCCTGCGGGGCCATCGGAGCCGGCTCGGGGAGGTGCATCGGCCCCATCGGGCCCGGCGCGACCGCGCCTGGTAGCCGCGGCTCGCGCGGCACCGGCTCGCGCGGCAGCGGCTCGCGCGCGAGCGGCTCGCGCGCGATCGGCTCGCGCGGCAGGGGACCCGGCGCCGGCGAGCGCATCTGGCGCGACTGGCTCGGCTCGCGCGGCATCGGCTCGCGCGGCAGCGGCTCGCGCGGCAGCGGACCCGGCGCCGGCGAGCGCATCTGGCGCGCCTGGCTCGGCTCGCGCATCCGCCGCTCGGCCTCCTCGGCCTCGTACGCCTCGCGCTCGCGCCGCTCCATCTCCATCCGCTCGAGCATGCGGCGCGCGTCCTCGCCGGCCATCTGCCGGGTCGGCTCCAGAACCTGGGGCAGCTGGCGCGGCCCGGACTCCTCGCGCCGCCGGCGGATCGCCGGCGCGCTCTGCGACGCGCGCGCCAGCCCGACGATCACGGCCGGCTTGGGAGAATCGTGCCTGCGGTGCTGCTCTCCCCCGGGCGGATGGCCGAGCACCTGCGGGCGCGCCACGCCGTTGGGCGGCAGCGTCGCGATCGGATCGTAGCCGCCCTGCCCGTACGGGTCGTGCGACATGCGCGCGTCCGCCATCAGCGCGTCCGGCAGGCGTGCCTCCGGCTCGCGCGGGAACGGGGCCGGCATGCGCGGCGGCGCGGCCGGCGCTGGCGAGCCCTCGGCCCGGCGCAGCTCCTCGGCCCGACGGACCATCTCCGCCTCTCGCTCGCGCGACTCGCGCCCGACCTTGGCCGCCCGCTCGATCAGGTACAGCTTCGAGTCCTCGTCGGCGTGGCGGCCGCCCTCGTCGCGCAGCATGCGGAGGACGCGGGTGCGCTCGCGCGGGTCGAGCTTGTCGCGCCGACCCTGGCCGCTGTGCCGGCGCGCCTGCTTGGCGAACTCGCTGAGCGGCATCGGCCGCTCCAGCTTGTTGCCGTTCTGGTGGAACATGTTGCTGGCCGAGCGCAGCCACTTCTTCGGGCGAGACTCGATGACCACCGGCTGGCGCTGCAGCTCCTCGGCCACCGGCATCCCCTTGAGCAGCGCGACCGCCGCCGGCGCGGTGTCCGGGCAGGCGACCGCGTCGGCCACGAACTGGCGGACCGCCTCGTCGCTCTTGGGCAGGGCGGCCATGTGATGGCGCTCGACGAAGTGGACGCCGAGGGTGGCCAGCCACTCGATCGGCGGATCCGCGCCGATGAGGATGAAGGCCGCCTCGTTCGGGTACCGCTTCTGGGTCCCGTCCTGCATCTTGAGGGTCACCGAGTCCGGCGCGAACTCGACCACCTCGGACTGGTACTTGACCTTGATGCGCCGCTGCGCCTCGTACGACTCGATCGCCTGCTTGTTCTTGGGCTGCGCGCGGGCGAACGAGCGGCCGCGATAGGTCATGACCACCTTGGCGCCCGCGTCGGCCAGCGCCATGGCGGCCTCGAGCGCGCTGTCGCCGCCGCCGACCACGCATACGGTCTGGCCGCGGTGGTTGTCGGGGTCCTCGAGCAGCGCCTGGACCTTGGCCTGGTTCTCACCCGGCACGCCCAGGGTTCGCGGCTTGCCGCGCAGGCCGGTGCCGAGCACGACCCGCTGGGCGCGCGCGCTGCCGACGTTGGTGCGGATGTCGAACATCCCGTCGCCGGAGCGGGTCACCGCCTCGACGGTCTCGTTCATGCGGATGTTCATCCCGACCCGATCGCACATGTCGCGCCAGAGCGGGACCATCTCCTCCTTGCTCGAGTCGAAGACCGGCAGGAAGGAGTAGTTGGCGCAGTCGTACGGCTCCGCCATGATGAGCTTGCCCTTGGGATAGCGGGCGACGGTGGACGCGACCAGCGAGTCCTTCTCGTAGACGACGTAGGTCAGTCCGCGCTGGATGCAGGTGAGCGCCGCCGACAGGCCGCCGGGGCCGGAGCCGACGATCGCCACGTCGAAGGTGCCCTGCGGGACCTGCCCGCCCGGGCGAAGCCCGCTGGCCAGCATGTGCTCGACGACGGCGCGGCCCAGGTTGGCGGCGTTCTTGACCAGCGGCTTGCCGGCCACCTCACCGATCAGGTACTGGCCCTGAACCGCCGTTTGATAGAACTGATCGAGCTCCGGCTGGCGCAGCTTGGGCGGCTCGGTGCCTTCCGGGTGCATGACCAGCGCCGTGGTCGGGCAGGCCCAC
Organism: Kofleriaceae bacterium; assembly: GCA_035489015.1. Lineage (GTDB taxonomy): Bacteria > Myxococcota_A > Polyangia > Haliangiales > Haliangiaceae > DATFRY01. Next base: position 145,588 of record DATHKR010000063.1, on the reverse strand, counting down.
ATGCAGGCCTCGCACTGGATGCAGTCCTGGAAGCGAAGCACGCGGCTCTTGTTCTCGACCAGGTCGAGAACGTTGGTCGGGCACACCGCCACGCACGCGTCACAGCCGGTGCAGCGGTCGTCGTTGATGCTGTGGATCAGGACGCGGACCTGCGCGGCGGCCCCGCGGCGCCGCGGGTGCGACCGACCCCTGCGAGCATTCGCGATCGCGACCAGCGCCATCACGGCCAGCGCCAGTCCCCCTAGGATGGCAGGTACGACGATACTCACCGGCCCTTGCTGTAGCAATCCAGGTGCCGCGATCGTTCGAAACCATTTCAATCAGTTGGAAGCCGAAAGAACGGGGATCCCGGGGCCGGGCGGCCCCAGATCCCGTCAATTCCAACGCTGATTGCAGCAGTCAGCCTGCAGGTGCTCCGGCTGCCTCGCGAACCTACATCGGCTCGAAAGTGAGCGCATGTGCGCGACTCGATTGGCATTCTGTGCACCCGAGGGCCGCTGGTCCGGGTCGGTTTTGGGTGGGCTACGAGGCCCGTCCAGAACCCCGGACGCGCCGTCCGGTGGGACGACCGCTGACGCCGGACGTGGGCGATCGAGAGACATGGTAAATCCCGCCTGGCCCTGGTCCTGCTCCTCATCAGCTTGCTCGCCTTTGCCGTGGGGCCCGCGCTCTACCGCATGGCCGGTCGTGCCCGGGCCAGCCTCGCCGCGCTCGACGGCTTCGTCATGGTCACCGTGGCCGGGCTGGCGCTGGTCCACATCATCCCGCACGCGGTCGTGACCGCGGGAGCCGGCGCCCTCGTGGTGTCGCTGATCGGCTTCGTCGGCCCGGGTCTGGTCGAGCACCGGCTCGAGCGCGCCGCGCGCCAGACCCACAACGCGGCGCTGGCGCTCGCCCTGTTCGGGCTCGCCATCCACGAGCTGTTCGACGGGGTCGGCCTGGCCCAGGTCTTCTACGACCCGGACACCGGCACCTCGGTGCTCGCGGTGGCGGTCGTGCTCCATCGCCTGCCGATCGCGATCACGGTCTGGTGGCTGCTGCGCCCGCTGCGCGGCCCGCTCCTGGCCTGGTCGGTGCTGGCCGCCCTCGGCGCGGCCACCGTGCTCGGCTACGCCTCCGGCGACGCGATCGCCGGCGCGGTCGACGCGCGCTGGCTCGGCCTGCTCGAGGCGCTCATCGCGGGGTCGCTGCTCCACGTGGTCGTGCACCGGCCGTCGCCGCTGTCGACGCCGGATCAGGGGCGGCGCGAGCGGCTGTCGGCCGGGGTCGGCGCGCTGCTCGGCCTGGTCGCGGTGCTCGCGCTCGGCAGCGACCAGCACGCGCCGATTCACGAGCACGAGGCGATCGGGTCGGCGATCGACTTCAGCGCGGTCTTCGTGGCCCTCACCGCCAGGACCGCCCCCGCCCTCTTGCTCGCCTTTGCCCTGGCCGGCGCGGTCCACGCGCTGGTGCCGCGCGCGTCGCTCGGCTGGATGCGCGCCGGCAACCCGGCCATCGAGGCGGCCCGCGGCGTGGCGGTCGGGCTGCCGCTGCCGGTCTGCTCGTGCGGCGTGATGCCGCTGTTCCAGTCGGTGGCGGCGCAGCCGGTCCCGGCCACCGCCGCGCTCGCGTTCCTCATCGCCACGCCGGAGCTCGGCATCGACTCGATCCTGGTGTCGCTGCCGCTGCTCGGACCCCGGCTCACCGTCGTCCGCATCGCGGCCGCCGCGCTGCTGGCGCTCGCGGTCGGCGCCATCCTGGGCCGGCTGGTCCAGCGCGGCGGGCGCTCGGTGGTGGACGCGGCGGCGGCGACGGTCGAGCCGGCCGAGCCGGCCGAGCCGCGCCAGCCGCTGATCGTGCGCGCCGCGGCCGGGCTTCGCTTCGGCTTCGGCGAGATCGTCGATCGGACCGCGCCGTGGATGGTCATCGGCATCGCGATCGCGTCGGTGGCCGAGCCGGCGCTGCGCGGGGCGTGGTGGACGGCGCTGCCGGCCGGCGGCGACGTGGTGCTGTTCGCGCTGCTCGGGATGCCGATCTACCTGTGCGCGGCGGGCGCGACGCCGCTGGCCGCCGTGCTGATCCACCAGGGCGTCTCGCCCGGCGCCGCGCTCGCGTTCCTCCTGACCGGGCCGGCCACCAGCGCGGCGACCTTCGGGCTGCTGGCTCGCCTGCACGGCAGGCGGGTCGCGCTCGGGTTCGGCGCCGCGATGGCGGCGGGCGCGATCGGGCTCGGGCTGATCGCCAGCGCGCTCCTGCCGCGCGGCGGCGGCATCGCGCTCTACGACGCGGTCGCCGCCGGCGCCAGCCCGTTCGAGGTGGTGTGCCTGGCCGGTTTCACGCTGGTGGTGGCGCTGTCGGTGCTGCGCCAGGGCCCGCGCGGATTCGTGGGTCAGGTGCTCTCGCCGTACGGCGAGGGGCCGCACGATCACGATCACGGCGGCGGCGACCACGGACACGGCGACCACGGACACGGCGACCACGGACACGCGCACGGCGACGACGCCCCGCACGATCGCGCGCACCGGCGGGACGGAGCGCGCGGCGCCTCCCCCGTCCGCCGCGGCTGATCTGGCCTGGCGATTCCTGGCCCGAACGCGCCCCGCTGGCGCCGGATTCGCTCGAGAACCGACCCGCCGGCGGAACTGTTGGCGGCGGATAGTTGGAGGGTGAACCCTCTGCTGCCACGGTGAGCGCCAAGACGATCGCCAGTCGAGAGGATGTACATGAGCCACGCAGTTCGGTTCGCTCTCCTTGCCCTCGTCGGGGCGCTCGCCGCGGCGTGCGGCGACAACCTCGGCGCGGCCCCTGGTGATGGCGACGGCGACGGCGGCACGCAGGGGACCGACGCCGGCGTCCCGACCCCCGACGCGGGCGGCGGCGAGCTCGGCTGCCCGTCCGACATCGAGCCGGGCCGGCTCGAGCAAGGCGCCTGGGACACCCGCTTCACCGTCGCCGGCTTCACCGGACACGACGGCCTGGCGCCGATCGTCTACGACACCGCGCGCGACGTCGACGGCAGCCTGGTCGCCACCGGCAACTTCCAGTGGTTGGGCAGCGAGCGAGTCGAGCCGCTCCTTCGCCTGACCGACAGCGGCTGGCAGCCGGCGCGCGAGACCTGGGAGCTGCCGCTCCCGCCGGCCGGCTTCGCCTCGGTCGCGATCGACGCCGAGGGCGGGCTGGCGCTGGCCAGCTACGACGACTTCGGCGAGCGCGTCGGCCAGATCTGGCTCGACGACGGCAGCGGCCTCCGCGTCATCGGCGCGTTCGACGGCGCGGTTCGCTCGATCGAGTGGTACCGCGGGCAGCTGTGGGCGGCCGGGGTGTTCCAGATGACCGCCGGCAGCGAGACGATCCAGTCGCTGGCGGTGTGGGACGGCGCGGCCTGGTCGGCGCCGCCCGGCGGCCCGGCCGACAGCTTCGTCTTCGAGCTCACCCTCGACGGCGACCGGCTCCTGGCGGGCGGCGCGTTCGACGGCATCGGCGGCATCACCGCGCGCCGGATCGCCGCGTTCGACGGCGCCACCGGCGCGTGGAGCGCGATCGATCTCGACTTCGATCCGGCCAACGCGGTCTACGCGCTGGCCCGCGACGCCGGCGGCGCGCTCTACGCCGGCGGCTCGTTCGGCGACATCGCCGGCGGCCACGGCTCCATCGCACGGCTCGACGGCGACACCTGGACCCTGGTCGGCGGCGGCGTGGCCCAGTACGCGCTGGGCGGCGTGGTGACCGATCTGCTCGCGCTCGACGGATCGATCTACGTCACCGGCTGCTTCAACAGCGCGGGCGGGCCCGACGGCGAGCCGGACACCACCCCGGCCTGGTCGCTGGCCCGCTGGGACGGCGACGCCTGGCGCTCGCTCGACGACGGCAGCCGCCGGGTGCTCGGGTCGTGGTTCCGCCCGGCGGTGTGCGGCGACGAGGGCCCGCTGGCCGTGTGGGACGCGGAGCACCAGACACTGGCGGCCGACGGCGAGCGAGTGCTGGTCGGCGGCTCGTTCCCCGGCGCGGCCGGGGTCCTCTCGCAGAGCGTGATCATCGGCGGCGGCACCGAGGCCGACCCGTGGTCGCCGCAGGGGCCGGTCGGGCTCGGCCTGGGCGGCTGGCCCGAGCGCGTGGCGGCCGGCGGGCCCGACTGCGCGCTGCACGCGCTCGGCGACCTCAGCCACGCCGGCGGCCAGCCGGTCTCCTCCCACCTGATCCGCTTCGATGGCGACCACTGGACCGAGGAGGGCGAGGCGATGCCGGCCGATCTGTACTGCCCGGCGCTCGCGGTCGGCGCCGACGGCGATGCGCTGGTCGGCTGCATCGGCCCGCCTCCCGACCAGGGCAGCGGCGGCGGCGGCGTGGTTCTGCGCGCGCGCGACGGCGCGTGGGAGCGGATCGCCGCGGCCGATACGCTGGGGCCGGTGTACGCGATGAAGGCCGGGCCCGACGGTCGGGTGTGGATCGCCGGCGGCAGCGCCACCGGCGACAGCGGCTATGTCGCCAGGCTCGACGGCGACGAGGTCGAGGTGATCGAGGACGGCTTCGACCTCCCGGTCTTCCTGGTCGACCCCGGCGCCGACGACGTGCTGGTGACCGGCGACTTCACCCGGGTCGGCGACCTCGCCGCGTCGCGGATCGCGCGCTGGGACGGCAGCGGGTGGAGCGCGCTCGGCGACGGCCTGCCCAGCGCCGTCACCGCGGTCGCGCACGACGCGAACCGGGTCTACGTCAGCACCCTCGACGCCGGCGGAGGCGGCGGCTTCCTGCTCGGCTCGTTCGACGGCGAGGCCTGGACCGAGCTGGCCTCGGCCGAGACCGGGCTCACTCCGGTGCCCTCCTTCTCGTTCAACGCGATGCGCCCGGTCGGCGGCGTGCTGGTCGTGGTCGGGACGGCGGAGCTCGACGAGGGCGGCCAGCGCGGCGCGCTGGTCTGGGACGGCGAGCGATTCCGCGGGCTGGCCGGCGGGGTCCACGCGATCTTCGTCGCCGACCTGGCCCTCACCCGCGACGGCCTGTGGTTCGCGGGCGGCATCGCCGAGGCCGGCGAGGGCGACGGCCTCACCGCGACCGTCGGCGTCGCCCGCCTCGCGCTACCGAGCGCGCCGTGATCAGAGCGCCGGCAGCGCCGCGCTGAAGTCGACCACGCCGTCGGCGGTCGCAGTGCAGCCGCCCGCGACCACGTCGCCCGAATCCGGGTCCAGCTGCTGGAACGCGAGGCCCTGGGCGCTGCCGGCCAGCTCGCCCTCGACCGAATCGATGGTCGCGCTGCCGGCGACCGCGAGGAGGTCGAGCGACCCCTCCGCCCCGGTGAGGCTGACCACCAGGCACACGCCGCAGGTGTTGAGCGACGCATCCTCGTCGTCCAGCCCGAAGCTGCCGGGCTCGACCACGCCGCCGGCGAAGGGGCCGCGGTCGTCGGTGAGGACGAGCGAGATCGCGACCTCGTCGCTGTACGACCCGAAGAGCACGTAGGTCTGCGCGCCGTCGGGGTCGGCCGGGTCGATCGGCTGCCGGAACGCCGTCGGATCGGGCACCGTGCCGAGCGCGCCGAGATCTCCGGACGGGCAGTCGATCGGGATCGCGGCATCGGCCACCGCGCCGTCGGGCGCGCCGGCCCCGGCGTCGACCTCGGCGCCGTCGTCGGTGGCATCGTCGGAGGTGTCGTCGGAGGCGTCGCTCGAATCGTCATCGCCGGCCGAGGCGCAGCCGGCCGCGACGAGGAGCGCGAGGAGGGGCGTCCATGGCGGCGAGCGCCGGACATGCATCGAGCGACGGCGGGGGCTCATCTCCCGATGCTATGGCAGCCGCACCAGCGGATGGCGAGTCAGGACGAAGCGTTGATCTCGGGTGAGGTGTGTTCCCCGTCCCTCTTCGTCCATCAGGTTGCCCGTGCCGGGCGCCGTGTCGGCCAGCGGATCGGCGTGAAGCGCGCCGCTCCGGCTGGTGTGCTGGACGTGCCACAGGCCCAGGTAGTGGCCGATCTCGTGGGCCAGGACCCGGGCCAGCTCGTCACCACCGTCGAGCCGCGCCGCGATCACGCCGGAGTAGATCGTGTCGGGCAAGGGCGGCCCCGGCGTGCCGAGCGTCCATCCGCCCACCCCGGCGGGCAGCGAGTCGACCACGAACAGGTCGAGCGCGTCCCCGTCGACCCGGGCCCCGCCGGCCAGCGCGAGCCGCGACGAGGCGCTGGTCGGCGGCTCCTGCGGCTCACTCAGCTCGGTCATCGTCGCCAGGCTCGCATCGGTCAGCGCGAGCACTCGCTCGACGCGGAGGTCGACTCCGCCGCCGGCCAGGATCGAGCGCAGCCGGGCGACGAACGGAAGCGCGCGCGGATCGGGTGGCGCCGGGGCCGGCGCGGCGGAGACCAGGAACAGGTTGACCGGCAGCGCGGCCACCTCGCCGTCGTTGTCGTCGAGCAGCTCGGCCAGGACCAGATCGACCCGGACCGGATGCGACGGATCGGTGGTCGCGACCCGCACGGTCACCTCGCCGGCCGGCAGCGCCACGCCGGGGCGATCGGGGAAGATGCCGGTGAACAACCCGAGCCGGACGCTCTGGCGCAGCGCGCCGGGCATCTCGCCGCTGCGGTCCTCGAAGTAGGCCGCGCGCATCGCCGCGCCCAGGTGCAGGTCCGGAGGCATCGCCACGTGATCGACGCCGTCGGCGGTCTCGAGCGCGGCGAGCCCGTACAGCGCGCCCGGGTCGCCTTCGACCACCACCGCCAGCGAGCGAGTGCGAGGCGGCACCCGGACCCTGAGAGGCGGCGACACGCCGCGCGGATCGAACGTGATGCGCGAGAACGAGAACCGCCGCGTCGGCGGATCCTCGGCCCCATCCGCGCCGCCCGAGCGCGCCCGGCAGCCGCTCGCGAGCGCGATCGCGAGCCAGCACGCGGCGGCGATCACCCCCGCGCGCGCGCCTGGCACTGCTAGCACTGCCAGCCGCGCCGCGACCGGGCCGGCGCCCGGCCGGTCAGCACAGCGTCCCGATCTTCTTTCGCACCTCGGCCATCGTCCGCTTCGCGGTCGCGCTCGCGCGCTCGCGCCCGCTCTCCAAAATCGCGTCCAGCTGGGCCGGCGCCGCGATCAGCTCCTCGCGCCGGCGCCGGATCGGCGTCAGGTGAGCGATGACGTTGTCGGCCAGGGCGTTCTTGCAGTCGAGGCAGCCGATCCCCGCGGTCGTGCACCCGGTCCGCACCCACTCCTGCTGCTCGGGCGGGGTGAAGAACCGGTGCAGCGTGTACACGTTGCACTTCTCGGGATCACCCGGATCCTCGCGCTTGACCCGCGCTGGATCGGTGGCCGCGCGCGCCAGCGACTTGCGGATGGTGACGTCGCTCGCGCCCAGCCCCAGCGTGTTGTTGAGCGACTTGGACATCTTGGCCTGCCCGTCGAGCCCGAGCAGCTTCGGGGTGGACGACAGGGCCGGCTCCGGCTCGGGGAACAGCTTGCCCCACCGGCCGTTGAACCCGCGCGCGATCCGCCGGGTGAACTCGACGTGCTGCACCTGGTCCTGCCCGACCGGCACCACCTGCCCCTTGTAGAGCAGGATGTCGGCCGCCTGCAGGACCGGGTAGTCGAACAGCGCGACGTTGATGTTCTCCTCCTGGCGCGCCGACTTGTCCTTGAACTGCGTCATCCGCGACAGGTCGCCGAACGGCGCGACCGTGTTCAGCACCCAGCAGAGCTCGGTGTGCTCAGGGACCTGGGATTGAACGAACAGCACCGAGCGTTCTGGATCGATGCCGCATGCGATCAGGTCGACCGCCATCTCGCGCGTGAGCTGGGTGAGCTTCTTCGGATCGTACGTCTGGGTGATCGCGTGATAGTCGACGACGCAGATGTAGCAGAAGTAAGTCTCCTGCATCTCCACCCAGTTCCTGACCGCGCCGAGGTAGTTGCCGAGGTGGAGCTCGCCCGAGGGCTGGATACCGGAGAAGGCTGTTTTCATGGAGGTGTGCTCGCGGTGGAAGCGGGCAAATTGCCCAGGAGGGGCAAGGCCTTGTGTACTTGCCCGGTTATACCCCGTCAACTAGACTGTGAATCTGGTGCAGGTGCAGGTCGTCGCGCGTCCTGCATATGCATGTCCCTGGAGGGTCTATGGTGGTGAGAAGTCGAACCGTGGGCGCACTGATCGGCCTTGCCGGCGCTGCGCTCCTCGCCTCTGGCTGCGTCGTGCGAGCCTACAGCACGCCGGCCACGGCAACCGTGTACACGGAGGGCTCGGTCCACACGAGCGGCGCTGTCGCGGTGGACTCGAGCGAGACCTACACGGTCAACAACTATCCCCCCGAGCCGCTCTATGAAGAGGTGTCCGTCTCTCCCGGCTACGGCTACGTGTGGATCGACGGCTACTGGAACTGGAACGGATACGACTGGGCGTGGTCGAGCGGGCGCTGGGTGCGCGAGCGACAGGGCTACGTGTACGTCGCCCCGTACTACGATCATCTGAGCGGAGGCTACGTCTACCGCGGCGGCTACTGGTCGCGCCGCGATCGCCTGCCGCGCAGCTACGTGCTGCGCGAGCGCCGCGACGGGCGCCCGTCGGTGTACCTGCCCCAGGTGCGCGATCACCGCGCCCGCCGCTACCACGACACCTACTACCGCTCACCCGGGTATCGCGGCTCCGTGCGCGGCGGCGGCTACGATCGCCGAGGGCCGGACGTGCGCGATCACCGGACGTATCGCCAGCCGTCCTACGATCGCCGCCAGCCCGACGTGCGCGATCATCGAACTCCTGGCTACGATCGCCGTACTCCCGACGTGCGCGATCACCGCACGCCGACGTACGACCGCCGCCAGCCCGACGTGCGCGATCACCGCACCCCCGGCGCCGCGCGGCGCCCACCGCCGCGTCGCCCGCCGGCGTCGGACCACCGCACGCGCGACGACCGCGACCGCGACGACCGCGACCACCGGCGCGGCCCGCGTCGCTGATCCACTCCAACCCTCGAGCCGAAAACGACCGCGGCCGCCTCGTCACCGGGGCGGCCGCTCGCGTCTGGGGTCCAGCTCTCGCTAGCTGGTCGGGCGCGACGAGCGCAGGGTGCGGCTGTGCGACGGGCGCGCGCGACGCTTGGCTGCCGCCTGGCGGGCCTGCTTCACCTTCTTCGGCGGGCCGCCGGCCCAGCGCGGGTGATAGTGGTAGGCCGAGCCCTCGGTGCGCTGATCCCAGGCGATCTTGCCCTCGTCGGGGCGATAGTCGATGTGCACGAACTGCTGCTCGCGGTAGTAGCCCAGCCCGATCGGGTCCTCCATCTTCCACACGTAGGCGCGCACGTTCTTCACGTTGACGTCGCGGATGCGGAGGTCGATGGCGTGACCGCTCCAGTGCTTGGAGGTGCGCGAGGTGCCGCGGTTGTGGCGGTGGGCCGAGACGATCTCGAAGACGTGACCCTTGTAGTGAGTGGCCACGCGGGCCAGGATCTGCAGCAGCCCGGTGTTGGGCTTGAGCTCGTGGCCGGTCCGCTTGCAGCGGAACAGGTGGGTGATGCGCTGAACGTCGTCGGCCGACATCTGGCCGTCGTAACGCAGGAAGAAGGTCTCGGTCTCGCGCGTGTTGACGTTGAAGAAGGTGACCTCGGTGCCCACGAGCCTCTCGAGCGAGATCGTCGGGGCGGGCCTGTCGCTGACCATGCGGGTGGCCAGGGTGGCGCCTGGCGTGGCCGGCGTGGCCGCCTTCGGCGCCGACACCGCGGCTGGCGCGTTCGTGGCCGGCGAGACCGTCGCCGCGGCGGACAGCTGGATTCCGACGAGAATCGCGATCGGGTTCAGGGTCACGAAGCGTGAGAGGAGCAAGAGATGGGCCGCTGCCGGCGGCCACCAGCGCCCGTGCGATTTCGGGAGGATCGGCCGTGAAGCCAGTTTGGCGACGCCGGGAGGTCTTCGATTATCGAAGACCCGGCTTTCGTTTTGCGTCGCCGAGCCGTCCCGCCTACGATGGCTCACATCGGCGCAAGCCTACGCTTTGACGGTCAATTGCATCCGAGAGTAGGCTGCCGGAACATGGCCAAGAGCCGCCGCGAAGACCCGACGCTGTCGCTTCCGGCGCAGGTTCAGAACCTGGGTGCCGTGCGCCTGGTCGTGTCTCCCGGCGAGCTGCTCGAGCGACGCATCCCGATCGCCACCGCGCTGACCCGCGGTCCGGTCGTCATCGGCAGCGCGCCCGAGGTCGACATCGTCATCGATGATCCGCACGTCTCCAGCCGTCACTGCGAGCTGACCCTGGCCCCCGGAGGGGTGCGGCTGACCGATCTGGGCAGCCTCAACGGGTCGAAGGTGCAGGGCGTGGCGGTGCAGGCCGCCCTGCTCGAGCCAGGAGCTGTCATCACCCTCGGCACCACCCATCTCCTGTTCGAGCGCCCGGCCGCCGACGCCGACCAGGCATCCGCGAGCGGCGAGGACGGCGAGGACAGCTCGCTCGGCCTCGATGGACCGTCGCGGTTCGGCGACGCGATCGGATCGTCGCCGGCCATGCGGCGGGTGTTCTCGGTGCTCCAGCGGCTGGCCCCGACCGATCTCACGATCACGATCCTGGGCGAGACTGGCACCGGCAAGGACGTGCTGGCCCGCGCGGTCCACGCCAACAGCGCGCGCGCGGGCGGGCCGTTCGTGGTGTACGACTGCGGCGCGGCCGCGCCGACGCTGATCGAGAGCCAGCTTTTCGGCCACCAGCGCGGCGCGTTCACCGGCGCGGTCGACGAGCACCAGGGCGCATTCGAGCGGGCCAACAAGGGCACCCTGTTCATCGACGAGATCGGCGAGCTGTCGATCGACCTCCAGCCCAAGCTCCTGCGCGTCATCGAGCAGCGGCGGGTGGCGCGGCTGGGTAGCCAGACCGACCAGCCGGTCGACGTGCGCATCGTGTGCGCCACCAACCGCGATCTCGAGCGCGAGGCGTCCGACGGCCGCTTCCGCCAGGACCTGTTTTTCCGGGTCAGCATGGCGGTGGTGCGGCTGCCGCCGCTCCGCGACCGACGCGACGACATGGTCGCGCTCATCAACCACTTCGCGGCCGGGCAGGAGATCAAGGTGTCGTCGGAGGCGATGGCGATCCTGACCAGCTACGAGTGGCCCGGCAACGTGCGCGAGCTGCGCAACGTCATCCTGAGCGCGTCGGCCCTGTCGGACGGGAAGTTCCTCCGCCCGCGTGACTTCATCTTCTTCTCGGGTGGATCCGGAGCCGCCTCGGGCGCGCGCCCGCGCACCCCCACCCTCGAGGGGCTGCCGCTGGCCGGCCGCACCCTCGAGCAGATCGAGAGCACGGCGATCCGGCAGACGATGGAGCAGTGCGGCGGCAACAAGACCAAGGCCGCCCGCGCGCTCGGAATCGCGCCATCGACGCTCTACGCCAAGCTGAAGAAGTACCTCCTCGAGTAGAATCGAGCGGGGGCTTGGCTCGACTCGTGCGCTACCGCGACGCGCTCGCCGCGTTCCACACATCGCTCGGGTACGGGCTGCGCACGCGGCTGGCGGCCGGCTACGGCGCGGCCGACCTGCGCGCCGACATCATGGCCGGCCTGGTGGTCGGCGTGGTCGCGCTGCCCCTGTCGATGGCGCTGGCGATCGCGTCGGGGGTCCCGCCGCAGCAGGGCCTCTACACCGCGATCGTCGCCGGCGTGGTCTGCGCGCTGCTCGGCGGCACCCAGTTCCAGATCACCGGTCCGACCGCGGCGTTCGTGGTGATCCTCTTGCCGGTGGTGCGCGACTTCGGGGTCGGCGGGCTGCTCGTGGCCGGGCTCCTGGCCGGGCTCATGCAGGTCGGCATGGGGCTGGCGCGGCTGGGCCGGCTCATGACCTTCATCCCGCATCCGGTCACCACCGGCTTCACCGCCGGCATCGCGCTCGTCATCGCCACGCTGCAGATCAAGGACGTGTTCGGGCTCGAGCTGGGCGGCTCGCCGGTCGACTTCTTCGATCGACTGGCGATGATGTGGCGCGCGCGCGCCTCGCTGTCCGGCTGGGAGGCGGCGATCGCGGCCTTCACCATGGCGGTGCTGCTGCTCATGCCGAGGGTGACGCGCAAGGTGCCGGCCCCGCTGGTGGCGCTGGTCGCGGCGGCCGCGCTGGCCGCGCTCCTCGCCCACCTGGTCGACGGTTTCCATGTGGCGACGATCGGCTCGCGCTACGGCGGCATCCCGCAGGAGCCGCCGATGCCGCTCCTGCCCTGGCACCTGGCTGGCGCGGGCGGCGGCCAGATGACGCTCGACTTCGCGACGGTGCGCGCCCTCCTGCCCAGCGCCTTTGCCATCGCCATGCTGGGCGCGATCGAGTCGCTCCTGGCCGCGGTGGTGGGCGACACCATGGGCGGGACCCGGCACGACCCCAACTCGGAGCTGATCGCGATCGGCATCGGAAACATCGTGTGCCCTTTCTTCGGCGGCATCCCGGCGACCGGCGCCCTGGCCCGCACCGCCACCAACATCAACGCGGGGGCGCGCTCGCCGCTGGCCGCGGTGGTCCACTCGATCTTCGTCCTGACCTGCACCGTCGCGCTGGCGCCGCTGGTCTCGTACCTGCCGATGGCGGCGATGGGCGCGCTGCTCCTCATCGTGGCGCGCAACATGTCCGAGGCGCGCCACTTCGGGCACCTCCTGCGGGTGGCGCCGCGCAGCGACGTGATCGTGCTGCTGACCTGCTTCGGCCTGACCGTGGCGTTCGACATGGTGGTCGCGGTGACGGTCGGGGTGGTGCTGGCCGCGCTCCTGTTCATGCGGCGCATGGCGGAGATCACCAGCACGCGCATGGAGCCGGCCGCGTACGGGCAGTTCGAGCTGCCGCGCGGCGTCCGCCTGTTCGAGATCGCCGGGCCGCTCTTCTTCGGCGCGGCGCAGAAGACGATCAGCGTGCTGGACGTGGTGCAGGGCGAGCGCGGCGGCGTGGTGATCCTCGATGTGTCGCGGGTGCCGGTCATCGACGCGACCGGGCTGGTCGCGCTCGAGACGCTGCTCGCCCGGCTGGCGCGCGGTGGGCACAAGGTGATCCTGGTCGGGGTCAACCCGCAGCCGGCCCGGCTGCTCGAGCGCGCGGACATCCGGCGCGACCCGGGGCACCTGGCCTTCGCGCCGGACGTCGAGACCGCGCTCAGCATGGCGATCCTGCACAGGTCGCGCGCCGAGACGGCGAAGCTGGCGCCGACCACCTGACCGCGCGGCGCCCTACTCGGTGCGAAAGCCACCCGACGCGGTGTCGGACGGCGGCCGGGTGGCGAAGAAGACCACCGCGCTGCCGGTCAGGACCACGCCGCCCGCGGTCGCCCACACCCACCAGCGCCGCCACCACGGCGGCGGCGGGTCGTAGCGGAGCCCGATCTCGCGCGGGCGGGCCGGATCGCCCCAGCGCAGCACCTCGTTGCCGCGCGGGTCGAACGCGGTGACGTAGACCTGGACGACCTCGGCGCGGGTGGAGCGGATCGGCGGCAGCGCGACACGCTGGCGCTGGCCGGGCCGGGCCAGGCGAAGGTCGAGCGCCTCGAAGCGCACCTGGCCGCGCCGGCGCACGTAGATGGTCGCGTGGTCGAGCAGCCGCCGCGGGTCCGCCACCACCTCGAGGTCGATCGGCACCGGACGCGACACCTCGAGCCCTTGCGGCCACTGCACCTCCAGCTCGGGCGGCGGCCGGCGATCGGCCCGCGCGCGCGCGGTCTCGAACACCAGGGTGGCCTTGGGCGAGAGGTTGTAGCTGAGCAGGTGGCCGGGATCGAGTGCGAGCAGCATGTCGAAGGCACCGAGCGCCTCCGGCTCGCGGCCGAGGTAGGCGTAGGCGACGCCGAGCTGCTCGTAGATCGCGGTGTGCTCGCGGTACGGGTGCGGCGCTTCGGCCAGCGCGCGGGTGAGCAGCGCGAGCGCCTCGTCGACCCGGAAGGCGGCCAGCGCCGCGCTCCCCTCGGCCAGGGTGCGACCGCCCGCGCCGCGCGCACGGCAGCGCGCTCCGTCCCACGCCTCGCCCTCGCCGCAGGCCGGCCGCAGGGTCGAGCCGGTGCGAGCCGCGCTGGCGCCCGCGCCACAACCGGCCGCGAGCACGAGCCCTGCGAGGAGAGCGGGGGCATGACGCATCGATCCCTCCATTCAACCGCCGAAACGCCGCGAACGCCAAGGTGGCGGCGAGGCTTCGAGGTCGGCTGGCTCGCAGTCGTCCCGGGAAGGAGTCGAGACGACCGGACCAGACGACACGGGCCCCGCCGCCACCTTGGCGGCTCGCGCGCGCGTCTTGCGTTGCTTTATCGCTCCAGCTCGATGTCGCACGACTTCTCGGCCCAGCGACCGAGGAAGTGGCCGCCGATGCCGCGGGCGGCCTCGTTCTCGCGGTACTCGCCGGCCAGGACGCCGCGCTCGGGGTCGCCGCGGTCGAGCCAGCGCCCGCGGAAGTGGCCGTCGCCGTAGTTGCCGCCGAGGAGGCCGCGGAACCGACCGGTCCGGTCGATGAACTTGCCGAAGAAGACCTTCTCGCCGGCCCGACGCTGGCCGTACACGCCGCGCAGGTGACCGACCGGATCGCCGTCGGCGTTGGTGACCTCGCCGAGGAAGCGGCCGCGCCCGTCGCGCACGCGGTGCCAGCGCCCGCGCAGGAAGCCGGTCTCGCACACGTCGACCGGCTCGCGCATGGCGACCGCGACCAGCCGGTTGCCGAGCTCGTCGACCTCGTCGCTCTGCGGACCGTCGAGGAGCGCGGTCATCTCGACCGAGTACGGCGTGCCGGTGTCCGGGGTGTAGGTCAGGACCAGCGGGTCGGCCGACTCCGGCTGCGGATCGACGATGGTCAGGCGGAAGCCGTCCGCGTGGGGCCGGGTGACCGACGTGAAGTGGATCGTGCGGCGATCGGTGCGCGGGTCGACCGCGTCGGTCTCGTCCTCGAACGCGACCACGCGGCGGATGATCATCGCGCCGCGGTTGATCGACAGGGTGCCGCTCCAGTCGAACGCGACCTCGGCGTCGAGGTCGGCCGGCATCTGACCCCAGAGGACCGCGGCGTGGTAGATGGCCGCGTCCGGCGCGCTGCGATCCGCGTCGACCGCCGGATCCCGGTCCATCGGGTCGTCGAAGTCGGTCTCGTCCTCGAGCTCGGCCGCCGCGAATCCGTCCTCGTCGCCGAACTGGGGCGCCTCGTCGTCCATGGTGAACCCGCCGTTGTCGAGCTCGAGGGCGGCCGCGATCTCGTCGGCATCGGCCGAGCTGGCGTCGTCGTCCGCGTCGCTCGCGCTGCACGCACCGAGCGAGCCGGCCAGCGAGGCGCAGAGGAACAGGGATGGAAGTCTGGAATCGAATCTCATGAGCTGAATGCCTCCGTTTTGTGGAGATGCTCATGAGCAAGCCCGAGGCCACGAGCGAATCCGTGGAACGACAGATACTTGCGAGCGCGCTGGTACCTCGAGGGATCAGCGCCGGCCGGGACCTCGCGGGATCAGCGCTCGACGATCTCGACGTGCTGATCGGCCGCGACGTGCACGCTGCGGCGATCGCGCTCCTGCTTGGTGGCGGCGTTCTTGAACACGACCACGTGATCCCCCGCCGGGATCTCGCGCTTCATGATCGGCGTGTCGTCGACGTACTGACCGTCGATGAAGACCTGGGCCCACGGCGCGCCGGGGCGGGTGACCACGGTGATCGTCCCGGTGCCGGTCGGCGCGGCGGGCGCGGCGGTCGGCGCGACGGGGGCTGCGGTCGAGCCGGCGGCGGCGGCGCGACGCGAGGACGATCGAGAGGCGGCGCGCACGGTGCGCGAGCCGGACGATCGCCGCGTGTCGTGGGAGGATCGATCGGGGGGATCGACGCGCGAAGGATCGACGCGCGGACCGGCGTCGGGCGGCGCGGCGGCGATCGCCACCGGCGGCGAGGCGTCGGGCGCCGCGGCGCGCGGATCCGCAGCGCGGCGATCCGCGGCGCCGAGATCCGCGGCCCCCGGCTCCGCAGCCGACCCCACCCGGCCGCGAACACCCTGCGGCGGCTCGCGCTCCGGCCCGCTCGACCACAGCCCGAGCCCGGCCGCCGCGATCCCGCCGACCGCGAGCGCCGCGACCGCCGCGACCGCCGCGATCGCCGCCACCCGCGCTCGCCGACCGCGCCGCACCCGTCCGCTGCCGAGGGTCGGCGCGTCCGGGTCGAACACCTCGGCCGCCGCCGGCGCCTGCGCGGTCACGATCCCGCTCGCTCGCCCCGACCGGGCCGGCCCGGCCCCCCCGTCGCTTCGCCCCTCCGGCGGCTCCAGCACCGAGCGAAGCCACTCGCGATGGCGCCGCTCCTCGTCGCCCAGGTGGCGCGCGGCGTACACCGCCAGCGCCTCGCCGTCGGCCGCGGCCACCACCTGATCGAGCGCGCCGGCCAGCTCGTCGGCGCTCTGCCAGCGCCGGTCCGGGTCGCGCTCGAGCCCGCGCATGACCGCGTGGTCCAGCCCGGGCGGCAGCGACCCGGCCGCGCGCGACGGCGGCGCCACCTCGTCGTGCTCGATCGCCCGCACGATCGCGTAGACCGAGTCGCCGGTGAAGAGCTGGGCGCCGGTCAACATCTCGTGCAGCACCGCCGACGCCGCGAACACGTCGGTGCGCCGGTCGACCGCCTGGTTCTTGATCTGCTCGGGCGAGAGGTAGGGCGGCTTGCCCTTGATCGTCCCGTACTCGGTGACCGGCGCCTGGCGGCCGCGCATGAGCGCGATGCCGAAGTCGAGCACCTTCACCTGGCCGCCGAAGGTGAGCATCAGGTTATCGGGGCTGACGTCGCGGTGGACCACGCCGAGCGCATGGCCCGACAGGTCGCGCAGCTCGTGAGCGGCGTGCAGCGCGCGGCACACCTCGGCCATCGCGCGCGCGCTGACCGCCGCGGGCGGCGGCGAGTCCTCGACCAGATCGCGAAACCTGACCCCGGCCACATACTCCATGGCCAGGTAGAGGACGCCGCGGTCCTCGCCGAAGTCGTGGATCTGCGCGATGGCCGGGTGGCTGAGGCGAGCGAGCAGCTGGGCCTCGTCGAGGAACATGCGGCGCAGCTCGTCGCGCGCGCGCAGCTCGCTGCGCATGGTCTTCAGCGCGACCAGCCGCTCGAAGCCGCTCGGGCCGCGCTTGCGGGCGAGCAGCACCTCGCCCATGCCGCCCGCCTTCAGCTGGTAGAGGACCTCGTAGCCGCCGAGCGTGGCCCCTCGCCCCGGCCCGGCCTCAATCTCCATCGCCGTCGATGATACCGTGCTTGCGCAGGAGGTTGCGGAAGTGGCGCCGGTTGATGCCGGCCCGGGTCGAGGCCCGGCTGATGTTGCGGTCCGAGGCCGCGAACACCTCCTCCAGATAGCGCCGCTCGAACACCTCCAGCCACTTCTCCTTGGCCTCCTTGAACGGCTGCGCGGCGTCGATGACCAGGAGATCGCCGGCCGGCGCGGCTGGCGCGGCTGGCGCGGCCGCCGGATCCGGATCCGCCGGGGCCGCGGCCGGCCCGCTCGCCGCCCGGGCCGCGTGGCCGGCGGACCCGGCCGCGTCCAGCCACAGCTTGAGCCCGGCGAAGCGCGCCCCGCCCGGCCCCGCCATCGTCCACGCCCGCTCGAGCGCGTTGCGCAGCTCGCGCACGTTGCCGGGCCAGGCGTAGCGCTCCAGCCGGGCCAGGTTGTCGCCCGCGATCGGCCCGGGGTCGATCCCGCGGCCCTCGTAGAAGTTGGCGATGAGCTCGGGCAGGTCCTCGAGCCGCTCGCGCAGCGGCGGGATCGCGACGTGCACCACCGCCAGCCGGTAGAACAGGTCGAAGCGGAACTGCTTCTCCTCCACCATGCGCGGCAGGTCGCGGTGGGTGGCGGCGACCACCCGGGTGTCGACCTTCACCGGCCGATCGCTGCCGACCGGCTGCACGGTCTGCGCCTCGAGCGCGCGCAAGAGCTTGGCCTGGGCCGCGAGCGGCAGCTCGCCGATCTCGTCGAGGAACACGGTACCGCCGGACGCCTCCACGAACGCGCCCTTGCGCTCACCCTGGGCGCCGGTGAAGGCGCCGCGGACGTGGCCGAACAGGTGCGAGTCGATGAGCGCCTCGCTGACCGCGCTGCAGTCGACCACCACCAGCGGCACCCGCGCCCGCGCGGAGTGGTCGTGGAGCGCGCGCGCGGCCAGCTCCTTGCCGGTCCCGGACTCCCCCTCGATGAGCACGGTCGCCTCGCTCGGCGCCGCCAGCTCGAGCACCGCGAACAGCTCGCGCATGGCCAGGCTCTGCCCGACCATCCCGCCGAACCGGCGCCGCTCGCTGGGCGGCACCGACGGCGAGTCGGTGGCCAGGAAGCGCAGCATGGTGCCGCCCACCCGCACCGCGGCGCCGAGCGGCACAACCGCCTCGGTGAGGCGCGTGCCCTGCCAGAACGTGCCGTTGGTCGACTCGTGGTCGCGCACCCGGATGCCGTCGGGGCAGAGCTGGAGCTCGGCGTGGCGGCGCGAGACCTGCGGATCGGCCAGGACCAGGTCGCACTCGCTCGCGGCCCCGACCGAGACCGGGCGCGCCCCCAGCGCCACCTCGTGCACCACCCGGTCGCCGCTGGTCACCCGGCACAGGCAGCTGCGAACCGCCGTGCGCCCGCGCGCCGACCGGGTGGCGAGCCCGGTCTGCAAGAGTGTGTCGGGATCAGGGCGTCGCATGCGGATCGCGAGGGTCGACCATACCAAACCGACCCGCGAGCCGGCGCGAGGTCAAATGCGATACGAAGTCGCGCGCGGCCGCGGTGCTACCATGGCCGGATGCGCGCCGCCCATCGCTCCATCGCGCTGGCCGCGGTGACCGCCGCCGGCTGCTCCGATATCTCGGTCGACGTCGCCTTCGACGTGCCGGACGGCTACCAGGAGCTGATCGACACCGTCGCCCTCGACGTGGTCGCGCCGGGCGAGCCGCCGTTCGGCTGTCGCGACCTCGAGCTCGGCGCAGTCGACGAGGACCAGGTCGACGCGCTGGTGGTCGACCGCGCGCTGGTCGGGCCCGGCCGCGCCGATCCCCGGCTCGACGGCGTGCCGCGCACCGGACGCAAGCTGTTCTACGCGCGCGCGTACAACCCGCTCGGCCAGCTGGTCGCGGCCGGCTGCGCCGAGCACGATCTGGTCGACGGCGACGTCGACATCGCGATCGAGGGCCGCCCGGCCGCGTACGTCAGCGCGCGCGACGCGACGCTCGACCGCGGCGAGCTGACCCGGTTGCAGGTCGCCCTGTCCGACGCCCACGGCGCGCCGCTCGGCGGGGTGCGCTCGCGCTACAGCGTGGTGGCGGCCAAGGGCGCGACCCCCGAGCGCGAGTCGACCAGCAACAGCGATGGCTCGCTCGACCTCACCCTCGACTCGCCGGCGTGGGACGGGCCGCAGGCGGTCGACCTCGACGTCTCGTGGCAGGCCAACCAGATCGAGCCGGTCACCGGCTTCCGCACGCCCCCGGTCGAGCTCGCGCTCGAGATCCCGCCCGCCGATGCGCCCCAGGACCTCGCCCCGGCCCGGGCCTACCAGATCGGCCGCATCGGGCCGGATGGCGAGATGGGGGTGGCGGTGCTCGGCCCGCCGACCGAGGCCGGCGATCGCTTCGTCCACATGTTCATCGGCAGCGCGGAGCCGATCACCTCGGAGATCGCGGTCCGCGCCGGCGCGCTCGGCATGGTCGCGGCCGGCGCGCGCGACCGCCTGCTGGTGCTCGACGCCGACGCGTGGCACGAGATCGGGCCGGGCGGCGCGGTCACCACTCACCCGGAGTCGCTCGGACTGCCCGGCGACGCCATCCTGATCGTGCCGCTGCCGACCGAGTGCGTGGCCGGCGCGCCACGCGATCGCATGCTGATCGACACCGGCGCCGGCGTGGTCATGCTCGGCGCCGACCTCGAGCCGCGCGGCTCGCCGCTGGCCGCCCCCGACGCCGCCCTGGTCGCGGCCGGCTGCCTGCTCGGCACCGGCGACGTCTATCCCAGCGCGGTGTTCGAGCGCGAGGGCGGCGCGTTCCAGCTCATGGCCGAGATCGGCGGCGCGCGCCCGGCGGTCCTGCCCGCGCTGGTGCGGCGCGGCATCGCCTTCACCCCGCAGATCGGCGACTCGGCCACCGCCGGGCCCTACCTCCTGGTCAACCGGCTCGAGGTCGACGGCGAGAGCATCGCTCGCTACTCGCTGGTCCGCGGCCCCGAGGACCGGCTCGCGCTCGACGTCGAGCTGGAGGACGAGGTCGCCGGGCTCTCGCTCGCCACCGCCGGCGGCGACTTCGACGACGACGACCAGCTCGACGTGGCCGGCCTCCTGCTCCTGTCCGATCTCGACCAGGAGCAAGAGGTGCGCTTCTTCATGGCGCTCGGCGCCACCCTCGAGGATCAGCGCCTGGCCGGCGTCTCCGATGCGCGCGCGACCGGCTCGCTCGGCACCCAGCGCTTCCTCGACAGCCAGCTGCTCAGCGCCGACCTCGACGGGGACGGCGTCGACGAGCTGATCATCGCCAGCCGGACCCGCGCCGACATCTACGACCTGAAGCCGTAGCTACGGCGCGGCGGCCAGGCCGACCGGGCAGCTCACCCCGGTGCCGCCGATCCCGCAGTAGCCTGACGGGTTCTTGTGCAGGTACTGCTGGTGGTAGTCCTCGGCGTAGTAGAACTCGGGCGCGGGCAGGATCTCGGTGGTGATCGCGCCGAAGCCGGACCGGCCCAGCGCCTCCTGGAACGCCGTCCGCGACTGCTCGGCCGCCTCGACCTGCTCCGGCCCGTAGGCGTAGATCGCCGAGCGATACTGCGTGCCGGTGTCGTTGCCCTGGCGCATCCCCTGGGTCGGATCGTGGTTCTCCCAGAAGATGCCGACCAGGTCGCGATAGGCGAGCCGGATCGGATCGAACACCACGTGCACCACCTCGGTGTGTCCGGTCCGGCCCGAGCACACCTCTTCGTAGGTGGGGTTGGGCGTGAACCCGCCGGCGTAGCCGACCTGGGTGCTGATCACGCCAGGAGCCTGCCAGAACAGGCGCTCTGCGCCCCAGAAGCAGCCCATCCCGAACATGGCCAGCTCGCTACCGGGCGGAAACGGCGGCACCATCGGCGCCCCGGTGACCGCGTGGACCGGCGACACCGCCAGCGGGCGGGTGCGGCCGGGCAGCGCCTCGGCCGCCGACGGCATCTTGAGCTTCTTGGGATCGACGAACCGCCACATGCGGCGCAGTGTAGCGCGAAGTCGTCCGTCCCGCCCCTCGGCCGATCGCGGCACGGCGGCGCCGGCCGGTGCAGTAGCATCGGAGCCATGCGACCCGCGCGCGCCTCTCGCGGGGCCAGATTTCTGGCCCTCGGCATTCTCCTCGGCACGACCGGATGCGGCGACGACGACGACGATGGCGACAGGGCGGACGGCGGCGACGTCGCGGACGACGCCGATGACGCGGGTGACGACGACGGCGGCGACGACTCGGCCGGCACCTGCGGCGCCTGGCAGCTCGAGCCCGCCGAGGCGGACATCGAGTTCCTGACCGCCGAGCCCGGCCCGTACAACCCGGACAAGACGATGCGGGTCCGGATCGGCTCCCAGCTCGCCGCCTGCGAGCGGCGCGCGATTCCACGGATCACCGTCTCCGAGGCGGACACCACCGTCACCATCGATCTCCTGGTCTGGCGCCAGGTCGACGGCGACTGCGCCGACCCGGGCGGCGGCGTCTCTCACGCGATCCCGCTCCGCCTGCCCCGGGCCGGCGCGTGGACCATCACCGCCGGCGGCAAGTCGATCGAGATCGAGGTCGACGCCGCCCCGGATCGCGCGTGCGGCATCGAGCCCGGCCAGCCCTGCGCGATGGACTGCGACTGCGGCGACGAACAGCTCCGCTGTCTCAGCGGCTCCGGGCTGGCCGGACCGTTCACCGAGTGCGCGCGCCCGTGCGAGCTCGACCGCGACTGCGGCGGCCAGGGCACCTGTCAGACGATCGCCGACGGGCTGTCGTTCGCCTGCGTCGGCGACGCCGAGTGCGGCGCGACCGCGGCCGACTGCCCCGGCGGCTGGAGCTGCTCCGACGACGTCTGCGAGCCCGACTTCGCGCTCGGCGCCGCCGCGCGCGTCGAGTGCGACTGCGACGCCGACTGCGCCGAGCCGCTCCGCTGCGTGCGCGCGGCCGAAGGCGAGCCCGGGCGCTGCGAGATCCAGTGCCAGACCGACGGCCCCTGGTGCGAGGGCGCGCACGCGTGCGGCACCGCCGAGATGGACGCCGCCGGTCTGGCCGCGACCGACTCGGTCTGCGTCTTCCTCGGCGAGTGAACCCGAGCAACGGGCGCGCGTTGCTCGGATCGTCGCGCTGGATGCCGCCGCACGCGGCACCCAGACGACGCGGCGCTATAGAAGTGCTCGCGCTGCTCGATCGCGCCGCGAATCCGCGTTGCAGCAGACCATTCCGGACATGCGTGTCGAGAACCGTGAGCCTACCCCTTACTTTCCGACGAGCGAGATCGACGATCGCGCACGAACGTCCCCCGCGGTGTCGCAGGTCGACGTACGTCGACGCGCAAACACCTGACCGCAGCGCCTGGTTCCGATTTCATCGCATGACCCATCCGGTGCGACTGCTGGCTTCCCTGCCGGATCCACCCTCAGTAAGCTTGGCGCGGACAACGCGGAGGGGAGAAGTTGAGGAAAAAAAACATCGCTCTATTAGTGGTCCTCACACCGGCGTTCGCATTCGCGCTCGCCGCGCCGCTCGGTCCATCACGGCAAGCGCATGCGCAAGCGCAGGGACCTAGCGCCATCACGGGACGAGTGGTCGCCGAATCGACCGGCGCGCCGCTCCTGGGTGCCACCGTGGCGGTCTCTCCGACGGGAGACGCAGCCATCACCGATACGGACGGCCGCTTCCGCATCGAGGTGCCGCCCGGCACGTACTCCGTCGAGGTCACCTTCACCGGTCACGCACCACTCACCCGGCAGGTCGTGGTCGGCGACAAGCCGCTCGACTTCACCTTCACCCTGCGCGACGACCCGCGCTACGCCGAGACGATCGTCATCGTCGGCTCGCGTACACCGCGCTCGGTGACCAGGTCGCCGGTCCCGATCGACGTCATCACCTCCGAGCAGATCGAGGAGGTCGGCGAGATCGAGACCAACCAGGTGATGCGAACCGTGGCGCCGTCGTACAACGCGTCGCACCAGTCCATCGCCGACGGCACCGACCACGTCGACCCGGCCAGCTTGCGCGGCCTCGGTCCCGACCAGGTGCTCGTCCTCATCAACGGCAAGCGCCGCCACTCGAGCGCGCTGACCAACGTCAACGGCACTTTCGGGCGCGGCACGGTCGGCGTCGACCTCAACGCGATCCCGACCTCGTCGATCGAGCGCATCGAGGTCCTCCGCGACGGCGCGGCCGCGCAGTACGGCTCCGACGCGATCGCCGGCGTGGTCAACATCGTCCTCAAGGAGTCGCCCGGGGTGGTCGAGGCGACCGCGCTGTCCGGCATCACCGGCTCGGGCGACGGCTTCCAGCTGAAGACCGGCCTCAACTACGGCCTGCCGATCGGCGACCTCGGGGTGATCAACCTGACCGCCGAGTTCCTCCAGCGCAACCCGACCGACCGGTCCGGCAAGTGGACCGCCGACTTCTACCCGGGCGTCGAGGGGCAGCAGGCGACCGACGCGATGCTGGCCGCCAACGGCCTCGACCGCGACGACATCTCGATGTCGATCGGGCAGAGCGAGGCGACCGCCGGGATGTTCATGGCCAACGCCAAGATCCCGCTCAGCGACTACGCGCAGGCGTACAGCACCGCCGGCGTCACCTACCGCGGCGGCGAGGCGGCTGGCTTCTACCGCCGACCCAACCAGCCGGACCGCGCGGTCCTCGAGGTCTACCCGAACGGCTACCTGCCCAAGATCGCGCCGACCATCTTCGACTGGTCGGGCGGGGTCGGGGTGCGCACCGATCCGGACAGCGAGGGCTTCAAGTGGGACGTGTCCGCCAACCACGGCGGCAACTACTTCAACTACGAGATCCGCGACAGCATCAACGCCTCGCTCGGCGAGGACAGCCCGCTCGAGTTCGACGCCGGCGGGTTCATGTTCACCCAGACCGCGCTCAACGCCGACCTGGTCCAGCCGATCCGGACCGACACGTTCAAGAAGCTCAACATCAACGGCGGCGCCGAGTACCGGATGGAGAACTTCCGCATCCACGCCGGCGAGCCGGAGTCCTACGAGCTCGGTACGGTGACCCAGGACGACGGCACCCCCAGGGGAGCCGGCGCCCAGGTCTTCCCCGGCTTCCAGCCGGGCAACGAGGTCAACGAGTACCGCAACAGCCTCGCCGCGTACCTCGGCATGGAGAGCGAGCTCAACGACCGCTTCCTGGTCGATATCGGCGGCCGGTTCGAGAACTACGACGACTTCGGCAGCACCATCAACGGGAAGATCGCCACGCGGGTCGGCATCCTCGACCAGCTCGCGCTCCGCGCCGCGGCGTCGACCGGCTTCCGGGCGCCGTCGCTGCACCAGGTCTACTTCAACAACACCAGCACGCAGTTCGTGGCCGACCCGATGACCGGCGTGCTCACCCCGCGCCAGGTCCTCACCGCCAACAACGTGGGCGCGGTGGCCGACGCGTTCGGCATCCCGGCGCTCGACGAGGAGACCTCGATCAACGTCAGCGGCGGGATCACGGCCAACCCGCTCGAGAACCTGTCGATCACCGCCGACGCCTACTGGATCGACATCAACAACCGCATCGTCCTCACCAGTCAGTTCAGCGAGGGCGCGGTGCCCGGCACCAACGACGTCCTCATGCAGTCGGGCGTCGAGGACGTACAGGCCGCCCAGTTCTTCGCCAACGCGGTCGATACCCGGACGCTCGGCACCGAGGTGGTGATCGACTTCTGGAGCGACATCGGCGACGGCCGCCTCGGCATCACCGGCGCCGGCAACGTCACGCGCACCCGGGTCCGCGACGTCAACATCCCGCAGGGGGTGGCCGATCGCTTCGCCGGCGGCGACCTGGGCGCGGTTCGCAACGTGATCTTCAACCGCGAGGAGGAGAACCGGCTCGAGGACGCGCTGCCGCGCGAGAAGGGGCTGGTCCAGACCCGCTACGCGCTCGGCCCGTTCGCTGGCCTGGTGCGGGCGAACTACTGGGGCGAGGTGAAGTTCGAGACGGTCGACCCCCTCCTGGACGAGAGCTTCGGCGCCAAGGTCACCCTCGACGCGGACGTCGGCTACCAGGTGGTGAGCGGCCTCAAGCTGGCGGTCGGCGCGACCAACCTGCTCAACACGTTCCCGGACAAGCAGAAGAACCCGGTCAACGTCGCCGACGGGCAGTTCATATACAGCCGCCGCGTCACCCAGTTCGGTGTGAACGGCGGCTTCTACTACCTGCGTCTCCAGTACGTGTACTGAAGGGACGCACCCACCCGGCCCGGCCCGCTTCCTCGGGGCCGGGCGCGGGTGTCCCGCGTGGAGTTCTGCGCGGTTGGGGCTTGGCGCGCTCGCCCTGGTATCAGCTGAACTGATTCGTTCATCAGAACAATTAGTTTCACGCCAGGGCTAGCTTCGACTACACAGCGCGTCACGAAGCGAGCTGGAACGGCTCGCTACCCAACGCCCCGGATGGCCGGGGCACAGACGACGAGGAACTCAGACATGACCAGGACGTTCATCATCACGCTCACTCTTCTGGCTGGCTGCGCCAGCGCCGACGAAGACACCAACATCTCGACCGAGCGTGGTCCCCTTGGCAAGGCCGACCTCATCGGCACCTGCGCGAGCACCGACTGCGACGGTCCGTCGGACGGCGGCAACTGCTGGTGCGACGAGGCGTGCGTGGAGTTCGGCGACTGCTGCGCCGACCGCGTCGAGATCTGCGAGGCCCCGGTGGCGCCGACCTGCGGCGGGCTGGCCGCGCTTCGCTGCGGCGAGGGCTTCTACTGCGACTACGCCGACGAGGCGAACTGCGGCTTCGCCGACCAGACCGGCGTGTGTCGCGAGATCCCGAGCGAGTGCACCGGGACCCTGCAGCCGGTGTGCGGCTGCAACGGCCAGACCTTCGACAACTCGTGCGTCGCGGCCCAGGCCGGCGTGAGCGTGTCGGCCGAGGGCTCCTGCGAGCAGGCCGCCCCGGAGGCTCGCTGCGGCGGACACCTGGCCCTGACGTGCGGCGCGGACTCGTTCTGCAGCTACGACGTGGGTGGGGCGTGCGGCGCGGGCGACGCGATGGGCACCTGCGAGGTCAAGCCGGAGTCGTGCCCCCAGGTCTTCCAGCCGGTGTGCGGCTGCGACGGCAACACCTACGACAGCGAGTGCGCGGCGCAGATGGCCGGCGCGTCGATCGTGGCCGAGGGCGCCTGCGCCGGCTGACGATCGAGCGGTCGCCCCGCGCAGCGGGGCCGAGGATTCGCCGGGCAGACCTTCGCGGGCCTGCCCGGTCTCGTTTTCGGTGGCCGCCGGTCGATCGATCGGCGTCTCTTTCTCCATGAGCGACTCGCCCGCCGCCGGCGCCCGCTTCCGCCTGGTCTCGTGGAACATCGAGAACCTGGCCCCGTGGCTGGCCGGCGCGGAGGCAGCCCCGCTGGCGGCTCTGGTCGACGGGCTGAGCCGGCCGGACGTCCTCTGTCTGCAGGAGATCCGGATCCGCCCGTCGGACACCGCGCTCATCGAGCGCATGGTCGGCGCGGCTCCCGGCTACCGGTGCGTGTACTCGCTGGCGAGCGACCCGCGCAACGCCTCGTACCGGGGAGGGCGGGCGTACGGGGTCGCCACCTACCTGAGCGAGGAGCTGGGGCCGATCGCGTCCGCCTCGCCGGCGTGGGACCGCGAGGGCCGGGTCGTGGTCGCCCGCCTCCCTGGCCTGTCGCTGTCGATCGTCAACCTCTACGCGGTCAACGGCACGTCGAAGCCGTACCACGACCACGACCTGGGCCACGAGGCCGGCGATCGGCACGACTTCAAGCGCCGGGTGCAAGATCGCCTGTTCGACCTGGCCCGCGCGCTCGGCGCCGACGACCGGGTCATCCTCGCGGGAGACTGGAACGTCTCGCGGTCGGCGATCGACGTGCACCCGCGCCTGCGCACCGCGGCGCCGCACGCCCGCGCCCGGGCCGAGCTCAACCGCCACCTGGCCGACAGCGGGATGGTCGACGTCTACCGCCAGCTGCACCCGGACGAGCGCGGCTACACCTGGTACGACCGGGTCCGCCCGCACGTGCTCGACGCCGCGCGGGTCGACTACGTGGTCGTGTCCGCCGACCTGGCCGGCAGGGTGGACGAGGCCTCGATCGTCGAGCCGCCGGTCGATCGCGGGCGCAGCGACCACCGCGCCGTGGTGGTGAGCATGCGGCTCTGACGACAGGGGTATACTGCGCGGCTCCTCCGGGATGACCGCACCCCGCACGCATCGCTCGATCGGGCTCGCCGGGGCCGCCGCGCTGGCCGGCCTGCTCGCGTCGATGGGCGGCCTCGCGTGCGATCGGCGGCCGGAGTCGAACGGCGGACCGCGCATCCAGGCGCTGCCCGACGAGCGGCCGCCTTATCCACCGGTGACCGACCTGCCGGCCTCGGCCGCGGCCGAAGAAACCCGGGCCGAGCACTTCGTGGTCGTCGAGGGGGACGAGGTCCTGCGCCTGGGCCGGCGGGGCATCCCCAACACGACCGATGTGTCGCTCGACGAGCTCCTGCGCGCGTTCTGGCGGCTGCGCGGCGATCCGCTGGGCGGGCGCGGCGCGGCCAGCCCGAGCGCGGCGCCGCTCGTCATCGCCGGCAAGCCGGTGCCGGCCAGCCGCGTGTTCGACGTGGTGACCGCGCTCTGGCAGCACGGCGCGCGGCTGGCGGTGACCGGCGGCCTGCCCGGCGCGCCCCGCCAGCAGCCGGTGCGCCTGGTCGGCGAGAAGGCGGGCGCGGTGCGGCCGGCCGGCGCGGCGGTGATCGAGCTCGGCCCGCGCGGCCTGGTCCTGACGCTGCCCGGCGCGGAGCCGCGCTCGTTCGAGTCGTGCGGCCCGGCGCCCGACACCGGTTGCCTGACCGTCGCGCTCGACGTGGCCGCCAAGGCGGGCGCGCGCGAAGTCCGCCTGCGCCGGGTCCGCTGACGCGCCCGGTCGAGAGGCCGCGCGGCCTGCGCCCGGGTCTGCCTGTCCCCGCGGTGCGGTGATTCCGGCCGGATCCCGCTGCGATCCGGGCCGCTGGCGCGCAGCCATGGCGGGGCGCGCGGCGCGGCCCCATACTGCCCGCGTGGCCCGCCTGCTCGCGCTCTCGGCCCTGGCCGTGGCTGCGTCATCCGCCGTCGGGCCGGCGGCCGCCCGGAGCGCCGCGTCCGGCGATCCGTCCCACCCCGCCGCCGAGGTGCACGGCGCGATCGACGCCGACGACGTGCGCTGCAGCGGCCCGATCGGCGATCTGCCGGTCCCCGCCGCGCTGCCGGCGGCGGCCGTGCCCGAGCTGGCCCCGCTGCGCGCCCTCGGCGACGCGCCGTCTGTCCCTGGCGCCTCGCTCGCCGCGCCCGGCCTCCCGCTCCTCGCGCTCGCTCCCAAGACCTCGCCTCCTCCCGCGCCTCGTCGTCATCGCTAGTCGTCCGTGACGAGGCACGTCGCGCGGGATCCGCCGCGCGGCCGAGTGAGGAGAGTGAGCATGTTCAAGAGAGAGAAGCCGCGAGTCGTCCACCCGTCCCCGCGCTACCGCCGCGCCCGCCTGCTCGCGCCGGCCGCGCTCGCCGCCGTCCTGGCTGGAGGCGCCGACGCCGCCGCCGACGAGGGGGCCAGCGATGCCGGATCGGGCGACGAGGAGATCGCCGCGCTGACCAGCCATCCGCATCTTCGCCACCTGGCCGCGCACCCGGATGGCGCGCGCCGGTTCACCCTGGCCGCGCTCCTGCCCGAGCTCCTGGTCCTCATGACGCCGATCGAGCGGGTCGAGGTGGTGGCCGGCTGGGCCACGTCGCGCTCGCCGCACCTGCGCCTGGCCATCGCCCGCGCGCTCCGCCACGCGGCGCCCGAGGCGTCCACGCCCGGGTCGCTGACCGCGATCGAGCACCTGGCCGACGATCCGGATCCGCTGGTGCGCGCCGCGGTCGCCGAGGCGGCGTGGCTTCGCCGCAGCGAGGACCCCAAGCGGTTGATGGCGGTGCTCGCGCGACTGGCCGACGACGAGGACCGGTTCGTGCGCGACACCGCCCGCCTCGCCCTCGGCGACGCCTGATCGGTCAGGCGTGGCTCAGGCGCCGCTCAGCCGCGCGCCGCGGCGAACGCGCCCTCGAGGTCGGCGCGCAGGTCGGCGACATCCTCGATCCCGACCGACAGGCGGATGAAGCCGTCGGCGATGCCGAGCTTGCGCCGGTTGTCGGGCGGCACGCTGGCGTGGGTCATGATGGCCGGGTGCTCGATGAGCGACTCGACCCCGCCGAGCGACTCGGCGCAGGCGAAGATCCGGCACGCGCGCAGGAACCGATGGGACGCCTCCAGCCCTCCGGTCAGGTCGAAGCTGATCATCCCGCCGAAGCCGCGCTGCTGCTTCTTCGCCAGCTGGTGCTGCGGATGGCTGGCCAGCCCGGGGTAGATGACCCGCTCGACCTGGGCGTGGCCGCTCAGCCACTCGGCCAGCGCGCGCGCGTTCTCCTCGTGGCGCGCCATCCGCACGTGCAGGGTCTTGGTCCCGCGCATGACCAGGAACGAGTCGAGCGGCGACGGCACCGCGCCGACCGCGTTCTGCAGAAAGGCGAGCCGCTCGTGCAGCGCGTCGTCGTTCATCACCACCGCGCCGCCGACCACGTCGGAGTGGCCGTTCAGGTACTTGGTCGTGGAGTGGACGACCAGGTCGGCGCCGAGCGCGAGCGGCTGCTGGTTGAACGGGGTCATGAAGGTGTTGTCGACCGCGAGCAGCACCTTGCGCTTGCGGCAGACCGCGGCGACCGCGGCGATGTCGCACAGCTTCAGCATCGGGTTGGTCGGCGTCTCCAGCCAGACCATCGCGGTGTTCGGGCGCATCGCGGCCTCGACCGCCTCGGCCCCGCCGACCGGATCGAAATAGCCGAACTCGAACCCGTGCCGGCGGTACACCTTGTCGAACAGGCGGAAGGTGCCGCCGTAGAGATCGTCGCCGGCCACGATGTGGGCGCCGGCGTCGAACAGGTGCAGCACCGCGTCGGTGGCGGCCAGGCCCGACGCGAACGCCAGGCCGTGCGCGCCCCCCTCGAGCGAGGCGATGTTGGCCTCGAGCGCGAACCGGGTGAGGTTGTGGGTGCGCGAGTACTCGAAGCCCTTGTGCTCGCCCGGCCCCTCCTGCGCGTAGGTCGACGTCAGGTAGATCGGCGTCATCACGGCGCCGGTGACCGGGTCCGGGGACTGGCCGGCGTGGATCGCGCGGGTGCCGAAACCGTGCTTGTCGCCCGCGCCCTCCCCGCCCGGCTTGCCCGGCCGGTTGCTCACGCCGAGGCCCCGTTGCCGCCGAACAAGAAGCCGTCCGGATCGGCGTCGAGCAGGCGCTCGATCGCGGCCTCCTCGAGGATGTCGCGCATGGTCTGGCCGCCGTACTTGGAGATGATCTTGTCGTCCCACTCGTCGGCGACCAGCGCCACGTCGGTCAGCGTGATGATGAGCTCGTCCTTGTCGAGGGTCGAGCCGCCCAGGATCGAGTGGCTGAACAGGACCACGTTGTCGACCGGGTCGAACGAGAACGCGCCGAAGCGGAGCTGGGCGTTCAGGTGGAGGAGCTGGAGGGCGAGGTCGCCGTCCATGCGCACGCCGCGGACCAGCTGCGCGACGCAGCGGACCTGGGCGCGGTCGTTGTCGAGCGGGACGATGTTGATCATCACGTAGGACGAGCCCTGCTTGATGACGTAGAGGCGCTCGTCCACCTTGCGGTAGGTGCCGTGCTTGCAGAGCGTCTCCTCGATCACCAGTGCGCTGGCCACTTCGGCGGGGTTCATTCGCCTCTGATATCACAGTTCCGGGGGGTCCGCCGGGCCTTGCCGGGTCGCGCCGGCCGGTGGATACTGGCGAGGATGATGCGCGGTGGGTGTGCCGCCGCCCCCGCCGTGTATCTGACCCTGACCCCCGCCGGTGGTGGGGCTCCGGGCGAGAGCGGCAGCGGCGAGCACGACGGTCAGACCGGCCTTCCGATCCGGGCGAGCGACGCCGGGTGACGCGGCGCGGGATCCTCGGCCCGGCCGTGCTCTCGGTCGTGCTCGGCGCGTCGGCGCTCGGCGCCTGGCCGGCAACCGCCGCGGCGGAGCGCATCCGCGAGATCGCCGTCATCGACAACACCAAGACCACCTCCGAGACCGTGCGCTACATCGCCGGCGTCGAGGAGGGGGAGGACTGGGACGACGACCGCACCGAGGAGGTGCGGGCCGACCTGGTCTCGAGCGGCCTGTTCAAGCAGGTCGACCTCTACACCGAGCCGATGGCGGGCGGCGGGGTCCGCCTCAACATCGTCGCGGTCGACAAGCACTCGTGGGCGATCGCGCCGACCTTCTACAACCAGCCGACCAACCAGGGCGGCGGGCTCGGCTTCGGCGAGAACAACCTGTTCGGCGAGAACAAGAAGCTCCTGCTCTACGGCCAGGCCGCCACCGGCGACTCGTTCTTCATCGGTGCGTTCGTGGACCCGTCGATCCGCGGGACCCGGCTGTCGTGGGCAGGCGACCTGTTCCTGCGCTACGAGCGGGTCATCGAGTACGAGGCGCCGCGCTCGCTGCGCGACCGGGTCGCGCCGGTGCGCGAGAGCAAGCTCATGTACCTGAACGGCGCCGCCAAGCTCGGCGTCACGCTGTTCCGCAGCCTCACCGTCGAGCAGCGCGCCCGCGCCGCCAAGGTCGCGTTCTACCGCACCGGCCTGGCCGAGGGACGGAGCGAGCTGGACGTCGGCGTCGCGCCGGGCGACCCGATCCCGGAGCCGGGCGCCGAGGGCTGGGACGTCTCGACCGAGACGTCGCTGACGTTCGACCGGCGCGCCAACTGGTACGGCATCACCCGCGGCGCGCGGCTGAAGCTGTCCTACGAGCAGGCGCTGACCGCGCTCGGCTCCGACTTCGACTACTACTACGCCACGTTCAGCTTCGAGCTGGCCCAGCGCTACTTCGCCCGCCACAACCTCATCCTGCGCGGCACGCTCGGCTACGGCGACGACCTCCCGTTCCAGCAGGAGTACACCTCGGGCGGGACCACGC
Organism: Kofleriaceae bacterium; assembly: GCA_035489015.1. Taxonomy (GTDB): domain Bacteria; phylum Myxococcota_A; class Polyangia; order Haliangiales; family Haliangiaceae; genus DATFRY01. The sequence continues at coordinate 113,565 of DATHKR010000063.1, read as the reverse complement.
TGCGCGGCTACGAGAACAAGGAGTTCCGCGGCGACGTCAAGGCGGGGGGCAACCTCGAGTACTCGATCCCGTTCTTCACCGTGCGCGGTGTCGCGGTGCGCGGGCTCGGCTTCTTCGACAGCGCGTACACCCGCTTCCTCGACGACCTCGACGACAACACCTTCCGCCACTACCTGCCGGGCGAGGGCAAGGGCGGGCTGGCGCCGCTGCGCAACTCGGTCGGGGGTGGAATCCGCCTGTACGTGCGGCAGATCGTCCTGCCGCTGCTCGGGCTGGATGTGGGCTACGGCATCGAGTCGCGCGGCGTTGAAGTCTATTTGGCCATCGGCCTCAACGACTTCTGACCCCAAGGCCAGGCGCCGGGGCCGCGGGCTGGCGCGACCTGCGGTAGAGTCGCGACCGTGGGGTCACGGCGAGCTCGGGCGGTCGCGCTGGCGGCCTCGGTGATGGCGCTGGGTGGAGGATGCGGCGGCGCGCCGCCTCCCCCGGACGACGGCGACGGCGGCAAGGCCGAGCTGGTGCTGACCGGCGGCGCGATCATGACGATGGATCCGGCGCGCCCGACCGTGTCGGCGGTCGCGGTGCGCGGCGGTCGGGTGGTCGCGCTCGGCGGCGACGGCGACGTGCGCGGGTGGATCGGGCCGCGCACGCGGGTGATCGCGCTCGGCGGGCACACCGTCACGCCCGGGCTGACCGACACCCACGCGCACCTGGCCGGCCTGGGCGCCGCGCTCGAGAGCGTGCCCCTGCGCGGGATCGCCAGCGCGGCGGACGCGGCCAGGAAGGTCGGCCAGGCCGCGACCAAGCTGCCGGCTGGCGAGTGGGTGGCCGGCAACGGCTGGGATCAGAACCTCTGGTCCGACAAGAAGTTCCCGACCCGCGAGGTGCTCGACCGCGAGGTCGGCGACCGCCCGGCCGCGCTCCGTCGGGTGGACGGGCACGCGCTGTGGGTGTCGAGCAAGGCGCTGGCGCTCGCCAAGATCGATCGGTCGACCGCGGATCCGAAGGGCGGGCGCATCCTGCGCGACGCCTCCGGCAACGCGACCGGCGTGCTCATCGACTCGGCCACCGACCTGGTCGAGGCGGTGATCCCGGCCTCGAGCCCGGAGCTGCTGACCCGCCGCATCCTGGCCGCGTCGGCCGCGGCGGTGGCGGCCGGGCTGACCTGCGTGCACGAGATGGGGATCGACGACGCGACCATCGACGTGTACCGCAGCCTGGCCGACGAGGATCGCCTGCCGCTGCGGGTGTACGCGTTCCTGTCCGGCTCGCCGGCGGTGGCCGAGACGCTGGGCCGGCGGGTGGCGGAGGTGGACCGCGACGGGACCCAGAGGTTCGTGCTGCGCGGCATCAAGCTCTACGCCGACGGCGCGCTCGGATCGCGCGGGGCGCGCCTGCTCGCCCCGTACAGCGACGACCCCAAGAACGAGGGGCTGTGGCTGACCACGCCGGCCGAGCTCCGCCGCGCGGTCGAGGCCGCGGTCGACGCCGGGTGGCAGCCGGCCATCCACGCGATCGGCGACGCCGGCGTGCGCGCGGTGCTCGACGCGTACCAGGCGGCGCGCACCGCTCACCCGAAGGCCGACCTGCGCATGCGGGTCGAGCACGCGCAGGTGGTGTCGCAGGCCGATCTGCCCCGCTTCGCCAAGCTCGGCGTCATCGCGTCGATGCAGCCGACCCACGCGACCAGCGACATGCCGTGGGCCGAGGCACGGGTCGGGGCGGAGCGGATCCGCGGGGCCTACGCGTGGCACACGCTGCTCGCCAGCGGCGCGCACGTGCCGTTCGGATCCGACTTCCCGGTCGAGGAGGTCTCGCCGCTGCTCGGGCTCTACGCCGCGGTGACCCGGCAGGACGCTCGCGGCCAGCCTCCCGGAGGATGGATGCCGGGCGAGCGGGTCAGCCTGGACCAGGCGGTGCGCGGATTCACGGTGGAGGCGGCGTACGCCGGGTTCGCCGAGCGCGAGCGCGGGATGCTGAAGGAGGGAATGGTCGCCGACATGACCGTCTTCGACCGGCCGCTGCGCGCCGACCGCTCGCTGCTCGAGACCGCGGTGGACTTCACGATCGTCGGCGGGGTGGTGGTGTTCGAGCGAGCGAAGTGAGGCGCCGACGCGCCGACGCGATCGACCGGGCGAACTGATGCGTTTCTGTCCGTACTGCAGCGCCGAGAACGCCGACGACAGCGCCGAGTGTCAGCGCTGCGCGCGGCGATTCCTGCCGCTGCCGCCGCCGCCGCGGGTGACCGGGGTGAGCGGCGCGGTCGGCCCCGGCTCGGGCGCCGGCTCCGGCTCGAGCGGGTCCGGACCGGGAGGCGGACCAGGTCCCGGTCCGGGGATGGGCGCGCCGCCGGGCATGGGCGCCGGACCGGGCATGGGGCCGGGCTCGGGCTTCGCGGCCGGACCGGGCTCGGGCTTCGCGCCGGGCATGGGCGCGGGACCGGGATCCGGATCGAACACCGTCGGTCTCGGCGCTGGCGTCGGATCCAGCCACGGCCCCGACGGCGGGCCGCGCACCGGGATGATCGTCCCGCCGCCGCGCGCGCGCCGCACCGCGCCCCTGCCCTCGCCCACCACCGGCCCGATCCGGTCGCTGGACGCGGACGATCCGCTCCACGCCGACGGGACCCCGGCGGCCGACGACCGCGATCAGGAGACCGAGCTCGACACCGAGCTCCAGGCCGAGCCGGGCCCCGACAGCTTCGCCCCGGCGATGCGCGAGCCGACCCTGGCGCCACCGCCCACTCGCCAGGTCCCGCCCGGGCCGGGCGGCGGCTCGCTGGCCGCGCTGCCGACGGTGGCGCCGCTGCCCGAATCGCCGGAGAGCGGATTTCTGCCCGCGGCGCGCTACGCGATCGCGTTCGGGCGGGGCCTCTGGCGCCGGCGGGTCGCGGTCCGCAACCTCAACGACCAGATCCGCACCGACACGATCGCGCTCGACGCCGTGCTCGGCGCGCTCGGCCGCGCCGTGCGCCAGCTGCGGCTCAACAACCGATCCCTGGCCGGCGAGAACCAGGCCATCGACGACGCCGAGGGCCGGCGCACCCAGGCCGAGCACGACTCCGACGAGCTCATCCGGCGCCTCGAGGAGGAGAACCAGCGCTTCGCCGAGCAGGAGCTCGACCGCGAGAACAAGCTGGCCGAGACCGAGGTCGCCCTGCGCGACGCGGACAAGGAGCTGGACGCGCTCGAGGCCCAGCGGCGCTCGCTGCGCGACAAGCGCAAGTCGATCGAGCGCCAGCAGCGCGCCTACTTGAAGACCGCCGACGACCGCGAGGCGGACGCGGCCAAGGCGCCGATCGAGGACGATCGCAGCCAGCTGCGCGGCGCGGCCGAGGACCTCCGCCGCGAGGCGGCCGAGCGCGACCCGGAGCGACAGGACCTCGAGCGCCGGCTGACCGCGCTGGAGAAGCCGGTGTCGCAGGCCGCCGCCCGGGTGGAGGCGCTGCGCGGCGAGCAGGAGTCGCTCCGGCGCGCGCTGCACGACCTGCGCGAGGGCCACCGCCATCGACTGTCGGAGATCGAGGCCGAGCAGGGGCGCAAGGGGCGCGATTTCAGCACCGCCGAGTCTGAGATCGGGCGGCGCATGATCACGCTCGGCACTCTGCTCAACCTCAACCGGGTCGAGCGGCCCGAGTTCGACGAGCTCTACGCGCGGGTCGACCAGCTGCGAAACGCGATCGGCGCGCGCAGCCAGGAGATCGACCGGCTGGTGGCGGAGCGCGGGGCCTATGATCGCGGCGCGCTGGTGCGCGGCGTCGCGGTCGTGGTGCTGGCGCTGGTGCTGCTGACCACCGCGGTGGTGCTGGTCGCCGCCCTCCTGTGACCTGCGCCGACCGACGGGCCGGTCCCGGCCGGCCGTGTTACGGTAGGCGGCGTTGCAGATCCTCGTCTCCAACAACAGCGAGGTCCTCCGACATCTCGCTACTTCCCCCTTTCGCGGGCTGGAGATGGACCTCCTGGTGGTGACCGGCGGGCTCGAGGCAATCGAGGTGGCCGGGCGCAAGAACCCGGTCCTCGCCCTGCTCGACGCCGAGATGGGCGACGTGTCCGGCTACGAGGCCGCCCGGGCGATCAAGCACGCCGACGAGAGCTGCCGCATCGTCCTCTTGCTCGGCGGTCGGGTCACCGCGCGCCAGATGCGCATGGTGTCCGAGTGCGGCTGCGACGAGGTCCTCATCACCCCGACCGCGCCCGACCCCCTCTATGACGTGGTCGCCACCCAGCTCAAGCTGCCCCGCCGGGCCAGCCAGCGCCACCCGGTCGATCTCGCGGTGCGCGGCCAGATCGGCCAGCGCGCGGTGCGCGGGCGCATCACCAACCTGTCGGTGGACGGCGCCCGCCTGCTCCTAAACGAGCGCATCGACGAGGTCGGCTCGCTGTGGATGGAGGTCCACCCGGAGGGCGAGCCGCCGCTGGCGGTCGAGGGCCGCGTGGTGTGGGCCAAACGGCGCGAGCAGGGCAGCGCGGTCGGCGCGTCGTTCGACGGGGTCGCGCCGCAGACCCGCCGCCAGCTGGCCCGGCTGGCCCGCTGGGACGTCATCCAGGGGGCCGAGCGGACCCGCGTGGTGCTGCGCGCCGGCCTGAGCGAGCAGAACCGGCTCGGCGACATCATCCCCGACCTGTTCGGCAAGATCGACTTCGACATGTCGCAGGTGACCTACATGGACTCGATGGGCGTGGCCGACTGGGTCGAGTTCCTCGACCGCGTGCCGATCCGCGACTACGAGTTCCACTCCTGCTCGGTCGCGTTCGCGCTGCAGGCGTCGCTGGTCGAGGAGGTGCTCGGCGGCGGCGTGGTGGTCTCGTTCTTCGCCCCCTACGCGTGCCAGGCGTGCGACCACCGCGAGGAGCGCCTCCTGCAGACGGCGGCGGTGCTCACCTCCGGCGGCCGGCGGCCACCGGTGTTCAGCTGCTCGCGCTGCGATGGCTCGCTGGTGCTGGCCGATCTGCCCGAGCGCTACTTCGCCTTCTTGCGCACGACCCGGGTGGCCTGATCGTCGGGCCGGAGAGCCGCGAGCGATGACCGCGCCATTGCCCCGCGAAGTGGACGCGTTCGTGGCCGAGACCTACCCGGCCGCCGCGGCCCAGGGCTTCCGCTGCGAGGCGCTGGGCGAGGGCTACGCCCTGGCCCGCTGGCTGCACGATCCGAGCTCGCTGCGACCGGGCGGGCTCATCTCCGGCCCGACCCAGTTCACGATCGCCGATCTGGCCCTGTGGTTCCTCTCGTTCACCGTGCTCGGGCTGGCCCCGATGGCGGTCACCACCGACGTCCACATCGCGTTCCTGCGCCCGGCCAGGGGCGGCGATCTGCTCGCCCGCGCCGAGATGCTGCGCGCGGGCAAAACGCGCATCACCGGGCGCGTGATCACGTGGGTCGATGGTGATCCGGATCGCCCGGTATCACACGCGACGGGCGCTTACGCGCGGCTCGCCTGAACCACTCCCACGCGCCATACTTGCTCCTTTGGACTCGACTGGAGGCTCTCATGCGAATCGCTTCTATTTGCGCGCTCTTGCTCCTCGTGGCAGCGCCGGCCGCCTGCGGCGGCGACGACGACGACGATGACGGCTCGACCGCGATCGACGCGGCCCCCGGATCGGGCATCGACGCCGGCGATGACGGCGGTGACGACGCCGACGCGGCGCCTGGTGTGGACGGCGGCGATGTCAGGCTGTGCGGCGGCCTGGCCGGCCTGCAGTGCAACGACGACGAGTACTGCGACTGGAAGGACGACGCGTGCGGCAGTGATCCCGACTCGGTGGGGACCTGCCTGGCGCGCCCGACCGAGTGCGAGCCGGGCGGCGAGGTGGTGTGCGGCTGCGACCAGCAGCGCTACGACAACAAGTGCCTGGCCGCGATGGCCGGCCAGGACGTGCCCACGATCAGCATCTGCAACTGATCGCCGACGGACCGGACGCCGCGGCGCTCAGCCGCCGTGGCGCTCCTTGTAGATGCGCAGGATGTCGGCGGCGGTCTCCTCGATCGCCTTGCTGGTCACGTCGATGACCGGCCAGTTGGGATGGGCGCGGAAGGTCGCGCGCGAGTACTCGAGCTCCTCCTCGATGTGCTTGCGCGTCCCGTAGCTGGAATCGTGCGGCATCCCCAGGTGGGTGAGGCGCGCCTTGCGGATCTTCTCCAGCGCCTCCGGCCGGATGACCAGGCCGTACACCTTGCTGTCCGGCACCTGCTCCAGCTCGGCCGGCGGATCGACCCCGAGCACGAGCGGCACGTTCGCCACCTTGAGCCCCTTCTGGGCCAGGTAGGTCGACAGCGGGGTCTTCGACGTGCGCGAGATGCCGACCAGGACCAGGTCGGCCTTGGGCAGGTTGCGCGGCTCGGCCCCGTCGTCGTTCTTGACCGCGAACTCGACCGCCTCGATGCGCCGGAAGTAGTCCTCGCCCATCATGTAGAGCAGCCCTGGAACGCCGGACGGCACCGACGACAGGAACACGGCCAGCTTGCTCATCAGCGCGCCGATGAGGTCGACGGTGTCGACGTTGTAGCGCTCGACCAGCCGCCAGATGAGGTCCCGCTCCTCCTGGTTGACCACGGTGAAGACGAGGAGCGCGCGCTGCTCGGCGGCGCGCTCGAGGATCTTCTCCACCTCCGACTCGAGCCGGACCTGCGAGAAGACCCGCACGTTGACCGGGACGTCGCTGAACTGAAGTACAGCGGCGCGCACCATGCGCTCGGCGGTCTCGCCGGTGGCGTCGCTGATCACCATGACGGTCTTCATAGCGGGCCGAGTCTACATCACAACCGGCAGGCGCACCCGGCCCGCTCCGGCCTCGGCGGCGCGATGGTCGACCACGCGCGGGCACTCGGGGTCGGGCCGGCTCGCGTCGCCGCGGAGGTGCAGCGACACCGCCTTGCAACCACCCCGACACAGTCGGTGATACTCGCAGGACCGGCACGGCTCGTCCGGATCGCGCCACTGGCGGAACGCGCCGAACGCGTCGGGCCGGTCCCAGTAGTCGCCGATCTGGTCGAGAGAGGGGCGGCCCTCGGCGGCGGGCGCGAAGCTGCAGGCGCACAGCGCCCCGCTCGCCTTGGCTCCGATCAGGAAGTCACCGGCGGTGCACCCGTACACGGCCAGCTCCTCGAGCAGGCGACGGGGCGGGCGGTGATGGACCAGCATCGGCGTGTACGAGCAGTCGAGGCGGACCCGCACCCGGTGGCGCCGCGCGGCGCGCCGGACCAGCGGCCAGAACGCGCGGTGCTGGGCGTCGGAGCAGGTCAGGTGGGCGAACGCGGCCGCCCCGCGACCGGCCGGCTTGAACCGGAGCAGCTCGACCTCGTTGAGCCGGCGGCGGCGGGCGTAGGCGAGCAGCTCGTCGAGCTCGCCGAAGTTGACCCGGGTGACGACGATGTTGATGCCGATCTCGCGCTTGCGTTCGCGCAGCCGGCGGATCGCCCGGTCGGCCTCGGCGAAGCCGTCGATCCCGCGCACGGCGGCGTAGGTCGGGCCGAGCCCGTCGATCGATACGTTGATCTGGCCGAACAGGTGGGCGATCGGCAGCAGGCCGTCGAGGCCGTACAGGCCCGAGGTGGTGAGGTTGGGCGTGAGCCCGCGCCGTCGCGCGTGCGCGGCCACCTCGCCGAGCCACGGCAAGGTCGCGCTCTCGCCGCCGCCGAGGGCCAGGTGGAAGACGCCCCGGTCGGCCAGCGCGTCGATGGCGCGCATCCACTCGACCGCGCCCCACTCGCGCGGAGCACCGGCCGGCGTGGCGCCGGTGTAGCAGCCCTGGCAGCCGACCTCGCACCGGTTGGTCAGCTGGAGGTGCGCCTCGAGCGGGGCGCTGAGCGGAGCGCCGCCGACGTCGCCGTCGCCGTCCGGGTCGAGCCAGGCCGCCGACCCGCGCGCGCCCAGGCGCCGGGCCAGCGCGCGGTCGACGAACACCAGCGCGCGCGGCCGGTCCAGCTCGGTGATGGCGCCGAACCGCTCGACCCGCAGCGGGCGGGCCGGGCGGCGCTCAGGCGCGCTGGTCTTCGATCGCCGGAGAGGCCACATGGTCCCGGGCCGGGCGGCGGAGGCGCAGGAGCGCGGCCACCACCGGAGTGACGATCGAGAGCGCCGCCGCGCCGAAAAGGAGGAAGGTGACGTCCACGCCGAGGCTCGACGAGTTCGGGTTGAGCCCGAATCGAGTCGCGAGGATGCGCCCGCGCTCGCTGCGTCGCCAGGGTCGGTACACGGCCGTCGACTATAGCGCCGCGCGCGGCCGCCGCCAGGAGGCAGCGAGGTCAGGAACTTAGTACCTCACCACTGGGGGGCCACCCAACTCCGCTCCTCGCGCCTTGCCATCGGGGCGCCTCGGCGATCGGAACCCATCATCTTCCCTGTGGCGAGGTACTAATGCGGGCGGGCCTCGGGGCCGCGGGCCCGCCGGTCGCCGTTCAACGCGGCCGCCTGGGACTGAACGATCCGTATGAGGTCGCGCGACAGCCCGGCCAGCTCGGTGGCGGTCTGCTGGGTCTGGCTGGTGCTGGCCTCGGTCTCCCGGGTCTGCTGGGCCACGCTGATCACCGCGGTGTTCACCTGCTCGACCGCGGTCGCCTGCTGCTTGGTGGACAGCTCGATCTCCCGGGCCGCCTGAGTCGTGGTGGCGACCCGATCGGCGATCGTCCGGAACGCCACCGACACCTCGGCGAACTGCCGCGACCCGACCTCCGCCACCTTCGCGCCGCTCTCGGTGGTCATGACCGTGGCGTTGACCGCGCTGCGCACGTCGTCGACCATCTCGCGGATCTCCTTGGTCGCTCCGCCGACCCGGTCGGCCAGCTTGCGGATCTCGTCGGCCACCACGGCGAACCGGCGGCCGCTCTCACCGGCGCCGGCCGCCTCGATCGTGGCGTTGATCGAGAGGATGTTGGTCTGCTCGGCGAGGTCGGAGACGATGTCGAGCACCCGTCCGGCATCCTGCGACTTCTTGCCGAGCTCGAGCATGTTACTGACGATGAGGTCGACCTGGCGCAGGATCGCCGCGATCGCCTCGGTGCCCTTGTCGACCGCGGCCCCGCCGCTGCGGGCGGTCGACGCCGTCTCCTGCGCGATCCTCGCCACCTGCTGGGCGCTGTCCGCGATCTGGCGGGAGGTGGCGAGCAGCTCGTGGATGGTGGTGGAGATCTCGGTCATCGCGACCGTCTGCTCGCGCGCACCGGTCGCCTGCTGGATGGAGGCCGCCTGGAGCTGGTTCGACGAGGACTGGACGCGCTGCACGGCGGTGTCGATCTGTCGGGTCAGCGATCGCGTGATCACCCAGCCGAACAGGCAGATCAGCACGAGAGCCGCGCCGCTCCCCCACAGGCTCACCGCCCGGGTCACCGCCGCGCTCGATTCGGCCTCGGCCTGGCGCCGCTCGAGCAGCACGCCCTGCTCGGCGTCGAGCTCGGCGACGATCACGCGGATCTCGTCCATCACTCGCTTGCTGTCGCCGGCGGCGAGGGACACTGCCGCGGCCTCGAACCCGGTGCGGCGCTGGTCGATCGCGCTGCGCATGAGCCCCAGCTCCTGGTCCACCAGCACGCGGAGCTGGTCGAGCCGGCGCTGCTGGGCCGGGCTGGTGAGCAGCGACCGGAGCTCCCCGAACACCTTCTCGGCCGCGGCCACCCCGGTCCGGTAGGGCTCGAGAAACTCGGGCTGGCCGGTGATGATGTAGCCGCGCTCGCCGGTCTCCGCGTCGACCAGCTGCGCCTGGAGCCTGGCCACGGCGTGTCGGACGTGGTGCGTCTGGTTGACCCAGATCTCGTCCTCGATGAGGTTGCTGGCGCTCCGGTACGCGAGCGCCCCGATGACGACCAACGCCAGGCCGGCCATCGCGAAGCCGCTGCCCATCTTCCGTCCGAACGTCCACGTCTGAAACATCGTCGGTCCTCCCCGTGCTGGAGTCGCGGCGACCCCGAGCACGCCCCCTGTCGACCACCCTCTCATCATTCCGACGCGGCGCGCGGGCGTTCCACGGAAAACGGTCTCACCCGGGCAGGGTGAGCCGCGCGGACCGCGGCCATACCTTCTGGAGCTTCGCGACGAGCGTCGGACCTTGTTGGAGCCCCTTCGTTCGGACAACCTGATCCCCAATGACCGACGAGCAACGCAGCCAGCGGGGATGGATCGGCGATCCGAACCCATCATCTCCCCCTGTGGTGAGGCACTGAGACCCGTGCGCGCCGCCTCGCTCTGGATGACCGGGCTCATTGTCGGGTGTGGTGCGTCGAGCGGCGCGCCGGCCGGCCCGGGGAGCGAGGTCGTCGAGGTGGATCCGCCGGCCGGGCCGGGCGCGATGGCTCCGAACCTGACCGAGGCCCCCGGCGGTGAGGCGCTGCTCACCTGGCTCGAGCCGGTCGGCGCGGCGTCGCACCGGCTGCGCTTCAGCCGGTTCTCGCGCGGGGCGTGGAGCGCGCCGGTGACCGTGGCCGAGGGACCCGGCCTGGTGGCGAGCTGGGCCGACCTGCCGTCCGCGGCCGAGGCCGCCGGCGGGGTGGTGGTCGCCCACTGGGCCGAGCGACCGGCCGGGGCAAGCGGGGCGCGCGGCGCTGCCGCGTACGACGTGGCGCTGGCCCGGTCGACCGATCGCGGCGCGACCTGGCGACGGGTCGGCACCGCCAACGACGACGGCTCGGCGACCGAGCACGGCTTCGTCTCGCTCCTGCCCGAGGGCGAGCGGGTGCGCGCGTTCTGGCTCGATGGACGCGCCACCGGGTCCGCCGCCGGCGCGATGACGCTCCGCACCGCGCTGGTCGGCGAGCGAGTCGAGGCCGGCGAGCTGCTCGATGCGCGCGTGTGCGACTGCTGCAGCACCGCCGCTGTCCGCACCGAGCGCGGCCCGCTGCTCGCCTATCGCGACCGCAGCGACGAGGAGGTCCGCGACATCGCCGTGCTCACCCGCGACGAGCGCGCGCCGGGCTCCGCGTGGAGCACCCCGCGCCCGGTCTACCGCGACGGATGGCGGATCGCCGGCTGTCCGGTGAACGGCCCCGCCGTGGCCGCGCGCGGCCGCGCCGCGGCGGTGGCCTGGTACACGTCGGCGGGCGGGCGGCCCGGCGTGCGCGCCGCCTTCTCGCGCGATGGCGGGGTCAACTTCGCCCCCGCGATCGAGATCGCCGGCGCCACCGGCGGGCGCGCTCCGCTCGGCCACGTCGGCGCGGTGCTGGAGCCGAGCGGCGAGGCGCTGGTCAGCTGGACCGCGTCGGGGCGCGGTGGCGCCGAGCTCCTGGTCCGCCGGGTCGCGCCCGACGGGCGGCTCGGGCGCGAGCGCGCGCTCACCCGCATCCCCCGCCCCGCGCGCGGCGCGAGCGTCCCGCGCATGATCGGGCTGGGCGACGATCTCATGGTCGCCTGGGTCGAGCCGGGCGCCCGCTCGCACCTGCGCGCGCGGCGCGTGGCTCGCCGCGCGATCGCGGCGTGCGGCGAGCTGGGCGGGCGCGCGCTGCCCAGCACCGACGGAGGAGCCGCGGCCCACGAGCGCCGCGCCGACGGCCCGATCGCCGGCGAGGTCGCCCCGCCGTACGCCGCCGTGTCGCTGGCCGGCGACCGGGTCAGCCTGGCCGGGTTGCGCGGCAAGGTCGTCCTCCTCGACGTGTGGGCCACCTGGTGCGTGCCGTGCCGCGCGGAGCTGTTCGATCTGGCCCGGCTCCACCGCAAGCGCGCCGGCGACGGGCTCGCCATCGTGGCGGTCTCGGTCGACGGTCGCGACGCGCGCGAGCAGGTCGCCGACTTTGCCCGCGCCCGGCTGCCGTTCGCGGTGTGGCTCGATCCGGACGACGTGGTGTCGGAGCGGTTCGGCGTGCGCTCGCTGCCGACCACCGTCCTCATCGGCCGCGACGGCGTCATCCGCTGGCGCCGCGACGGCGTGGTCAGCGCCGGCGACCCGGAGCTCGGCCGCGCGCTGGACGCCGCCCTGGCCGAGCCAGCCCCGCGCCGACGTTGAAGCCAGCCGCTGGCCGCGCCGCTCAGCTCTCCGGCCCGTAGCGGAGGGTGTCCAGCACCGGGTCGATGAGCTCGTTCCTGTACATGGCGATGTAGACCACGCCGGCCACCGCGAGCGCCGCGGCCAGCGCGTGCACCGCGACCATCAACGCCATCCGCCGGTCGCCCCGCCGGCGCAGGGCGAGCCCGGCTCCCGACAGCCACGCGGCGGCCACCCCCGCGGCCGACACCGTCGCCACCGCCGGCCCCAGCCCCTGGTAGGCGGCGTACGACGCCGCGGTCAGGAGCGCGCCGACCGGCGCCAGGTACAGCACCTCGGCCGGCGGCGGCCACAGCGCGTGAACCGCGCCGCGCGCCGAGCGAGCGGTGACCACCAGCAAGAAGATCAGGGCCAGAAATCCGGCCCCGGCCAGCGCGGCGCTCGCGTCGTACCAGCGCGACCGGCCGCGCGCGGACGCCACCGCGGCGAGCGACTCGTCGACCGCTGCCTGCCGGCCCGGGTCTCCGCCCGCGTCGAGCGCGCGGTAGTGCTGCGCGGCCTCGTCGTAGCGGCCCAGCCGGAGCGCCACGTCGCCCGCCCCGCGCAGCGCGTCGAACCGCGCCTCCGGCGCGCGATAGCGGCCAGCCGCGTCCAGGTAGCGGCGCAGGGCCGCCTCGTAGCGCCCCTCGCGCGCGTCGATCCCGGCCAGCCACAGCGCCACCGCCGGCGCCCCCGCCCAGGCGGGATGCTCGCGCACCAGCGCGTCGGCCAGCGCGAACGACTCCTCCTCCGGCCGCCCGGCGAAGCCCTGGCGGATGACCAGGAAGCGGCGCTGCGCCTCCAGCGCCCCCGCGCCGCCTCCGGTCTGGACCTGGAGCGCGGCCGCCCGCCGCGACGCCGCCAGGGCGCGCCGGCTGTCCGGATAGCGCTGGCCGAGCTCGCGGTAGAGGGCGAGCGCGCGGCCGGGATCCGCCAGCCGGTCCTCGTACAGCTCGGCGGCCGAGAACAGCGCCTCGGGCGCCAGCTCGTGGTCGGGCGCCTCGCGGGCCAGCGCCTCGAGCTGGGTCGCCGCCTCGGCCTCGCGATCCGCGCCGATGAGGTTGGCCGCCGCCGCGAACCGATCGGCCACCGGATCGGCCCGCGCCGCCGGCGCCGCCAGCCAGATCGACACCGACGTGGCCAGCGCGAGCGCCAGGCGGCCGACGCGCGCCCGGCCCTCGCCCCGACGCTCGACTCGCCCCGCGACTCGCCCGTCGACCCGAGCCTCGAGCCGACCCAACCGGCCCCCGGGGCTCAGGGCCGCACGATGCCGAGCGCGCGCATCTTCTTGTGGAGGTTGGTGCGCTCGATGCCGAGCGCCTGGGCGGTGCGCGAGATGTTCCAGTCGTACTCGGCGAGCTTGAAGCGGATGAAGTCGCACTCCACCTCCTCGCGGAACTCGCGCAGCGTCTTGCTGGCGTGGCGGGCCAGCTCGATGGCCGGCGCGGCCGGCGCCTCGCCGCGCTCCCCGACGATGCGGCCCGGCCCGCCCAGGTAGGGCGGCAGGTCGCGCTCGGTGATGACGTCGTCGCTCATGATGACCAGGCGCTCGACCACGTTGCGCAGCTCGCGCACGTTGCCGGGCCAGTCGTAGGTCTTCAGCCGCTCGAGCACCGCCGGATCGATCTCCTTGTGCGCGAAGCCGTTCTCGGCGCAGCACTCGGTCACGAACGACTCGGCCAGGAGCGGGACGTCCTCGCGCCGGTCCGACAGCGGCGGCGACTGGATCGGGACCACGTTGAGCCGGAAGAACAGGTCGTCGCGGAACTGCCCGGTGGCGACCGCCTTCTCCAGATCCTTGTTGGTCGCGGCCACCACCCGGCAGTCGGTGCGCAGGGTCTGCTCGCCGCCGACCCGCGCGAACTCACCGGTCTGCAGCACGCGGAGCACCTTGGCCTGGGCCGACAGCGACATGTCGCCGATCTCGTCGAGGAAGATCGTGCCGCCGTGGGCGACCTCGAACAGGCCGCGCTTCTTGGCCACCGCGCCGGTGAAGGCGCCCCGCTCGTGGCCGAACAGCTCGCTCTCGATGAGCTCGGGCGGGATCGCCGCGCAGTTGACCTTCACGAACGCCTTGTCGGCCATCGGGCTGTTGCGGTGGATGGCGCGCGCGATCAGCTCCTTGCCGGTCCCGCTGTCCCCGGTGATGAGCACGCGGCTCCGGGTCGGCGCCACCTTGGCGATCTGCCGGCGCAGGTCGAGCATCGCGGACGACTGGCCGAGCAGCTCCCAGCGCGAGTCGACCGCCGCGCGCAGCGAGCTGACCTGGACCAGCATCCGCCGGCGCTCCGCCGCGTTGCGCACGGTCACCAGCACGCGGTTGCGGTCGAGCGGCTTCTCGAGGAAGTCGAACGCGCCCAGTCGGGTCGCCTTGACCGCGTCCTCGATCGACGCGTGCCCGGAGATCATGATGACCGGGACGTCCGGGTCCATCCGCGACGCGGTGCCGTCGTCGCCGCGCGCCTTGATCCGGCGGAGCAGCTCGATGCCGTTGTCCTCGCCCAGCTTGACGTCGAGCAGGACCAGGTCGACCGCCGCGCTCGACAGGACCGATTCGGCCGACGCCGCGCTCTCCGCCTCGAGCACCTCGTACGCCTCGCCCTCGAGCACCATGCGGAGGGTGCGGCGAATGTTCTTCTCGTCGTCGACCACCAGCGCCACCGGGGCCGGATGGTCGCTGGGGGGGCGCGGGTCACCGCTCATGGTCTTCTCCGTCCCGGACGCCGGGCCGCTCGGCCGCGCCGTCCGTGTTCGCCGGAGGACGAGCCTCCTCGTCCGCCTCGCCATCCCGGTCGGCGCGGCTCTCGTCGTCGGCCGCCCCGTCGGCGGCGAGGTCGGCGAGGTCGGCGGGGTCGGCGGCCGCGACCGCGTCGTCGTCGCTCGCGCGGGCGATCTGCTGCACCCGGCGCGCCCGCACCACCAGGTAGAGCGCGACGACCACCAGGAGCGCGCCCAGGGTGATGAGCCAGCGGCTCGACGACCCCTCCTCGCTCGACGACCCCGGTCCGCGATAGAGGACGCGCCCGTTCGCGCCCGGGCTGACCGGTCCCACGGTCGCCTGCGGCGAGGACCGACCGGCGGTTCCCGGCGGTTCGCCCGCCGCGGCCGCCGCGCCGCTCTCGCCCACCGCGAGCCGCTCGCCACCGCCCTCGGCGCGGCCGGGAGGCAGCGCGGTCAAGGCCGCGCGCCCGGCGGCCGGCCCCGCGATCGAGACCGAGCCCAGCGCGTCGCGGCAGGTCTTCTCCACCGCCGGCGGCGGCTTCCCGTCGGTGGTGCTGACCACGCACTCGGCCGCGGCCAGGCGCGGCTTTCCGTCCGCGCTCAGCCACGCGAACGCACGCACCAGGCTCAGCGTCTCGTTGGAAACATGGCGCCACTCGAGGTCGGCCACCGCGATCCCGGCGTCGACCCGCTCGGCGTAGCGGATCTCCTCGGTCGAGCTGGCCTCGGGGCTCGACACCGCCCGGCCGGCCCGCAGCCGGTCGAACGCGCCGCGGATCGCCTCCGCCCCGCCCGGCGCGGCCTGGTCTGCCTCCATCCACGAGAGGTAGAAGGCGCCGACCCCGCGCTCGGCGTGGGCCAGCGCCCCGGCGCGCCCGGGCAGATCGCCGAACGGAGCCGACTGGCGGAACGAGATACCCACGCTGCGCGACAGCGACGCGATCTCGCTCCAGCCGGCCGGCGGTGATCCCGCCAGCCAGGCCGGCCGCGGCGACGCCGACGCCGAGCCTGACCCCGATCCGGCCCTCGCCGACTGCGCCCGCGCCAGCGGAGCCGCCGCGACCAGGACCGCCCAGCTCGACGCGCACGCGAGCGCCGCCGCGAGCGCCGCTCGTCGCGCCCCACCGCTCATCGCGTGGCTCCCGCGCTGTCCAGCATCGCCTGGCAGGCCGCCCGGCACCGGTCCGGCTCCCGACCATTGTAGAAGCACGCCGCGGACCGGAGCGCAATCCGGTCCCCGCCGTCCGGCGCGGCGACGACCCGCATGCGCCCCTCGAACCCGTGCCCGGCGAACGGCAGCTCGCTCGCGCCCGGCCCGGCCTGGAAGCCGGCCGCCTGGAGATCGCGGACCAGCCGCTCGATCGCGCGCGCCTGATCGAACCCGACCACCGGCGCCGACACCCGCTGGAGCAGCGCGAAGCAGCCGCTCGCCGGATCGCCGTACGCCCGCGGCGGATCCGCTCGCACCGCGCCCTCCCCGGCCCTGGCCTGGCCCGCCGGCACCAGCTCCGCCATCGGCCGCCACCCTCCCGGCACCGCGATCCACTCCGGGGCCGGCGCGGCTCCCGCCGGCGCCGCGTCCGATCGAGCCCCGCCCCTGGCTCCGCGGCCAGCACCGGATCCGGGGCCAGCCCCGGGCCCGGCCCCGCCCAGGAGCAGCGCGGCGAACAGCCCGACCAGCGCCGTCCGCCCCCGCGCGCTCACGCCGGCCCCGTCACGGCACCACCGCCCACGCGCGCTCGCCCGGCGCCCCGGACGCCAGCCGCTCCATCACCTCGGCCGACACCCCCAGCACCGCCCCGGCGGCGCCGGTCCAGCCGGACACCCGGGTGCCGGCGGCGCGGAATCGAGGCCGCCGCTCCGCCACCGGCGCCTCGACCCCGACGATCGCCCACCGGTCGGTCCCGCTGGCCGGCCGCACCACCAGCTCGACCGGGCGGGCGTCGCGGAGCAGCGTCACCCGGTCGGTCTCGGCGATGAAGTGCGGCCCGCCGTCGAACGGATCGATCTGCTGGGCGTACTCGAACCCGATCCGGCGCAGCATCTTCTCCACCCCGCGCGTCTCCGGCCCGACCACGCCGATGAGCGCCTTCACCTCGTCCGGGAACAGCGCCGTGTAGATGAGCGTGTGCGGGAACAGGGCCCGGATGAACTCCTTGTTGTCCTTCGACAGGAGGTCGGCCTCGCTGTAGGTCAGCCCGGTGAAGTTGTGCCCGAAGTGGTTCCACAGCCGGCTGGTCCCGTCCGGCTCGAGCGGCGGCATCAGCTCGGAGATGACCTGATCGCGGAACAGGATCCGGTGCATCGCGATGAACAGGAACCGCGCGTACGACAGCAGCTTGCCGAGCGACTCGGCGTGGCCGCGGTACTCGGGCAGGAGGATGAGCCCGCCGATCTCGGTCGGCCCGTCGTAGTTGTAGGCCAGGCGCAGGCACTCGTGGACCATGTAGCGGTCCAGGGTCTCCGAGTAGCGCTCCTCCTTCAGCACCTGGAGGAACACGTGCGGGGAGCGGCGAGTCCCGTGCTGCGCGTGGATCATCGAGGTGCCGATGGCCCGCCTGGCCTCCAGGTCCTCGAGCACGAACAGGTACTCGCGCTCGGCGACCGGGATGGTCTCGTCGAACGAGGCCCTGGACAGGGCCAGGATCCGCTCGATGCGACCGCGGTCGGCGGGGAGGTTGACCGTGTCGAGGTGGTGCGCGACCTCGAGGATCTGGTCCACATCTTCCTCGAACGACTCGCGAATCAAGAACATGCGGGCGCCCAGCCTACCACGCGCGATGGCCGCGAGGCCGCCGCCGACCGCGCCCGTGCTGCGCGCCTACTGGGCCGGCAGCGTGGCCGTGCGAGTGGGCGAGTCGAGCACCGACGACCGGGCCGGCTGGCCGAGCCGCGGCTCCGGAACACCCGGGACCAGGCTCGCCATCGAGCGGCCCAGCCACCCGCGCGCGGTCACCGCCGCGTCCTCGCCCCAGAACCAGAGCGGCCCGCGCGCGCGCTCGATGACCAGGTCAGAACCGGACAGGATCCGGATCGGGCGGATGCCGGCGTGCACCCGCCGCTCGTTCTCGCGATCGATCCAGTCCAGGATGCGCGGCAACGCCCGGGCGCTCGCGCCGTGGGTATCGTGCATCAGCACCACCGCGCGCCCGCGCAGCCGCTTGATCCGCCCGATCACCAGCTGGGCGGTCCCGTCGGCGGTCAGGCCGTTGTACTCGCGCGGGTCGATGTCCCAGTGGAGGTGGGTCAACCCGCGGTCACCGAGCAGCGCCTCCAGCTTGCGGCACCGGTCGCCGTACGGCGTGCGGAACAGGACGATCGGCAGCGAGGTCAGCGTCTGGTACAGGCCGAGATTGTGGTCGATCTCGAGCGCCGCATCGGTCTCGCGGTGGCACAGGTGCAGGTGGTTGACCGTGTGGTTTCCGATCAGGTGTCCTTCGCTGACCGCGCGCTCGACCAGAGCGCGCCGGCGCTCGATGCCGCGCCGACCGCCCTCCACTCGATGCCCCACCCAGAAGAAGATCGCGTGGATGTGGTGGGCGGCGAGAGTGTCCAGGATGAGCGCGGTCCACTTCTCGTGCGGACCGTCGTCGAAGGTGAAGACGATCTCCGGGTCGCCGCTCACCGAGTCCCCGGCGGCAGGACGCGGCCAGCTGCGCGCGTCCGCATCGGAGGCCGCGCCGACCACGGAGAGGCTGGCGATGAGACCGGCCGCAACCAGCCCCCTCTTCGCCCCGCTCATCCCGCTGGTACCACGGCTGTCAGGTCGCATCGGCTCCGCTGGAGAACGCCCCGGCGGAAACCATCATTGCATCAAACCCGGCCCCCGTCTTCCATGTGGCGTCCAACTCGATGTCGGACACCCGCGCCGCGCTGCAACCTCGCGCTTCAGAATGGAATATCGTCGTCGGGTCCGCCAAACGCATCGCCGGTCGGCGGCGGCTCGTCCATGCCCGGCCCGGCCGATCGCCCGCCGCCGCCACCGCCCCCGCTGCCACCACCCGAGCCGAGGAACTGCACGTCGTTGGCGACGACCTCGGTCATGTAGCGCTTGTTGCCTTCCTTGTCGTCCCAGGAGCGGGTGCGCAGGCGGCCTTCCACGTACACCTGGCGGCCCTTGCTGAGGTACTTGCTGCAGACCTCGGCCTTCTTGCCCCACACCACGATCCGGTGCCACTCGGTTCGTTCCTGCCGCTGGCCGCTCTTGTCGGTCCACGCCTCGTTGGTGGCGAGCCGGAACTCGCAGACCCCGGCACCACCTGGGGTGTGGCGCATTTCCGGGTCGTTGCCGAGATTTCCGATGAGGATGACCTTGTTGATGCCGCTCGCCATGGCAGTCGACTCCTTCGCGCGCCGTCGGTGACGCTAGCATAGTTCTGTGACAGGGCCCCGGCGGGGCCTGGGCGGCTTGTAGTCGGACCGCAAGCTCGGTTACGAACGGGGCGGATGTTCCGAGGCATGACCACGGCGGTGGTGATCCCCGCGTTCAACGAGGAGCTCGCGATCGCCGCGGCCATCCACAGCGTGCCGTCGTTCGTCGATCACATCATCGTGGTCGACGACGCGTCGCGCGACGCCACCGCGCAGCGAGCCGCGGCGGCGCCGGTTGGACGGCTCGAGATCCTCCGCCACGGCGCCAACCGCGGGGTCGGCGCGGCGATCGTGTCCGGCTACCGGCGCGCGCTCGCCCTCGGGGTGGACGCGACCGCGGTCATGGCCGGCGACGGGCAGATGGACCCGCGCGACCTGCCCGGCCTGCTCGACCCGCTGGCCGACGGATGCGCCGACTACGCCAAGGGCAACCGGTTCGCCCATCCCGACCTGTGGCAGACCATGCCGCCGGCCCGCATCGCCGGCAACCTGGCCCTGTCGCTGGCCACGCGCTGGACCAGCGGCTACCGGCGGCTGTTCGATTCGCAGTGCGGCTACACCGCGGTCACTCGCGCCGCGCTCGAGCAGGTCGAGCTCGACCGGGTATTCCCGCGATACGGCTACCCCAACGATCTCCTGGCCCGGCTGCACGCGGTCGGCGCGCGGGTGGTCGACGTGCCGGTCCGGCCGGTCTACGGGCCGCGCTGGAAGAGCGGGATCCGGCTGCACACCGTCGTGTATCCGATCGCGTTCGTGCTGGTGCGATCGTGGCTGGAGCGAGTCCGGGCCGAGGGCGGCGGGTCGGGCGCGGAGGAGCGAGCGGCGTGGACCGACCGGGCCGGGCGGGCCGCGCAAGGAAGGGACGACCGTGCGCATCGGGCTGGTGACGACGTCGTATCCGCGGTTTCCGGGTGACCCGGCCGGCGGCTTCGTCGCCGAGCACGCCGCCTACCTGACCCGGGCCGGCCACGACGTCGAGGTGATCGCGGCCGGCGGCGCCAGCGCCAGGGACGCCGCCGCCGGATCGATCCAGGTTCGCTGGGTGCCGGCGCCGCGCGGCCTGTTCGACGGAGCCGGCGCGCCCGAGGCGCTGGCCGGCGGCGGACGGATGCACCTGGCCGCCGCGCGCTTCTCGCTCGCGCTGGCCCGCGAGGTCGGCCGCCGGGCGCCGACCTGGGACGCCGCGGTCGCGCACTGGCTGGTGCCGAGCGCGCTGGCCGCCCTGGTCGCGGCGCGCCGCCTCCCGCTCCTGGCCATCGCCCACTCCGGCGACGTCCATCTGCTTCGCCGGCTGCGCGCGATCCGCGCGATGGCCGCGCTGTGCTCGCGCGGCGGGGTGCAGCTGTCCTTCGTCACCGAGGAGCTGCGCCGGCTCTTCCTCGAGCGCGCGCCGGGCTGCGCCGGGCACAGCCAGGTCTGCCCGATGGGGATCGATCTGGCGCGGCTGCGCGCCGCTCGCCTGCCGGCGGATGGTCACCGCGCCGGGCCCGCCGACCGCGGCGCCGTCGCTTCCGCCGCTCCGGCCACGGTCCTCTTTCTCGGCCGCCTGGTCCCCGTGAAGGGCGTCGACGTCCTGGTCAGAGCGGCGGCCCGCTGGCGGTGCGGGGCGCGCCTGGTCATCGCCGGTGCCGGACCGCTCGAGCCGACGCTGCGCGGGCTGGCCGCGCGGACCGCGCCCGGCCGGGTCACCTTTGCCGGCCAGATCCTGGGCCCCGATCGCGATCGCGCGCTGGCCGGCGCGGACCTGGTGGCGCTCCCGTCCATCCGGGTCGAGGGCGGCCGCAGCGAGGGCCTCCCGCTGGTCGCGCTCGAGGCGATGGCGGCCGGCGCGGCGGTGGTCGCCTCGTCAGTGGGCGGCCTGGCCGAGCTGCCCGCCGCCGCCGTCACCCGCGTCGTGCCCGGCGACGCGGACGCGCTCGCCGCGGCCATCGATGGCCTGCTCCTCGATCCGGCCCGTCGGACCGCTCAGACCACGGCTCAGGATCGCCTGATCATTTCGTTCGACTGGGCGGCGGTCGGCCCCCGCCTCCTACCGCCTCCGCCGGTGGCCCGTTCTGCGCCGTGAGCCAGCGTAAGCGTTTTCGCACAACCGCGTAGAGGAGTCCCCACCCAAGTGCAGTGCCAGCTTTGCGCTCGGGGGGTGGCGAAAATGTCCCCCAGCTTTCCCACACACCGCCGGGGTCCTCTGCGTCCAGAGTTTCGCGATCCAAGCCGAGTTGTTCACAGATGCCTGTGATCAAGCTGCTTGCCAGCCCCTGCGGCACGACGCGTGCATCCCACCCCAAGGATGCCGTCCAGCGCCGCGGTCGATGTCTCGGTGATCGTCCCCTTCTCCGATCACGAGGAAGTGGTCGGCTCGGCCTGCGGACGCATCGCTCGACACCTCGGCGAGCTCGGCCTTTCGTTCGAGATCCTCGCGGTCGACGAAGCCTCGGGCGACAACAGCCACGCCGTGCTCGGCCTCCTGCGCCGCTCGCTCGCCGCGCTCCGCATCGTCGCCGGCGCCCGCCCCGGGCGCGGCTTCGCGATCGGCTCCGCCTTCGCCCGCGGCCGCGTGCTCTGGCTCATCGACCCGGACGCCGCGCTGCGCTCACTGGCCCCGTTCGGGCGCGCCCACGCGCGTGTCGGCCGCGGCGAGCTCGACCTCGCGGTGGTGCGAGGCCGCTTCGCGGTGGCGAAGCGCGCGCGCTGTCTCTCGCTCATCGACACCATCCACGGCCACGGCGGCGGGTTCGAGCGCCGCCTGGTCCGCCGCGCCGAGGGTCGCCGCCTGGTGGTCGAGTCCTACGACGTCGGCGGAACCGGACCGCAGCCGGTGGTCGGGCTGGCCGATCGGGTGAGGTGGCGGCTGTCGCTGGCGTTCGGCGCCGGGCGCGGCGTCGCCACTCGCTCCTGAACCGCCCGCGCAGACGCGCGCGCCGCATCGCCGGCGCGGCGCTTTGCCGGTGCATCCGGTTCGCCCTGCTATACTGATCCGCAATGCTTTCCGTGATCGGGGCCATCCTTGCCATCGGCCTGCTCATCGTCGTCCACGAGGCCGGACACTACTTCGTGGCGCGCTGGTGCAAGATGCGCGTGGACCGGTTCAGCATCGGGTTCGGCCCGCCGATCCTGAAGTGGCGGCGCGGCGAGACGGACTTCACGATCGGCCCGATCCCGTTCGGCGGCTTCGTCCAGATCCACGGCATGACGCTGGCCGACGAGGTCGCGCCCGACGACGATCGCTCGTATCCGAACCGCCCGGCGTGGCAGCGCTTCCTGACCATCCTCGCCGGCCCCGGTACCAATTACCTGTCCGCCATCGCGATCGGCATCGTGCTGTTCTCCATCGTGGGAGTCCCGGCCAGCACGGCGCGCTTCGAGGTCGGCAGCACCCGCGCCGGCTTCGACGCCACCGGCAAGCTCGAGGCCGGCGATCGCATCCTTCGCATCGACGGAAAAGAGACCTACCAGATCTACGCCGGCCAGCCGCAGCGCAGCCTGCCGGACCTGATCAACGCGTCCCGCGACAAGCCGCTCGAGCTCACCGTCCAGCGCGGCGACGAGCAGCGGGTGGTCGTGATCACGCCCAAGCTCGCCGACAACGAGGAGAAGCAGAAGACCTACCAGCTCGGCATCAACCTGTCGTACGAGCGCGAGTCGGTGGGCCTGCTCGGCGCGGTCGGCAACGCGTTCTACTTCACGATCGAGAGCACCAAGCACATCACCGCGGGGCTGTACGAGATCGTCACCGGCAAGCAGAAGCCGGAGTTCCGCGGGCCGGTCGGCATCACCGACATGGTCAAGGACAAGATGAAGGTCGGCTGGATCAGCGTGATCGAGCTGATGATGCTGCTGAACGTCTACCTCGGCCTGTTCAACCTCCTGCCGCTGCCCGCGCTCGACGGCGGGCGGCTGGTCTTCCTCGGCTACGAGATGGCGACCCGCCACCGGGCCAACCCGCGGGTCGAGGCGACCGTGCACATGGTCGGCATCATGTGCCTGCTGCTCCTCATGGTGCTGGTCACCTACCAGGACATCGCGCGCCTGTTCTAGCGCCGGGGGTGGGAGCCCACCGGCGGGACGCGGTCGGCCGCTCGGGGTAACCTCCGACAGCCATGGCCGGCCAGTTCGTTCCGGACGCCGAGTTCTTCGAGCGCATCCCGACTGCGCCCGGCGTCTATCTGATGAGGAACCGGGCCGGCCAGGTCATCTACGTCGGCAAGGCCAAGCACCTGCGCAACCGGGTGCGCCAGTACTTCCGGCCCGGCGACGACACCCGCGACTTCGTGGCCACCGGGCTGCTCGGGCTGTTCCTCGCCTCGGTCGACACCGTGGTGGTGAACAACGAGAAGGAGGCGCTCCTCCTCGAGAACCACCTCATCAAGGAGCACCAGCCGCGCTTCAACGTGAAGCTGCGCGACGACAAGCAGTACCTGGTGCTGCGAGTCGACCCTCGCACGCGCTTTCCCCGGGTCGAGGCGGTCCGCAACATCCGCGACGACGGGGCCCGCTACTTCGGGCCGTACCACTCGGCCACGTCGTGCCGCGCCACCCTGCGCCTGCTCAACCGGCACTTCCAGCTCCGCACCTGCACCGATCACGTGCTGGCCAACCGGACCCGGCCGTGCCTCCAGTACCAGATCCAGCGCTGTCCGGGGCCGTGCGTGTTCCCGATCGACGAGGCCGAGTACGGCCTCCAGGTCGAGGACGTGATGATGTTCCTCGACGGCAAGAACGACGCCCTGGTCGATCGGCTGCGCGGGCGCATGGAGGAGCGGGCCGAGCGCGAGGAGTTCGAGACCGCGGCCCGCCTGCGCGACTCGATCGGCGCGGTCGAAAAGGCGCTGGCCCAGCAGAACGTGGTCCAGGAGGACTTCGTCGACCAGGACGTGTTCGGCCTGTGGCGCGAGGCCGACGTGGTCGAGGTGGTGGTGCTGTTCATTCGCTCGGGCAAGCTGGTCGGCCGGCGCGCGTTCCGCGAGCGCGAGCAGGAGCTGCCCGACGCGCAGGTGGTGGCCGAGGCGATCCAGCGCTACTACGACAGCGGCACGGTGATCCCGGACGAGGTGGTGGTGCCGGTCGAGCTGGACGACGCCGAGCTGCTCGGCGAGTGGCTGAGCGGGCTGCGCAGCCGCAAGGTCAGGGTGATGACGCCGCGGCGCGGGCAGCGGGCCCGGCTGGTCGCGCTGGCCGACAAGAACGCGGCCGCGTCGGCGGCGGCGCGCGAGGGCAAGGCCGACGACACCCTGGCCGCGCTGGCCAAGCTGCAGGCGCGGCTCGGGCTCAAGCGGCTGCCGCGGCGGATCGAGTGCTTCGACATCGCCCACATCCAGGGGGCGTCGACGGTGGCGTCGATGGTCACGTTCGTCGACGGGGAGGCGGAGCGCTCGCTCTACCGCAAGTTCAAGGTCAAGTCGGCGACCAACGACGACTTCGCGTCGATGTACGAGGTGCTGACCCGACGGTTCCGGCGTGCGGCCGAGGCGGCCCAGGCGGCGGGCAAGGCCGAGCTGGACAGCGAGGATCCCGACGCCCAGCGATCGCCGTGGGCGGCGCCGGATCTGCTGGTCATCGACGGCGGCAAGGGACAGCTGTCGACCGCGCTGGCCGCGCTCGGCGACCTCGGGATCGAGCTCGGCCGCTCCGACAGCATGGACGTCATCGGCCTGGCCAAGGAGCGGGAGGACATGGGCGGTCGCAACCACCCGGACCGCGTCTTCCTGCGCCACGCCAAGGATCCGGTGGTGCTGCGGCCCAACACGACCGAGCTGTTCCTCCTGGCCCGCGTGCGCGACGAGGCGCACCGGTTCGCCAACACGTTCCACCGCGATCGCCGGCGGCGCAGCGCGCTGCGCTCGGCGCTGGACGACATCCCCGGGATCGGCGCGGTGCGCCGGCGGGTGCTGCTCCGCCACTTCGGCAGCCTGCGCGGTATCCGCCAGGCCGCGGTCGATGAGCTGACCGCGGTCGCCGGGATGAGCCGGAGCGCGGCCGAGGCGGTGCGGCGCTTCTTCGATCAGGCGGAGGCCGAGGCGTCGAGCTCGGTCGCCGCGCCGGCCGGCGACCGCGCTGGCGAGCCGGGCGACGCCGGAGCCGGCGGCGCGCCCGGAACCTCGGCCTGATCGGCCGGCTCAGGCGGTCGGGGCCGCCTGCGCGCCGGCCGGCGCGTCCGCCTCGTGGGCCAGGCGGCGGTGCTCGCGCGCGATCCCGACGCAGATCGCGATCCAGAGCGCGCACATCACCACATTGACGTAGGCGAGCTGGCCCACGCCGAACCCGAACACGTGCAGGCCGAGCGCGATCACGCCGGCCGACAGCGCGTCGCCGATACGGACGAAGAACACGTCGGTCGCCGCCTTGGCCTTGTACTTGGCCTCGCGGCTGAGCGGCAGGAACAGCGCCTGCTTGATCGTGTTCTGCAGCGAGTAGTCGATCGCGTTCTCCGCGGTCTTCACCACGCGGATCACCATCAGCCCACCCAGCACCCCGATCGCGGCGTAGCCGCCGAGGGCGACGAGCGGCATGACGAACAGCGCCACGCGCACCCCCATGTACTTGATGATGCGCGAGACCAGGAACATCTGGATGATCAAGCCGACCAGGTTCACGATGAAGTAGAAGCGGCCGTAGAACTTGCCGATGTTCGCGCCGCGCAGGTTGCGCAGCTCCTGCTGCTGCTCTGCGGTCAGGGTCTTCTCGTCGATCGCCGCGGAGGTCGATCGACCGGGCGCGGCGGCCGACGCATCCGACGCGGCGGACCCGCTCACGACCAGCGAGGCTGGCACCTGCTCGCGAGACCGGATCTTGGCCGCGTTCGACAGGAGATACTCGCCGGTCGTGTTGACGACGTTCGTGATGAGGACCGTCATCGCGATCAAGAACAGGTACTTGGTCTTGAAGACCAGCTGGAAGCCGCCCTCCTTGTCGAGCGGCTTCTCGGCGGCGGCGCGCTTGGCGGCGTCGGAGGCCCTGTCCTCGCGCCGGTTGATGATCGTGTACAGGGTGATGCAGACCATCAGGATCGCCGCCGCGAGCCCCATGAGCCAGAAGATGTACTGGCTGCCGATGTCGGTGATGAAGGTCCCGAGCAGCCCACCGAGAGACTGTCCGATCGCGACCAGGGCGAAGAGCCGCTTGCCCTGCTGCTCGGTGTAGATGTCGTTGGCATACGACCAGAACTGGGCGACCAGGAAGTAGTTGACGATCCCCAGCCACACGAAGAAGGAGACGCCGATGCCGGTGTTGACGCCGGTCGCGCTTCCCCACAGGAAGAAGGCGACCAGGCTGGTCACCGTGAAGAT
The DNA here is from genome assembly GCA_035489015.1 of Kofleriaceae bacterium. Classification (GTDB taxonomy): domain Bacteria; phylum Myxococcota_A; class Polyangia; order Haliangiales; family Haliangiaceae; genus DATFRY01. The sequence goes on along the minus strand of DATHKR010000063.1, from coordinate 87,245 downwards.
GGTGGTGATCCAGAGGAGCTTCAGCCGCTTCATGCGCTGGCCGAGATAGCCGTAGAGCGGGACGATCCCGATGAGGAGGACGGCCATGAGGACCGAGAGGTAGGTCTTGGCCTCGTCGCCCTCGATGTTCCACAGCCTGACCCCGCCGATGGTCAGCGCCTCGCGAACCGGCTTGAGGATGTAGTACGCGGTCAGGATCAAGAAGATGTTGAGGAACATGAGGAGGGCGGTGATCGCCTCGCCCCTCTTCACGTCCGCGAACAGAGCCAGGAACTTCTCCAGCGGAGAGCGATCGCCCTCGTTTCCCCTCGCGGTCTCGCCCGGCATCGCGGAGTAGCTTCGCATCGAGGCGCGGGCGGCGCCACGATTCCGCAGTCGACAACAAAAATCGCGCGAGCCAACCGCACGCGCCCGGCTGCGCGAGCCATCGGTCGGCAGACGGGTTATCTTCGCCGGCCATGAGGGTCGGGAAAGCGTTGGCGCTCGCGCTCGCGCTGGCGAGTGTGGGACCGGGGGTCGTGCGCGCCCAGCAATCGGGCTCGAAACCTGGCGCGAGCGCCAAGCCCGGGCCAGCGTCGGGTCCCGCGTCCGTCCCTCCGGACGGGCAACCGCCGGGCGAAAAGCCGGTGCAGAAGCCGCCCAAGCGCGAGCAACCGGGCCAGGCGCAGGCCCACGACGCCGCGTCCGTCGCGGGCGCGCCCACGCCGGATCAAGCGCGCGGGATCGCGCGGGCCGAGCCGGACGGCGCCGGCAACAAGCTCCGCGTGATTCCCCGCATCGTCCTGTTCCCGGCCCGCGTCCTGCTCGCGGTCGTGGACGCGCCGTTCCGCGGCGGATTCTGGCTGTACGAGCGCTACCAGCTGCGCAACCGGTTCAAGGCGATCTTCTTCAACGACACCGGGACGGTCGGGCTGTATCCGGTCGCGTTCGTGGAGACCGGCTTCGGCCTCAACGCCGGCCTGCGCTTCATCCACCGCGATCTCTACCGCAAGGCCAGCCTCAAGGCGCGGGCCAGCTTCGGCGGCCCGTTCCAGCAGATCTTCGCGGTCAAGCTCGGCTCCGGCGAGCTGTTCAGCGACCAGCTCGAGGTGGGGCTCGAGGCCGAGTACGAGGCGCGGCCCAAGGACCGCTTCTTCGGCATCGGGAACGGCGACACGGTCGAGGCGGTGCCGGCGCCGGTCGACCCCTACGAGGATCCGGCCGCGGTGGACACCCGGTTCCGCCAGACCGTGAGCCACCTGTCGGCCGGCGCCGACCTTCACGTGGCCGGGCCGCTGTCGGCACGCCTGTCGTCGGCGCTGGTGTGGAAGACGTTCGACCAGAGCGAGGCGGGCGACATCCCGGCCGACAAGGCGCTCGATCTCTCCTACGATCCGGCCGCGCTGCCCGGCTTCGTCGACGGTGTCTCCTACTCGTACAACGAGCTGGAGCTGCGCCTCGACACCCGCTCGGCCGCCGACCGCTACGAGATGTCGACCTTGCCGTCGACCGGCTGGCTGCTGTCCGGGTTCGGCGGGCTGGCGCGCGATTTCGGGACGCGTGAACGGGTCGACTACCTGCGCTACGGGGTCGACCTGCAGCGCTACATCCGGCTGGCCCAGAACCCGCGGCTGATCGCGCTGCGCGTGTACGTGGAGGGAGTGTCCGGCGACGACGACGAGATCCCGTTCGTCGACCTGCCGCGGCTGGGCGGACCGCTGCTCCTGCGCGGATACCTGCGCGATCGGTTTCGCGACCGGGTGCTCGGCCTGGCCTCGATCGAATACCAGTTCGACATCGGCCACATGTTCACCGGGTTCCTGTTCGGCGATGCCGGGCGAGTCTACCCGGCCCTGTCCGACGTGAAGATCGAGGACATCCGGCTGGCCTATGGCGGCGGCCTCCAGATGCAGACGCCCAAGTCGTTCATCGGCCGGATCAGCGTGGCCACGTCGACCGACGGCGGCCTCATCTTCAACTTCAGCTTCGACCCGGTCTACGACCCCAAAGCGCGCGTGGAGAGGAAGTGATGGCGACGCATCGACACACGCGAGCCGGTGCGACCGCCCTCGTGCTCGGCGCTCTCGGCCTCGGCGTGGCGGCATGCGGCGGGGCGTCGCCGGCCGGGCAGCTTCGCTTCCACAACCAGGCGCCGATCCGGGTGGTCAACGACCGCAAGAACCTGGACAAGAAGCCGGACGAGGCCGTCTTCTACAAGGCGCTCTATCACTTCGACGGCTTCTGGCACAAGCGGATCGACCGCTGGATGAAGATGCCCAGGGTCCAGCGGGCGCAGAGCGTGAACTCGCTCGACGAGGTGCCTGACTCGACCTGGTTCACCAACCGGATTGGCGCGCGCGACCTCAGCCTCGACGAGATCCGCAGCGGCCCCAACCAGACCGGGACCCCCGAGGACCACAAGCCGTGGGTGATCAAGAGCTCCAAGGTCGGCGGGGTCACGGTCGGGTTCGTCATCGTCGACCAGCGCGGCGTGAAGTACGTGCTGAAGTTCGACGATCCGGTGGGTCCGGAGATGGAGACCGCCGCCGACGTGGTGCTGCAGCGCCTCCTGTGGGCGTGCGGGTTCAACGTGCCGGAGGACTACATCGTCCACTTCCGCCGCGAGGACCTGGTCCGCGCCCCGGACGCGTCCATCAAGGACCCGATGGGCAACGAGACGCCGATGACCGAGAAGTTCATCGACATGCAGCTCGCCAAGATCAACGTCGGCAAGGATGGGAGCATCCGCGGGCTGGTCAGCCAGTTCATCCCCGGCGTCCCGATCGGCGGGTACAAGCGCGACGGCGTGCGCGAGGACGACCCCAACGATACGATCCCGCACCAGCTGCGGCGCGAGACGCGCGGCCTGTACGCGATCAACTCGTGGCTCGATCACACGGACATGAAGGAGGACAACACCCTCGACACGTACATCGAGGACCCGCGCAACCCCGACGTCCACTACGTGGACCACTACCTCATCGACTTCGGCAAGGGGCTCGGCACCCAGGGCTACCTCAACCAGCGCCGCTGGGTCGGTTTCACCTACCTGGTCGACTTCGGGCAGATGGCCGCGTCGCTGTTCACGCTCGGGCTCTATCACCGACCGTGGGAGGGGCGGACCTCGCCGGACATCCTCGGGGTCGGCATCCTCGAGAGCGAGAAGTACGACCCGAGCTCGTGGAAGACGTACACGCCGTCCTACTTCCCGTTCCACGACCACGACCGGTTCGACGGCTTCTGGGGGGCGAAGATCCTCATCCGCTTCACGCGCGAGCAGATCCGCCTGGCGGTGGAGCAGGGCCAGTTCAGCGATCCGCGCGCGGTGCCGTACCTGACCGAGACGCTGATCCAGCGCCAGCGCAAGACCGCGCGCTACTGGTTCGCGCTGGTGAACCCGCTCGACCGGTTCGAGGTGAGCCGGGGCGATCGCGGCGCGCGGCTCTGCTTCGAGGACCTGACCGTGCGCTACAAGCTCGACGGCGAGCCGACCCACTACTCGGCGCGGGCGTTCGACTACGACGGGCAGGCGCTCGACTGGACCGGCCGCGCGGTGCCCGGCCCGGACGGCCGCGCCTGCGTGGAGGGGGTGCGACCGGCCGCCAGCCACGACGGGTACACCGTCATCGAGCTGCGCACCGAGCGGCGCGGCGCCGACCTGCCGCCCACCCTGATCCACATCGCGGCCGAGCGGCGCGGTGGAGGCCGGCTGCGCGTGATCGGGCTGCGACGGCTGTAGCGCTGCCGTAGGGCGCCGACCCGCTCAGTTGATCTCGTAGATCAGCTGGGCGTGGAACGCGCGCTCCGGCTGGACGATCTGCTGCTGGACGAGCTCCTCGCCCACCGGCACCGAGTAGTCCCAGTCGAGCAGGTTGGTGATGCCTGCCCGGTAGAGCAGACCGGCGCTGCGCAGGCGGCCGCTCAGGAACAGCCGGCCGAGCACCATGGACGGGGTGTCGTTGCCGTCGCGGCGCGGGCGCGGCGCGTTGTAGATGATCTCGCTGGCCAGGCCCAGCCGCTCGCCCATCAGCGGGATGAAGCCGCGCACCGAGCCGACCGCGGCGGACGAGTTGACCTCGATCGCGTCGTCGTCCGAGTTGAGCCAGGTGTACGACGCGGCCGCGCCGCACCACGCCCCGGTCCTGAACGCGTAGCGCGCCTCGAGCTCGCCGCCGAGCGCGCGGACCTCGTTGGGCGAGTTCTGGAAGACCAGGAGCATCGCGTCGTCGTCGGTCGCCTCGAGGTTGACGATGTCCGAGATCTGGCTGGCAAAGGCGCTGCCGATGAGGAACGAGCGCGGCCCGAAGTTGTGGGTGTGCTCCACCTCGCCGGTCCAGATCGTCTCCGGGTCGAGCTCGCCGGCGGCGATCTGGGTCAGGCCGCCGTCGTTGTAGTAGAGCTCGTAGGGTGACGGCGAGCGGAAGGCGCGCCCGGCGATGAGCTTGGTGTAGCCGTCCTCGTACGGGCGAACGATCAGCGCCACCCGCGGCGAGATCGCGTTGTCGCTCTGGTCGCCGAACCAGTCGAAGCGGACGCCGGCCGACAGCCGCAGCGCGTCCTCGAGCAGCGACACCTCCTCGACTCCGTAGACCGAGCCGTTGGTGAACCGGCGCTTGTCCTGGAACTCGTTCTCGCCATCCTCGGTCTCGTCGTAGCCGTGCAGGACGTGGTGGTCGGCCACCTCGGCGCCGAGGGTGAACTTCTGGCTCATGCCCTCGAGCGACAGGCGGAGCTCGCCGGTGGCCCAGTTGCCGCCACCCTCGTCGGTGAAGCGAAACAGGCCGGCCCCTTCCTCGGGCGGATACGGGTAGACGCCGTCGTACTGCTGGTGGTCGTAGGCTGCCCGCGCGATGATGCCGAGCGGGCCGCGCTTGTGCTCCCAGCGCCCCTCGGCGTACCCGCGCCGGTCGGTGGTCTGGCTGGCCTCGCCGAACACGGTGCCGAACGGAGCAGTCGGCACGTCCTTGCGGCGCCGGGCCAGGCTGGCGTCGAGCGAGAAATCGCCGACCCGGGCGCGCAGGCCGCCGCGCTGGGCGTTCTCGCCATCGGCATCATCGACGTCGCCGGTCGGCGACTCGTTCACGAACTCGTCGAAGTGGAAGTTCTGGCCGGCCGACTCGTAGGCCGACGCGTAGACCGAGACCGCCGCGCGACCGCCGCCGGCCGAGCCGCGCGCAAACGCGAGCCCGCCGCCGTCGGAGGCCAGGTAGCCGCCGGCGCGGACCGGCGCGCCGCGCCCGGGCTCCTCCGAGACCACCTGGATGACGCCGAAGAACGCGCTCGGCCCGTAGAACGTCGAGCCGGGGCCGCGCACGATCTCGATGCGCTGGACGTCGTCGAGGTCGGCGGCGAAGTCGCGGCCGACCGCGGCCGAGCCGAACGCGTCGTCGTTCATCGCGTGGCCGTCGCGGGTCAGCAGCACCCGGTTGGTCAGATCACCGGGCCGCGAGAAGCCGCGCACGCCGATCGCCTCGTAGTTGCGGTCGTCCGAGGTGTAGATGCCGCGCACCCCGCGCACCGCGTCGGTCAGGCTCTGGTACCCGAGCGACCAGATCTCGTCGCGGGTGATGATGCTGACGCTGGCGGGCGCCTGCGACAGCGTCTGCTGCACGCGGCTGGCGCCGGTCACTTCCGGCTCTTCCTCGGCCAGCTCGACCTGGTAGAAGGCGCGCCCGTCCTTGCTGACGTCGACCTTTCGCCGCCAGACCTGGTAGCCCTCGCCGCGCACCACGACGTCGTGGCCGCCGATCGAGAGGCTGAGGACGGCGGGCGTGAAGCCGCGCTCGATCCCGTCGACCATGACCAGCGCGCCCGGCGTCTCCGACGCGAGCACGACGGTGCCGGACGGCGCCGCCTTCTCCTCGAGCGCCATGTCCAGCCGGGTCGCCGCGCTGGCCTTGATGACCACGTCGCTGCGCACGATCCGGTAGCCGGGCGCCTCGAGCTCGACCGTGTGGCGGCCGGGGGTGAGCTGGAGCGTGGCCGGCGTGGTGTTGGCCGCCGGCGGGGCCGCGGTGCCGGCCGCGCGGTCGATGTACACCATCGCCCTGGGGCGCGATGCGATGACCAGGCGGCCGACGATGAGCTCGAGCGTGGAGCTGACGTCGATGGGACGGCCGCGCACCGCCTCGACCATCTCGACGCCGGGCCGGTAGCCGCGCGCCTCGATCAGCACCTTGTGGCGGCCCGGCGGCACCGCCATCAGCAGCGGCGTCTCGCCGCGCCCGCCCAGGTCCTTGCGCTCGAGGTAGACGGTGGCGCCGGGTGGGTTGCTGTCGATGCGCAGCAGCGCCACGCGCGGCTCGAGCTCCTTCAGCCGCCGCTGGGCGGCCGAGCGCTCGTCCTTGTTCGGCTCCTCGGCGATGTACTCGGCGTAGTAGCGGTACGCCTCCTCGAAGCGGCCCAGCGCCTCGTACGAGCGCGCGATGTTGAAGATGACGTTGCGGTTGTGGGCCAGCCGGTTGGAGGTGAAGAACTCGACCAGCGCCTCGTCGTACTGGCCGGCCTTGAACAGCTGGTTGCCGCGGTGGAAGCGAGCGTCGGCCTCGTCGGCGCTGGAGTCGGCCAGGGCGTCTGGTGGTCCCGTGAGGCTGGCGGCGAGAGAGAAGAACGAGAGGGTGAACGGGACGACGAGCGTCCTGGTGCGGGCGCGCATGGTCGCTGATCAGCGTCCTTCTTTGATGTCGAGATCGGCGGGCGGGCGATCGGTGCGGTCGTCGCCCTCACTGGGCCTGGTCGAGCTCTTGCTCTTGCGCGAGGAGCTGGCGCTGGAGCCGCGGCGGCTGTCGCGGTGGAGCGACACGCGCAGGTCGTGATCGCGGTCGAGCGACAGCGAGCGGGTCGCGGTGCGATAGCCGCGCAGCTCGAGCTCGACCTCGGCGTCGTGATCGGCGGCCGGCAGCCAGGTGTCGAGCGGCGTGCGGCCGACTCGCTTGCCCGCCACCGTCGCGGCGGCGCCGGACGGGCTGGTGGCCAGGCGCAGGCGGACCTCGCCGCGATGGGCGGCGCGCTCGGCGAGCTCGTCGACCGGCTGGGCGGCCGGGTCCGAGACGGCCGAGTCCGCGGCGGAGTCCGCGGCGGCGGAGTCCGCGGCGCTGTCACCGGAGTCCCGGTCGGCGGTCCGATCGGCCTTGTGGTCGGTCGCCTTGTGTCCGGAGGTCTTGCCCGGGGCCTGGCTATCCGCCCCGACCTGCTCGGCGCCGGCGGACCCGGCGGGAATGGCCTCGGCCGCCGCGCCGCCGCTGGCACCGGCGGAATCTCCGATCCCTGCGGCGATCGGCCGGGCCGCCGCGGCGTTCTCCTCGCCGGACGCCGTGCCGGCCGTCGCCGCGGCGCTCGCGACCTCGGGTTCGGTGCGGTGGGCAGGATTCTGCTCCTGGTACCACTTGAGCCCCCACAGCGCGGCCGCCGCGGCGCCGGCGACCAGCACGCCGCCCCACAGCGCGGCCATGACGCGGCGCCGGCCGCGCCGCGTATCCAGCGTCGTCGCGTCCGGCTGACCGGGCGAGTGAGACGTCCCGCTCCCCTCGGCCAGGCCCGGATTGGTCCCGCTGACGAACATCATCGGGTTGGTCGAGCTGGGCAGCCACGGGCCCGGCGGCGGCGTGGTGGACTGCAGGAGCGCGCGGTGCGCCGCCTCGGGCAGCGCGGCGACCAGCTCGGCCTCCAGCTCCTCGATGGTGGACTGGCGGCGATCGGGATCCTTGTCGAGCGCGCGCATGATGAGGCGCTCGACCGACAGCGGCATGTCCGGCACCAGCTCGCGCGGCGAGCGCGGCAGCTGGTTGGCGTGCATCTGGAGGACCTTGAGGTAGTTCTCGTGCCGGAACGGCACCTCGCCGCACAGGAGCTCGTAGAGGATGACGCCGACCGCGTAGATGTCCGCGCGGGCGTCGACCTCGTCGCCGCGCGACGCCTCCGGCGACATGTACTCGGGGCTGCCGAGCAGCTGCCCTTGCTTGGTGATGCGGCCGTCGCGCACCGAGCTCTCGCGCGCCTTGGAGATACCGAAGTCGAGCACCTTGACCACCGGGCGGCCGCCGGGCCGCTGGGTCAGGAAGATGTTCTCCGGCTTCATGTCGCGGTGGACGATGCCGGCCGCGTGCGCGGCGGCCAGCGCGTGGCAGACCTGCACCACGATCGCCACGATCTCCTCGGGGGCGGCCGGGCCCTGGTCCATGCGCGCCTGCAGCGTCTTGCCGCGCAGGAGCTCCATGATGAGGAACACGCACCCGTCGTCGGTCTTGCCGTAGTCGATGACCGAGACGATGTTCTCGTGGTCGAGCTGCGACGCCGCGTGCGCCTCCACCTCGAAGCGCGCGATCGCCTCGGGGTGGCGGGCCAGGTCGGCGGTCAGCAGCTTGGCCGCGAAGCGCTTCTTCAGCGCGACGTGCTCCACCACGTAGACCATGCCCATCGCGCCGGCGCCGATTGGCTCCACGACGCGATAGTTCTGGCCGAGCACCTTGCCGATGAACGCGCTCATCGACTCCGATCGACGATTCGTCGCTTGTCGCTTGCCGCAGACATGTCCTTCGGCGGCGGGTCGACCGCATGCCGGACACGCTTCGGCGTGATCACTGGGACGTTCCACGCCTTTGCCCCCCCGCGTTGGGTTCAATCATTGCGCAGGCACCTCCGACGGGTCAATGCGGGACCTCCGGCGCCCTGGTAACCGCGATACCCACCTCGTAGGCAGCGTCATTCGTCGACGGATGACGTCGCCCCCTGCGCCGCGCGGCGCTCGGATGCGAGCGCGAGCCGGTCGTGACCCCGCGACACAACGTGTCGAGGACGCACGCTTTGGTCGCGCTCCCCGGCGGAAATGCGGGGATTCTGCCTGGCACATCGACTGCACCTACATGGGTCCATGCTTTCCAACACAGAAGAGCTGAAGGACCGGATCAAGGCAAAGAAGAGCGAGCTCGAGGCTCGCTATCACGAGCTCAAGGCCGACGGCCGCTCCGAGGCGCGCACCGAGCGCGACACCGTGAAGTCGAGGCTGGACGAGCTCCAGGAGGCGCTGAAGGACGGCTGGGACAACTTGTCGGACAAGGTCTCGGCGAAGTTGAACGACTGGCTCGACCGCAAGTGAGTCGCCGGCCGGGCTGGGAGCCAGATTTTCAGCCCGGCCGCGGCCCACACCGCGGCGTTTCATGACCAAGATGGCCACGAGCACCACCACAGCGCTGCCGGAGCTGGCCCACTGGCTGGCGGGCGTCTTCAGCGCTCTCCCGAAGGAGTACGAGCGCGGCCGCCAGGAGCTGGTGAAGGCGCTGATGAAGCGCCTCGAGTGTCCGGCCGACGAAGCCAACCGGCTGCTCGACGAGCTCGAGCGCGCCGGCTACCTCCGCTATGCCGCGGAGTCGCGCTCGATCGGCGGGAGCCCCGGCACGTGGGTCATCTACCCGACGCCGGGAGAGAACCCGGACGTCTCGACCGACCCGTCGACGCCCTGACGTCGATGCCCTGACGATCGTCTTGCCGTGACGGCCGAGCCGTCGCGGCCATGCTGCGTCGACCGGCGTGGCCGCGCGGCGGCAGTCGCGCTGGGGCCCGAGCCGCGCGGTCCGACACAACCTCGGGGATGCGTCGGGACCCGCTGGCGCGGCACCGAGGGGGCCGCGCTGATGATCATCCTGTCTTCTCGCTCACCGATCGCTCTCGCGATCGGATCGGCTCTCTCAGTGGACGGCGACCGTCTCGGCCGGCTCGAACAGCTCGGCGATGACGCGGCTGTTGCGCTGGCGGAGAAGGACCTGGAGGGTACACGCGGTGACCACCTGGCTGGTCGCGGGCGAGTCCTCGGTGTCGAGGGTGTCGTAGAGCGCGCTGATGAAGTCACCCAGAGATGTCTGCTTTTTCATTCGTGAGCCTCCCTCCTGGTGCGGGCTCTGCACGACCGGGGCCAGCGCCTGCACCCGCGAAAAGCCTCCGGGAGAGAGGCGGCTTTTCCGCGATGACAGTGGCGGGCTGACACAGTGTGGCCGCGAGGACCGGAACTTCCGCGTGGAACCCCTCGATGCCTTGGTAAACGCGTGGCACGACTGGTGCAGAAGAGCCGGTCAGACCATGACTTCGAATATCTTTGCCTCGGATTGTCGGGACTTGGGAGCCAGCGGGAGCAAGGCGGCCCACATGTCGGCGGGCGCCTCCCGTCCGGCTACCGGCCTCGACCAGGTCCGCTTGATGGGCCTGCTCGGCGAGGGCGGGATGGCTCAGGTGTTCCTCGGCCATCATGACGTGCTCGGCCGCCAGGTCGCGGTGAAGCGTCTGCGCCCGCACCTGGCCAGCCTCGAGCAGGCCCGCGAGCGCATGCGCTCGGAGGCGGCCATCGCGCGCGCGGTCCGCCACGACCATGTGGTCGACGTGCTCGACCTGGTCACCGACGCCTCGGGCGACACCTTCCTCGTCATGGAGCTCCTGGCCGGCGAGCCGCTGTCGGCCCGCCTCGCTCGCGGCGGCGCGCTGCCGCTGTCCGAGACGCTGGTCATCGCGCTGCAGATCGCCGACGCGATGAGCGAAGTGCACCGCCGCGGCATCATCCACCGCGACCTCAAGACCGAGAACGTGCTGGTCGGCGTCGATCACCAGGGCGCCCTCCTCTCCAAGCTCATCGACTTCGGCGTGGCCGAGCTGGTCAGCGGCCCGGACGGCACGGTCGAGAGCACCACCGTGGTCGGCACCCCCGAGTCGATGTCGCCCGAGCAGGCCGCGGCCGGCACGATCGATCGGCGGAGCGACATCTACTCGTTCGGCGTCCTCGTGTACGAGATGATCACCGGCGCGCCGCCGTTCCAGTGCGACGACCTCCCCTCGCTGCTGGTGCGGCTGTCACGCGAGGCCCCGCTGCCGCCGAGCCAGGCGGCCGGCGCGCAGAAGCAGCTCCTCCCGGTGGCACTCGAGCAGCTCGTCCTCCAGTGCCTCGCCAAGAGCCCGGACGACCGCCCGCAGGACATGCTCGAGGTCCTCGGCCGGCTCGAGCGGATCGCCGCGGACTACCGCACGCTGCACGACGCGGTGGATCTGGCGCTGGTCGATCGGTCTCCTCTGGCCCGCCGCTCGGTCAAGCAAGCTCTCCTGGTGGTCGAGCCGCCCGTGCCGCCGGCTCCGTCGGCGGTGCGCGCGATCGGCACCAACGACTCGTCCCAGGTCGCCGCGGCCCCGCGCCGCAGCCGGGCGCGCTGGGCGTCCGCGTCGGTGCGCGGCGCCGCCCCACTCGCCACCGAGGGCTCGGCCGCCGCGACCGAGCCGTCCGACTCGATGGATGCGGCGACGGAAGACGATCGCGCCGTCGAGCCGCGGCGCCGCCACCGGCTGCTGAAGGCGGCCGGGATGGGCCTCATCCTCGCCGTCGGGCTCGGCACGGCCGGCGTGATGGGCTCGCGCGCCTGGGCGGGCTCCCCCGTGTCCCTGGAGCTGCCGTGGCAGCGATGAGCAAGCGAACCGGAGCGCGTCTGCAGCGGATCCTCATCGCCGTGGACTTCTCCTCCGAGTCCGACATCGCCGTCCTGCACGCGGTCGAGCTGGCCCGCCAGGATGGCGCGCGGGTGATCCTGGTCCACGTCTCCGCGCTGCCCACCGATCTTCTGGCCGATTCGTCCTACGATCCGATCTTCCGGGCGCAGGGCAGCGGGGCCGAGTTCGCCACCGATCACCGCCGGCAGGCGGCTGACATGCTGCAGGCGACCGAGACCCGCTGCCAGGCGCTCGGCGTCGAGGCGGAGTCGGTGCTGGTCGACGACAACCCGAGCGACGGGCTCGCGCGGATCGCGGACGAGCTGCGCGCCGACCTCCTGGTACTCGGCACCCACGGTCGCACGGGGCTCAAGCGCTTCCTGCTCGGCAGCGTCGCCGAGCGCACCGTCCGGCTGGCCCGCGTGAACACGCTGGTCGCGCGCGGGGCGATCGAGGAGGGCGCGGCCTACCGGCGCATCCTGGTCGCGACCGACTTCTCTCCCTCGGCCGACGCGGCGCTGGCGACCGCGATGGCGCTGGCGTCCCCCGAGGCGCGGATCGAGGTGGTCCACTGCTGGGAGACGCCGTCGATGCCGAGCGGGTTGCCGGCCACGCCGCTGCGCGCCGAGCTCGAGCTGGCCGTCCTGCAGCGGGGCGAGCGCATGCTCGCGCAGCACCAGGGCGCGAAGCTGCGCTTCGTGCCGGTCGAGTCCACCCCGGCCGAGGGGATCCGCTACCGCGCCGAGGAGACCGCCGCCGATCTGATCGTGACCGGCAGCCACGGCCGGCGCGGGGCGCGCCGCCTGCTGCTCGGCAGCGTGACCGAGTCGATCGTGCGCCACGCGCCCTGCTCCGTGCTGGTGGTGCGCGGGCCGGAGGCGGCGAAGAGCTGAGAGCGGCGCGGCTGGCGGGGCGCGGCTGGCCCGGTCAGCGCGCCGGCTCGCGCCAGACGACCGAGACCTGATTGGTGCCCGAGCTGGCGGTGGTGATGACCGCCTTCGCCTCGGTGTCTCCCTTTCCGGCCTTGATCGAGATGACCTGGCTCGCCCCGAGCGTGGTCTTCTTCCGCTCCGGCTCGAGGCCCTGGTCGGTCATCGCCTTCTCGAACCCGGCCGCCAGCTCGTCGGCGGAGCCGCCACAGGAGAAGATCGCGCTGCGGGTGCTGCGCCCGCCGCTGGAGCGCTGGCTGAAGGTTCCCCTTGCGTCGGGCGGAACCGGCAGCGGGAAGTCGGCCGGTGGGGTGGAGGCGGCGGCGGCCGCGGCCGCGACGCCCGCCTGCGCTGCTCGGCCGGCCGCGACGGCGGCGCGCCCGGCCGCGTCGGTGGCCTGGGCGGCAGCCCCGACGGCCTGGTCGGCGGCGGTGGCGGCGCGATCGACGGCGCGATCGCCAGCTGCCAGCGCGGCCGACCCGGCCTGGGTCGCGGCGGCCGCGGCCTGCTCGGCGGCCGCCGCCCCTGCTGCAGCGGCCTGCTCGCCGGCTGCCACGGCCTGGCCGGCCCTCCCGGCCGCGATGGCGCCGGCCTGATCGGCCGAGCTGCCGGAGCCGCCGGGACCCGCGGCGCCGGCGGGAGCCGAGCCCACCTCCGCGGGCGCCGGTCCGGACCCGGCGGCCGGCTCCTTCTTCTCACAGGCGACGAACGACACGATCACCAGGGTCACCAGGATGACGCGCATGCTTCTCCTCCACCTCGTGAGACCGGCGCCAGGCGGCCGGAACAACCCCGCGCGGACGGTCTCGCGCCGGCGCGGCGACGAGTCGACCGGCGATCTTCGATGCATCGACTGCCCACGCCGCAGGGCCAGGTCGCGAAACCGGTGGCAGAATACCAGGCCCGTGATGCGCCACGAGAACCAGGAGCGGATTCTCGATCGCGCGCGGGCCGCCGGCTTCACGCCCGGCCGACGAGACATCGCGCCCCTGCTCGACGCGATGCTCACCGCCGAGGAAGATCGCGACGTGCGCGCCGCCGAGCGAGCCCTCGCCCGACGCGGCGATCTGTCGCTGCCGGCCGCGCTGGCCCGACTCGACGGCGCCCGCGGCGCCGACGCGGGTGCCCTGCGCTCGCGGACCCGGCTCGTGCGCCTGGTCGGCCGCCTGGCCGCCTCACCCGACCAGAGCCCGAGCGAGGCAGCGCTGGCCGGAGCGATGACCGCGGTGGTCGAGGCCCTGACCGACCCCGAGCCGCGAATACGTCGCCAGGCCGCCCTCGCCCTCGCCCGGGCCAGCGGCGGCGGCGCCGGACGCGAAGCAGAGTCCGCATCGAGCGCAGGCACCGCCGGTGCGCCGGCGACGACGAACGGAGTCGCGGCCAGCACGGCCACCGGGAGGGGGCGCGTCGATGCGGACGGGTCGGCGGGCGCGACGGCGGGCGCGACGCCGACCGCGACGCCGACCGCGGTGGCGGGCGCGACGCCGACCGCGACGCCGACCGCGAACGCCCACGGGCGCGCCCGGGCTGGGCGCGGCGCGAGCCCGAACGCCAGCGCCGATACGAACGCCAGCGCCGATGCGAACGCGAACACGAGCACGGACGCGAAGACGAACGATGGCCCTGGCGCGAAGGCGAGCGCAAAGGAGCGCGCGATCGCGGGCGCCAGGGCGACCGCGCCGGGAGGCACGACGCCAGGGCCCAACACCAGTGCCGCCAGGGCCCGGGCAACCGCGAACGGACGCGACCCTACCGCGTCGATGAACGGGCGCGCCGCCGCCAACCAGGACGCGGCCGCCCGCTCCCGTGCGAGCCAGGACGGGACCGCCACCACGAAAGCAAGCCAGGACTCGGCCGCCCGCTCCCGTGCGAGCCAGGACGCGACCGCCGGCACGGCCGCCACCAAGCGGGCGAACCAGGCCGCGCCCCCAGGCGATCAATCGGCCGCCACCGCGGGCGCCACGGTCGAGGACGCCCTCCTCGCGGCCTGGCAGCGAGAAGCAGACGTGTCGGTGCGGCGGGCGCTGGCGGCGGCGCTCGGGCAGTCGGGCGAGCGCGCGCTGGCCGCGCTCCGGGCCTCGCCTCCGTCGCCGGATGCGGAGCTTCGCCGGCTGGTCGAGCGCGCGGCGCTGACCGCTTCGCGGACTCTCGAGCGCGGCCGCTCGTCGGTGATCGACGCCGGCACCTCCCCGGGCTCGCCGCTGCCGCTGGTGCTGCGCTGCCGGGCCGGGCTGGAGCGTTTGCTCGCCGCCGAGATCGCCGCGGCCGGCTGGCCGGTCGTCGCGAGCGGGCCTGGTCGGGTCGAGACCGTGCTTTCGCGGCCGCTCTCCTCCGTCTTCCACTTCCGGCTCCACCACGGCGCCGCCTTTCCGCTGTCGGCGCGGCCCGGCCCGACCCGGCGCGCGGTGGTCGACGCGCTGACCTCGCCCGAGGCCGACGCGGTGATCGGCGCCTTCACCCGCGGCGCGGTCCGCTTCCGGCTGGAGTGGGAGCACGGCGGTCACCGGCGAGCCGACGTGTGGCGCATCGCCGGCGACATCGCCGCTCGCCGGCCGGACCTGGTCAACGACCCGACCGACAGCACCTGGCGGGTCCACGTGATCGAGGACGGCAGCTCGGTCCGGGTCGCGCTGGAGCCGCGCAAGATCGACGACCCGCGCTTCGCCTATCGCGTGGCCGACGTGCCGGCCGCATCTCACCCGACCGTCGCGGCGGCGCTCGCTCGGCTCGCGGTCACCCACAGCGCGGCTCCGGCCGACGACGTCGTGTGGGATCCGTTCGTCGGATCCGGGCTCGAGCTGTGCGAGCGCGCGCGCCTGGGCCCGTCGCGCCGGCTGGTCGGCACCGACATCAGCACGGAGGCGCTGGCCGCCGCGCGCGCCAACCTCGACGCGGCCGGGGTCCACGCCGCGCTGTCGATCGCCGACGCGCTGACTCACGACCTCGCCGGCGTGACGCTCATCCTCACCAACCCGCCGATGGGCAAGCGCGTCCTGCGCGGGCGCGCCCACGCCGTGCTCGAGAGCATGATCGAGCGCGCTGCCTCGCTGCTCCCCGCCGGCGGCCTGCTGTGCTGGATCTCGCCCATCCCGGGCCAGACCCGCGCGCGCGCCGCCGCGGTCGGCCTGCGCCTCATCGACGCCTACCCGATCGACCTCGGTGGCTTCGCGGCCGAGGTCCAGGTGCTGCGGCGCGAGGAGCGCCGCGCGGCTCGCGGGCCAGCCCGAGACAAGGCCAGAGACAAGGCCAGAGACAAGACCCAAGACAAGACTAGAGATCGAGGGCCGCGGCCACCCGCGGGTTCGCGCGGCGGCGCCAGACGAAGCCGTCCAGCACGTAGTGCGTGATCTGCGGGACCGCGAGCAACGGGACCAAGACCATGTGCCAGCCGGCCGCGTCGATCGCGCCGCCGAACAGCCAGCCGCGCTCGTGCCACACCGCGCGGTCCCAGATCAGCTCCTCGGCGTACGCCAGCAGCCACAGCGTGGCCAGGAACGCGAGCGGACCGAGCGCGACCAGGCGCGGGCCGATCCCGACCGGGCGCCCGGCCCGCTCCGGCGAGCGCGCCGCGACCACGTAGACCAGCGCCATGTACGGAACCCCGTGGATGAGCACGTTGGTCACGGTGAAGGCGTAGTCGCTGTTGGTGGCCACGATCCCGGCGAACCAGCATGCGGCGGTGGTGACGACCACGATGTCCTTGCCCGGGTTGCGCGGACGCCGGGCCAGCCAGCCGGGCGCGCTGCGCACCGCGTAGGCGGCCAGGATCGCCCCGTAGAGCGGCGCGGCGGCGATCGCGGTCCACGCCGGGAGCCCGGCGAAGTCGCCGTCCATGAACCAGGCGAACCGGCGCGGCAGGTGCGCGTGCCAGTAGAGGAGCGGGTAGAGCGTCGCGGCGTAGACCGCGGCGATGTCGATCCAGCCGCCCAGTCGATCGCGCTCGCCGGCCCGCGCCCGGTAGAGCTTCACCCAGCCGACCTGCTGGCGGACGAAGTGAAAGACCGCCACGTAGGCCAGCGCGCGCCAGAACACCTCGGCGTCCTCGGAGTAGAGGACGACCCCCGCGATCCAGGCCGCCACCGGAACGACCCAGTAGACCGCGCGCCGCGTGCGCTCGGCCGGCTCGAGGTAGACCACGAACAGCGTGGCGTAGACGTGCGCGACGTCGACCAGGAGCACGCCGGTCACCCAGGTCCAGCCGGGCGAGTCGCCGCCGGGCGGGACGCCGAGCCACGGGCCCAGGGCGACCAGCGCCAGCGCGACCAGCGCGCTGCCCAGGAACACGCCCAGATCGATCCGGCGGGAGAACAGCCACGGCGTCCCGCGCGGGCTCATCGGAGGCTCTCGCTCGCGATGCCGCGCGCGGCCAGGACCTCCTCCGCGGCGCGCACGCCCTGATCGAGCGCCTCCTCGAACAGGGCCACGCCCGAGAGGTCGGAGTGGGCGAAGTGAATGCTGCCGATCGGCCGAGCAGCCGCCTGGCGCGCGCCGCCCCACGCGAAGCCGGGCCGCGGTCGCACCATCGCGTGGCCCCAGCGCATGACGTCGAGCCGGCGGACCCGCTCGCGCACGTCGCGGTGGGCCCGGCCGAGGTCGGTCAGGATCACCTCGGCCCAGTCGTCGCGGCTCGCGCCGAGCAGATGGCGGCGCGCGGCGGCGGGCGCCTGGTCGGCCAGCGGGTAGTAATAGGTGAGCACGGTGTCGCCGTGGTCGCTGCCGCTCTGGTGGGTGGCGACCACGTAGCCGAGCGAAGGGCTACGGTAGAACACGTTGTCCCACGCCAGAGGGTAGCCGCCGTCCGGCTCGCGCAGGCGCCCCTCGAGGTGGAGATTGGCGACCATCCACGCGCCGTACTCGAACTCGCTCGAGTGGGACGGCTCGCGGTCGCGCAGCGGCCGCACCACCCGGCGCGCGATCATCTGTGGCGCGGCGAAGATGACCTGGTCGGCGTGCACGCCGAACGGCTGCCCGGATCCGTCGATGGCGACCACGTCGGCCCCGCCTGCACCGCCCGCACCGCGCGCACCGGCCGCGCCGCCCGCACCGACGGCGCCCGCGCCGCGCGGCACCACGTCGCACACCGCGACCCCGAGCCGGACTCGCCCCTCCGCCGCGCGGGCCAGCTGCGCCACCAGTCGCCCGTTCCCCTCCGGCCAGGTCACCACCGACTGACTGTCGGCGCCGGGCGCCCGCACCCGCGACGCGAAGTAGAGCAGCCCGGCCCAGGCGCTGGTCTCGGCCGGGCGCATCCCGTAGTCGTCGCGGCACGCGTAGTCGATCAGCCAGCGCAGCCTGGCCGAGCGCAGCCCGCGCCGATCCATCCACTCCGCCATCGTCATCCGGTCGAGCGCGGTCACCTCGGCGTCGTCAGACCCGGCCGAGACCGGCAGGGCGAACGCGCGCCGGCCGCGCCCGTCGCGCCACCCCACCCACCGATCGATCTCGCGCTGGAACGCGGCCCGCTCGGCGCGATCCTCGGCGGTCTCGCCCGCGGTGAGGTACAGCCCCTCGTACCAGCGACCGTGCTGGTAGATCCGCTCCTCCGGCTCGCGGCAGCGCAGCTCCTCCGCCACCACCGGGTGACCGTCGCGGTCCTCGCCCTCGATCGCGCCCATCTCGCGGAGGAGCGCGATGAGCGCCCGCTCGTGCGCGAGCGGCGCCACGATGTAGTGCGCGCCCCACGGGTACGCGGTCACCGGCGAGCGCCCACTCTGCGCCGTCCCGCCCGCCGCCGCGTCCAGCTCCAGCACCGCGAAGTCGCGCATCCCGGCGCGCGCCAGCCGCCACGCCGCGGCCAGCCCGGCCACCCCGCCGCCGGCGATGACCACGCCGACCCGCGACCACCGATCGGCCGGCGGTACCGGTGGCGCGCCCTGATCGCGGACCCGGTGACCGAGTCGCTCGGCCCCGCCGACCAGCGCACCGTCGGGCAAGGGAGGCCGGCCGCGCGCGCCGCACCCGCCCGCCGACATCGCGGCGGCCACCGCGGGCGCGCCGAGCAGCGCGCGCAGCGCGTCGCGCCGGCTGGGCGGCGGCGCGGCGGCGCTCATCCCGCTACTCCTCCCACCGCCGCCACTCGCCCTCGTAGTAGCGGACCAGCATCTGGTTGTCGAGCTGGTTGATCTCGACGTCGACCGGCGCCATGTCGGCCGGGAAGTCGAACAGCACCGCCAGCGCCGAGTCGTCGAGGTAGCGCAGCCGCAGCCCCTTCGGCGCGTGGGCCGGCGGATCGAACGGCGTCGCGCGGGCCAGCGCGTAGCCCCACACCCCGAACGACGGCACCGTCGTGTGATAGGGGACCACGTGCAGGCCGGCCGCGCGCAGGGTCGCCACGATGCACCAGAACGACCGCCGCGCGAACAGCGGCGAGGTCGCCTGCACCACCACCGCGCCGCCCGGGGCCAGCGCGCGCCGCACCAGCCGGTAGAAGCGGGTCGTGTACAGCTTGCCGAGCGCGAACGTGTTCGGGTCGGGAAAGTCGATCACCACCACGTCCCACTCGCCCACCGCGTCGCCCAGCCAGACCAGCGCGTCCTGGTTGACCACGCGCACCCGCGGGTCGCGCATCGAGCCGCGGTTGAGCGAGCGGAGCGACGGCAGATCGGAGGCCAGCCGGGTCATCGCCGGATCCAGATCGACCAGCGTCACTCGCTCGACGCTCGGGTAGGCCAGCACCTCGCGCAGCGCCAAGCCGTCGCCGCCGCCCAGGATCAGCACCCGGCGCGGCGCCCCGCCCGCCGCCATCATGGCCGGGTGGACCAGCGCCTCGTGATAGCGGTACTCGTCGGCCGACGAGAACTGGAGGTTGCCGTTGAGGAACAGCTGGAACCCGCCCTTGTGCCCGCCGGTCACCACGATGCGCTGGTACGGAGTGGTCTCGGTGTAGACGATCTCGTCGGCGTAGAGCTCCTCCTCGGCCAGACGCGACAGCCGGTCGGCCTTGACCAGCGCCACCAGGAGCAGCGCCAGCACCAGGCCGGCCCGGATCCGCACGCCCGGCCCCCGCCGACCCAGCCACGGCGCCAAGAGGAAGCTGCCGGCCAGCGCCACCCCGGCGTTCACCATCCCCATGACCAGCGACGTCCGCACCAGGCCCAGGCGCGGCACGAACAGGAGCGGGAACAGGAGCGAGGCGACCAGCGCGCCGATGTAGTCGAACGTCAGGACGCGCGAGACCAGGTCCTTGAACTCGATCTCGTCGACCAGCAGGCGCATGAGCAGCGGCAGCTCGAGCCCGACCAGGACGCCGATCGCCACCACCACCCCGTAGAGGACCACCTCGAACGAATCGAGCCGGCCGAACGCGATGAACAGGGCCGGCGCAGACAGCCCGCCGACCAGCGCGACCGCCAGCTCCACGTCGAGGAAGCGGAGCGCCAGCTGGCTGTCGAGGAAGCGCGACAGCCACGCCCCCACGCCCATGGCGGACAGGTAGAGGCCGATGACCAGCGAGAACTGCGTGACCGAGTCGCCCAGCACGTAGCTGGCCAGGGTCCCGGCCAGGAGCTCGTAGACCAGCCCGCACGTCGCGATGAGGAAGACGTTGAGGAACAGGAGCGGCGCGAGGCGAGACGGCGCGCGGGTCACGCGTTCGACCAGCGGGCTATCCCGCCACCGACGACGACACGATGAGCGCGATCCCGATGATGACGCCGGCCATGATGATGGCGACCGCCACGTTCTGGTCCTCCTCGATCTCCTTGCGGAGGCTGAACGGGCTCAGCTTGCCCATGAGGAAGAAGGCGACCCCGAAGACCAGCAGGCCGACCAGGCTGAAGGCCGCCGAGGAGACGAGCGCCTCGCCGAGGTTCTGGAGCTTCATCACTTTCCTCCGTGAAAGCCGCTGTGCCAGAAGTGGAAGGATCGGTAGCCGCCCGGGCTCGAGCGCACGCTCTGCGGCATCACCCCGCGCGCCGCGCGCTCGTACTCCCAGCCGCTCAGCGCGACCCACAGGTACGCGCCGACGATACCCGCGCCGACCACGGCGTAGGTCGTGGCCAGCCAGGACGAACGCCGCCGGCCGGCTCCGGGTGGTTCTTCACTCATCGCTCTGCCCCACCAGCCATGGATGATCGCTCTCCGCCCAGCGCCGGCGCTCGAACAGGAACCGGCGCAGCCCGACCAGGATCGGGATGAGGAACAGCGCGCCGAACGCGATGAGGAGGTGAGTGGCGCGGAAGACGCCCTCGCGCAGGGTCACGGTCAGCGGCGGGGCCGACGGGCCCGGCGGCCACTGGGTCTCCACCCGCAGCACGTAGCGCCCGGCCGGCACCGCCTTCAGGTGGACGGTCACCTTCTCGGAGCCCTCGCTCCACGACTCGCCGTCCTCGACGCCGCTGTAGTACTCGATCGGCGCGTCGAAGCTGTCGACCATCCCGGTATCGTCGTTGACCAGATCGGCCTGGACGTAGAGCCACGAGTTGGCCAGCGCGCTGTCGAACTGGACCTCGATGTTCTTGCCGCCGTGCAGCTCGAACGGCTCGCTGAACCGGATGCTCGATGCCGGCGCGGAGGCCGCGTCGATGCTGGTCGCCGTGGGGTCGGCCGGGTCGACCGGCGCCGGCACCGCCTCGCCGAAGCGCACGTCGATGCTCCGGCTGGACGCCCGCGAGGCCGTGACGATGCCGGCGACCAGGAGGAGCGCGCCGAGCACCAGCGCGACCTTGAACACCCCGCCGTGGCCGAACGGCTGATGCGGCGCCACCGAAGAGGTCGACGGCCCCGGCAGCTCGAAGCTGCCGGCCTTCTGTCCCGGCGGGGTCAGCTTGGCGCTGAGATCGCGCGAGTCCATCCAGACGCCCAGCGACCACTGAATCTCGCCCTGGCCGTCCTCGCTCGACAGCATGTAGGGCGGGCAGACGTAGTCCGCCATCACGGTCTTCTCGCCGATCTCCACGCGCCAGTAGAACTCGCCGAAGATCCGATCGACCTGGGCCGTCGCGGTCTGGAAGTGGCGAAAGCGCCGCTTGGCGTGCCAGGTGCCGTTCAGCTCCTGGGCCACCGCCCCGGCCGCGACCGGGCTCACGTAGCTCCAGTGTCCGCCGCTCTCGACCAGCCAGCGGTAGCCGAGCTCCGGCTGGTAGAGCAGGTACTCGCTGAACGGATAGTTGATCCCGTCCACCATCACGCTCCGGCGCAGGCAGCCGATCACGGTCTGGGTGCGGCCCTCCAGCTCGGCGGCGGTGCCGAGCTGGATGACGGGCACCAGCGCCTCGGTGTCCTTGTCGAGGGTGCGGAGGTAGGAGAGGTGGCCCTGGTTGACGTCGAGCACCGCGCTGCAGTACGGGCAGGTCACGCGCAGCGACGAGTCCGGCGCGCGCAGCTCGAGCGAGCCGCCGCACTGGACGCAGGCGACGTGGTGAGCAGCCACCTTCTCGGGCACGCGGCCGCCCGGCTCCGGCGCGGACGGGCCGCCGGTCGAGCTGGTCGGCGCGATGCCGAGCTCGGCCAGGGTCACCTCGCGGCCGAGGTAGAGCGCGATCGGATCATCCGGATCGACCCCGGCGTCGATCGTCGCGAAGCCGCCGCGGTTGCCGGACAGGTCCGCGAACCGGAAGCGCAGGCCAGGCTCGAGCCGGTACGGCATCTCGCCGGCGGCGGCGCGGTACGCGGCGGCCCCGACCTCGGCGACGGTGAACTGCTCGGGCGGATGGCCCTCGAGCGCGAGCGGGACCGGCAGCACCTGACCGGGGACCAGGTGCTCGAACGGCGGCATCCCGCCCGGCAGCGGCACGGCGAAGCTCAGCTGGAACCGGCCCTGCGCCTCGGACAGCCAGCCCCAGGTGCCGTTGTCGAAGCGCGCGTACCACTCCTCCCAGCCGCCGCCGCGCGGGTGGGCGATCTGCGCTCGCCCGACCAGCTGGAAGCCGACCCCGCCCAGCTGGCCGCCGACCCACAGCGCGAGCGGCGACTCGCTCTGCGCGAGGTCGCCCATGCGGCCGAGCGAGGCGAAGCCGCGGTCGGCGCGCGCGACCACGGCGTTGCAGTACGAGCAGACCCGCACGAAGGTGTCGTCGTAGCGAAACTCGACCGGCGCGCCGCAGCTCGGGCACGCGGTGCTGACCGGGCTCACGGCGCGCCCCCGCGCCGCTCGCGCCTGACCTCGACGCGGCTCGCGCCGAGCGCATCGGCCAGGGCGGCCGCCCACGGCCAGGCCGGCCGCTCGCGACAGCAGTAGAGGTTGAAGGTGGCCACGCCGCTCTCGGGATAGGTGTGGCAGCAGAGGTGCGACTCGGTCAGCAGGTAGAGCGCGGTGACTCCGCCGGGCGCGTCGAACGCGTGCACCAGCGGCTGGCCGACCACGCCGAGCGCGAGCTCGGCGACCACGCGGTCGAGCAGCGCGCGCACCGCCTCGCGATCGCGAAGGCGAGCGGGATCGCAGCCGTGTGCGTCCACGATCCACTCGGTGCCGCCGTTCACCGCGCACGAGCGTAGCGCAAGCAACCGAGCGGTCCGCCCGGCGGGGCGGACAAAGCGAAGGGGGCCGGACTCCGCACCGGACGACGCCCTCCGACGAACCGGAATAGTTTAATAATTACGATGGACTATCAGCCATCGCGGAGATCGTCGACCACGTCTTCCTCGTCGGGAAAGGCGTTTCCCATCTGCTTCTTGTCCCAGACGACGACGCCGTCTCGCTTCACGATGAAGTCGCCGCGCCCGCCCTTCAGCAGCTCCACCTCGGTCCCCGGGAGCTCACTCTGGATCGCAGCGGCCAGACTGGCCGCTCTCGGCTTGTAGCTTCAGGCAACGCAGTATTCGATGGTCACGCGCACGCAGGCCTCCTGTTCGAGGATCCGGCCTCAGCAATCGGGATTGGCCGACCCTGGACTGCCCAGATCGCCCAGCCCGTACGGGGTCTGTCCCGAGCACCAGTTGGCCGCGTCGTTGTTGCCGGTCGAGGTCTCCTCGTCCGGATCGAGGCTCAGCGACGCGCCTTCGACGTCGGGGAAGTCGAACCCGTAGGACACGCTGTCGAGGATCACCGCGGGGTCGAGGTTCTCGATGAACACCTCGTCCTCGCCGTTGGCCAGCGTGAACAGCTCTCCGTACTCGAGATCCACGCCGGCGACCCCGCCGTTCTGATCGGGGTTGGCCACCCGCGCGAACACCACGCGCCCGCCCGGCGGCACGATCACCGAACCGACGATGTCGAAGAAGTCGGTGTCAGCGTCGCGCACGCGCAGGCCGACCAGGTCGAAGGTCGAGTCGGTCGGGTTCAGGATCTCGAACCACTCGCCCGCCGGATCCTGCGCCGCGGTCGGATCCCTGTGGATCTCGGTGATCACCAGATCGCCCGGGCTGGTCGGGCTCACCGGCGGGCCGGCGTCGATGAGTGACGCGTCCGGCTCACCGCCGTCGGCGCCGGCGTCCTCGTCTCCGTCGCCGCCGCCCGAGTCGATCCGGGTCCCGCCGTCGTCGCCGGGCGTCGAGCCATCGATGACCGACGCGTCGTCGGGGTTGATGGTGCACAGCTCCTCGTCCTCGCTGGCGTGACACTTGCCGTCACCGAGACAGAACTGCTCGTCCGGACACGCGCTGGCCTCGCCGCAGGTCACCGCGCAGGCCTCGAACTTGGGCGAGAAGCAGCCGGCGCTGCCGAGCGCGAGCGCGGCGACCGTCGCCGCGGCCGTCGCCAGCCACGCGGTCTTTCTGGTCAGCTCCATGTCCACGTCCACAGGGCGGGGCAGGATATGCTGCGCGCGACGTGGAGCTCAAGCGACAACGGTCACTGGCTCGGAGTCACGAGCTCGTCCCCTACGCCGCGGATCCGACGTCGCTGCGGCCAGGTCACCGGATTCGCGTGCTCATCGACGGTGTCGAGGCGTTTCCGGCCATGTTGCAGGCCATCGCCGGAGCCCGCCGCTACGTTCACCTGGAGACGTACATCCTTCGCGCCGACAGGACCGGGCGCCTGTTCGCCGCCGCCCTGACCGATCGCGCCCACGCCGGCGTGCACGTCCGCGTCCTCTACGACGGCTTCGGCGCGTTCCCGCTGTCGTCGGCGTTTCTGTCCGATCTGCGCAAGGCGGGGGTCGAGGCGGTCGAGTTCCGCCCGGTGCGCGGGCGAAGGTGGAGCTGGAAGCGCTGGCTGCGCCGCGACCACCGCAAGATCCTCGTGGTCGACGGCGAGCAGGGCTTCGTCGGCGGCATCAACATCGCCGACGACTACTCGCCGCGCGAGTTCGGCGGCAAGGGCTGGCGCGACACGCACGCGGTCGTGCGCGGCCCGCTGGTCGGCGACCTGGACGAGATGTTCCACACCACGTGGCACGCGGCCGGCGGCAAGCCGTACGCGCCGTCGCCGCGCGAGTCGTCCGAGTCGATGACCGGGGCCGGCGCCGAGCTGGCGATGGCGGTCGGCACCGACCTGGCCGGCCGGCGCGGCATCATCCGCCGCCACCTGGTCCACGCGATCCGGCGGGCGCGCCGGTACATCTACATCGCCAACGCCTACTTCGTTCCGGATCACGGCCTGCGCCGGGCGATGCGGCGCGCGGCCCGGCGCGGGGTCGACGTGAAGCTGATCCTGCCCGGGGAGAGCGACGTCAAGTCGGTCCAGTGGGCGGGCGAGCGGTCGTACACGGGGCTTTTGCGCGCCGGGGTCAACATCCACCTCTGGCAGGGCAGCCACATGCACGCCAAGACGGTCGCCATCGACGACGCGTGGGCATCGATCGGCAGCTACAACCTCGACTACATCAGCCTGTTCTGGAACATGGAGGTGGTGGTCGAGATCGTCGGTGACACCACGCCGGTTCGCCTGCGCGAGCAGTTCGGACGCGACCTCCAGCGCTGCCGCGAGCTCGACTACAACTCGTGGCGCCGTCGACCGTGGTGGGGGCGGCTGCGCTCCTGGTTCTTCTACCGCTTTCGCCGCTTCCTGTGAGCCGGGACCGGCCGCGCGGCCCGATCGCGCGCGCGCGACGGTGGCTCGGCGAACGCGCGGTGGAACGCGGCGGTGAAGTGGCTGTGGCTGGAGAAGCCGAGGTCGAGGGCGATCTCGGTCAGCGAGCAGCGCGGGTCCTCCACCAGCTCGAGCGCGCGGCGCAGGCGGAGCTGGGTCACGTGCTGCTGAAGGCCGGTCCCGGTCTGCTCCTTGAACGCGCGGCTGAGGTGGAACGGCGAGACCCGGAGGCGCCCGGCCACATCGGCCAGGCTGGGGCGCTCGCGGTAGTGAACGGCCACGAGCGAGCGGGCCGCGTCGACCAGCTCTCGTCGGGCGCGGGTCGCGCGCGGCGACGGAGCGACCGGCGAGCGGCCGCGCGCGCGATGGGCCGCGGCCACCACCTCGCGCAGGAGATC
Organism: Kofleriaceae bacterium; assembly: GCA_035489015.1. Lineage (GTDB taxonomy): Bacteria > Myxococcota_A > Polyangia > Haliangiales > Haliangiaceae > DATFRY01. The sequence goes on along the minus strand of DATHKR010000063.1, from coordinate 61,575 downwards.
GAGGATCTCCTCGTCGGTGCCGGGCCGGGCGCCGGCCTGGACCGCGCGGCGCTGGCGGGCGTAGATCGCCGCGGAGCACGGACCGTCGGAAAAGCCGAACGGGCGGTCGGGGCGGTCGACCGCGCCCGGGTCATGGGCGGCAACGGCGTCGATCGCGGCCTCGGCCGGCACGGCGAACCAGTCGCACCGGTCGCCGACCGGGCTGAGCGCGCCGCGGGTGTAGGACTGGTGGCGGTTGTAGAACATGACCGTGTTGCGATCGGCCACCACCGTCCGCTCGCCGGCGTGGGTGATGGTGACGGCGCTGCGCGGGAACACGAACAGGTACGCGCCGGTCGGGCCCGAGTCGCGGAACCAGGGATCGGCCACCCGCGCGCGGAAGCTGCCGATACTCAGCCCCGAGCTGCCCTGATAGCGGATCCGTTCGCGCTCCGACACGAGTGCTCCGACCGGTTGATGTCGATCTCGCGGGCCGGCCCGGAACCAGGCTATCACGCGGCTCGCGCGCGCTCGTCGGACCTCGCGGCCTGTCAGAAGAGGTGAGCGCCGCGGCGGGTGTGTTGAGGCGCCCGCGCAAGCATTTGACAGCGGCGCGATCCAGCGGGCGACAGAGTCGCCTGGCCGCTCCGTCGAGAGATGCGCCAGGAGGACCCGATGCCACCGATGCCGAAGCCGCGAACCCGCCGCCTGCTGATCTGCCTGCCGTGCCTCGCCGTCGCCGCCGCCCCGCGCCCGGCCGGCGCTCAGTTCGTCGAGCCGGACGTCGAGGTCCTGCACCTGTTCGAGGGAGACCAGGTCGGCGACGCGTTCGGCTGGGTGGCCGCCGACCTCGGCGACCTCGACGGCGATGGTGTGCATGACGTCGCGATCCCGGCGATCAGCCGCAACGGCTCGGCCGGGCGGGTCTCGGTCTACTCCGGGGCCGACGGCGCGCTGCTCCACCAGATCGACGGCCAGCCGGGCGAGGTGCGCGGCTACTGCGTCGAGTCGGCCGGCGACGTCGACGGTGACGGCGTGCCCGACTACATCGTCGGCGGCGGCCGCGTCGAGGTCTATTCCGGGGCCGATCACACCCTCTTGCTCGACCTGACCGCCACCACCGGCTTCGCCAGCGCGGTGCGCGGCGGCGGCGACCTCGACGGCGACGGCCTCGGCGACCTCCTGGTCGGCCGCCAGGGCGCCTCGCTCAGCTTCCCCGCGGCCGGCCGCGTGTTCGCGCTGTCCGGCGCCGACGGCTCGCTCCTCTGGGCTCGCGATGGGGATGCCGCCAGCTGGCTGCTCGGCTCCGCGCTCGGCGCGCTCGGCGACGTCAGCGGCGACGGCGTGCCCGACCTCGTCGCCGGCGCGTTCGGTGCCGGTCCAGCCAATGGGGGCGAGGCCTACCTCCTCGACGGCACCGACGGGTCCACCCTTCGCGTGCTGGCCCCGATCGATCCGGCCGGGGCGCTCTTCTTCGGCCAGTTCTTCGCGTCCGGCGCCGGCGACGTCGACCGTGACGGCGTGAGCGATGCGTTCGTCGCCGACTACGGCGCCGCCCAGGGCACCGGCGAGGCGACCATCTACTCGGGACGCACCGGCAGGGTGCTGCTTCACTTCGCCGGCTTCCACCCCGGCGACGGGCTCGGGCCGGGACGCGGCATCGCCGACGTCAACGGCGATCGCATCGCCGACGTCATCGTCGCCGCCTACACCAGCAGCGACGGGGCGCCGGCCGCCGGCAAGGCGTACGTCTTCAGCGGGCGGAGCGGCGCGCTGCTCCGCACCTTCACCGACGAGCGCGCCGGAGACAACTTCGGGGTCGACGCGCTCGCCCTCGGCGACACCGACGGCGACGGACTGACCGACTTCCTGGTCACCGCCGCAGGGCGCAGCTTCGCCGGCCTCGAGGCGGGGCGCGCCTATCTCCTGGCCGGCACCGTCCTGCCGTGCCGGTCGGATCTCGACGGCGATCGCAGGGTCGGCGCGTTCGACCTGGCCCGCCTCATCGATCTCGTCATCCACCGCGGAAGCGGCGGGGATCTCGACGGCGACGAGCGCGCCGACCTGGCTGACATCGCCGTGCTGCTTCGCGATCTGGGACGGTGTCCGTCGGGACGTCCGTCGCGGTGAACCGAGTCGGCGTCGCTGCTGGCACCTCCCTTGCTTACCTACATTTCCGAAAGACGAGGTGGAAATGTCGCTCGGCAGCAGAACCAGGACCGCCCTGTTCGGGGTCGGTCTGGGCGCCGCATTGATGTATCTGCTCGATCCAGCTCAGGGAAGGCGCCGACGGCGGCGCGCTCGAACCGGCCTGCGAAGCGTCCTCGGAGAGGATGCGCGTCACGCAGCGGCGCCGGTCGCCGACGCGCTGGCAGGCATGCACGCGTCGGATAGCTCCGATGTGGTGCCCGCGGAGGTGCTGGTAGCGCGCGTCCGCGCGGCTATCGGGCACACCGTGTCACATCCGACCTCCGTCGCGGTCGGGGTGGACGATCGTTTCATCCGCCTGTCGGGTCCGATCTTCACTCGCGAGGCGTCCGACCTGCTCCGCGCGGTCAGGCGCGTGGCCGGCTCCCGTGTGGTCGAGGACCGGCTACACCGCTACCGCTGGGCCACCGTCCCGCCGCTGCGCGCGCGCGGGCGGGCGATCTGGCCGCGAAGCTGGCGGCTGCTGTCGGCCGGCGCCGGCGTCGCCCTCGGCGCGGGAGGCCTGGTGCGCCGGGGCGCGACCGGCGCCGTGCTGGCAACCACCGGTGGCGCGCTGATCCTGCGCGCGGCGACCAACCGGCCGCTCACTCGCTACCTGGCCGGAGCCCTCCGCGCCGCGCCGTCCGGTCAACCGGCGTCGACCGCCACCTCCGAGGCCAGCGGCGCGATCGAGTCGCAGATCACCGACGTCGTCGTGCTGGTTCCGCTCGCGCACTGACCCGCTTCCGGGCGCGCGAGCCCCGCGCGGGCGGCAGCCCGCTCGCCGTGCCACCCCGCACGGCGAGCAGCGATTCCGGAGCGAACGATCAGCCCGGGTCGCAGGGGCCTTCGCACGGGTGAGCGACGGTGCCCTGGCGCAGGAACTGATCGAGCTGGTCGAGAGCGGTCGGCTCGAGCCGCACCGACTCGTGGACCTCGTTGTCCTCCGGCGCGGGCGATGCCTCGTCGTAGACCGAGAGGTCGATGCCGAAGTCGAACAGGGTGAGCCCGGCCGGGCCCGGTCCGTCGGTGGTCTCCAGGCCGTACACCTCGGCCGGGCTCGGCTCGACCAGCGGCACGCCGATCTGCCGCGCGAGCAGGAAGGTGCCCAGGTTCGGCACCGACACGTCGCCCAGCCCGGCCTGCATGAGCAGCGGACGCGCCTCGTCGAGCGGCTCGCGCAGGAGGTACGAGCCGAAGATGCCGGGGTCGAACCGATCGAAGCTGCCCTGCAGCGTGGCGGCGAACAGCTGCTGGTCCATCGCGTCGGGCAGGATCTGCTGGATGATCGCCAGGAAGCTCCCGAACGGGCGAGCGCGGAACATCATGTGAGTGAAGCCGGCCCCCGGCACCTGTAGACAGATCCGGTCGAGGTACGGGTTGAGGCCGGTCATGACGCCGCCCAGGATGCCGCCCTGGCTGATCCCCAGGTAGCCGAGCGGGTCCGGCGCGTACACCGGCTCGCCGCCCGGCACGCGCTGCAGCGCCTCCTGCTCGAGCATCGGGCCCTGGATCGCCGCGCCCATCACGATCCAGTTGGCGATCGACTGGTGCACGCGGTCGGCGAACGAGACCGTGCGGCCGGGGTCGCCGGTCAGGTTGGCGAGGAGGCCGGGGATGTCCTCGGTCGACATGCCGACCCACACCACACCGAACACCACGGCGCGCAGCGAGTCGGCGATGGTGCGGGCGCTGCCGCCTCCCACCTCGCCCAGCCCGCCGAAGAAGCCGTGCCCGTAGGTGAGCGCGACGCCCGGCTCCTTCTGATCGCGCACCGAGGCCGGCACCACCGCGATGAAGTCGAACGAGGTGGTGCCGTTCTGGACCACGTGTCCGTCGCGATCGCGGGCCAGCGCCGCGCCCGGCTGGTCGGCCTCGAGGAAGAGCGGGCCGGTGACGGTGCCGCGCACGATCCGCCACACGTTTTCCTGGCCCTTGGGCTCCTCGTCGACCGTCTCGACCGCCACGGTCGGCTGGTTCTCGGCCAGCCAGGCCACGGTCGCCGCGCGCACCTCGAGCATGTCGTCGACCACCGCCTCGCGGCTGCCGACGGTGAACGTCCAGGCCAGCTGCAGCTCGCCGCGCTCCCAGCCGGCGTCGGCCAGCGGCGCGAACACGTCGCTCTCGAACGAGTCGACCAGCGGAGCCAGCAGCGGCTCGCCGGCCGCCTGCTGGTCGCGCAGGCGGCGGAAGCCCTCGGCCGCCGCCGCGGGGTCGCCGTCGGCGCGCTCGAACCGGCGCAGCGCCACCACGTAGCGGGTGCGCGGCTCCAGCCCGACCAGCGGGTGGATGACGATGGCGCGGCGCATCGGATCCGTGGCGCGCGGATCGACGTCCACGTAGTGCGGCACGCGGGTGCCGTCCGGCGCGAGCAGGATGGTGCGGGCATCGTCGGCCACGCTGTCCCCGCCCGGGCCGCCGACGTGGGCCAGGCCGGTGTCGACCACCTCGTCCGGCAGCGACGCGACGATGGTCGGGATGGCCGACGCGCCGTCGTGGACCTCGGCCGCGTACACGTCGGCGACCAGCCCGGTCGTGGTCATCAGCTGGGCCGCGCCGGTCGGCTGCACCCGCTTGCCGGTCGCCGTGCTCGGGTCGTCGACCAGGAAGTAGTCGGACGGGAACGGCAGCGTGCAGTGCTGCCCGGCGAGCAGCGGCTGGCATCCGTCGGGGAGATCGAGCGACCCGACCGAGGCGTCGGGGCCGGGAGGCGACGCGTCGGCGGTGGACGCGTCGCGCGGGGCGTCGGCGTTGTCACCGCAGGCGGCGAGAGCAGCGGCGACGAGCGCGAGGCGGGCGAGGGGTCGCATGGGGCCGAGAGTAGCCCGGCCGGGCCGATCATGGCAGCCGGCAGACGAACGGCGCGGCCTGGCTGCAATGGACGTCCTGCCAGCTCCCTCCGCCGGCACGGCGCAGCGCGGCGCAGTCCTGGTTGCAGCTGCCCGTGCGAGCAGAAAGAAGAGCGAGGAGAGGCCGCCTGCGGACGAGGTTGGTCGCGCACCTCTCCTCGCTCTCGAGCCGATCATGGGTCGGTCGGTCGGTCGGACGCTCAGCCCGGGCCGGCGTCCGGGTAGTCGCCGCCGTCGTCGGTGCCGCCGTCGGGATGGTCGCCGCCGTCGTCGGCGCCGCCGTCGTCGTCGTGGTCACCATCGTCGTAGCCATCGTCGTAGCCATCGTCGTCGCCGTGGTCACCGTCGTCGTCGCCGTGGTCGTGGCAATCACAGTCCATCGACGCCGGGATGTCGTCGTGGTCGGGGTCGCCGTCCGGGTCGTCGCAATCGCTGTCGTGGTGCCCGCCGTGGTCGTCGTCGTCGTCGTCGCCGTGGTCGTCGCCGTAATCGTCGCCGTGATCGTCGTCTTCGTCGTCGCAGTCGCCGCGGCCGGGACCGCTGTGGTCGTCGTCGCAGTCGTCGTCACCGTCGTCGTCGCCGTCGTCGTCGCCGTGCGAGTACGGGCCGGCATCGACGCCCGCGTCGACGCCGCCATCATCGTAGTCGTCGTCGCTCGACTCCGAGGAGTCGTGGTCGGCGCACTCGAACCGGTCGTCCTTGCCGTCACCATCCACGTCGGTGGTGCTCGGCCCCACGCCATCGGTCTCGACGCACTCCACGCCGTGACCGGTGTCGTAGCAGCTGAGGGTCCCCGCGCCGGAGCCGGCCTCGTCGCTGGAGCAGGACCAGAGCGCGGCCAGCGCAGCGAGCGATACCACGCGCAATACTCGAGACATGTCGCAACCTCCTCTTATGCAGTCGAGAAGATCGACAAAGCACGGCTCGTGCCGGCCTCCTCTCGCGCGGCTGACGAGGGCTTGCGATCCGTCCACGCGGCCCATGTGTGGTGGGGGGACAGCTCCGAGCCCGCGAGCCGATCGCTCCATGTTGCGGACATTTCCCCGAAACCGCAGCGACGCCGCGTCCCCCGCGCGGTTGTGAGCTCCTTGCGCACTGTGCAGCAAGCGGCCCCCCGGCCCGCTCTCCGAATGGCAGTTCTCCAGCGCTTCCGCCTGGCACGAGCCGTGTACCGATCGATCGCGTGGGGCAGCCATGGCACGAGGTCGAGCGGCGATTCCTGGTCGACGCGGACGACGCCGCTCGCTTCCTCGCCGCGGTGAGGCCGTACATGCCGCTGTGTCTTCACGACCCGTCCCGCCCGGTCGAGTTCGTGCGAAGCACCTACTTCGATACCGACGAGCTCACCCTCTTCCGCACCCAGGGCCCCGGCGCCTGGCGAGTGCGCATCCGCCAGTACGCCTCGGCGCCCGATCTGATGACGCCGCCCCGCTTCGGCGGCGCCTGCGCGTTCGAGGTCAAGGAGATCACGCCGCACGGGCGGCGCAAGCAGCGCGCGGTCGGAACGCCGACCGACATCACCGCCCTGGTGAGCGGACGCCACCCCGCGCCGGCGCGTGCCGATCGATGGTCGGCGCTCGATCACGCCCGCCAGGCGGTGGAGGCCGGGACCCTGCGCCCGCAGCTCACCACCTGGTTCCGGCGCCTGTCCTACGCGGCGTCCGGCGCGCGCGTGACCGTGGATCAGGGGATCGAGTTCGCGCGGCCGGCCGGTGTCGGCACGCCCGGACAGGAGGCTGCGCCGACCGCGGTGGTCGGGCGTGGCCCGCCGCTGGTGCTCGAGGTCAAGCTGCGGGTCGAGCAGCCCGCCTGGCTGTCGGCCGCCGTCCGGCGGCTGCTGGTGATCACCCAGTTCTCGAAGTTCCGCGACGGGCTCCTCTCGCTCGGCCTGGCCAGCCGTGCCGCCGTCCGCGATGCGATCCACGGCGCTCACCCGCCCGGGGCGCAGCCGGTCGCGCTCGACGCCCGTCGCGTGGTCGACCCGCTCCGGCAGCTGTTCGGGGTGCCCGGCCCGCTGGTCGCGCGCGACCCCGACCCCGGCGACCTGCGTGCTACAAACCAGAAGTGAGCTTCCGGGCCGAGGTCCAGCCGATCCCGTCCGCGCTGGTCGCCGAGATGACCGGCGCGTCCTGGCACCCGGATCCGCGCTGCCCCGCCTGGCACCAGCTGGTCCTCGTGCGCATGAGCCACTGGGGCTTCGACGGCGCCCTCCACGACGGCGAGCTGGTGGTGGCCGCCGCGGTGGCCGACGACGTCATGCGCGCGTTCTCCCGCGTCTTCGACGCGCGCTTCCCGATCCAGAGCATGGTCCGCATCGACGCCCACGGCGGCGACGACGATCGCTCGATGGCGGCCAACAACTGCTCCGGCTTCAACTTCCGCACCGTGGCCGGGCTCGACGCGCTTTCCCTGCACTCGTTCGGCACCGCGATCGACATCAACCCGGTGCAGAACCCCTACATCGCGGGCGAGCGGGTCCTGCCACCGGCCGCGACCGCGTACCTCGACCGCGACGACGTGCGGCCCGGGATGATCGTCCGGCCCGGCCCGGTCACCGATGCATTCGACGAGATCGGCTGGGAGTGGGGCGGCGACTGGAGCCCGCGCAAGGACTACCACCACTTCGCCGTCCGCCGGGCCGCGCCGTAGTCGGCGCCGGGCCGCCACTCACCGACCCGGCGTCTCGACTCCGCCGATCGTGAATCGATCGATCTCGACGCCGTCCGGATCGATCACCTGCGCCTCCATCCGGTCGTCATCGACCTCGACCAGCACCATCGAGTTCGTGTCGGTGCGGGTCACCTGCGGCGAGCACTCCGGCTCGCCGTCTCCCTCGTCGCTCGGGCTCAGCATCCCGGCGTTGGCCATGACGTGCACCACCTGCCGCCCGGTGCCGTCCTCGAGCAGCGATCGCTCGTAGTACTTGTCGTGGCCGACCAGGATGAGGTCGAGCCCGCCGGCCCCGGCGAACGCCGGCAACAGCTGGTCGATCACCCACCGCCGCGACCCGGTCCGCCCCGGGTAATGCGACGAGCACGCCGGGTAGTGCCACGCGCCGATCACGAACCGCGGGTCGCCGAGCCCATCGCGCGCCGCCACCACCTGCTGGTCGGCCCAGTCCAGCTCGACCCCGAGGTCCGGGCTCTCCCCGTCATAGGTCGAGTCGAGCGTCATGATCTCGACCTGGCCGAAGCGGGTCGCATACCAGCGCCCGTTGCCGGGCAGGTCGAACTGGCCGAGCAGCGACTGGTTGCCGAGGAACCCGTTCACGTGGTTGGAGTGGGCCGGCAGGAGGATGACGTTCGAGATCCACGGCTGCGACGTGCGCAGGTACGAGCGCCAGCCGTCCGGATCGTCGCCGTCGTCGACCATGTCGCCCGACTCGATCGCCAGGTCGGGCTGGAACGCGCGGATTTCGTCCGCGAACCGGGCCGCGCGGTCCGCCTGGCTCGGCGCGTGGAGCTCGGCCAGGTGGATGAAGCGCCAGGACGGCGAGCCGGGGGTGCGGAACACGCCCTCGCGCGCCGCGCCGCTGCCGTCGAGCGTGACCCGGTAGTGGAATCCGGTCGCCGCCGGCAGCGGCCCGAGCAGCGCGTGGTGCAGCAGCGCCGGCTCGGTCTCCTCGACGAGGATCGGCACCTCCGACGCGCCGCCCGCGCCGTCCACCTGGGTGAGCTCGACCCGCGCCGTGCTCTCCGCCGCGGTCCACCAGCCGACCGAGATCATCCCCGGCGCCGGCATGGTCAGCCACGGCGGCGTGTCGAACTCGGCCGGCAGCGGCGCGTCCGGCGGCCACACGAGATCGAGCGGCTCGGGCATCGCCGACTCCGGCACCGGGTCCCACACCGACGCGTCCACCGCGCACCCCGAGGCGAGCGCGGCGGCCAGCCCGACGCCCAGGAATGCGCGACGACCCACGGCGTCGACTATAAGCCGGCCGCCGGCCTCACCCGGGGTTCGTTCACGGGTTCGGGAACATCCTCCGCCCGATGGCGCGCATCGGCCTACTCTCGACCACCTGAGCGAACAGGCTGTACACCACCGGCACGACCACCAGGGTGAGCAGCATGGAGGTGAGCAGGCCTCCGATGACGGTGACGGCCATCGGCGCGCGCACCTCGCCGCCCTCCGACAGGGCCAGGGCGACCGGCAGCATGCCGAACACCATCGCCGCGGTGGTCATGAGGATCGGTCGCAGCCGGACCGGGCCGGCCTCGAGCAGCGCCTCGCGCATCGGCAGCCCGCGCTCGCGCAGCGTGTTGGTGTAGTCGACCAGGAGGATCGCGTTCTTGGTCACCAGGCCCATCAGCATGATGACCCCGATCATCGAGAAGATGTTGAGGGTGAAGCCGGAGATGTAGAGCGCGCCGAACGCGCCGACCACCGACAGCGGCAACGACAGCATGATGGTGAACGGGTGCAGGAAGCTGTTGAACTGCGCGGCCAGCAGCATGTAGACGAAGATGATCGCTAGCATGAGCGCGACGCCCATGTAGCGGAACGACTCGGCCATGACCTCGGCCATGCCGGCGAAGTCGCTGGTCAGGTCGGCCGGCACCACCCGGGCCGCCGCCTCGACCACGTCCTTGCTGGCCTCGCCGAGCGGAAGGTCCTGCAGGTTGGCCAGCACGGTGATCTGCCGCTGGCGCGCCTGCCGCTCGATCGCGGCCGGGCCCGACTCCGATTTCACCTGGACCACGTTGGCCAGATCCACCATCTGCCCGCCGAACGAGCGGACCTTCAGGTTGGACAGCGACGCGATGCCGGTCTTCTGCCCCTCCGGCAGCTCCATGGTGACGTCGTAGATGTCGAGCCCCTCCTTGAGCTCGCTCACCTTGTCGCCGGCGATGAAGTAGCGCAGCGTGGTCGCGATCGACGAGATGGGCACGTTGAGATCACCGGCGCGCTGGCGATCGACCGCGATCGCCACCTCGGGCCGGCCGGTCCGGTGGGTGGTGTCGAGGTCGACGAAGCCGGGGATCTTCTTCAGCTCGGCGACCAGCTTCTGGGTCACCTCGGCCAGTCGGTCGAGATCGGGCCCGCGCACGTTGAACTGGACCATCTGGTTGCGGAAACCGCCGCCCGACACCGCGTTGATCGGCACCACCGAGAACGTCACGTTCTTGACGTCCTTGTAGCGGTCGCGCACCCAGTTCATCGTGTCGGTCTGGTGGAACGCGCGCTGGTGGCGCGCCATCATCTGCACGTTGATCTGGGCCTGGTTGACCTGGCCCTGGTCGCCGCCGCCGACGGTCACGAACGCGTGGGCGACGCCGGGCGCGTGGGCGCGCATGTCCTTGCCGACCGCCTCGACGAACTGGCGGGTGAGCTCGAGCGAGCTGCCGACCGGCAGCTCCACGTTGACCTGGAACTCGCCGCGGTCCTCGACCGGCAGGAACTCGGCCTTGACCTTCGACACCATGACGACCGCGAGCACCAGCGACACGAGCGCCGCGCCGATGGTGATGAGGCGGTGGCGCAGCGCCCAGCCCAGGATGCGGCGGTAGACCCCGTCGACCCGGTCGAGGAACCAGGCGAACGGGCGGAACACGAGCGGCGGCGTGCCGCTGTGCTGGCGGAGCAGGCGCGAGGCCAGCATCGGGGTCACCGTGAACGAGACCAGCGCCGACACCGCCACCGCGAAGCTGACCGTCAGGCCGAACTGGAAGAAGAACCGACCGACGATCCCCTTCATGAACGCGACCGGCACGAACACCGCAACGATGCAGGCGGTGGTGGCGAGGACGGCCAGCCCGATCTCCGAGGTCGCGTCGGAGGCCGCCTCGCGCGCGCGCTTGCCGGTCGCCAGGTGGCGGTAGATGTTCTCGATGACCACGATGGCGTCGTCGATGAGGATCCCGATCGACAGCGACAGCGCCAGCATCGTCATGTTGTTGAACGTGAACCCCATGACCTGGATGAACCAGAACGTCGCCACCACCGAGCTGGGGATGGCGACCGCGCTGATGAGGGTCGCTCGCAGGTCGTGGAGGAAGAAGAGAATGATGACCACCGCCAGGACGCCGCCGAACAGGAGGTCGAACTGGACGTCGTCGATCGAGCGCTCGATGTAGGTCGACCAGTCGGCCGGCACCGACAGCGTGGCGCCGGCCCGCCCGACCTCGGCGCGCATCTTGTCCAGCTCGGCGCGCACCTGCTTGGCCACCGCCACCGTGTTGGAGCCGGACTGCTTGCGCACGACCAGGGCGACCGCCGAGGCGCCGTCCATCGACGACCACGAGCGCGCCTCCTCGGTGCCGTCGACCACGTCGGCGACCTGGCGGATGTGGACCAGGGCGTTCGAGGTGCGCGACGCCTCGCCGGTCGGCGGGGTCGGCGGGGTCGGGATGACGATCTCCTCGATGTCGTGGACGTCCTTGACCTCGCCCTCGACCTTGACGGTCAGCTCGCGGGTGCCCTCCTCGATGCGCCCGGCCGGCATGTCGAGGTTCTGGGCGCGCAGCGCGCTGGCCACGTCCTCGACGGTGTAGCCGAACCCGACCAGGTCGCCCGGGCGGATGAGCACGTGGATCTCGCGATCGCGCCCGCCGATGAGGTCGACCGCGCCGACCCCGCGGATGCGCTGGATGCGCTCCTTGACCACGTCGTCGGCCAGCTTGGTCAGATCGCGCGGGGCCAGCTTGCCCGACACCGCCACCGACATGATCGGCGCGGCGCCGACGTCGAACTTCTGCACCTTGGGTGGATCGACCCCCTCGGGCAGCTGCGGAAGGATCGACGACACCCGGTCGCGGATGTCCTGGGCCGCCTGATCGACGTCCACCTCCAGCTCGAACTGGACGAAGACCTGGGTGACCGACTCGAGGTTCACCGAGCGCAGGACCTTGATCCCGGCCATGGTGTTGACCGCCTCCTCGATCGGATCGGCGATCTTGCTCTCCATCGAGGCCGGGTCGGCGCCCGGATAGGTGACGGTGACCGTGATGATCGGGAAGTCGACGTTGGGGAACAGATCGACGCCGACCTTGGGGTAGCTGAACAGGCCGATGACGACCAGCGCGATGATGAGGACCGCGGCGAAGACCGGCCGGCGGATGGATGTATCAGCCAGGCGCATGGATCAGTCCCCCTTGCCCCCGGCCGGCGCGGTCGCCTTGGCCTCGGTCTGGACGGCGCCCTTGCCGAGATCGACCACCGCCAGCATCCCCGACTTCAGCTTGCCGTCCGGGTTGGCGATCCGCGCGATCACCTCGAACGTGCGAGTCCGCTGATCCAGCGCCGGGCTGATCCGGTGCACCTTCGCGGTCGCCTCGGTCCCGACCGCCTCGAACCGCGCCCTCACCTCGTCGCCGGGGGCGACCGCGGCCAGCGCCGACTCCGGCATGCGGAAGCGGAGCTCGAGCGTGGATTGATTCTCCACCACCAGGACGATGGTGATCGGCATCATGGTCGCCATCTCGCCGGCGTTCTTGCGCACGTCGGTGACCACGCCGTCGATCGGCGAGCGCACCGACGCATCGGTCATGCGGCGGCGCGCCTGGGCCAGCGCCACCTTGCCCTGCTCCACGCCGACCGCCGCCGAGTCGTACTGGGCCTTGACCCGATCGAACTGGGCCTGCTCGGTCGCCTTCTGCTCGAGCAGGCGCTGCATGCGGTCGTGCTCCACCTTGGTGGCCGACAGCCCGACCTGGGCGCTCCGCAGCGCGGCCTCGGCCTGCTGGACGCCGAGGCCGATCTCGGTGGTGCGCATGCGGTAGAGCACCTGGCCCTTCTTGACGTGGTCGCCCTCCTCCACGTCGACCGACGCGATGACGCCGGACATGTCGGGCGACATCTCGGCGCGGTCGAGCGGGAAGGTGGTCCCGGTGGTCTGGGTGGTGGCGGTCGACGCTCTCGGGCCGGTGGCCGCGGATTCCACCGCCGGGAGCGGCTCGCGCGGCGGTGCGCCCTGGCCGGTCGCCGGCGGCATCCCTTCGGTGGACGTGCCCTTGCCGCAGGCCGACCCCGCGAGGACGAGAGAGGACAGGAGGAGGAGGAGGCGAGCGGGTCTGAGCTGGGTCATCGGGTACCGGTGGTGGGCAGGAGCGTGTCGGGCAGCTGGCCGGTGGCGCGAGCGAGCGCGGCGAGCTGCAGGAAGTAGGAGTGGCGGGCGGTCGCATAGCCGATCCGGGCCTCGGCCAGCTCGGTCTCGGCCGAGAGCAGCTCGGTCGTGGTGGTGGCCCCCTCGCGGAAGCGCACCTCCTGGATCCGGAACGCCTCCTCGGAGGCGGTGAGGCCGGCGCGGGCGACCGCGAGCGTGTCGTAAGCGGCGCGGGCCTCGCGCGCCCGGCGGCGAACCTCGAGGCGCACCTGATCGCCCAGCCGGATGGCGGCCAGGTCGGCCTGATCGGCCTGGTAGGAGGCGGCGCGGTACGAGTTGTACGTGCTCAGCCAGTCCCACACCGTCCACGATAGATTCAGCCCGACGAACCAGGCGTTCTCGGCCGAGAACGGGCCGTTGCCGGTGTTGTGCTGCACGGTGCCGACCGCGTTGAGGCTGGGCAGCAGGCCAGATTTCTGGACCGAGGCGCCCGACCGGGCCTGGGCCGCCCGCGCGCGCGCGACGCCGAGCTCGGGGCGGCGCTGGGTGGCCGCCGCGACCGCCGCGGCCGGATCCATCGGCGGCGCCGACGGCTGCTCCGGCAGGTCGTCGACCGTCTCCACCCGGGTCCCGTCGGGCATACCGATGGCGAAGCCGAGCGCGTCCTCGGCGCTGGCCGCGCTGGCCGCCGCGCTGATCTCGTCGCGCCGGGCCGCGGCGAGCGCCGCCTCCAGGCGCATGACGTCGACCCGGCCGAGCACGCCGCCCTGCTGCAGCACGCGCGAGCGCTCGAGCTGGGCCGAGACCAGCTTCGCGCGCGAGCTGGCGATGTCGCGGGTGGCGCGGGCCAGGAGCACGTTGAGGTACGAGCTGGCCGCGCCGGCCGCCACGTCGAGCCGCGCGGACGCGTGCTCGCGCTCGCTGGCCTCGACGCCGTGGCGGTCGACCGCCACCGCCGCGCCGATCTGGATCTGCTGGACCAGCGGAAGCACCGCGGTGGCCGACGCGGTGGTGGTGAGCCGCTCGCGGATGATGGTGGGATCGGCCGGCGGCAGCCCCGGGATCGCGAGGTCGAAGCTGAGCTCCTTGTCCCAGTACATCAGATTCGCGTCGAGGTTGATGCTGGGCAGGTGACGGGCGCGCGACGAGCGCAGCCGGGCCCGCGCGCCGTCCACGCCCTTTTCCGAGCGCGCCAGATCGGGGCTGTGGGCCAGGCCATACGCGACCACCTCGGCCAGGGTCATTCGCCGCGCCGCCGGCTCGTCGGCGCCGACCCCCGCAGCGGGCAGCGCGGCGGCCAGCGCGGCCAGCGCGGAAAGGGCACATCTCCGGTTCAGTCTCATGTTGGGGGGCTCGCTCCACGCAGATAGAGGTCGACCACGGCAGGCGCCTGGTCGACCAGCGGCTGTACATCTGGATCCTGGGTCATCCACGCGCGCATGACGCCGTGCGCCGCGCCGAGGAAGACTCCGACGAGGATGTCGATCGGCAGGTCGGCCCTGAGCTGGCCGGCGGCGGCCGCCCGACCCAGCGCCTCGCCGATCACCTGCTGGTAGCTCTTCTGCGATGCCAGGCACTGGCGGGCGATGGCGGCCATGTGTTTGCCTGAGATGCCGGCCGAGGCCGAGACGGCCGCGAACAGCTCGCGGTGGGCCTCGACCTGGCGGAACGTGGTGCCGAGCAGGGCGACCAGGAGCTCGCACAGGCCCGCGTCGCGAGACGCGGTCGCCGCCTGCTCGACCGCGGCGAGCATCTCCTCGCTGCGCCGCTCGACCAGCGAGCTCAGCAGCTCATCGCGACCGGCGAAGTAGTTGTAGAGCGTGCCGGTGGCCAGCCCGGCCTCGGCCGCCACCTCGGCCATGCGGGTGCCGGAGAAGCCGGAGCGGGCGAACACGCGCTCGGCCGCCTCCAGGATGGCGTCGCGGTAGACCTCGCGCGCCTGGGCGCGCAGGGCGGCGGCGCGGCGCGGACGCGGGGTCCGGCGGCGCAGGCTGCGGAGGAGTCGCCCCCCAGGCCCACGAGGGGTCATCCCGGCCACCTGGGCGGGCGAGGGAGGCCGACGCTGGCCTCCGTTCAGCCTGTTCATCTCCGTGAACCACCGTTCATCCCTGCGAAGCATGCATCTGCCGCAGGGGCGGCGGTTGTCAAGAGACGGCGGAGCGTCCCGCGGACGGGGACGCTCCTGGACCATCACTGAACCGGAAGGGCGAAGGCGCCGATCAGGCCGGATCGGCGCTGTTCATCGCGTACTTGTGCAGCAGATCGCGCAGGTGGTTGCGATCCATGCTGACCGCACGTGCAGCGCGCGAAAGATTGCCGCCGTAGCGATCGACCAGCTGGCGCACGTACACCCGCGTCCACACGGCGAGGGCGCCCTCCTTCGACTCGCGGAACGAGATCGTGAAGTCGAGCGCCGGCCAGCTCTCGTCGCGCCCGCCGCTCTGCTCCTCGGCCGCCTGATCGGCCAGCCGCTCGGCCGCGCCGCGCAGCTCGCGCAGGTTGCCCGGCCACGGCTGGCGGACCAGCCCCTGCAGCAGATCGTCGGACGGCGAGATCTCGCCGCCGCCGGCCTGGCGGTAGAAGTGCGCGGCCAGGAGCGCGACGTCCTCGGGCCGCTCGCGCAGGGCGGGCACCGCCACCCGGGCGGCCGCCAGCCGGTGGAACAGATCGGTGCGGAAGGCGTCGGCGTTGACCTCGGGGCGGAGGTCGCGGTTGGACGCGGCGACGACCCGCACGTCGATCGGCTCGGGCGCGCCGGAGCCGATCCGCGAGACCAGCCGGGTCTCGAGCGCGAGCGCGAGCTTTCGCTGCATCTCGGCGGACATCTCGCCGATCCCGTCGAGGAACAGCGTCCCGCCCTGGGCGGCGCCGAACGCCCCGCCGCGGGCCTGCTCGGCGCCGGGGAACGCGCCCGCCTCGTGGCCGAACAGCTCGCTCTCGAGCATGTGGGCCGGGGTCGCGGCGCAATCGACCACCACGAACGGCCCCGCCGCGCGGGCGCTGTGCTGATGGATCGCCGCGGCCAGCGCGCCCTTGCCGGTGCCGGTCTCGCCCTCGAGGAGGACCGGTGCATCGGTCGGGGCCACCCGCTCCAGCGCGGCGAACACGCGGCGCATCGCCGAGCTCTCGCCCAGCACGTCGCCGAAGCGGGTGAGCTCGCTGAGCGGCTGGGTGACCTGCTCATCGAGCGCCTCGAACCTGAGCGTGGACTCACCCGCCTGGATGACCGCGCCCGCGTCGATGTATGCCACCTCGACCCGGTAGTCGGCCAGGAACGTGCCGTCGGTCGAGCTGAGGTCGCGCAGCTGGAAGCCGAACGGGGTGGCCGTGATCGCCATGTGATGGCGCGACACGGTCGAGTCGGTGAGAACGAGGTCATTGGTCGGCGCGGTGCCGACCGACAGCTCCTCTCCGTCGGCGACAGCGACCTGGCCGCGGTTCGGGCCGCCGATCACCTCGATCCGGAAGCGCTGAATCTGGAGCGCGCGAGGGGTCGTGGAGAGGACGCGCGTGTGCCAGTCGGGGCTGCGCAGGCGCGGATGCGGGGCGTTCATGGTCGACTCCTTTGGCGCCAGCGGGCCAGGCGAGCCGCTGTAATCGATGTAGTGCCGCCCGGTCCTCTTCTCATCCGCCTCGCACTTGCACACGACGTACCCGCGCCTTCCGCCACGAGATCTGGAAACTTGCGCGGCCGAGACTGGGGCTCGTCCCCCCGATGGGGATTTCCTTGGGGGGGCTTGCCAGCAGCATCAGCACCTTCACGCGTGCATCCGCTCCGCGCAGTGGCCACAACTCTCGTCACCTGTGGCCGACCGAGTAGCCACCATCGATCGCGGATTCACCGAGGATGACGCGACGCAGCGCCCACAGCGCGACGCTTCAGGGTCGGCAGTGCACTCGCTGACGGAGCGCGCCGTCCTCGTAGTAGGCGACGTTGATCTCGCCCGCGCCCGCGCGTCGAGTCCACCAGGCGCCGTGCTGCGCGCCCTCGCGGTACTCGCCGATGACGGTGCCGTCGATGACGAAGTCGGGCGCGACCGCGCCGGCGGCGGCGCCCGGCGGAAAGCGGCGATAGGACCCGTGGCGGGTGCCGTCCCAGCGCTGGCACCACATCTCGGTGCCATCGGGCGGTGGCTTGCCGCGCCGGTGGGTGCCGGCCGGGCAGTGGAAGCTCGGCGCATGAACCAGCGACTGACACAGCTCGTCGCGCTTCTCGCCGCGGATCGGGGCCGGTTTTCCGGCGCAGCTCGCCGCCAGCCAGAAACTCAGCCCCAGGCAGGCGAGCGGCCCGAGGGAGAGCCGGAGATGGAGGACGGTCCGGCCCGGGCGAAGGCCGATCCGCGACCTCGCGCTGCCGCGCGCGCTGGTGGTCATCGCGATCGATGGTATCGCGGCGGCCGCCGTCAGGTCACGCCGGCTCGAAGCGGCGGCCCAGGGTCTGGCCCAGCGCGTCGATGAGCGCGACCCGCACCGGGTCCATCTCCACGTCGCGGCCCAGCTCCGCGGTCATGCTCGTCATCACCGACGCGCTGAACCCACACGGCTGGATGCGCGCGAAGTAGGCCAGGTCGGTGACCACGTTGAGGGCGAGCCCGTGGAAGGTGATCCACCGGCGGCAGGCGATGCCGATCGACGCGATCTTGCGCGCGCCGTCGCCGACCCAGACTCCGGTCTTGCCCGCCTCGCGCGCGCCGGCGATGTCGAACCGGGCCAGGGCCAGGATCATCGCCTCCTCCAGGTTTCGCAGGAAGCGGTGCAGGTCGCGCTCGCCCTCGACCAGCTGCAGGATCGGGTAGACGACCAGCTGACCCGGGCCGTGGTAGGTGACGTCGCCGCCGCGCTCCACCTCCACCACCTCGACCTCACCGGGCGCGAGGAGGTTGGCCTGCGCGCCCTGCCGCCGCCCGACGGTGATGACGTGCGGGTGCTCGACCACCAGGAGCGCGTCGCTGCGCTCGCCGCGCTGCCGGGCCGCGACCCACTCGAGCTGTCGATCGCGGGCCTCGCCGTACGGCATGCGGCCGAGGTCGACCACCACGCCTCTGGCGCGCTCGGCGCTGACGCCGCGCTCGGCGCCTGTCGCGCCGTCAGCGATTGACGATATGGATCGCCTCCTTGCGCGCCGCGGCCGCCGCCTCCATGACCGCCTCGCTGAGGGTCGGGTGCGGGTGGATGGTCAGCTGGAGGTCCTGCAGCACCGCGCCCATCTCGATCGCCAGGGTCCCCTCGCTGATGAGATCCGAGCCGCCGTTGCCGACCACGTGCATGCCGAGCAGCTCCTCGCTCTCGGCGTCGGCGATCACCTTCACGAACCCGTCGGTGTCGTTGACGCTGAGCGCGCGGCCGAGCGCGGCGAACGGGAAGCGGCCGACCTTGATCTTGTGCCCGGCCGCGGTGGCCTGCTCCTCGGTGACCCCGGTCGACGAGATCTCCGGATCGGTGAACACCACCGCCGGGATGGTGCGGGCATCCATCGCGGCGTGGTGACCGGCGATGACCTCGGCCACCACCTCGCCCTCCCTGGTCGCCTTGTGGGCCAGGAGCACGCCCCCGGCCGCGTCGCCGATGGCGTAGATGCCGGCCACGTTGGTGCGCAGCTGCGAATCGACCACCACGAAGCCCTTCTTGTCGAGCGCGACGCCGACCTTGTCCAGGCCCAGCGAGTCGGTGTTGGGCCGGCGTCCGACCGAGACCAGCACGCGATCGGCGTCGATCGCGATGTCGGTCGTGGTCGTGCCCTCGGCCCGCGCGACGGTGACGACCGCGTGGTCCTTGCGGTTCTCCAGCTTCGAGGCCTTGGTGTTGAGCATGACCTCGATGCCCATCTTGCGCAGCTTCTGGGCCACCACCTTGACGCAGTCCTTGTCCATGCCGGCCAGCACGGTGTCGAGCGCCTCGACCACGGTCACCTTGCTGCCCAGCTTGGCGTAGACGGTGCCCAGCTCGAGCCCTATGTAGCCGCCGCCGATCACGACCAGGCGTTTGGGCACCGCGTCGAGGTCGAGCGCGCCGGTCGAGTCGATGACCCACTTCTGGTCGACCTCGAACCCGGGGATCGCGATCGGCCTCGATCCGGTCGCGATGACCACGTTCTTGGCCGTGATGGTCCGCTTCTCGCCGTTCGACTCGACCACGATCTTGTGGCCGTCGGAGCCGCCCCGCTCGAGGTGGGCGTAGCCGATCACGAGCTCGGCGCCATTGGCCTTGAGGAGCTGCTTGACGCCGCTGGTCAGCTTGTTGACCACGCCGCCCTTCCACTCCTGCATCTTCTTCATGTCGACGGTCGGGGCGCTCTTGGCCACGATGCCGATGTCCGCCGATTTGGTGAACTTCTCGTACGTCTTGGCCGCGTGGATGAGCGCCTTGGACGGGATGCAGCCGACGTTCAGGCAGACCCCGCCCGGCGCGTCGCGCTCGACCACGATCGTCTTCACCCCGAGCTGGCCGAGCCGGATGCCGCACACGTATCCGCCCGGGCCGCTGCCCAGGACCACCGCGTCCACCTTGATGTCCGTGCTCATTCGGTTCCTCGCCTCGACGGCCGGTCACCCAGACCGTCCAGCTGCTCGCGCAGGAGCCAGGTCGGCTCCTCGTAGACGTCCTCGATCAGGCTCTCCACCGCCGGCATGCCGATCGCTTCCTGCTCGGCGACGACGGCCCTCACCTCGGCTTCGATGTCGGTCGCCATGGCGGCGGTTTCATCGGCGCCGAACCAGCCGCGCGCCGCGGCCACCGCCGCCAGCCGGACCAGCGGGTCGCGCTTGCCGCGCCACACCTCGGTCACCGTCTCGTCGCGGTAGCGCGACGGATCGTCGGACGACGAGTGCGCGCTGACCCGGTAGGTCAGGAGCTCGAGGAAGGTCGGACCCTGCCCCCGCCGCGCCTTGTCGGTCGCGTAGCACGAGGCCAGGTACACCGCGCAGACGTCGTTGCCGTCCACCCGCAGCGACTCCACCCCGTACCCGATCCCCTTGATCGCGATGGTCGGCGACGCGGTCTGCAGCGTGCCCGGGGTCGAGATCGCCCACTGGTTGTTCTGGCAGACCAGCACCACCGGCGCGCGGGCCACGCCCGCGAAGTTCATCGCCACGTGGAAGTCCGGCTCGCTGGTGGCGCCGTCGCCCATGTAGCCCATGCAGACCGGCACCGGCCCACCCTCGGGCGGACAGGTCTTCATCGCCATGGCGATGCCGACCGCGTGCGGGATCTGCGAGCCGACGCAGGACGACATCACCACGTAGTTGGTCGTGCGGTCGCACGGATGACACGGCAGCTGGCGCCCGCGGCTCACGTCGGCCGCGTTGCCGAAGATCTGCGCCACGTAGCTCGACAGCGACAGGCCGCGGAACAGACCGGCCCCGGCCTCGCGCAGCGCCGGCACCAGCCAGTCCTGCGCCTCGAGCGCGGCCGCCGAGCCGACCACCGCCGCCTCCTGGCCGAGCGCCTCGCCGTAGAAGCCGACCCGCCCCTGCCGCTGCAGCGCCATCAGGCGCTGGTCGACCACCCGGATGGTCACCATCCCGCGATACAGCTCGCGCGCCCGATCCGCGTCGAGCCAGGCCAGCGCCGCGTCCGGCGCGCTGCCGTCCTCGTCGACCAGACGGAACAGGCCGAGCGCCTTTTCCTCGTCGCTGCCGCGAAAGTAGTCAAAGGCGTCCCACGCCGCGCCGCCGCTCTTCCCCTCCCGGCTCCGCGCCGCGCGCGCCCCCCTGGCCATTTAGTGCACCACCGACGAGATGACATCAACGATCCGGTGCGCCTCACCGCCGATCGCGGCGTTGCAACTCCTCGAGCTACAGCGAGTAGCCCATCGTCGTCGCGCCTTGCGCTCGACGGCGATCCACACCGCCTCGTTGATGTCACCTCGTCGGCGGTGCACTAGATCATCTCCATGAACATGAGCGTCGGGTCCTCGAGCAGGCGCTTCACCTCCTGCACGAACATCGCGCCGTCCCAGCCGTCGGCCAGCCGGTGATCGACCGAGATGGACAGGTTCATGAGCGCGCGGATCGCGATCTGCCCGTTCACCACCGCCGGCCGGTCCTTCATCTCGTGCACGCCGAGGATCGCCACCTCGGGGAAGTTGATGATCGGCGTGGCCATGACGCCGCCCAGCTTGCCGAGCGACGAGATGGTGAAGGTCGACCCGGTCAGGTCGTTGCGGGTGGCGGTACCGTCCTGCACCGCCCTGGCCAGCCGCTCCAGCTCGGCCGCGATATCGAAGATCGAGCGCCGGTCCGCGTCGCGCACCACCGTGACCACGAGCCCGTGCGGGCCCTGCGCGGCGATGCCGATGTGGTAGTACTTCTTGCGGACGATCTCCTGGGTGGTCTCGTCGAGCGACGCGTTCAGCTGCGGCCACTTGACCAGCCCGAGCGTCACCGCCTTCACGATGAACGGGAGGTAGGTGAGCTTGATGCCGCGCTCGATCGCGCGCTCGGCCGCGCGCCGGCGGATCGGCACCAGGTCGGTCGCGTCCACCTCCTCCACGTAGGTGAAGTGGGCGGCGGTCGACACCGAGCGCGCCATGTTCTCGGCGATGCGCTTGCGCAGGCCGCGCAGCGGGAT
This sequence comes from Kofleriaceae bacterium, assembly GCA_035489015.1. Taxonomy (GTDB): domain Bacteria; phylum Myxococcota_A; class Polyangia; order Haliangiales; family Haliangiaceae; genus DATFRY01. The sequence goes on along the minus strand of DATHKR010000063.1, from coordinate 39,951 downwards.
GCGCTCCTCGGCGCCCCCCGCGGCGATCGCGATCGGCGCGAAGCTGCGCGAGGCAGCCGCCGCGCTCGACCCGGCCGCGGCCGGCGCCGGCCCGCCCTCGGCGCTGCGGCGCACGTCGTCGGAGGTGACCCGGCCGCGCCGCCCGGTCGCCGACACGCCGGTCAGATCGACGCCGAGCTGGCGCGCGAGCCTGCGAGTCGACGGCGTGGCCAGCACGCGGGCGCGGCTGCCCGGTCGCGCGTCGATGACCTCGAGCGCCTGCCCGCCGGCGCCCGAGGCGGCGCCGGACCCGGAGCCCGACGACGCCCGGCCCGCTGCCGCGAGCGGAACCGACGCCTCGCGCCCGGGCCCCTGCCCGTTGCCGTTCGACGAGGCCGAGGCCGAGGCCGCGGTCGGCGCCGCGACCGGCGCGCTCGCCTTGGCCGTCGCCGCCGAGCCCGCCTCCTCGATCACGAACAGGACCTCGCCGACCTTGCAGACCTGGCCCTCGCGGAAGTTGATCCGCTTGAGCGTGCCGGCCCGCGGCGACGGGATCTCGACGGTGGCCTTGTCGCTCATGACCTCGACCAGCGGCTGGTCGAGCGCGACCGACTCGCCCTCCTTGACCTTCCAGCCGACCACCTCGGCCTCGGTCATGCCCTCGGCCAGGTCCGGCAGGTGAAACTCGAACGCCATCGTCACCACTCCAGGGTCGCGCGCACCGCGGCGAGCACGCGATCCGCATTGGGCATGTACTCGTGCTCGAGGCTGTACGGGAACGGCGTGTCGAAGCCGGTTACCCGCTGGATCGGCCCCTCCAGGTACTCGATCGCGCGCTCATAGATCGATGTGGCCAGCTCGGCCCCGAACCCGCACGTGCGCGCGGCTTCGTGCACGATGACCACCCGGCCGGTCTTCTTGGCCGAGACCAGCAGGGTGTCGATGTCGAACGGCGACAGCGTGCGCAGGTCGATGACCTCGCACGAGATGCTCTGCTCGGCCGCCTTCTGCGCGGCCTCCTCCGCGATCGGCACCATGGCGCCGTACGCGATGAGGGTGACCTGCTCGCCCTCGCGGACCACCTTGGCCTGGCCGAGCGGGATCGTGTAGTCCTCGGCCGGCACATCGCCGCGCGACGCCCGGTAGATGCGCTTCGGCTCCATGAACAGGACCGGGTCGTTCTGGCGCAGACAGGACAGCAGCAGGCCCTTGGCGTCGTACGGGTTGGACGGCACCACCACCTTCAGCCCGGCGGTGTGGATGAACATCGCCTCGGGCGACTGCGAGTGATAGTGACCACCTCGGATGCCGCCGCCGTAGGGGGTGCGGATGACGACCGGGCACGGGTACTGGCCGCCCGACCGGTACCGGAACTTGGCCAGCTCGTTCACGATCTGATCGAAGGCCGGATAGATGAAGTCGGCGAACTGGATCTCCGGAACCGGGCGGATGCCGTAGAGCGCCATGCCGATCGCGGTGCCGATGATGCCGGCCTCGGCGAGCGGCGTGTCGATGACGCGCTCCGGTCCGAACTCGTCGTAGAGCCCGCTGGTGGCGCGGAACACGCCGCCGAACTTGCCGACGTCCTCGCCGAGCACGACCACCTTGGGCTCGCGCGTCATCTCCAGCCGCAGGGCATCGTTGACGGCCTGGATGATGTTCATGGTGGGCATGAAACTCTCCTCGTGATCCTCGGCCGCGCGCGCCCGCCGACGGCGGCGCCGCGCCGCCAGCTAGTGCTTGTGCGGGGACTTCGTTCGCTGCTGAGCCAGGAGGTACTCGCGCTGCTCGCGCAGCGGCCAGGTCGGATCCTCGTAGACGTCCTCGAACAGCGACTCCAGCGGGGGCAGCCCGGCCTCGTCGGCGCGCGCGAGCGCCGCGGTGATCTCCTCGTTGTACTGCGCCGCGCGCTCCTTCTCGTGCTCGGGGGAGTACAGGCCCTTGTGCTTGAGGTAGCCGCGCAGCCGGTTGAGCGGGTCCTTCTTGTCCCACGACACCGGCTCGTCCGGATCGCGGTAGACCGACGGATCATCCGAGCTGGAGTGACCCTCGCGCCGGTAGGTCAGCGCCTCGATCATGGTGGGCCCATCCCCGGCCCGCGCGCGATCGACCGCCTCCTGCGCGGCCTGGATGACCGCGAGGATGTCGTTGCCGTCGACCCGCACCCCCGGCATGCCGTAGCCGACCGCCTTGGACGCGAAGGTCTTGGCCGCAGTCTGCTTCTCCATCGGCACCGAGATCGCCCAGCCGTTGTTGCGGCACACGAACACGACCGGCGCCTTGGTGACGCCGGCGAAGTTCATCCCGACGTGGAACTCACCGGTCGACGAGGTGCCCTCGCCGAAGAACGTGAGCGCGACGCCGTCGGTCTTCGAGATGCTCATCGCCATCCCGGTGCCGACCGCCTGCGGGATCTGGGTGCCGACCGGCGAGCTGATCGAGACGTAGTTCAGCCAGCTGGCCGAGTGGTGGACCGGCATCTGCCGGCCCTTGGTCGTGTCGTTCAGGTTGCCGAACAGCTGATCGATGTAGTTCTCGATCGTGTAGCCGGCCCAGAACCAGGAGCCCTGCTCGCGGTAACTGGGAAACACCCAGTCGGTCTTGCGCAGCGGATAGACCGCGAAGTGCGAGGCCTCCTCGCCGATGGACTTCATGTAGAAGCCGAGCCGACCCTGGCGCTGGATCTTCATCATGCGGTCGTCCATGGTGCGGACGAGCAGCATGGTGTCGAAGATGCGCATCAGGTCCTCTTCCGGGATCACCGGGACCTGAGCGCCCTTGATGACGCGGCCGTCCTCGTCGAGGACCCGGCGCAAGTCGTCCTGAACATGCACGGCTACCATGCTGAGCTCCTCGACATCGGCGGGTCGGTAGTACTTCGCAGGTCCGGGGGTGTCAAGGCGAGCCGAAGCGGGGTTTCGCGGTGTTCGCCGCGCCCTTGCGCGCGCGCGAGCCTGCCTGTTACGCGCCGCGTTACTCGTTGACCACCCAGATGGGGGTGGTCACAATCCAGCGCCCGCATGTTCACGGCGCTCCTCATCGCCATCCTGATCGTCGCCGGAGCGGCGACCGTCGTCGGCGGCGGTCTGCTGTGGTCGTCGCAGCGCCGGCGAGCCCTCGAGCGAGGAGCCGGCGAGCCCCGCCAGCTGGGCGGCGGCGACGGCCAGCGCCTGATCGAGCGAGGTGTCCGCGACATGCGCCCCGGCGACGTCGTCCAGCAGGGCGGTCGCGACTGGGTGGTCGAGGGAGTCCTCCACTACGACGAGGACGGCCACCGCTGGATCGCCGGCCGGATGATCGACGTGCAGGACACCCGCTGGCTGGTGGTCGGCATGGACCGGGTCGGGTCCACCTCCGTGAGGGTGATGCAACACGACGATCAGGTCGACGTGGGCGGCTACCCCCCCGAGGCGATCGAGACCGACGGCAAGCGCTACCGCCTCGAGCGAAGAGGCACCGCGACGATCAAGCTGGTCGGCGATCCGGGCGCCATCCCCGGAGCCAAGGACCTCGCTCCCGAGTCGGTCCTCCGCTGCCGCTGGTGGCGCTATCAGGCCGCCGGCCCCGACTGCCTCCTGGTCGAGCAATGGGGAGGCGACTTCCGCGTCCTGCGCGGGACCGCGATCGCCGACGACGACGTCGACCTCATGCCCGGCTCGTAGCCGCGCCGCCCCCTACTGGCTGAAGCCGAAGCTCGCCATCCCGAGCGCCCGCTCGTCCTCGATCGACCACGCCACGTCGACCCCGAGCGCCGGAAACGCGACCCCGAGCAGGTAGAGCCGGAATCCCAGCCCCGGCGTGACGAACCCGTCGCGCCGACCGCGCCAGGAGCTGTGGCCCGCCTCGGCGAACGAGTTCACCGTCCAGATCCCCCACCCGTAGCGAAGCACCGGAACCTGGTGCTCGACCGTCACGGTGGCGGCCCGCTCCACCCACAGCCCGAGCCGCTCGAACCCGCGCGTCCCGGGAAGCCCGCCGAGCAGCACCGCGTCGAGCACCGGGTCTCCGTCGTTCAACCATGCCTGCGCCGTGATCGACACCGACTGATCGCCGAACACCGGCCGGGCCGCCTGAACGAAGCCCGAGAGCTCCACGACATCTCTCTCGGCCCCGAGCGCCTCGAGCGCATGGCGATACGAGAGCCGCCCGCTCAGGCCTTCGTTGAAATAGATGTGGAAGTCCTGAGCTCGCAGCTCCAGCTCTGCGGTCCAGCCATGCAGAGGCCCGGTCGCGGGCGGAGCCATCTCCTCGTCGACCGCCTCCGCGCCGGCCAGCGCCCCGTACCAGCCGAGATACGCCGATAGCCACGGCCGGATCGCATACCCACCCGCCACCGACGCGTCGACCCGAGCATCCCGGTACGCGTAGATCCGCTGCGACCCGTCGTACTGCTCGCGAAGCAGATCCCCGTACCGGATCATCGTTCGAAAGAGGCCCCGCGTCCCCGCCACCGACGGGTCCCGGAACAACCCGAACGCCGACGGCCCCTCTCCGCCGCTGTACACCGCGCCGAGGACGAGCAGCTTGTTCCATCCAAACAGGTTCGACTCGAGCAGATAGGCCCCGCCCCGCATCCCGCGCGCGGACCCGGCCAGAAACGGAATCGGGAGCAACGTCCACCGCTCCACCACCCGTATCGCCACGTCCACCTGCCCGCCGCGCGCCTCCGACACCACATCCACATTCCGGAACAACCGCAGATTGAGGACCCGCTGCTCGATCTCCCCCGCCGTCTCCGGCCCGAACCGATCGCCCACCCCGATCCCCGCCGCCTCCAGGATCACCGGAGCCCGCGTCCGCTCGTTCCCCTCGACGTGGACCGCCGACACCTGCCCCACCCGACCCACCGCGCCCTGCGCCGCGACATCACTCCCCGCGACCCCGATCGCGAAGAGAAAGATCAGTCCCGCAACGCACCTCCTCATCGACCGGCATTGTGCCCGACGTCCGCTCTTGAAAGGCCCCGCCAGGCGCGCTCTGTTTGCCCGGCGAGACGAGAAGCGCAATCGACTCTTCGACGGAAAGGAGCCGACCGTGGAGGACGATGGGTGAGACGTGCCATGGTGGAGCGTGTTCGAAGAGGTGGTGAGCAAGCTGGAGCGGTGGGGGGCTCAGTTCGTCCTCTTGCTCCCGAACCTGGGCGTCGCGATGGTGGTGCTGATCGTCGCCTGGATCGCGTCGGTGGTGGCGGGGAAGCTGGTCGCTCGGTTCATCGGGCGGGTGTCGGAATCGAGGGCGCTGAACGAGCTCATCCGCAAGCTGGTCCGCTTCGCCGTCGTGGCGGCCGGGTTCATCGTCGCGCTCAGCGTGCTGCAGCTCGACGAGGCGGCCTCCACCTTCCTGGCCGGGGCCGGGATCGTGGGGCTCGCGCTCGGCTTCGCGTTCCAGGATCTCAGCGCCAACTTCATCGCCGGCGTGGCGATGGCGATGCGGCGGCCGGTCGAGATCGACGATCTGCTCGAGTCGAACGACGTCACCGGGCTGGTGAAGCGCATCGAGCTGCGGTCGACCTGGCTCGAGACACTCGACGGCAAGATCGTGATGATCCCGAACCGCAAGATCTTCGAGAACGTGCTCATCAACCACAGCCGGCTGGGCCGGCGCCGGGTCGAGCTCGAGGTCGGCGTCTCCTACGCCGAGGATCTCGAGGAGGTGCAGCGAGTGGCGAGCGCGGCGCTGGCCACCGTGACGCCTCGCCTGGACCGCCCGACCGAGATCTTCTTCCAGAGCTTCGGCGACTCGTCGATCACCTTCATCGGCCGCTTCTGGATCGAGTACCACACCCAGGCCGACTACCTGGCCGCCCGCAGCGCCGCGATCGTCGCCATCCGCCGCGCCTTTGCCGAGAGCGGCATCACCATCCCCTTCCCGATCCAGACCCTCGACTTCGGCATCGCCGGCGGCGTCGCGCTGCGCGAAGAGCTCGACCAGGCGCGCGCCAGTCAGAACGGATCGAAGCAGTCGTAGTTGCGCTGCGAGCGAGCGCTCATGGCAAGATGCCCGGCCATGGACCTCCCGATCCTTCCGACGACGATGGTTGGCTCGTATCCGCGGCCGGACTGGTTTCGATACCAGCTGGAGGGGCGCGATGTGCTGGAGGTGTTCAAGGTCGCCCGGGCGGCCGAGGCGTACGAGGACTCGACCGGGGTGGTCATCCAGGACCAGGAGCGGGCCGGGCTCGATGTCGTCTCCGACGGGCAGATGTGGTTCGACGACTATCAGATGGGGATCGGGTCGTTCCTCTGGTACTGGCTGGAGCGGGTGGAGGGGTTCGGCAAGGAGAAGCTGCCGCACCCGGCGCGCGGGAAGGCTCGCGGGCGCGACGAGTGGGCGCTCGACGAGGCCGGCGGGGTCGCGGTTCGCGGGGAGATCCGGCGCGGGCCGGTCCGGATGGCGGTCCTCTACCAGCTGGCGCAGCGGCTGAGCTCGCGGCCGGTCAAGGCCTGCGTCGGGGCGGGGCCGGTGCAGCTGTCCACGCTGGCTCACTTCGAGGGCGGCCCGGTCCGCGACCGCTATCAGCTGTCGCGGGCGCTGGCCGAGGTGTTCCGGGCCGAGATCGCCGACCTGGTCGCGGCCGGGTGCCGGTACATCCAGCTCGAGGACCTCGGCGCGTGGATCCCGACGCTGTCGGGCGAGAAGGACTTCGCGTGGGTGGCCGACATCGTCAACCACACGATGGCCGGCGCGCGCGCCGCGGCCGGGGTTCGCACCGCGTGGCACTTCTGCATGGGCAACGCCTGGGGCAACAAGCTCGACGGCATGACCGCGGCTGGCTACCGCGAGGTGCTGCCGCGCTACCGGGACGTGCAGGTGGACGAGGTGGTGCTCGATTTCGCCTGCCGCGAGATGGCCGACGCCGATCTCCTGGCCGATCTCCCCACCCCGATGCGCGCCGCGGTCGGGGTGATCGACGTCCGCACGCTCGAGATCGAGGCGCCCGCGCTGGTGGCCGAGCGCATCCGGAAGGTGCTCCGTCACATCGACGCGTCGCGGGTCACGATCACGACCGACTGCGGGCTCAAGCAGCTGCCCCGCCCGGTCGCGCAGCAGAAGCTCCGCGCCCTGGTGGCCGGGACCCACATCGTCCGCCGCGAGCTCGGAATGTAGCGGCGTGTAGGACCGACCCGTTGCTCCTCGCGATCGCCTGGCCGCGGTCGACCCACCCACGCGCGCGGCCGTGGCACAATCGCGCCATGCCGCCCACCGTTCGGGTGGCGGGAAGCCGGGACCTGGACGCGCTCCTCCTCTTGGTGGAGCAGTTCCAGGAGTGCGAGCGCATCCCGTTCGACGCCGAGGCAGCCCGTCAGCACCTTGCCCACTTGCTCGAGGACCCTCGCCTCGGACAGGTCCTGCTCGCCGAGCAGAGCGACGCGGCGATCGGCTACGCGATCCTCACGTACGGCTACGACCTCGAGTTCGGCGGCATGGACGCCTACCTGACCGACCTCTTCCTGGTCGAGATCGAGCGGGACCGCGGCGTCGGCACCTGGCTGCTCGGCAAGGTCGAGGAGTCGGCGCGCACCGCCGGCGTCCAGGCCCTCCACCTCATGGTCGCGCCGGCCAACCAGCGCGCGCACCACGTCTACTACCGGGCCGGCTTCCGCGCGTCGCCGCGCCTGTTCCTGACCAAGCTCCTGACCGAATGACGTCCGGGCGCCGCGCGCCTACGCGCCGACCGGAAACCGGAGCGGCGCCCGGCTCGCCACGCAGATCCCCTGGAAGCGGAACATGCGATCGCGGTCGTAGGTGCCAGTCAGGCTGAGCGCGATCTGGTCGAAGCTGATCGCGCGCACGTGGCGGAACCCGCACTCGTGGAGCAGCGGCAGCGGGTCGTTGATGCCGAATCGAATCGGCTCGCCCATCCGCGACACCTCGTCGCGGGCGGCGTGATCGGCCGGCTTGATCCGATCGGCCTCGGCCAGCCGCCGCCCGACGTAGTCGAAGTAGATCGGGCTGTCCGGGTGGAGCGCCTGCGCCACGCGCGAGAGCGTGCCGCGCACCGCCTCCTCGCTGAGGTAGGCCATGACGCCCTCCCACAGGACCACGGCGGGCGCGCCCGGATCGAAGCCGGCCGCGACCAGCTGCTCGGCGAAGTCCTGACCGCTCTCGAAGTCGCAGCTCACCATCTCGGACGCGCCGGCCGGATAGCCCGACAGGACCGCCAGCCGGGCCCGCTTCTCCGCCTGGGTCAGCGGATGATCCACCTCGAAGAAGCGCACGCCGGGGCGGGCCAGCCGGGCCGCGCGCGTGTCGAAGCCGGCGCCGAGCAGGACCACCTGCCTGGCCCCGTCCGCGATGAGGTGCGCGACGTGGCTGTCGAGGTACGCGGTGCGGAGCGCGATCCACAGCTCCATGTGCGGGAAGTGGCGGTCGAACGCGACCGACAGCTCGAGCCCGAGCCCGCCGGCCATGCCGTTGGCCCACGGGTCGCTGCACAGCGCATCGACCCGGCGGGTCGCGCGCGCGCGGTAAGCCGCCACCATGAGCGCCGTCTTGCTTGCGTTGCTCTCCATGTTCCCTCGCTCCGACCAGCGCACTAAGATCAGGTCTTCTTGCTCGGATCGCCGATCAGGTAGCGCTCGAGCTCGTTGTACGCCTCGGTCACCTGCATGGTGAGCTCGGTCGCCGCCTTGGCCTTCTGTGGCGTCTGGTGGTGGAGATCGGGGTGGTACTTGCGCATGAGCTTCCGGTACGAGGCCTTCACCTGCTCGAAGCTCGCGCCGTACGGCAGATCGAGGACGTTGTAGTACTTCCCGATCTTGTCCTGGCGGCCGCCGAAGCCGCCCGGCCGCCGACCGCCCGACGAGTTCGGCCCCGCCCCGCCCGGTCGCCCGGCCCCGGGCCGCGGCCCCGCGCTCGCCCCGCCGCCTGGCCGCGAACCTGCGCCCGCGCCGGCCGGGCCGGTGCTACCGGGGCGCGCCCCGGCCCCGCTCGAGCTCGCGCCGCCCGAGCTCGGCGCCTGCCGGCGCGCCTCGGACTGCAGCCGCTGCCACGCCTCTTCACGCGCCGCCTCCTCCGCCTTGCGGGTCGCGGCGCGCCCGGCCCGGATCCGCGACTCGCGCGACTCGGCCGCCTGCCGCCGCTGCTTGGTCGCGGCCTCGCCGGCGCCGGCCCAGCGCGCGCGCGGATTGTCCTCCGGCCGCCGCGCCTGGCCTGTCGCCTCGCCCGCCGCCTGACCCGCCGCCTGGCCCGCCGCCTCGCGCGCCTTGACCCGCCGCTCGAGCTCGGCGTCGAGCTCCTCGCGCTCGATCCCGGACAGCGGGGTCTCGTCGGCCGAGATCTTGTCGAAGAGCGAGCTCAGCCCGGTCCGCGCGCCCTCGACGATCCGCCGCGTCACGCTCATCGGCGGACCCGCCTCACCAGTTCTCCTCGCTGCGCTCGTCGATCGGCCGCGCGAACAGGCTCTCGACGATCTTCTCCGACACCGTGTCGAGCTCGACGAACACGATGCCCATGCCGCGCGGGTCCTGGCTGACCCGCACCACCTTGCCGACCCCGGTCACCGTCTCGAGGTCGTCGAGGATCACCGAGAAGCACAGGTTCACCAGGGTTCCGATCGGCAGCGGGTTCTCGCTGCGGATGAAGACGCCCGAGCGCGAGATGTTGGTGACGTACTCGCTGACGAGCTCCTCGATCGAGGCGAACTCGTGGTTTATCGAGACTCGCTGATCACGGGGTATCATCCTTCGGCTCAAGCGCGCCGCGCCTCCGCTCGCCATTCTCGCCCGGGTCGGCTCCCGCGGCCAGCCCCTCGTCGCCCCCGTCTCCGTCGTCCTCGTCACCTTCCGAGGCCGTCGCCGAGGCGGTGCCGCCGTCTGCCGCCGCGCCGCCCCGTCCCCGCCGACCGGATCGGCCGCCGCGCCGGCGCCGCCCGGAAGCCCCGGATTTCGGCCCGGAGGCCGGCTCCTCGACCTTCACCACCCGGCCCTCGATCTTGTACTGGTCGATGGCGATCGAGGTCGAACCCTTGATGTCGACCTTCTTCTGGAAGCGCTTCTCCAGCTCGTCCAGGTAGCGGCGGTCGTACCGGTCCAGCATCTCGGCGACCGGCGGCGGGCACTCGACCAGGACCCGGTCGGCCTTGACCGTGCTGCCGACCCGGCGCAGCTCGCGCAGGATCTCGTGGGCCAGCGCGGTGGTCGACTTGATGACGCCGCGCCCGGAGCAGGTCGGGCACGCGTCGGTGACCATCTGCAGCAGCGACTCGCGGGTCCGCTTGCGCGTCATCTCGACCAGGCCGAGCTCGCTGATCTTGGTGACGTTGCAGCGGGTCGTGTCGCGGGCCAGAGCCTTGTGGAAGGCGTCCCACACCAGCTTGCGGTTGGCCTCCTTCTCCATGTCGACGAAGTCCACGACGATGATGCCGCCGATGTTGCGCAGGCGGAGCTGGCGGGCCACCTCGTCGCACGCCTCGAGGTTGTTGCGCGTGATCGTCTTCTCGAGGTCGTCCTTGCCGATGAAGCTGCCGGTGTTGACGTCGATCGCGGTCAGCGCCTCGCCCTGATCGATGACCAGCGAGCCGCCCGACTTGAGCGGCACCCGGCGAAGGATGGCCGCGCGCAGCGCCTCCTCGATGCCGCACGAGTCGAACAGCGGCGTGCGCCCCTGGTAGAGCTTGATGCGCTCGGTGTACTTCGGCATGAACGCGGTCGCGAACCGACGCGCGCGCTGGTACTGCTCGTCGCTCTCGATCACCATCTCGGCGACGTTGTCGCGCAGGAGATCGCGCACGCTGCGAAGCACCAGGTCGAGATCGGCGTAGACCAGCGCCGGCGCCTTGGTCTGCTCGGTCTTGGTCAGGATCTGGTCCCAGAGCTTCAGCAGGTAGTCGACGTCGTCGCGGATCTCCTGGTCGTCGGCCCCCTCGGCCGCGGTACGGATGATGAAGCCGGCCCCGCGCGGGCGGGCCGACTCGACGATCTTGCGCAGGCGCTTGCGCTCGCCGTCGGACGAGATCCGGTGCGAGACGCCGACCTTGTCGATGGTCGGCATCAGGACGCAGTGGCGGCCGGGCAGCGACACGTAGCCGGTGACCCGGGCGCCCTTCTGGCCGACCGCCTCCTTGACGATCTGGACCAGGATCTCCTGCCCCTCCTTGAGGAGGTCCTCGATCTTGCGCGAGTGGGAGACCTGCTTCTTGGCGCCCCGTCCGGCGCGGGCCGCCGGCTTGCCACGGCGCACCTTCTTCGACGGTGAGCTGGCGGACTTGGCGCCCGCCTCGCCGTTCTCGCCGTCGGCGTCCTCGTCCTCCTCGTCGTCGTCGTCTCCGCCGTCGTAGCCCTCGAGCAGACGGCGTTCGTCGCCAGCACCGAGAATGTCCCCGACGTGGAGGTAGGCCTTCTTCTCGACCGTCTTGCCGAGGTCGATGAAGGCCGCCTGGAGACCGGGCAAGACGCGGCTGACTCGCCCCTTGTACAGGTTGCCGGCGATCCCTCGTTCGCGCGTGCGCTCGAGGAAATACTCAGCCAGCGCGCCATCTTCCAAGACGCCCAGCCGTGCCTCGGGCCCCTCGGAGCTCACCACCAACTTGTGTTCCGGCATGCGCGCTCGTCAGAAAGTTGCGTTCGCTACGGAGCGGCGCGACATGGATGTCGCACTTCAACTCGCGTTTCTCTTACCAATCGACGGTTCGGTAACATGTCCCCGCCGAGAAAACAAGAGATTGCAAGGGGTCAGCGCGCTTGGCCCGGTCGTTGCTTAGCTAGAAGCCAGCGCAACTGGACGAGCCGCAACCCGCCAGCCGCTTCCTTCTTTAGCCTAATCAACTCAACCGTTTGAAACGAATCCCAAGGTTCCACTCTTAGCTTAGATTCCCTATCCTTCGTTAGCTTCGATTCGCCTGGTCTTGGGAACGAAAGCCTCCGGCAACCCCCGGGGGCTTTCGTATTTTCGGCAGTTGCGCCGATCCCATCGGATCGGGAACGGCGCCCGGCCGGCTGATTATTCCGCCTCTGATCGGAATGTCACAGTGACTCCAGGGCCCTTCCGCCCAGCTCGAGGTAGGTGCTGGCGCCCTGGCCCGGGCTCTCCTCGATGCGGACCTCGAGCCCGCGGGCCGCGCTGCCGCGCAGCACGGTGGCCAGCCGGGTGGCCAGGAGCTCGGCCCACAGCGCCGACAGCGCCTCCACCGTCGTGTTGTCCACCGGGAGGAGCAGGGCGTCCTCCACCGGCATCACGTAGCGCCGCCCGCATATGGTGACCTCGAGCTCGCCGCCCTCGCGGCGAAGCCGGGTGTCCGGATTGCGCTCGGCCACCAGGGTGCGCTCGCGCCACTCGGCACAGAGCGCGGCCACCTCGCGCTTGATCGCGCCGAAGTCGATGAGATCGGCGAACCCGACCGCGTCCAGGTCGAGCGCGACCGCGACGGTGTAGTTGTGCCCGTGCAGGCGCTCGACGCGCCCGCCCGGGAACACGGTCATGTGCGCGGCCGAGAACTTGTGCTCGGCGCGCGCGACCTGGATGCGATGCGCCGTGCGCATCCCCGCCGGCGTCTCGTCCCGTCTACCGGCGCATCGTCAGGTGAGCCACCCCGACCAGGAGCGCGGCGTTGACCGACAGCCACAGCCCGTCCCACATCATCCAGCGGACATCGGTCCAGCCCGCGGCCATGGTGAAGAGGAGGTGGCCGGCGACGCCCAGGCACAGGCCCGCCAGCGGCAGGCGCAGGCGCCCGACGCCCGAGCCGAGCGCGACCAGGCCGAGCGGGATGAGCGCGCTGAAGAAGAGCGCGTTACCGTGCCCGTCCGGGCCAAGGATCGACAGATCCCACGACGGCAGCCCGCGGGTCAGCGTGGACAGGACCGGCAGCGAGGCCAGCGCGCCCGACAGGTAGGGCAGGAAGAACAAGCCGCTGGCGCCGAACAGGACGCCAGCGCCCAGGCCCACCCAGCCGCTGGTCCGCGCGAGCGACGCGACCAGCGCGCCGCGGCGGCGGATCGAGAACGCCACCACGCCGGCCAGGAGCGCGCCCAGCGCCAGCTCGGCCGCGCCGGACTGGCCGCGCGCCTTCAGGATCGCCGCCTCGGCGTCGAGGATGCCGGCGCCGTAGTGCTTCTTGTCGAGCTGGCGGCCCTTCGGCGCCCGCGCGGTGTCCTCCATGATCTTCTCGACCGCGTCGGGCTGGGTCACGCCCTGGGCCACGACCAGCGCGGCCACGCCGGCCGCGTGGGGCGACGCCATGGACGTCCCCATGTACGCGAAGTAGTCGTCCTTGGTCGGGTCACCGATCACGATGGTGTTCTGTAGAACGCCGTCGGGCTGGCCGTCGCCGTTCTGATCGACCCGGGTGTTGCCGCCCGGCGCCGCGACGTCGAGCGCCGCGCCCCAGTTGGAATAGAAGGTGGTGGTCTCGTCGTACTGCGTCGCAGCAACCGCGACCGAGCCGGCGTAAGCCGCCGGATAGCTGACCTTGCCGCGCCCGTCGTTGCCGGCCGCGCAGATCACCGTGACGCCCTTGTCGTGAGCGTACTTGACCGCCTTTTCCAGCACCTTGCTGGGGAACCGACCGCCCAGGCTCATGTTGATGACCTGGGCGCCCTCGTCGGCCGCGTAGTGGATCGCGTCGGCGATGCCGGCGACCGAGCCGGAGCCGCGGCCCGAGAGGACCTTGAGCGGCATGATGGTCGCGTTGCGAGCCACGCCCGCCACGCCCACGCCGTTGTGCGTGGCCTGCGCGATCGTCCCCGACACGTGGGTGCCGTGGCCGTGGTCGTCGTTGGCGTGCTCGTTGTTGTCGACGAAGTTGTAGGGCTTGTGGAACTTGACCCCGGCCAGGTCGGGGACCTGGTGGAAGCTCTTGCCGTGGGCCTCGTAGGCCACGCCGGTGTCGAGCACGGCCACGACCACGCCGTCACCGCCGGACAGCTTCCACGCCGCCGGCATGTGGATCTGATCGAGGTGCCACTGGTAGCGGTACTTCGGATCGTTGGGGAAACCGGTCCAGGGATCCTCGGCGCGGTCCTGCAGCGGCGCCACCGCGGCGTCGATCGGCGAGAGCGCGTACATCGCGTCCGGCTCGGCGATCTCGACGTCGGAGCGGGCCTGGAGCTGGTCGATGATCTCCGCCTCGCGGGCCGGATCGACGTGGGCGCGGTAGAAGCGCTCGTCCTTCGACTGGCTGGAGACCAGGACCAGGTGGATACCGACGGCGGACTCGAGCTTGGCCACATCGGCGTCGCTCACGTCGTCGCGGAGGTCGACCAGGATGTCGTCCGGATCGGCCTCGGCGGCAGCCACCGGATCGGCGGCAGCCGTCACGTCAGTCGTGCTGTCGTCGGTGGTGTGCCCGGCGGGCCGGAAGAACACCCAGACGAGGACGACGGCCAGAAGGACCAGGAGCCACACGAGGCTCCCGCGTTTCTGTTTCCCGGGGATGCGCTCTTCCATACTTGGATCGATTATAGCGAGCCTTGGGAGAAGTGCCCGCATGCTGTCGCATGGCGGCCGGATGACGCGGCCCGCCGCGGCGCAGGGATTGCTCGACGACCGCTAGATGAGGATGATCACGTCCTCGTCGACCTCGACGCCGGGTTGCATGGCGAGCTGGGTATCGAGCTCACGAGTCTCGGTCAGCGTCTGGAGATAGTTACGAATTTCTGGCACGGCGGCGACGATCCGCTCGACGTAGTCCCGCGCCAGGTAGAGGACCGTCGTGGCGCTCGCCGCGGTCACCGTGGCAGAGGTCGGGCCGCCGCGCACAAGCGACATCTCGCCGAACACGTCGCCTGCTCGCAGGGTCGCGAGCGGGGTCGACGCGCCGTCGGGGCCGGTCGACGACACGTCCACCTCGCCGGCCAGCACCAGGAACAGCCCGCGCCCCTCGTCGCCCTGGCGGATGATCGCGGTCCCGGTGGCGACGTCGTGGGCGGTGAACCGGCGCAAGAGGTCGCGCTGCTGCGTGCGCGAGAACGGGCGGAACAGCGGATTGGTCACCATGAGGTTCGAGAGCAGGCGCTCGCGGGTGAACTGACTCAGCGCCGCGGCGACCTGCTCCAGCTCGCCGGCCAGCGCGGCCAGCGACTCGCGGGTGACCTCGAGCAGATCGGCCTCGCCGATCACCTCGACCGAGGCGCTGCGCGGGCGCGCGCTGAGGAGCGCCATCTCGCCGAAGATGGCGTTCTCGTGCAGGCGGGCCAGCTCTTTTTGCCGCCCGCTCTGCTCGGTGTCGTAGACCCGCACCTCGCCGGTCGCGACGAAGAAGAACGACTGGCCCGGCTCGCCCTCGCGAATGACCAGGTGCTTGTCGGGCACCCGGCGCACGCCGAGCGTTCCGAGGACCCGCCGGAACGCCGCCTCGCTCAGCTCGCTCAGGAGCGGGATCGGGTGAACTGCCTCCGGAAACTCGGCGTAGGCGTCGGTGCAGGTGCGGGCGCGAGTGGCGGCGCGCTGCAGATAATCCGGCGCGACCGGGGCGTGCAGGTTGGGGACCTCGACCTCGGTGATCGCGGCCGGCAGGTTGATGCGCGCGGCGAACTTGCCGACCAGCTCCGACTCGCTGCCGTAGCGGACGACCATGGCGGCGAGCAGATCCTCGTGCTCGCCGCCGAGCGACTCGACCACTCGCGCGACCACGACCGCGACCAGCGGATGGCCGGCCTTGAGCGCGTACCAGCCGACCGCGCGCAGCACCTCGATCGCGGCCGGTTGCTGGCCGAGCGCGGACAGGCAGTCGGCCACCTTGAGGCGCGCCTCGTAGTCGAGCGGCGCGGCGGCCACGATGGCGTCGTAGAGGCGAAGCGCGGGCATCGCTTCGCCTCGGGCGAAGAGACGCAGGGCGTGCGCCTTGACCTCGGCGAGCGCAGGCATATCACCGACGGTACTCGACGGAGGTGCGCCGGGACGTTCGATTGCGCACTTTTTATGCGAGACCTATATACTCCACCGACTCTCGCGGGAGCCCCCCCTTGAAACGCTGCATCCAGTGCCAGAACGATCTCCCCGACCCCGCGGCGCACTGCGTCCACTGCGGCGCGAGGCAACCGCCGGTGGCGACGGCGGCACCGGGCGCGCGCACCGTCATGGGCTACCCGGGCATGGCCAACGATGTCGCGCGGCAGAGCGGCGCGCCGGCGGCGGGTGGCAAGCCGGGCCGGGCCAACGTGGTGTCGGGATACGACGCGACCCAGCCGCTGCCCAATGATCGATTCCGCGGCGGACCGCCGCCCGGCGAGGGCGGCTTCGGTCCGCAGGGCCCACAGCCCGGACCCGGAGGCGCGCCGGATCGCCAGCGCGGCGGGCAAGGGTACGGCCCCCCCGGGATGAGCGCCGGCCCGTCGCCGGCCAACCCGTACCCGGGTGCCGGGCCGGGGTACGGATCGCCTCCCGGGCCGGGGCCAGGATTCGGGCCTCCGCCCGGTGACCAGGGATTCGGGCCGCCGCAGGGCGGGTACGGCGCACGGCAGGGGTCGCAGCCGCAGGGTTTCGGGCCACCGCCAGGCGACCAGGGATACGGCGCACGGCCGGGATCGCAGCCGCAGGGTTTCGGGCCACCGCCAGGCGACCAGTACGGCGCGCGGCCGGGATCGCAGCCGCAGGGTTTCGGGCCGCCGCCAGGCGACCAGTACGGCGCTCGACCGGGATCGCAGCCGCAGGGTTTCGGGCCGCCGCCAGGCGACCAGGGATACGGCGCGCGGCCGGGATCGCAGCCGCAGGGTTTCGGGCCGCCGCCGCAGGGCTATGGCGGGCCGCAGGGGTTCGGGCCGCCGCCGGCTGGATCCGGCTTCGCGCCGGTGCAGGGTCAGGGACACGGGCCCGGGCACCCGCCGCCCCACGCGTACGGCGCGCCGCCGCCGATGGGCTTCCATCAGCAGCGGCCCGAGACCGAGCTGGTCGCGCCGCTGCGCCCGCCCTACCTCGCGTCGGAGACCGGGCGGCGGGCATCGTCTCCGATGGAGCCGTGGGCCGAGTCGCTGAAGACGCTGATGCTGGTGTTCGGCGTGCTGCTGGTCGCCTGCTTCGTGGCGCCGTGGCAGG
Source organism: Kofleriaceae bacterium (assembly GCA_035489015.1). Classification (GTDB taxonomy): domain Bacteria; phylum Myxococcota_A; class Polyangia; order Haliangiales; family Haliangiaceae; genus DATFRY01. Next base: position 23,001 of record DATHKR010000063.1, on the reverse strand, counting down.
TACAACCGGGCGCGACCACCTTCTCGTGGTCGATCCTGTCGAGCGAGGCGTCGGTGGCGGCCAAGGCCATCCCGATCCTCTTCGTGGCGACCGGGGCGCTGGCGATCCTCCTCGGCGCGCTGCCGCTCAGCACGCTGGCGCGCGGCTTCGCGGCGGCCGGCATCGGGCTGGCGCCGATCGTGTACCAGGCGGTCGCCCCCGCGTTCGACTGGCGCAACCTCATCACCTTGATCGGCGCGGTCACCCTCGTGGCCGGGCTGCTGGTGCGCTCGCAGTACACCGGCGCGATGGCGGGGCGGCTCATGGCCACCATCGGAGCGATCTGCACGCTCTTGCCCCTGCTCATCTCGGTCGGCGGCGCGGTGCCGCTGGTCGAGATGTTCAAGGCGCTCGGCCAGGGCACCGGTCAGATGAAGGTCGCCACCATCATCACCCTGGTGCCGGTCGTCCTGGCGGTGCTGGCGTTCCTGGTCTGGCTGCCGCCGCCGGGGCGGGCCGGGGCTCATATCCTGGCCTGGCTGCTCATCGTGTGGCCGCTGGTCGCGTCCATCGCGATGTGGCTCCTGGGCGGTGACCTCGGCGCCAACCTCAAGGGCGGCCTCCACCTCATCCTCTACCTGCCGATGGCAGGCATGGCGTGGGCCGGGCTGACCGGCTACGGCGTCGCCACCGTGACCGGCAAGCAGCTGGAACACGCCTAGGCGCGCGAGGCCTGAGTGCGGCGCGAGCTCGAGATAGGCCGCACGGTCATGGGTCGGCCGATCATGGCGCTGCACCTGGCGCCGGTGGCGTATGCGGCGAAGCGGCCGCCCGCGCTGCTGTTCGGCGCGATTCACGGCGACGAGCCGCTCGGCGTCCACTGCCTCATCCAGCTGGTCGAGGAGATGATCGCGCAGCCGCCCGGGCGCGACGCGTGGATCATCCCGGCGCTCAACCTCGACGGCCTGGCCGCCGGCACCAAGAACAACGCCAACGACGTCGACCTCAACCGCAACTTCGCGGCCGCCAGCTGGGGCGGGCCGCGCAAGCCGGGCTACTTCGCCGGCACTCACCCGGAGTCGGAGCCGGAGGTGAAGGCGCTGGTCGAGATCATCGCGGGGAGCGGGGCCGAGCGGCTGGTCGCGCTCCACTCGCCGTTCCGCACCGTCAACTGGGACGGCCGCGGGCGCGAGCTGGCCGAGCAGATGGCGGCGCTCAACGGCTACGGCGCCAGCGGCGACATCGGCTACCCGACCCCGGGATCGTTCGGCTCGCGCTACGGGGTCGAGCTCGGGCTCGAGGTCGTGACCCTCGAGATCCCGTTCTGCGACGAGGACCAGGCCTGGCGGGAGAACCGGACCGCCCTGCGCGTGTGCCTCGATCTACCGGTCTGACGGCGCTCTGACCGCGCTCTGACGGCGCTCGGATCGAGGTCCGGCCCCGGGTCGCGGCGGCCTTCCCTTCCCTGTGACTTTCTGTCACGCTGCGCGCGTGACGGCGGGCGCAGCCATTCCATGGAGCGAGGTCCTCGAGCTCCAAGTCTTCAAGACCGCCGCGAAACTGATCGAGCGGCGCTGGGGCATGGGGCTGGGCTACGCCGACCGCGCCGGGCTGACCCGACCGCCGCGCGCGGTGCCCGGGCGCAGCCAGTGCCCCCTGGTCCAGGGCCGCGAGGTGGGCGAGCGCGCCTGTCAGGAGCACGCCCGCTCCAGCCTGGTCCGCCTGGCCGCGACCGACGGTGGACGCCCGCTCCGGCTCGGCTGCCACGCCGGCCTCGGTGAGATCGCCGCGCCGATCGTGGTGGACGGCGAGCTGTGCGGGGCGCTCCTTTGCGGCGGGCTCCTGCCCGAGGAGAGCGAGACCGCCCCGGCTCACGAGGCGCGCCTCAGCGAGCGCGAGCTGCGCCTGCTCCAGGACCTGATGGGCGAGATCGCCTCCGCCATCGCCGAGGAGCTGCACGGCCGGATCGACGTCGGCTCGGCCAAGCGCGATCTGGCCAGGGAGTACGTCACCCGCTACAGCTACGACGCGATCATCGGCCGCTCGCCGCCGATGCAGGACCTCTACCGCCTGCTCGACCGGGTGGTGGAGTCGGACGCGACCGTGCTCATCCAGGGGGAGAACGGCACCGGCAAGGAGCTGGTCGCGCGCGCGATCCACTACAACAGCGCGCGCAAGCACCGCCGCTTCGTGGTGCAGAACTGCTCCGCGTTCAACGACAACCTGCTCGACTCGGAGCTGTTCGGGCACAAGCGCGGCGCCTTCACCGGCGCGATCGCCGACAAGCAGGGGCTGTTCGAGGTGGCCGACCAGGGCACCTTCTTCCTCGACGAGATCGGCGACATGTCGCCGTCGCTTCAGGTCAAGGTGCTGCGCGTCCTGCAGGAGGGGACGTTCACCGCGGTCGGCGACACCACCCCGACCCAGGTCGACGTCCGCATCATCGCGGCCACCAACCGCGACCTGAAGGGGATGGTCGACCGCGGCGAGTTCCGCGAGGACCTCTACTACCGCGTCCACGTCATCAACATGGTCCTGCCGCCGCTGCGCGAGCGGCCCGAGGACGTCGACCTGCTCGCCGACCACTTCCTGACCGAGCACGCGCGCGGGCGGCGACCCAAGCGCCTGTCCGATGGGTGCCGCGCCCGCCTGCGCGCGTATCAGTGGCCCGGCAACGTGCGCGAGCTGGAGAACGAGATCGAGCGGCTGATCGTGCTGTCGTCCGACGACCGGACGATCGACGAGGCGGCGATCTCGCCGCGCATCCGCGAGGAGCCGCCGCCGCCGCCGGAGCGGGCCGAGGCGGCGCGCAGCACCAACCTGCCGGAGGCCGTGCACGCGCTCGAGCGCAAGATGATCGCCGCCGCGCTCACCCGCCACCGCGGCAACAAGACCCGCGCTGCCGGCGACCTCGGGATCTCCCGGCGCAACCTCATCCGCCTGGTCCAGCGCTACGGCCTGTGACGCTGGTCTCGGCCGCGCGCCGCTCGGTCGACTCGATCTCCTCGATCGCGGCGACCAGCGACTCCACCTTCCACGGCTTGGGCAGGACCGGGCGGCGCGCCTGCTGCACGAATTCCTCCGCCCGCGGGGTGAAGGCGCCGCCGGACAGGAACACCAGGCGCCCGACCAGCTCCGGCGCGGTCGCCTCGAGCTGGTGAAAGAGATCCACCCCGCTGAACTCCGGCATCATGAGGTCGCAGACCACAGCCTGATAGGTGCCCTTCAGCAGCTTCTCGAGCCCGAGTCGCCCGTCGGTGACCACCTCGGTCTGGAAGCCGCGCGAGCGGAGCAGCCGGCTCAGCGCGTTGGCCACGAACGGCTCGTCATCGATGACCAGGATCGACCCGCGCTTGGACGACCGGGCCGGCTCGGCGCGCGGCGCGACCGGCAGCGGCGGCCCGACCGTGGGCAGCTCGATGTACGCGGTGGTCCCCGAGCCCAGCCGGCTCTCGAAGCTGATGTGACCGCCGCAGCTCTCGAGGATCGTCCGGGTCACGCTGAGGCCCAGCCCGGTTCCCTTGCCCTTCGGCTTGGTGGTGAAGAACGGCGTGAACAGGCGGCCGAGCGTCTCCTGCGACATGCCGACCCCGGTGTCGCGCAGCGCGATCGACACCTTGTCGGGGCTGCGCCGGGCCACCTCGATGTGGATCTGGTTGCCGCTCGAGCGGCGGTCCTCGATCGCGTGCACCGCGTTGGCGATGAGGTGGATGAAGACCTGCATGAGGCGGGTCTCGCTGCACGAGACCCACAGGTCGTTCGGCACCGAGATGAGTAACTGGGCCGAGTGGCGGACCTCGTTGGCGAGGATCTTGGCGGCGCCGTCGAGCGCGCGGCGGAGCGGCACGTGGTTGGAGCCGGACGGATCGTCCTTCTGGCTCGCGTTCGTCATGCCGGCCACGATCGCGGCGATCCGGCCCACGCCGTCCTTCATCTCGGCCATGACCTCGCGCATCGCAGCGAGGTCTTGCGCGCCGCCCGGGATGGCCACCTGGTCGAGCCGCTCCGAGATCCAGTCGAGCCCTCCGGTCACCACCGCGAGCGGGTTGTTGATCTCGTGGGCCACGCCGGCCGCGATGCTGCCGATGGCGGCCAGCTTGTCGGCCAGGATGAGCTGGTTCTGCAGCGCCTTGCGCGCGGTCACGTCGCGCAGCGCGGCGATGTAACCGACCACCCAGCCCTGGTCGTCCTTGAGCGGGGCGGTGGCGACCTCGAACATCCCCTCCGCGTCGTCGGACAGGATGATCGGGATCTCGCCGGTCCAGTGGCCCTGGTCGGTGATCGCCCGCTGGATCTCGCTGACCCGGGCCCCGCCGATGAGATCGTGGAGCTGGGTCGGCGTGCCGGACTGGCGCCGCTGGAAGGTGGCCTGCGCCTTGGCGGTCCAGTCGGTGATGCGCCCCTCGAGGTCGGTCACGACGATCGCGTCGTGCAGGTTCTCGAGCACCCGGTTGACCCGACGCAGCTCGCGCTCGGCCCGCTTGCGCGCCGTGATGTTGCTGGCGCTGCCGGTGATGGAGAAGAGCTCGCCGGCCCGCACCGCCTGGGCGCGAACCGCCAGGCTGGTGTCGAACTGACCGCCGCCGCGCACGCGGACCTCGATGTCGACCACGGAGCCCGGCTCGCGCAGGGTCGCCATGGTCTCGAGCACGCGGGCGCGATCGTCAGGATGGACCAGCTGGATCGCGGCGGAGGGAAGCAGCGTGACTTCGTGCGCCGCCAGCCCGGTCACCTCGGCGAAGTTGTGCGACGCGGAGAAGCGGCCGGTCTGCGGCTCCCAGTCCCAGAGCGCGATGCGCGCGGTGACCAGGAGGTCGTCGACCTGGCGGGCGTGGCGCAGCGAGTCGCGCACGTACTGCATGAGGGTGCGGCCGATGCGGATGCGGTCGCCGACCCGGAGAGCGGACCGCTCGATCCGCATGCCGTTCAAGTAGGTGCCGTTGGTCGAGCCGAGGTCGATGAGCTCGACCTCGCCGGTCGGCAGCTGGACCAGCCGGGCGTGCTCGCGCGACAGGCTGTCGTCGTCGAGCCGGATGGCGGCGTCCGCGCCGCGCCCGATCACGATGCCTTCCGCGGTGATCGGGATCAGCTGGCCGATGGTGTCGCAGACGCTGCTCTCCAGCACCTCGAGGCACGGTTCGAGGTCGAGGGAGATGTTCGACGTGACAGTCTTCGCCTCAAGGAACCCCACGGAGTGAGTATCGGCCCCACCTGGTGACGGCTTGAGCCGGCTCGACCGCGACCGATCCGCCGGGACGCGCCCCTGTGCTCACCCCGACGGGGGGACGTCGCCGAAGGGGCGCTGGTGGCGAAACGTGAACCCGGCGCGGAGCAGCGCTCCTGGCACCGCCGGGCGCCCGGCCAGGAGGTACTCGGCCATGCCGCCGACCGCGAGGCGCAGCGCCGGGCCCGGCACCGGCAGCCACGACGGCTTCCCCATCGACTCTCCCAGCTGGCGGGCGAACTCGGCGTTGCGCAGCCGGCCGGGCGCGACCAGGTTCACCGGGCCGGCCAGCGCGGCGTGGTCGAGCGCGAACAGGTACGCGGCGAGGGCGTCGTCCAGGTGGATCCACGTCACCCACTGGCGGCCGTTGCCCAGCCGCCCGCCGACGTGGCGGCGAAACGCCGCCGCCCACTTGTCCATCGCGCCGCCCGAGCCGCCCACGACCAGGCCGGTTCGCATGAGGACCACCCGCAGCCCGAGGCCCTCCGCCTCGCGCGCCTCGGCCTCCCAGTCGGCGCAGACCCGGGCGAGGAAGTGATCGCCCGGGCCGGTGCTCTCGTCGACCTGGTCGTCGTCGTCCATGCCGCGCACGTCGACGTCGAGCGGGTAGTAGTCGATCCCGGAGGCGCTGACCAGGGCCCGCGGGCGAGCGTCGGCCGGGGCCGCGCCGATCGCCTCGACCAGGCGGCGGGTGCCGTCGACGCGGCTGTCGCGCAGGATCTGGCGGACGCGGGTGTTCCAGCGGTGGGTGCCGACCGGCTCGCCGGCCAGGTGGACCACGGCCGTGCACCCGCTCACCCGCGCCTGCCACGACCCGGCGTACTGCGGGTCGCCCTCGACGATCTCGACCGACGGCGAGCTGCCCAGGCGCTCGCGCGCGGTGGCCGCCTTGCGGCTGAGCGCGACCACCTGATCGCCGCGCTGGACCAGCGCCGCGACCAGCGGCTTGCCCATGAACCCGGTCGCCCCGGTGACGAAGATCTTGCTCACAGGATGGATGGCTTCCCCCGCCCGGCTCGCACCGGCGCGGCCAGGCGGGCGCGGACGAACGCGGCCGCCGCCGCGGCCGCCGCGGCCAGCTCGCTTCGCGCGGCCAGCTGGCAGGCGAGCGCGGTCGCCAGCGCGCAGCCGGTCCCGTGCACGTCCTCGCCGCCGGGGATCCGCGCCCCCTCGATCTCGATCACCTGACCGGCGACGGCCAGCACGTCGATCGCCGCACCGGCCGCCAGGTGCCCGCCCTTGACCAGGCAGGCCACGCCCTCGCCGGCCAGCGCCTCGGCGGCGCGGCGCATGCCGGCCACGTCGCGCACCTCGAACCCGACCAGCGCCTCGGCCTCGGCCAGGTTGGGCGTGATGAGGGCCAGGTGATCGCGCAGGAGCGCGAGCGCCCGGCGCGGCTCGCCCCGGTAGAGCGGCGCGCCGCCGGCGCTGGCCCGGAGCACCGGGTCCCACACCACCGGAGCCGCGGTCAGGCAGAGCGCCTCGGCCACAGCCTCGGTGACGCCCTCGTGGCCGAGCATCCCGATCTTGCCGGCCGCCACCTCGACATCGCCGAGCAGCGCGACCAGCTGCGCGCCGACCAGCTCGGCGGAGACCGGCTCGACCGCGCGAACGCCCTCGCTGGTCTGCACGGTGAGCGCGGTGACCGCGCCGACCGCGCGCAGCCCGTGCGCCTCGGCGACCCGCACGTCGGCCAGAAATCCGGCCCCGCCCGACGGGTCCAGACCGGAGACGACGAGCAGGCTGGGCAATCGGGTCTCCTGACCGGTCAGAGGCTACCCGTCGAACGCGGGCAACCCCGTCACGTCCTGGCCGACCACCAGCGTGTGGATGTCGTGGGTGCCCTCGTAGGTGTAGACCGACTCGAGGTTCAGCATGTGCCGGCCGCACTGGTACTCGTCGGTCACGCCGTTGGCGCCGAGGATGTCGCGCGCGGTCCGCGCGATCTCGCGGGCCCAGTACACGTTGTTGCGCTTGGCCAGCGACACCTGCTGCGGGCGCAGCTTGCCCGACTCCTTGAGCACGCCGAGGCGCCAGTTCAGCACCTGCGCCTTGGTGATCTCGTTGACCATCTCGACCAGCTTGGCCTGGACGATCTGATAGCCGGCGATCGGCCGCGAGAACTGCACGCGGGTCCCCGCGTACGACAGCGCCTCGTCGTAGCAGGCCAGCATCGCGCCGACCGCGCCGAAGCAGATGCCGAAGCGGGCCTGGTTGAGGCACGACAGCGGCCCCTTCATCCCCTCGACCCCGGGCAGGATCGCGTCCTCGCCGACCTCGCAGTCATCGAGGACGAGCTCGCTGGTCACCGACGCGCGCAGCGACCACTTGCCGTGGATGTCGCGCGCGCTGAAGCCGGGCGTCGTGGTCGGTACCAGGAAGCCGCGCACCACGCCGTCCAGCTTGGCCCAGACCAGCGCCACGTGCGCGAGCGAGCCGTTGGTGATCCACCGCTTGGTCCCGGTCAGCCGGTAGCCCTTCGCGGTCTTGACCGCGGTGGTGAGCATGCCGGACGGGTTGGAGCCGAAATCCGGTTCGGTCAGGCCGAAGCAGCCGATGATCCGCCCGCGCGCCATCTCGGGCAGGTAGCGCTCCTTCTGCGCCTCGGAGCCGAACGACCAGATCGGGAACATGACCAGCGAGCTCTGCACCGAGCAGAAGCTGCGCACCCCGCTGTCGCCGCGCTCCAGCTCCTGGCAGATGAGCCCGTAGGCGGTGGCGCTCATTCCGGGGCAGCCGTAGCCGGTCAGGGCCGAGCCGAGCAGGCCCAGCTCGCCGAAGCGGGGGACCAGCCGCGCGGCCGGGAACACGCCGGCCGAGAAGTGCTTGCCTATGTCGGGCAGCACCTCCGCCTGGACGAAGGCGCGCACCGTGTCGCGCGCCATTCGCTCTTCGTCGCTGTACAGCTCGTCGATGGCGTAGTAGTCGAGCTCGCGGAACATGAGGCCGACGGCGGTATACTTCCAAGCTGTGCGCCGCGCAACCACGGTCGTCCTCGCGCTCGTCGTGGCCCTGTCCGCCGCGCTCCTGGCCGGACCACTGGCCCAGAGGCCTGCCCACGCGGCCGGCCGCGGCGCCGCCGCGCTGGGCGCCGCCTACCGCGCGTTCGCCGACGGCGACTACCGGCGCGCGCTGACCCTGGCCCGCCGCATCGACCGCGGTCGGGTGGTCAGCAAGGACTACGTCGCCTACATGGTGGCGCAGTCGGCGTCCCTGGTCGGCGAGCCGGAGGTCGCGCTGGCCGAGCTGCGCGCGCTGGCCGACGACCGCAGCTCGCGCTTCCGCGGCTGGGCCAGCTGGCGAGCGGCCGACTGTCTGTGGCAGCTCGGCCGCATCGAGGACGCGCGCGCCGCCTACGCCGAGCTGATCGAGCGCGACACTCGCTCCGGCGATCCGGCGCTGGCCCGCTTCCGCCTCGCCGAGGCCGACGCGCGGGCCGGTCGGCGCGACGCCGCGCTGCGCGGCTTCACCACCGTGCGCATGCGTCACCCCGGCCACTCGCTCGAGCGCATCGCGACCGACCGCCTGTTCGAGCTGGGCGGCGAGGCCGCGGTCCAGCTCACGGCCGCGCAGCACATCGCGCGCGCGATCGCGCTCAAGGAGGCCAAGAAGTGGGACCTGGCCGTCCTCGAGCTGCGCCAGATCCCCGACAGCGAGCCGGAGGCGACCCGGCGCGACCGCGACTTCTGGCTGGCAATGACCCTCTTCAAGATGCGCCGCCAGTACCAGCGGGCCAGCGACATCCTGCTCGGCCTGTACCGCCAGATGGGCGACCGCGCGGCCGAGGCGCTGTTCCACGGCGCCCGCGCCCTGTCGCGCGCCGACCGCGACGCCGACGCCATCATCTACTACCAGAGGGTCGTCGCCGAGTACCCGCGATCGGACTGGGCGGCCGAGGCTCAGTTCCTGTCCGGCTGGCTGGAGTTCAACCAGGGCCACTTCCGCGAGGCGCTGCCCCACCTGGCCGAGATGCGGCGCCGGTTTCCGAAGTCCAAGTTCGCCGACGACGCGCTCTGGTACACGGCCTACGCCCACTTCCTCCTGGGCGAGCGCGATCGCGCGCTGCCGCTCTTCACCGAGCTGGCCGGGCGCAGCGGCCGGCTCGAGGGCGGCAAGGGTCAGTACTGGCGCGCGCGCACCCTCGAGCTCGGCGGGCAGAAGAGCGAGGCCACCCGCGAGTACCGCGCCCTGGTCGGCCGTTACCCGCTGTCCTGGTACGCGCTGCTCGCCCGCGCCCGCCTGGCCGAGCGCGGTGAGAAGATCGGCCCGTTCGGCGACCGGCCGCGATCGTCCGACGCCGCGGCCGAGGTGGCGCGCAAGATCGATCCCAAGCTGGTCGCCGATCCGCTGATCCGCCGGGTCGACGAGCTCACCTCGGCCGGGCTCGGCGTCGAGGCCGGCGAGGAGCTGGCGCGCGGCGAGAAGGCGTTCCTCAAGCGGCGCGGGCGCGCGGCGGCCATGGCGGTCGTGCTCGACCGCTACCGCGAGGCGGGTAACTTCAATCGCCCGTGGGAGCTGGCCGCCTCGTGGGGCGGCAACGACGCGTTCGACGCGCCACCGCGCGGCCGGGCCCGCCTGTGGTGGGAGCACGCGCTGCCGCTCGCCTACCACCGCCTGGTCGACAAGTGGCGCCACCTGGGCGGCAGCCCCGACTACTACCTCTACGCGATCATGCGCAAGGAGAGCGGCTTCGACCCGCACGTCCACTCCTACGCCGACGCGATCGGTCTCCTGCAGATGATCCCGCCCACCACCCGTCGAGTCGCCCAGGCGGTCGGGCTGTCCTACACCGAGGATCTCCTCTTCGATCCGGAGCTCAACATCCGCACCGGCTCCTGGTACATCGGCCGGCTCCTGCAGAAGTTCAAGATGCAGGTCCCCCTCGGGGCCGGCTCCTTCAACAGCGGTCCGCGCCCGGTCATGCGCTGGATCGACATGTACGGGGATCGACCGATGGACGAGCTGGTCGAGCTGGTCGCGTACACCCAGACGCGCGAGTACATGAAGAAGGTGACCGAGATCTACGCCCGCTACCTCTACTTCTACCGCGAGAAGGTCTACGACCAGCCGCTCGCGGTGGACCGCGACTACGTCAAGAACGAGCTCATCTATTAGGCTATCCTTCCCGGATGGGAGGCGAGGCCGCGGCGGAGGGAGCCGGTGACGATGACGCCGTGCCGGTCGACGCCGCATCGGTCGACGCCGTGCCGGTCGACGCCGCGCCCGTCGACGCCGCGCCGGTGAGTGTCGCGGCCGGCGCGGTCATCGAGTGCCGCGGCGACCACCGCGCGATGGGCCGCGCCCAGGGCGCCGCGTGTCGCGCCGAGCTGGGCCGCATCGAGCAGGTGCTGCTCGCCATCGCGCTGCCGCAGAACCGGCTGGCCGGCGCGATCGGGCGACTGACTCCGCCACTCACCGCGGCGCTCGGGCGGGTCGGGCGCCGGCTCATGACCCCGGATCTGGTCCGGCTCCACCCCGAGCAGCTGGAGCGGATGATCGGCATCGCCGAGGGCGGCGGGATCCCGATCCATCGCCTCTTCGTTGGGCCGATGGTCGAGCTCACGCTCAATCGCGCGGCCTACACGACGCCGCCGCCGGCGGCTTGCACCGCGGTGGCGGTGACCGGTCGGCGCAGCGCCACCGGCGAGGCGATCATCGCCAAGAACTTCGACTACCCGCCGGCGTCGAACGCGCTCCACCTGACCCGGCGCAGCCGGCCCGGAGGCGCGCGGGTCGGCTCGCTCGAGGTGACCAAGGCTCCGCTGACCGGCAGCCACGACGGGGTCAACGAGCACGGCCTGGCGGTGGCCTACAACTACGGGCATTTTCGCGGGCGCGCGCGGGCCCGGATCAGCATCTCGGTGCTGGTGCAGGATCTGCTCGAGACCTGCCGCACCGTCGAGGAGGCGCTGGCCGCGCTGGGCTCGCGGCCGCGCTCGGGCGGCGCGCTGTTGATGCTGGCCGACGCCACCGGCGACCTGGCCTCGGTCGAGCTGGCGCCGGACTTCATGGCGGTCAGGCGGGGCGACGCGCTGGTCCACGCCAACCACGCGCTCACCGACGAGATGGCCCCGCGCGACGTGCCGCACGACGCGGTCTTGCCGCGCTGGATCTGGCCGGCCGAGCTGCGCGGCCGGCGCGTGCACGAGTCGAGCGAGCGGCGCCAGGAGCGAGCCGAGTCGCTGCTCTCGGACCTGGGCGCGGCCCGGCCCGAGGAGCTGGCCCGCATCCTGGCCGACCACGGCGAGGCCGCCCGCGGCGGCGACGACCACACCGTGTGCCGGCACGGCCCGTACTACAGCACCACCTGTGCGGTGGTCCTGCGCCCGCGCCAGCGCGCCATGAGCGTCCTGGTCGGGTCGCCTTGCACAGGCCGCTTCACCGACCTATCACTCTAGGCGGCGGTCCACCAGGACCCGGGCGAGACCCGGAGGAGAGACTCGATCGATGGCGAAGCTCAAGGGAACGGTGAAGAAGAACGACCTCGAGGGCGGCTTCTGGGAGCTCGTGGCCGACGACGGCGAGCACTACCAGCTGCGCGGCGCCGCGACGGACCTGTGCAAGGAGGGCCAGCGGGTCCAGATCGAGGGCGCGGTCGACAAGGGCGGCTTCGGGATCGGCATGACCGGCCCCTTCCTCGACGTGACCAGCTGGAAGCCGCTCACGTAGCCCGCCTGCCAGCGCCCGGCTGAGCCGCGCGCCTACGGCAGCTTGAGGATGACCTCGGTCCCCGACGCGAGCCCGCTGTCGGTCGGGCAGGCCACGACCAGCTTGCCGGCGTCGGCCGACTCGACCTTGCAGGTCGCTGCCAGCCCGGGATCCGACCTCGCCACCACGCGCGCCTCGCTGCCCGCATGCGACGTCCCGGGCGGCAGCGCGAAGGTCGCGCGCGGCACGGACTGGGCCAGGATCTTGGCCACCGGCTCGTCCTTCTTGACCTGGGCGCGCTGCTTGATCGCCGGCTCGACCACCCCGCCGATCGGCGCCTTGATGAGGAACTTGTCCAGCTCCTCGGTGTTGCGGTCGATGTCGCCCTGCTTGCGCTTGACGTTGGCCTCCGCCTCTTTCATCGCTTCCTTGTCGCCCTTGGCGGTGGCCTGATCGAGCTTCTCCTGGTAGCGGCGCTGCGACTCCTGCGCCTCTTTCACCGCGTAGTCCCAGCGCTGGTAGCCGTCGAACTTGGCGACCGGCGCTCCCTCGCTGACCTCGGTGCCGGCCGCGGCCAGCCAGGCGACCACCCCGAGCCGCGGAGCCTTGACCTCTTGCTCCTGGGTCGGACCGGCCTCGAGGGTGGCGGTGATCTCGGCCGGCGCCGGCTGCTCGGGCGTCGGCGTGGTCGCGCGCTGGCCAGGCTCCCCCTCGACCGCGTTCGGCGCGATCGGTGGAGCCGAGCTGGAGCCCTCGGCGACCTCGCCTTGGCGCACGAAGAACCACCAGTACGCGGCGGCGCCCGCGGCCGACAGGAGCAGGAGGACGACCAGGTAGGGCAGGAGCCCGCCGGAGCGGCGCGCCGGAAGCATCGGCTGCACCTGGCTGTCGCGCGCGGTCGCGCTGTGTCGCGCCGCGGCCGGACCCGGCGCATTCGGCGCCTGCCGCGCCGCGGCCGGGGCAGCCGACGCGACCGAGCTGCTGATCTCGGTCGGCGTGTCGGGCAGCACCGTCGGCGGCGGGGTCTGCGTGCGGCGGCCCGGCGGACGCGCGGCCGGAGCCGGCGCCGCGGTGCCGAGCAGGGTCTTGCCCAGCGCGGCCGACAGGGCCGGCGACGGCGAGCCACCCTCGGCCCGCGCGTTCAACGCGGCTGCCGCCGACGGCTGGCGGACCGGCTGGCGCATCGGCGCCGGCGTCTTCTGGTCATCGAAGCCGTCGTCGTCGATGATCTCGGCGGCCGGCTTCTGCGCCTGCATCGCCCGCGACTGCCGCACCGCCTCCTTCACGTCGGCGGCGCGCACCGGGAGGTGGTCGCTGAGGTCGGTGGAGAGCTCATCGGCCGCGCGATCGCGCGGCAGGTCGAACGGCGACACCGCCGGGCGGCCGGCCGGGGGCGGGCGGTCGAGCGGCGCGGGCGGCTCGCTGGCAGCTCGCTGGCTCGCACCGGGCGCGGTCATCGACGGCGCGGTCATCGGCGGCGCGCTGCCGTCGAGATAGCCGAGGTCGCCGAGCGTGCTGATGACGGTGCGCAGCTCGTCGCTGCTGGGATCGACGCCGAGCTCGATCTTGGCCCAGTCGGCCAGCTCATCCAGATCGCGCTCACCGTCCATCGCGCAGGCGATGGCGTACTCCACCTCGTAGAAGCGGAACGAGTGGCCCGAGTCCGGATCGGTGACCTCGATGAAGCGATGGCCCGCTGCCTCGATGGGGCGCGAGACCAGGTCAGTTCGAAAAGACGGGCGATCGGTGGCGCTCAAGTGCCCCTCTCCTATCCACCGCGCTTGAGCTCGGTCAGGACCAGCTTGGCGACCGCCTTCAGCGTGTCGAAGACGCCGACCCCCTTGGTCGCGACGGCCTCGAAGCTCACCACCCGCTTGGGATTGCAGACCTCCTCGAGCTCGGTGGTTGGCGCCGCGTTGGGCAGGTCGCGCTTGTTGTACTGGACGACGTAGGGGATCTTGTCGAGGCTGTAGCCCTGCTCCTGCAGGTTGTCGCGCAGGTTCTCGAACGACTCGATGTTCGCCTCCATGCGCTCGATCTGCGAGTCGGCCACGAACACAACGCCGTCCACGCCCTTGAGGATGAGCTTGCGGCTGGCGTCGTAGAAGACCTGGCCGGGCACGGTGTAGAGGTGGAACCGGGTGCGGAAACCGCGGATCTCGCCGAGCGACAGGGGCAGGAAGTCGAAGAAGAGCGTCCTCTCCGTCTCGGTGGCGAGGGAGATCATCTTGCCCTTCGCCTCGGGGTTGGTCTTGTTGTAGATGTACTGGAGGTTCGTGGTCTTCCCGCACAGACCGGGCCCGTAGTACACGATCTTGCAGTTGATCTCGCGCTGCGCGTAGTTGATGAAGCTCATGGCTGGGCGCTAGTCATTGAACAGGTTCTCGATGTCGTCGTCGGTGATCTCGGCCAGGATCGACGGCGCCGACGCCGACTGACTCTTGCGCACGAGATCGTCGAGGATGCGCGTCAGCTCGACGGAAGCGCGCTTGACCCGCAAGCGGACCAGCCCGAGCGACGACCTCTGATCGAAGAGCACGACCAGGATCACCCGGCTACCCACGATGGAGATGTGGACGTTGGTCTTCTCCCCCTCGTGGAACTGCCCGGCGAACTCCTTCTCGGCCAGCAGGCTGGCGATCCCGCCGGTGGCCGCCACGTTGCCCGCGGTCAGCGAGGAGAGAGAGGTGACATCGAGAGACTCGACATCGCCCGCGGTGGCGATTGGCTGGCCGTTCTTGTCGATCACCAGCACTGCCTGAGCGTTCGAGTCGCGTTGGAGCTGATCGCAGACCGTATTGATCTGCTGGAGCTCCTCTTCGTACATGACGAGCTGGTTTGTCATCCGGCGAGGCTCCAGAACCTTGGCGAGGCCGAGGTCGCTCCGCGCGAGCTCGATCTAGGTGTGGGCCACCCTACCAGATGGCGCGGGATTCTTTCAAGCTTTCCGGGCTCCTATGCGGGGCGGATCGCGCTTTCGGCCGCCACCGCCGGAGGCGCAGCGGCTCGACGCGCGAGGCGCTGGAAATCCAGCCCGGCTCCCGCCGCGGTGCTAGAGCGGGGAGCGCCCGGCCAGGGCGCGCGCGATGGTGGCCTGGTCGGAGTACTCGAGCTCGCCGCCGACCGGGATGCCGCTGGCGATGCGGGTGACCGACACTCCCATCGGCTTGATGAGGCGCGCCAGGTAGAGCGCGGTCGCCTCCCCCTCGACGCTGGCGCTGGTCGCAACGATGACCTCCTCCACCCGCGGAGGGGGCGGCTCGCCGCCTGGCTCGACCCGGCGGAGCAGCTCGGCGATGCGGAGATCCTCGGGGCCGACTCCATCGAGCGGCGACAGGAGGCCGTGGAGGACGTGGTAGCGCCCGGAGTAGTGGCCGGCGCGCTCGATCGCGTGCAGCTCGGTCGGCGTCGCGACCACGCAGAGCGCGGCCGGATCGCGGCGCCCGTCGCTGCACAGGTTGCACGGGTCGCGCTCGGTCAGGTTCATGCAGACCGAGCACAGCCGGATCTTCTCGACCACGTCGACCAGCGCCGCGGCCAGCTCGCGCACCTGCGACTCGGGCCGGCGGATGAGGTGAAAGGCCAGGCGAGTCGCCGTCCTCTCGCCGACCCCGGGCAGGCGGGCCAGCTCGCGCACCAGGCGCTGGATCGGGTCGGACACCGGGCTACGGGCCGCCGAGGCCGCCCAGCCCGCCGAGGCCGCCCAGCCCGGGGATGTTGAGGCCCCCGGTCAGCTTGGACATCTCCGACTGAGCCAGGGCGCGCATCTTGGTGACCGCCTGGTTGACCGCGGCCAGCACCAGGTCCTGCAGCATCGCCACGTCGTTCGGGTCGACCACCTGCTTGTCGATGACCAGCGCGACCAGGTCGTAGTGGCCGTTCACGGTCGCGCTCACCATGCCGCCGCCGGACGAGGCCTCGCAGGTCTTGGCGGCCAGCTCCTCCTGCATCCGCGCGACGTCGCCCTGGATCTTCTGCGCGGCCTGCATGAGGCCATCGAGGTCGGGCATTTTGAAGTCAGACATCGGTCTTGATCTCCTCGATGCTGGCACCGAAGGTGTCGAGCACCATCTTGGTCACCGGATGCTCGCGCGCCTCCGAGCTGCGGCGCGCGGCCTCCTCGCGGCGGCGATCGGCCTCGGCCTCGACCAGCGAGCGAGCCGAATCGCCCCCGCTGCGGTCCGACTCGGACAGGACTCGAACCGACAGCGTCACCGGCCCGCCGAAGTGCGTCTGCAGGAAGGCGCCGAGCGCCTGCACGTTGCGCGGCTCGGTCGCCAGATCGCCGACGATCGCGCCGGCCGGGAACCCGAGCTCGATCCCGCGCGAGTCCCAGCGCAGCACCACCGCGTGCTGGTACCAGCCGAGCAGGGTCAGCTCGCGAGCCGCCTCCAGCGCCGCCATCACCTCGCCCCAAGCGGCCAGCGGATCGGCCAGGGCCTGCGACGCCCCCGACCCGACCGACCCGACGACCGGAGCAGGGCTGGCGGGCACCGGGGCCGCGCCGCGGTCCGGACCCGGGACGGCGCTGCCGTTCGAGCCGTGAGCAGCGCTGCCATTGGAGCCCGACACCGAGCCAGACACCGAGCCCAACACCGAGCTGGACGACAAAGCACGCGGCGCGCTCGCCGCGACACCGGCACTCGATCGCGATCCGCGCGACCCACCGGGTTCCGGCCCGCGCGGCACGTAGGCCGGCCCGCTCGCCTCGGGACCGCGCGGCAACGGCGTCGAGCCGCTCCCCTCCGGGCCGCGCGGAAGGGGATTCGGCGCGCTCGCCTCGGGACCGCGCGGCACCGGCGCCACCGGGCCACGCGGCACGTACGTCGGTGCGCTCGATAGCGATCCTCGAGGCCCATCCAGCGACGCCGACATCTCGGCCGCCCAGGCCGAGCCCGCGCTGTATCCGACGTCGGTGCTCTCGCTCGACGCTCCATCGGCGACCGCGGGCGTCCTCGCCCCGGCGCTCAAGCCTACCCGGGCCGCTGCATCGAGCACGACCTCGGTCCCGACCGCGGCGCTCACGCTGGCGTCGGCGACGCCGGCAGGCGCCGGGATCGACGGGGCCGTGCTCGCGCTCGACGGGGCCGTACTCGTGCTCGACGGGGCTGCGCTCGCGCCCGACGGGGCCGCGCTCGCGTTCGACGACGGCGGCGACGACTTCGCCGCGCTCGCGCTCGACGGCGCTGCGCTCGCGCCCGACGCAGCCGCGCTCGCGCCCGACGCAGCCGCGCTCGTGCTCGCGCTCGACGGGACTGCGCTCGCGCCCGCCGAGGCCGCGCTCACGCCCGCCGCGCCCGCACTCGCGCTCGCCGCGCCCGCACTCGCGCTCGCCGCTGGCGGCGACGACTTCGCCGCGGTCGTCCTTCCTGCCGCGGGGGCTCGCCTGGCCCCGCCACCTCCCGTGCCTCCCCCCGCGCCGCCCCCGCCCGCGCCGAGCCGGCGCTCCAGCTCGGCCAGGCGCTCGATCAGCTCGCCGATCGGCGGCATGTCCTCGAGCGCGGCCAGATCGATGAGGGCCAGGTCGACCACGATGCGCGGCTCCGGGCTCTCGGCCAGGTCCTGGCACGCCCGCATCATCCGGTCGCACATCAGCCGCACCCGGACCGGCTCGATCTCGCGCCCCAGCCGGGCCAGCTCGCCCTGCTCCTCGGCCGAGCCCTCGAGGATCTTCGCGTCCACCTGGGCGATCGCGATGTCGTGCAGCACCCGGGTCAGCGCGCGCGCCACCTGGACCTCGTCCAGCCCGCGCTCGACCGCCGAGTCCACCACCTCGAGCGCCGCGCGCGCGTCGCCGCGGGCCAGCGCCTCGACCAGCGTGCGAACCAGCGCGCGATCGGCCACGCCCAGCACCTCGGCGACCTGGGCCTCGCGGATCTCGCGGACGCCGACGTAGGAGATGACCTGATCCGACAGCGACAGCGCGTCGCGCACCGACCCGCCCGATTCGCGAACCAGGAGGTCCACCGCGGCCGGCTCCACCTCGAACGACTCGCGCTCGAAGATCGAGCGCAGGTGCGCCGCCAGCCGCGCGGCCGGGACCAGCTTGAAGTCGTAGCGCTGGCAGCGCGACAGGATCGTGACCGGCACCTTGTGCGGCTCGGTGGTGGCCAGGATGAAGGTGACGTGCGGCGGAGGCTCCTCCAGCGTCTTCAGGAGGGCGTTGAACGCCTCCGTCGTCAGCATGTGGACCTCGTCGATGACGTAGACCTTCTTGCGCATCGCGGCGGGCTGGTACTTCACCGCCTCGGTCAGATCACGAATGGCGTCGATACCGCGGTTGGACGCGCCGTCCATCTCGTAGTAGTCGACCGCGGTGCCGCTGGCGATCGCCGCGCACGGATCGCACACGCCGCACGGGTCGGCGCCGGGGCCGCGCTCGCAGTTGAGCGCCTTGCCCAGGATGCGGGCCAGCGTGGTCTTGCCGACCCCGCGCGGGCCGCACAGCAGAAACGCGTGGTGGACCCGGCCGTGCTTGAACGCGTTGGCCAGGGTGCGCGTGACGTGCTCCTGGCCCACCACCTCCGAGAAGGTTTGAGGCCGGTACTTGCGCGCGAGGACGAGATACGACATGGCGGTGGCGTCGGCGAGCGGGCAAAAAAATAACGGGGGCGACTCGCGCCCCCGTTATAGCAAAGGGTGGCCCCAGGCACCCGCTCGGTCCGCTACCGTTGCTCCCTTCCGGGCCTGGCGGGGTTCACGGACGTTGCGTCACCCGGGACCATGAATCTTGACGAGGACCAGCGGCGGTCGTGCTGACCGTCGGTGGCGACTCGATCGGCGGAGAGGGCGGGATTCGAACCCGCGGTACCTTTCGATACACACGATTTCCAATCGTGCACCTTCGGCCTCTCGGTCACCTCTCCAGAGCGGGCTCGCCGGCTCGTCGGCGGAGCGCTCGGCTCCGCACAGCGGAGAGGGGGGGAGTCGAACCCCCGGTGGGTTGCCCCACACTTGATTTCGAATCAAGCACCTTCGACCACTCGGACACCTCTCCTTGGAACTTCACGGCCGGTCGGCCCCGCGCAGCGCCGAGAAGAACTGGCGCAAGAGCGCGGCGCACTCGTCGGCCAGGACTCCGCTCGTCACATCCATCCGGTGGTTGAGCCGCGCATCGGTCGGGATGCTGTAGAGCGTCGCCACCGCTCCCGCCTTGGGGTTGAAGCAGCCGTACACCAGCCGCTCGACCCTCGCGTTCACCAGCGCCCCGGCGCACATCGGACACGGTTCCTGTGTCACGTACAGCGTGCCCTCGACGCGCCAGTTGCCGACCGCCTGACTTGCCTGCCTCAGCGCTTCGATCTCCGCGTGGGCGGTCGGGTCGGCGGTGGCCTGGCGGCGGTTGCGACCGCGGCCAATCACCCGACCCTCTCGCACCACGACCGCCCCGACCGGGACGTCTCCATCCCGGCCGGCCTGGGCGGCCTCGGCCAGCGCCTCGCGCATGAACGGCTCGTCTCGTTCTTCGATGGCCGGGCTTCCGCCCGGCTCGACCTGATCGCGAGAGATCGTCACGGCGGATCCAAGAGGACTCGAACCTCTAACCCCCGGTTCCGTAGACCGGTGCTCTATCCATTGAGCTATGGATCCAGGTTACTCGCTTTCAGACTGCTGGAGCGGAGAGGGAGGGATTCGAACCCTCGGTGCAGGTTTACCCCACACGCCGGTTTAGCAAACCGGTACCTTCGGCCTCTCGGTCACCTCTCCAGAAGCGGCTCGCCACACCGTCTGGTCTCGTCATCTATTCGGTTGTCACGCGTTTCGTGCCTGGCGGAGGAGGAGGGATTCGAACCCCCGGAGCTTGCGCTCGGCGGTTTTCAAGACCGCTGCCTTCGACCACTCGGCCACTCCTCCGGACCTCTCCGGAGGCTCAGTATCCGGGCGAGTATAGGGATCGGCCGCCGCTTGTAAAGTCCTCTCGCCCAAAGTCAGACACGCCGTCGTCGCCAGAGCTCGACCGCCGCCACCACCCCGGCCACGCCCAGCATGGCCGCCCCGATCTTCGGCGACCAGGCCAGGGCCGGCCGACCGAACAGCGCCGCGCCGCGGACGGCCAGCTCGAGCCCGCCGAGCGTCAGCACCCCGGCCCGGAGCGTGCCGCCGACCAGCTGGTCGAGCTGGCGCACCGACGGTGTGCTGGGCCAGCGCCGCCGCAGCGCGCGGACCAGTCCGAAGGCGAGCCCGCCGGCTCCGGCGACCGCGACCACGCCGACCAGCCAGCGCTCGGTCGCGGACAGAGCCGGGGCCGCGCGGGTCAGCGAGACCAGAGAGCCGAGCAGCACCGCGAGATAGAGGCCAGCCGCGAGCGCGGCCGACACCACCAGCACGATGGCCAGCGGACGCGCGGTTCGCGCCCACTTGACGATCTCGTCGGCGATCGCGCTCGACGCCGCCGCCACGGTCGAGCCGGGCGCGAGCCCGGGCTTTCCCGGCTGCGCGCCGTCGGCGCCCGGTGAGCCGGTGTCGAACGCGGCCAGCTCGGCCTCGAGCAGGGCGGCGCTGCCGGGCCGGTCGCGCGGATCGCGCGCCATCGCGTGCTGGATCACCGCCTCGATCCCGGGCGGGATGGAGGGCTCGATCGAGCGCGGGCGGGCGGGCTCCTCGTGCAGCAGCTTGACCAGCGGGTTGGTCGAGGTGTCGCCGGCGTACGGCGACTGTCCGGTCAGCATGCGGTAGAGCACCGCGCCGGCCGCGTAGATGTCGGCCGGCGGGCCGGCCTCGGCCGCCTGGGCGGCCTGCTCCGGGGCCATGTAGGCGGGCGTGCCGACCACCGCGCCGGTGCTGGTGAGCTCGCGATCGCCGGTCAGCTTGGCCACGCCGAAGTCGACGATCTTCACCACCAGGCGGCCGCCGTCGCCGCGGCAGAGGAACACGTTCGACGGCTTCAGATCGCGGTGGACCACGCCGCAGGCGTGCGCGGCGGTGAGCGCGCGGCAGATCTGGCGGACGATCGGGATCGCCTCGGTCGACGACATGACCGGGGTGCGGCGCAGGTACATCTGGAGGTCCTCGCCGTCGAGCAGCTCGGCCACGATGCAAGGCCGGCCGTCGGCGGTGCGCTGGATGTCCATGACCTGGACCACGTGCTCGGACTGGATGCGGCTGGCCGCACGCGCCTCGCGCTCGAAGCGGGCAAGGAGCTCGGTGCGGCGGGCCAGGTGCTCGTGGATGACCTTGATCGCGTAGCGGCGGTCGAGGAAGAGGTGCTCGGCCTCGTACAGGCGGGCCATGCCGCCCTCGCCGAGCACGCGCGCGATGCGGTACGAGCCGCCCAGGATGGCGCCGACCAGCGGATCGGTGTCGTCTCCGGCCGCGGTCTCGCCGAGCGGGGTCGCGTCGCGCGGGCAGACCGCGTAGTCGGCCGGGAACCAGCCGCCGCACTTCGAACACTGTCGGCCGGAGGCGCGGGCGCGCGACTCCGCCATCACGGTCGCGTCGTAAGCCGACGGGGCCGACGGCGTGGGGTCGCGCATCTGCCGGGAGAGTACCGCCATCGCCTCACCGCCTCCACGGCGAAGGGCGGCAGCGCGCCGCCGGTGCCGGGGTGAGTCGAGATCTCAGCGATCCGGCGCATCCGGCGGCCGTCCCTCGTACTCGTCGAGGTAGGGAAACTTGCGCCTGCGTCCCAGAGTCAGCTCGAGCAGCGCGACCACGGCCAGCGCGCCCCCCACGCCGAGGAAAGGCCTCAGCTCGTGCCAGTCGGCGCCTCCTCCGGCAAGGATCTCCTCCTCGGCACGGATGGGAAAGACGACGTACTCGATGAAGAGGAACGCGACGCAGACCACCGCGCCGATCGCGACGAAGCGCGCGTGGCGCTTGTTCTGCCAGCGCGACTCGGCGCCGCGGAGCACGTCGCGGCGCGCCCATCGCGGAGGTTCTGGACCACGTCGTTGCCGCACCCGTCGCAGCGCGCGTCCTCGGCCTGCCGATGGGCACACCGTGAGCAGGCGAAGTCCATGCGCCGAGGCTATCGCGCAGGCCCCCGGTCGGCGACCCCATCGGCTCGCGGTCGACCACGCGCGAGGCCCAGCATTTTGATAACCTGTTCGGCTAGTTGAGGCCGGCGGCGCACCCGCGCTTAACCCGTCCTGCAAACCGCGGGTCTTCCTTGTGATGAGCGTCGCCCTCGCCGTGCCTCTCGAGATGCGAAAGCGCGCCGCGGCGCGCGCGGAGGAAGAGGCGGGCGATGCGGCGTCCGGTCGCGAGCGCGACGCGGCTCTGATCGAGCGGTTCCGGACCGGCGACCGCGCCGCGTTCGAGGAGCTGGTTCGGCGCCACCAGCGATCGATCTTCTCGCTGGCGCTGCGCTACGTGCGGGTCGACGCCGACGCCAAGGACCTGGTGCAGCGCACCTTCGTGAAGGCGTACGGGGCGCTGAACGGGTTCCGGTCAGAGGCGAGCTTCCGCACCTGGATCTACCGGATCGCCATCAACCTCTGCCTCAATCACCTGCGCGACCGACGGCGCGAGGAGGTGCGCGCGGAGCTCGGCGAGGCGGTGCCCGCGCCACAGACCGGCGGGGTGCGCGCGCTGCTCGAGCGGGAGCGCGGGGCGCGCCTGCGCGACGCGATCGCCGAGCTGCCGCCCAAGCAGCGCATGGTGCTCGAGCTGCGCGTCTACGACGAGCTGCCGTTCCGCGAGGTGGCCGAGCTGGCCGGTTGCAGCGAGAACTCGGCCAAGGTCAACTTCCACCACGCGGTGAAGCGGCTGCGATCGATCCTGGCGGGAGGCACGCCGTGAGCGGCGACGGCCGCGGCGACCGGCGCGCGATCGAGCTGCTCGCGATCGAGCTGCTCGCGGCCCACGCGTCGGGTGGGCTCGACCCCGCCGAGGCGGCAGAGGTCGAGGCGCACGTCGCGGCCCACCCGGAGGCGCGCGCCGAGCTGGACGCGATCGCGCGCGTGCTGGCGGAGGTGCGCGCGGCGGAGCCGCGGCCGGAGCGCGAGCCGGACTGGGACGCGATGGCGGGCGAGATCCGGCGCGCCTGCTTCGACCAGGAGACCTCGCGTCGATCTCGCGCCGGCCGGCTGGCCGCGCTCTTGCCGGCGCGCTGGCGAGCAGCTCCGTTCGCGGCCCGGCTGGGCGCCGCCGCGGCCGGCGCGGCGGTCGTGGCGCTCGCGATCGTCGCGCTGACGCGCCCGGGTCACCCG
>DATHKR010000062.1:0-6850 GCA_035489015.1 Kofleriaceae bacterium | reverse complement strand
CCGCGAGGCCCGCCAGCGCGACGATGAATCCGATCGTGGCCGCGCGAGCCCGGCGGAGCCCGCCGGTCACCTGGATCCACATCGCGGCCCCGATCCCGAACGAGACCAGCTCGGCGGCGATCGTGAGGTCCCGGTACGCCCACAGCCCGAGCCCGACCTTGGGCCCATCCCCGGCCGCGAGAGGCAGGTCCGGCGTATGGACCAGGAGATCGAGCACCCAGTGCGAGAACACGCAGACCGCGATCGCCACCGCGGCCGCGAGGCCCTCCCGCCCGAGCGCCCACCGGGCTCCCATTCCGGCGACGAGGCTCCACCCCAGCGCGCCGACCAGGCTGTGCGTGTAGGGCATCCAGACCAGCTCGTACGCATTGCTCGCCGTGAACCCCGGCACGATCCGGATCTCCTCGATCCCGATCAGGACCAGCAGCGAGAACAGCACGTCGACCAGCTGCACCGCCACGAACAACCACCCCAGCGACAACCGGGGAGCCCAACGCTTCGCCGCCAGCGCCGCGCCATAATGACCGATGAACATCGCCGCGATTCTCTCGCACAATTCGCGTTCCGCGCGCGGCAGACGTCATGACGATCGCGCGGCCGGGACCCGTGACCCATGCACCGCTGTTCCATGGGACGTTCCAGGCGCGCCGCGGCGTCGATCTCGGGGCCGCGGACCGCGCTATGGTGCCGACGTGCGGATCGTCGTGACCGGCAGCGGCGGGCGGATCGGTCGCGCCATCGTGAGCCGGCTGGCCGGCGAGCACGACGTGGTCGGCATCGACCGGTCCCCTTCCGCGGCGGTGGATCGCGTGGCCGACATCCTCGACCGGGACGCCCTGGCGGCGGCCTGCGAGGGGGCGGACGCCGTCGTCCACGTCGCGGCGCTGCACGCGCCCCACGTCGGCGCGGTGGCCGATGCCGAGCTCGAGCGCGTCAACGTCGAGGGGACCGAGCGCGTGATCGAGGTGGCGAGCGCGGCGGGCGCGCGGCGGATCGTCTTCACGAGCACCACGGCGCTCTACGGCGCGGGTGCCCGGCCCGGCGCCAGCGCGGCGTGGCTGGACGAGGAGAGCGAGCCACGGCCGCTCACGATCTATCACCGCACCAAGCTGGCGGCCGAGGCGCGCCTGCGCGAGGCCAGCGGCGAGCGACTTCAGATACGGGTCGTGCGCATGTCGCGCTGCTTCCCGGAGCCCGCCGATCTCATGGCGATCTACAGGCTCCATCGCGGCATCGACGCGCGCGACGTCGCGGACGCACACGCCGCCGCGCTCCTGCACGAGGGCGCGCCGTACCGCGCGTGGATCGTCTCCGGCGCGACTCCGTTTCGACCCTCCGACGGCGAGGCCCTGGCGCGCGACGCGCCCGCGGTGCTGCGCGAGCGCGCGCCCGACCTGGTCGCAGCCTTTGCCGAGCGCGGCTGGGCGCTCCCCCGTTCGATCGATCGCGTCTACGATCCCGCCCGTGCCGTGCGCGAGCTGGGCTGGCGACCGCGCCACGGCTTCGGCGAGGTGCTCGCCATGATGGATGACGGAGATGCCGAGGTGCTGCCGCCGCGCGGCGCGCCCCTCGGCGGATGATCGCATCGCCGCGCGTCTCGGGCGGCGGGCCGATGAGATCCGGGCGGGGTCGCGGATTCGTCTGCGTGCCGTGTCGAGCGCGGACGGGTGAACGGGCGCGCTGACGTCAGCGGTACGAGACCGAGAGGGTCGCCTGCGGAGGTCGTGCAAGCTGGGCAGCAGCGCGCCGTGCTACGCTTCACGCCGTGCCGCTCGATGCGCTCCGGGGCATTTCAGGCCTGCTTGATCACCCGATTCTTGATCGGACGGGGCGTACGCTGGACGTCGAGTCCTTGCGGCGATTGCTGAGTCGGGTCATCGCCCACTGGGCCCCCGAGCAGATCTGGCTCTTCGGAAGTCGAGCTCGTGGCAACGCGCACTCGGCTAGCGACTGGGATCTTCTCGTTGTCGTGCCCGATGATCTGGATGAGAGCCAGTTCGATCCCTTGGTCGCCTGGCAGTTCCGACGTCAAACCGGGATGAAGGCGCACATCGTCCCGTGTCGCGTGAGTGACTTCAGAGAGGATCGGACCACTCCGAATACGATCGCGTACGAGGCCTCGGCGAACGGCGTGCTCCTCCATGAGCGCTGAGCTCCTCATAGCGAACCTCCTGCGCGTCGCGAAGGAGGATCTCGCCGGGGCCCGTCTGCTCGCACGCAGCGGCAATCGCAACGCCATCTATCTTTGCGAGCAGGCAGCAGAGAAGGTCATTCGCGCCGTGCTTACATCGGAAGCTCAGCACGCCGGAAACAAGCACGATCTCGACGAGATGGTCGATCACATCCCCGACGAGAACCCTCTCAAGGCCTCGCTCAAGGAGATCGAACCGCTCGCTGCGTTTGCCACATCGTATCGATATCCGACATCCTCGGGGCGGATCAAGCCAGCACCGCGGCCAGAGGATTTCGACGCCTTTGCCCAGAAAGTCGAATCCGTACTGACGGCGGCAGCGAAGCGATTCGACGTCGATCTGGACCGACGGGAAGCGCCAGCAGGCACCGCGCAGCCCATCAGGTGATGGGTCGCCGTCGGACGACTCCAGAGTACTGCGGCCGTCATCGGTCATCGGTCATCGTCGTTCATCCAATCCACGTCCTGAGGAGGAGCGGGAAGAGGAGTCAAGGACAGCGGGTCGCCATCGCGGATCGGCCGACGGTCGGCGTTGAGCGATGAGCCGCACGATCGTGGTCACGGACCACGCCGGTGCCGAAGCGCGTCAGCTCAAGATGCCGGGCCTCGCTCGCCCTTCGAGCCGCTAGTCCCCGCTCAGTCCCCGCTAGTCCGCCAGGCTCCGAGGAGGAGTGGACTGCGGAGGACTACCTTTACGAGTCGCTTCAGGCCGAGCTCACGTCGCGCAGCGGCACCGTGACTACCAGCGCTGCCGCCACGGATGGAGGCGGCCAGCTCCTCGCCACGGCGGCGCAGCGTCGGACAGCTGGCCGTGACGGGCCCGATCGATCGCGGCGGTGAGCTCGGCCGCGCTGGCGAAGCGCGCGGCGGGGTCCTTGGCCATGCCGATCAGGAGGGCGAGGTCCATCTCCGGCGAGACCTCGGCCAGGGCGCTGGGCCTCACCGGCATCTCGCGTATGACGTCGTGGATGACCGACAGGACGCTGCGCGACCGGTAGGGCGGACCTCCGGTGATGCATCGGTAGGCGATCGCCGCCAGCGCGTACAGGTCGGTGCGCGCGTCCACGGCCTTCCCTGCGCCTGCTACCGCCTCAGGCCCAGGCTAGGCCGGGGGCGCCAGGGCATCCGGGACTCGCCGACCCTCGGGAAGCGGGCTTTATTCCCATCCACTATCCACCGCGGCGAGGGCGACCGCGAGCTGCCAGCGCTTGCGCTCGCCCGGCGAGAGGGTCGGCCAACGCGGCAGCGCCGCGGGGTCGAGGCGAAGAGATCGATCCAGCGCCGCGCCGCCCCGTCGCACGCGCCGGCGAGCTCCTCCGCCCCCGGACGGCTCATCGACCCGCTGAGCGACGAGGCGCACCGGCGCGCCGCGCGGCTCGATCTCGACCGCGCCGGCGGTGGGGCCGAGCTCGCGGCGACGAGGCGGAGCAGCGTGGCCTTGCCCGCGCCGTTGGCGCCGACCAGCCCGGTTGAGCCGGGCTCGAACGTGATCGAGAGATCCGAGAGAATGGCGGGCCCGCCCTCGTAGGCGAGCTCGTCCCGCACGACGCGGACGACTGGCATACACGACCTCCTCGAGAACCCAGGGCGGGCGCCCGGCAGGGGTGCCCAGCGGCGAAATCAGATCTCGGGAGGAGGCACGCATCGAACGTCGGCCGAGGGCCGACCGACCACGTATGACGTCGCGGCGCCGGCCCGGGCCGCGCGAGGCCCGATCCGTCGGCCCGCCCGAGATGAGGCCCCGGGGCGCGCGGACCCTCCTGGCAGGCCGGAGTCGACGACAGTGTGGTGTCGTCTTCCTGCACGGCTCGGGGAGCCAGTGTGGGGGAATCCGACGGCGCCATGTGCCATGTCCTCATGAGCTCGACGACGCGCCCCGGATCACCTCTTGCAATTGGAGCCCGCGATGCCCATCGTGCGCGTTCTTCAGTGGATCTCGTTCGTCGCGCTGGCTGGCAGCATCGCCTGCGGCGGCGGCGGAGCCGACGGCGACATCGACGCGGCCCCGGGGCCCGGGTCGGACGCCGGCGCGGTCGACGCGGGCGTCGACGCCTCGGTCGAGCCGTCCGGGTGGACGGTCGAATTCAGCAAGCTCCCCGAGCGCCAGTTCAGGGGCCAGGTCTTCGAGGGCGGGGCCTTCCTCGCGTCGGACCCGACCGTGATCCGCGATGACGACGTGTACCGCATGGTCTACACCTGCGTGACCGGCGCCGACACGGGCGGCCTGTGCGAAGCGACCTCGACCGACGGGATCGCCTGGGCGCTCGTGGCGGGCGACGATCCGTTCGTCGAGGGGGTGGTGCTGCGCTCGCGCCCGGGCGAGTGGGACGAGAACATCGAGACGGCGGCGCTGGTCCGGACCGCGGACGGCTACGAGCTCTATTACTCCGGCTACCTCGACCTCGACGAGGACGGCAACCGGCCGCCGGCCGCGCTCGGCCTGGCCACCTCGACCGACGGCGAGACGTTCGTCCGCGCCAGCGACGCGCCGATCCTGGAGCCAATCCCGGGGAGCGCGGACGGGGACGACATCTTCAGCGCGGTGCCGTTCCGCGACGGCAAGGCGCTCCGCATGGTCTACACCGCGTGGTGCGTCGACGACTATCACGACGGACTGCCGTGCGAGGGGCCGCCCGGCACCTCGCTCGCCGGCGCGACCCGTGACGAGCTCGGCGCCTGGACACGGCACGACGCACCGGTCCTGACCGCGCGCGATCAGCCCTCCTTCATGGCGTCGGGCGTCGCCGAGCCGACCATGCTGGTCGGTGACGACGGATGGTTCTATCTGTTCTTCACCGGCGGGCTCGGCGACGAGCCGCGGATGACGGGAGTCGCGCGCAGCCAGCAGCCTTTCGGCCCCTGGGACGTGGCGCCCACGCCGGCGCTGGTCGCCGATCCGGGCGGGTTCGACGCCTGCGGCGCGTTCGCCCCGACCGTGCTGGTCGAGTCGGACACGGTCCGGATGTGGTACCTCGGCATCGACGACTGCGCGGGCGCATGCACGAGCTGCGACTTCGAGAGCTGCGGCTGCGAGTCGACCTTCTCGATCGGCTACGCCGAGGCGCCGTGGCCGCTCTTTCGCCCCTGAGCCGGTCCCGCCGCGGGGCCGCTCCTCAGTCGAGGTCGTCGAGCGGGTCCTCAGCGCCGACGAGGGGGTCGTGGAGCCTGCCTTGGATCCTCACCCGGTCGGGTCGCCGCCGCCTGCGCTCCTCGCGCAGCCGCTCGAGCTCCTCTGGTTTCCGCTCTCGCTCGGCCTCGGCGGACCGATCGTCGGCGGCCTCCGGCGGCGGCTCGAGCCTCGCGGGGCGCGGGGGGATGGCGGCGCGCGGAGGATCGTCGCCGAGCCCGGCGCGAAGGAGCGCAGATCCCGCGATCGCGGCGCCGCCGACCGCCGCGGCGAGGCCGATCAGGAATGGCCGGCGCCGGCCGCCCCTCGGCGCGGCGACCTCCCGCAGCTGGTCGGCGATCGCGGCGCGGATCCGCGCGCACAGATGGCCGTACCAGACGCCGATCGGACCGGGATCGGTCCGGCTGGCGGTCTCCAGGTAGGCGGCGCAGGCGCAGGCGACCCCGCGAGCGCAGCCGGCGCCGCGAGACGCCACGCTCTCGGCGATGCGTTCCGGACCGTCCGACAGGTGCCCGATGCGCAGGCCCGCCTCGGGCCCCGCTGCGCGGTCCTCGCCGACCATGGGCGCGCACGGGTAGAGGTCTCCGTCGGTGGCCACGACGACCTGCGGTCGGGGCCGGCTCGCGCGCGTCGGGCGCCTGTCGGCGAGCGCCTCCAGCTCGGCTGCCTCGCCGCTTCTCCTGCGCGCGACCATCTCCGCCGCCACCGCCCACAGCTGCTCGCGCAGCTCGTTGCGGTCCTGCAGCTCCCAGGTCGCGTCGAGCACCAGGCTGGTGCGGACCACCTCGATGCCCTCGCTCCACAGCCAGCTGACCGATCGAGAGACGAACGGCACCGTCTGCGGGCTGATCACCATCGCGGCGTCGGTCCGCGCGCCACCGTCGAGCAGGAGGTGCAGGCCGCGGTGACAGGCACCGAAGCTCGACGCCCCGCCGGCGCGCGGGCGATGGAGATCATGGGCCTCGCGCACCCCGTCGATGGAGAGGGTCACCCGCATGCCGTGGGCCACGGCAAACCGCACGCGCACCCCGTCCAGGAGGGTGCCGTTGGTGGTGCACTGCAGGAGCAGCTCGGCGCCGCGCTCGTCCGCGCGCCGGCGCGCGCGCTCCACCGCGCGGGTCATGGCCGCGAAGCGCAGGAACGGCTCTCCGCCGAAGAAGCTGAGCTGCGCCACCTCGGCGCCATCGGAGAACAGGAGGTCGACCGCCCGATCGAGGACCGTGTCCTCCATCTGGCGACCGTGGTGCTCGCCAGCGTAACAGTAGCCACAGGCCAGGTTGCACCGATGGGTCAGGACCAGGCAGACATCCATCGTCCGTTGGACACCCGCCTTCCGTTTCTGTTGGCAGACGGATCGACGGAGGTCGTGGCGCCGTGATCTCCATCAAGCTGTCGACGAGCGTGCGGGACAGACGTCGGCTGCCCACCAGCTGCACGATGGGTCCTGCGGCTCACCGTTGACCACAACGTTGACAGTCGGCCGGGGGCTTGCTCGACAATCGGGCATGGCGAGTGGGCGGTGGTGGTGTTCG
>DATHKR010000061.1:0-17155 GCA_035489015.1 Kofleriaceae bacterium | reverse complement strand
GGCGCAACACGGCGGTGCATGCGCTGCAGCAGCTCCTGGCCGAGGGGTACGCGGCGCCGGATGCGCCGGCTGTACGAGGAGCGCCAGCGCGCGCTCCTGGCCGCGGCCCGCCAGGAGCTGGCCGCCAGGCTCGAGCTGCGCCCGGCCGCCTCCGGGATGCACCTGGTCGGCTGGCTGCCGGATCGCTCCGACGACGCCGAGATCGCGCGGAGAGCGATCGACGCCGGCCTCATGGGTGCTCGACTGAGCTACCCGTCGCGATCGCACAGCGTGAAGAAGAACGTCGCTCCCTTGTCCACCGACGACTCGGCCCAGATCCGCCCGCCGTGGCGGGCGACGATTCGCCCGACCGTGGCCAGGCCGATCCCGGTGCCGTCGAACTCCGCGCGCGAGTGCAGGCGCTGGAACGCCTTGAACAGCTTGCCGCCGTAGGTCGGATCGAAGCCGGCCCCATCATCCCGCACGAAGAAGGTCACCTCGCCGTCGAGGACGACCCGTCCGAGCTCGATGTGCGCCTCGGCGCGGCGGGCGGAGAACTTCCAGGCATTGCCGAGCAGGTTCTCGAGGGCGACCGTGACGAGCCGGCGATCTCCGCTCGCCACCAGACCGGCCTCGAGGTCGGAGGTCACCCGGCGGGTCGGATCGCGCCGGCCCAGCTCCTCGAGCACCGCCTCGGCGATCTGCGACAGGTTCACGCTCTCTCGGTCGAGCTGACCGCCGGTGACGCGGGAGAGATCCAGGAGGCCGTCGATGAGGCTCGACATGTGAGCGGTGGCCTTGCGGATGCGGGCCAGGTCCGACCGCCCCTGGTCGTCGAGGCGGTCGGCCTGATCGGTCAAGAGCGCCTCGCTGAACCCGTCGATCGCGCGCAGCGGCGCGCGCAGGTCGTGCGACACCGCGTAGCTGAAGGCCTCGAGCTCCCGGTTTGCTCGCTCGAGCTCCGCTGCCCACTGGCGGCGAGCGACCGCCATCCGCTCGAGCTCCTCGAGCTGCCTCTGGATCAGTCGATCTCGCTCTGTCACCTTGCGCAGCTGCCGGTGGATGCGGTCGTCCTGTCGCTTGATCCTGATGAACGCATTCACCCGGAGGAGGAGCTCCTGCCGGTCGACCGGCTTGGTGAGGAAGTCGTCGGCGCCGGCCTCGAGCCCGGCGTTTCGCTCCTGCTGGTCGCCCAGCGCGGTCAAGAGCAGCACGGGCAGGTAAGGATCGGAGGTCCTCTGCTTCATCACCCTGCACGCCTCGAGCCCGTCCATCTCGGGCATCATGACGTCGAGGAGCACCAGGTCGACCGGCTCCTCCTTCAGGATCGCGAACGCGCGCGCCGCGCCCTCGGCCTCGAGCACGTGATAGGTGTCGCTCAGGTAGGCGCGGACCAGCACCCGGTTGCGCATCTCGTCGTCGACCACGAGCACGATGGGCCACACGGCGGCGGTCGCCCCCGTGGTCATCGCGGCTCTTCGATGACGTGGCATCGGTCGCGACCTACCTGCTGCTCGCCGGCTGGAGGTGCTCGAGGAGGATCTGGGGCAGGGTCCGGGTATCGATCGGCTTGGTGATGTAGCCGTCGCAGCCTGCGTCGCGGGCCCGCTGCTCGTCGCCCTTCATCGCGTAGGCGGTGAGCCCCACGATGACGATGTCGCGCGTCTCGGCATCGGCCTTGAGCCGCCGGGTGAGCTCCAGCCCGTCCATCCCGGGGAGCTGCAGGTCCATCATGATGAGTCGCGGCCGGAACTCTCGCAGGATGGCGACCGCCTCGTCGGCGTCGGCCGCCCTGCGCACGTCGTATCCGTTGATCTCGAGGAGGAACAGGATGAGGGCGGCGTTTGCCGGGTTGTCGTCGACCACGAGGATGGGCTCTCCGGGCACGCGTCAGACCTGCGGGTGCCCGGTCCGCGCCCCCGGGACGAGTCGCTCGATCTCCTTGAGCAGCTCGCTCATCCCTCCATTCAGCTTGGTGTGGACCGCCTGAGCGCGCTGGCGAAGGAGAGCCACCTCGCCGAAGGTGAGGTCCTTGGCGGTCCACACGATGATCGGCACGTCCCGGTTGCGCGGCTGCTCGCGGAGCCGCTCCAGGAACTCGAAGCCATTCATGTTGGGCATCAGCAGGTCGAGGATGATGGCGAGCGGAGGATCCCTCTCCGCGGTCACCACGGCGGCCGCCCCGTCCCGCTCGCAGGTCGCCGAGTATTCAAGCCGGCCGAGCGTGGCCGCCATGAGGCCGAGGTGTCCCAGGTCGTCGTCCACGACCAGGACGGTGCCGGCGCGGTCGACGACCAGCCCGGCGCGGGTCAGCGAGGCCAGGATCGACGGTCCATCGATCGGCTTGACCAGCAGCACCTGGTCGCTCCGCTCGTCCTCGATCACCAGCACGGTCGGTGCACCTGGGCGGGCTCCGGTATCACCGGCGGGCCGGCCGTGAGGCTCCTCATGCGCGAGCGGCGGGGCAGGATGGCGTGAAACACGCTCCCCTCGCCGGGCACGCTGGACACGCCGACCTCTCCCCCCTGGGCCTCGACGATGCGCCTGGTCAGGGCGAGGCCGAGGCCGGTCCCGGGGTGCTTCTTGGTGAACGGCGAGTCGAGCTGCTGGAACTCGACGAACAGCCGGACCAGGTCCTGTTCCTGGATGCCGGGCCCGGTGTCCTCGACCTCCAGACGGAAGGTGTCGCCCGTCTCCGGGCTGGCCCGGACCTGGATCCGCCCGCACTCGGGGGTGAACTTGAGCGCGTTCGAGAGGTAGTTGTAGAGCACCTGCTTGAGCCGCGCGGGATCGAGCACGACCTCCTTCACCCCCTCATCGATGGCGATGTCGACCCGCAGGCGCTTGCTGGTTGCGACCGTGCGGAGCATCGCGACCACATCGCCGATGGTCGTCGACAGGTCGACCACCTCCGGCCGGAACTCCATCTTGCCGGCCTCGACCTTCGACAGGTCGAGGATGTCGTTGACGAGCTGGAGGAGGTGCCGGCCGCTGGCCAGGATGTGCCCCAGGAACTCCTTCTGCTGGACCGAGTCGGTCCGCACCTTGCCGTCGGACATCAGCTCGGTGAACCCGATGATCGCGTTGAGCGGGGTGCGCAGCTCATGAGACATGTTGGCCAGGAACTCGCTCTTCAGGCGGTTGGCCTGCTGCATGCGCTCCTCCAGCTGCTTGCGCTGCGTGATGTCCCGGATGGCGGCGGTGACCAGGGTGCCCTCGGCGGTCGCGATCGGGCTCAGGCTGATCTCGACCGGGAACTCGATGCCGTCCCTGCGCAGGCCCCACAGGTCTGCTCCCGCCCGCATGGGCCGCGACCTCGGGTCCGCGAAGTATCCGTCGCGCTGCCCCGGGTGGCGGCCGCGGAACCGCTCCGGGATCAGCACCTCGACCGGCTTGCCGAGCAGCTCCGCGCGCTCGTAGCCGAACATGCTCTCGGTCTGCGCGTTGACGAGGGCGATGCGGCCGTCGCGCCCGACGATGACCATGGCGTCCGGCGCCGACTCCATGAGCCCGTGAAACTTGTCTTCGGCCCTCCTGCGCTCGGTCGCGTCACGGATGGCGGCGGTGACCAGGATCCGGGCCCCGTCCTGCATGGGCGACAGGCTGATCTCGGCCGGGAACTCGGAGCCGTCCTTGCGGCGCCCGAACAGCTCGATGCCGGCGCCCATGGGGCGGGGCTTCTCGTTCCCGAAATATCCGGCGCGGTGGGCCGGGTGGTTGGCGCGGAACCGGTCCGGCACCAGCACCTCGACCGGCTTGCCGAGCAGCTCCGCGCGCTCGTAGCCGAACAGCCTCTCGGTCTGGTTGTTGACCATGATCAGGATCCCGTCGGTGTCGACGATGACCATCGCGTCGGGCGCGGCCTCGAGGAGCCCGCGCGACCGGGCCTCCACCAGGCGCTTCGCGCGCAGGCCATTCAGCTGGGTGACGTCCTTCTCGCTGGACACGAAGAAGCGCACCGCGCCGTCCTGCCCGATCACCGACCGCATCGAGACCTCGACCTCGAGCAGCGAGCCGTCCTTTCGCCGCCTCACCGTCTCGAAGTGCGTCGTTCCGGCGACGAGCACATCGGCCAGGACCGACCGGGCCTCGTCGAGGCGATCGGGTGGGATCACCAGCTCCTCCAGGGTCCGACCCACGATCTCGTCCGGCTCGTACCCGAACATCGACCGCGCGCCGTGACTCCAGAACAAGATGACGCCGTCGGACGCGATGGCGATCAAGGCGTCCGGAGACTCCTGCACCAGCTCGTCGGCGAAGGATGCGCCACCAGCGCCCTGCGCGACATGATTCATTCCCCACCCCGCTCCCGCCTTGCATCAGACACCCGGCCTCCGCTCGCGACAACTGACAAGCCCGTCAGTGACCCGGCGAAGGCGACTCGGATCGGGCGACACGCTCTCGTCGATCGCGGTCTCACCCTCGGGCCAGCTTCAGGGCTCGCGTCGACCGGGGCGGGTCATGGGGACAGGGCCGACATGTTGACAGACGGGAGCCCCCGGGAGCATCGTTCTCGGGCAATCGGGCCGCTGTCAGCTTCTGGCTCGATCTCTTCTCAGGAGGGTCCCATGCGATGGACGAGCCTGTTCGCCGTGAGCCTTGCCGCGGCGTTGATCTCCACCTCGGCGTGCTCCAAAAAGAAGTCGTCCGCCCCCGACAAGGGTGCGGCGGAGTCTGACAAGGAGGCCGCGAAGACGACCGACAAGGCCCCCGATCAGCCGGCCGCCGCCGACAAGGAGGGGGGGGCCCAGGTCGAGGTCTTCTCCTGGTGGACCGGCCCGGGTGAGCACGAGGGGCTCGACGCGATGATCGCCGACTTCAAGTCGAAGAACCCCGGTGTCGAGTTCATCAACGCCGGGGTGGCCGGCGGCGCCGGCACCAACGCCAAGGCGATCCTGGCCAACCGACTGCAGGCCGACAACCCGCCCGACTCGTACCAGCGCCACGCCGGGCTCGAGCTGGCCGACGACATCAAGGCGGGCAAGCTCGAGGACCTGACCGCCCTCTACGACAAGCAGGGCTGGAAGGACAAGCTGCCCAAGGGCCTGCTCGAGGCGATCACGATCGACGGCAAGATCTACTCGGTGCCGGTCAACATCCACCGCGCCAACCTCATCTGGTACGTGCCGAAGACACTGAAGAGCCTCGGCATCAAGGGCCCGCCGGCCACCTGGAAGGAGTTCCTGACCCAGGCGGCGGCGATCAAGGCCAAGGGCAAGACGCCGCTCTCGATCGGCCCGGCCTGGACCCAGAAGCACCTGCTCGAGACGATCCTGCTCGGCGAGCTCGGCCCCGAGAAGTACACCGGCCTGTGGAACGGCAAGACCGACTGGAAGTCGGCCGAGGTGACCGCCGCGCTCGGCACGTTCAAGAAGGTGCTGTCCTTCTCCGACATCAAGTCGGCGGCGGCGGACTGGCAGCCGGCCGCGGACCGCGTGCTCGACGGCACCGCGGTCTACAACGTGATGGGTGACTGGCAGGACGCCTACTTCGGCCGGGCCAAGAAGCTGGCCTACAAGGCCGACTACGACGTGGCGCCCTCGCCCGGCACCGCAGGCATGTACGACTTCCTGTCCGACTCGTTCACCCTGCCGGTCGGGGTGAAGCACCACGACGCGGCGGTGAAGTGGCTCGAGGAGTGCGGCTCGGTCGAGGGCCAGGACCTGTTCAATCCGCAGAAGGGCTCGGTCCCGGCCCGCACCGACGCGGACAAGAGCAAGTACAAGGACTACCTGGCCACCGCGCTCAAGGACTGGCAGGACCCGGCCACCAAGATCGTCGGCTCGCTCGCCCACGGCGTGGTCGCCAACAACGCGCTCAGCTCGGAGATGGACACGGCGCTCGGCCTGTTCGTCGAGAGCGGCGACGCGGCGGCGTTCGCCGACGCGGTCGTCAAGGCGTACGAGGCCACCAAGTAAGCAGGCCAGCCCGGGCCGAGGGACGATGCGCCGGATCCGATCCTGGGGACCAGGCCTGCTCCTGGTCGCGCCGTCCCTCCTGGCCCTGGCCCTCTTCGTCTACGTCTTCCTCGGCTGGAACGTCCGCGTCTCGTTCACCAGCTGGCGCGGCCTGCTGCCGAAGTACGACAACATCGGCCTCGACAACTACGTGGCGCTGGCCCACGACCAGCGCTTCATGCAGTTCGATGTGCCGCACATCGCCATCTTCACCCTGGTGTTCGTGGTCGGTGCGCTGGCGGTCGGCTTCCTGATGGCGCTCCTCCTCGACCGCGGCGTGGTCGGGGAGAACGTGTTCCGCGCGGTCTTCCTGTTCCCGATGGCGATCTCGTTCATCGCCACCGCGATCATCTGGCGCTGGCTGCTCGACAACGGCGGCGGCGAGTCGACCACCGGCCTCAACAAGCTCCTGGTCGACGTCGGGCTCGGCTCGTGGCGCAGCGACTGGTTCCGGTCGAGCTCGCGCTGGGCGATCGCGGCGATCGCGCTGCCGGCCGGGTGGGCGCTGTCCGGCTACGTCATGTCGCTGTTCCTGGCCGGCCTGCGCGGGGTGCCGGAGGAGCTGCGCGAGGCGGCCCGGGTCGACGGCGCCAGCGAGCCCAAGGTGTTCTGGTTCGTGGTCCGCCCGATGCTCCTGCCGGTGCTGATGAGCGCGATCGTGATCCTGGCCCACATCTCGCTGAAGACGTTCGACCTCTTCTACGCGATGGACCAGAAGAACCTCAAGATCGACACGCCGGCCCTCTACATGTGGTTCACCACCTTCGACGGCGGCTTCTACGCGCGCGGCGCGACCATCGCGACGCTCCTCCTCCTCGGCGTCGCGGTCGTGATCGTGCCGTACGTCTGGTACTCGGTCCGCTCGGAGCAGCGCCGGTGAGCGCGAGCGCGCCGGCCGAGCGCACCGACGGGCGCATCCGCTCGCGGATGGCGCCCTACTTCACCGTCGTCCGCTACCTGGTCCTCTTCGGGTTCGCCTGCTTCTTCCTGATGCCGGTGTACGCGCTCCTGGTCACCGCGCTCAAGAATCCGGCCGAGGTGAGCGTGGTCAGGATGTGGGAGTGGCCCGCCTCGCTGTCGCTGGAGAACTTCCGCATCGTGTGGCCGAAGCTGCGCGAGGGGTTCGTCAACAGCTCGCTCCTGGCGGTGCCGTCCAGCATCATCTCGTCGGCGCTGGGGGCGGCAAACGGGTTCGTCCTGGCCAAGTGGCGCTTCCCCGGGGCCGACTTCGCGTTCCCGCTGATCCTGTTCGGGATGTTCATCCCGTACCAGGCGATCATCATCCCGATGTTCCAGACCATGTCGTACATCGGCCTGAAGGGCGGGCTGAGCGGCCTCATCATGGTCCACGTCATCTACGGCCTGCCGATCACCACGCTCATCTTCCGCAGCTACTTCTCCGGCATCTCCGAGGAGCTGATCGAGGCGGCCAAGGTGGACGGCGCCGGCATGCTGAGCACGTTCTTCCACGTGGCGCTGCCGATCGCCCCGCCCGCGTTCGCGGTGTCGATGATCTGGCAGTTCACCTCGGCCTGGAACGACTTCCTCTTCGGCGTGCTGCTGACCGACCGCAACCACTGGCCGATCACCGTGGCGCTCAACAACATCGCCGGGAGCCAGTCGGTCCCGTTCAACGAGGCGATGGCGAGCGCGCTCCTGGCCAGCGTGCCGACCCTCCTGGTCTACTTCCTGCTCGGCCGGTTCTTC
Source organism: Kofleriaceae bacterium (assembly GCA_035489015.1). Classification (GTDB taxonomy): domain Bacteria; phylum Myxococcota_A; class Polyangia; order Haliangiales; family Haliangiaceae; genus DATFRY01. The sequence continues at coordinate 9,512 of DATHKR010000061.1, read as the reverse complement.
ATGCGCGGCCTCATGGCCGGCGCGCTCAAGGGGTGACTCGTGACCGAGAAGGACGCCGACGAGGGGAGGGAAGCCGCCGCGGGCGCTGCCAGCGCCGCCCACGCCGCGACCGAGGCCGCCGCCGAGCGGCTCGGGCGCAAGGCGGCTGGCATCCGGCTCGAGAAGGTCGGCAAGCGCTTCCGCGGCGGGGTCGACGCGGTCCGCGACCTCGACCTCGACGTCTCGCCCGGCGAGTTCATCGTCCTGGTCGGCCCGTCCGGCTGCGGCAAGTCGACGGTGCTGCGGATGATCGCCGGGCTGGAGGAGGTGACCTCCGGGCGGGTGCACATCGGCGATCGCGACGTCACCAACGAGCTGCCCCAGCGCCGCGACGTGGCGATGGTGTTCCAGAGCTACGCGCTCTACCCGCGGATGTCGGTGCGCCGCAACATGGGGTTCGGGCTGCGCATGCGCGGGACCGGCCGCACCGAGCGCGAGAAGCGAGTGGACGAGGTGGCCCACGCGCTCGGCCTCCAGCACCTCCTGGCCCGGCGGCCGGCCGCGCTGTCGGGCGGGCAGCGCCAGCGGGTGGCGATGGGCCGGGCGATCGTGCGCGAGCCGCAGGTCTTCCTCATGGACGAGCCGCTGTCCAACCTGGACGCCAAGCTGCGCGTGAACATGCGCTCGCAGCTGTCGCTCATGCACCAGCGGCTCGGCATCACCACCGTCTACGTCACCCACGATCAGATCGAAGCGATGACGCTCGGCCAGCGGGTCGCGGTGCTGCGCGACGGCCTGCTCCAGCAGTTCGACACCCCGCGCGCGCTGTTCCGCGAGCCGGTCAACCTGTTCGTGGCCGCGTTCATCGGCTCGCCCTCGATGAACCTGGTCGAGGCCACGGTCGCGGGCGGGCGGGTCTCGTTCGGCGGGCTGAGCGCCGCGCTGCCGGAAGGGTCGCCGCTGGCCGGTGGCGATCGCGCGGTCATCCTCGGTGTGCGCCCGACCGCGTTCAGCCACGGCGAGGTGGCCGGTTGGCCGTCCACGACCGTGTCGCCGGCGGTGATCGAGGAGCTGGGCGACGAGCGCCACGTCATCTTCGAGCTCGACGCCCCGCCGGTCGACACCGACGCGACCCGGGCCGCGATCGACGCGCGCAGCGCGGACGACGCGCAGCTCATGGCCGGCAGCTCGCGCGCCCGGTTCACCGCCCGCCTGCCGGCCGACGCGCCGATCGCGGTCGGCGAGCCTCTGGTGGTCAGCTTCGACCCCAACCGGCTCTACTTCTTCGACCCGACCACGGGGGAGGCGCTGCGAGGCGCTGCGTCAGCCGGGCCAGAAGCCGGCCCGACGAAGCCGGCTTGACAGATCGACTACCCCGGTAGTACTACCGAAGTAGTCACTGTCCCGGAAGGAGCGCGCCATGATCTCGTTGCGGTGGACTCGGTACGGTCTGGTCTCGGCGGTCGGTCTATCGGTCGCGGCGTGCGGCGGCGGCTCCAGCGGCAGCGCGGCAGGAGCGGGGTCGGCCCCGGCCCCGGCCGCGGCGTCCCCGGCCCCCCGGGTCGCCGCGTCGCCAGCGGACGACGACGGCGATCGCGACGACGATGGCGATCGCGACGACGATGACCGCGACGACGATGACCGCGACGACGACGATGACGATCGCGACGTCGATGACGTCGACGTGCACGTCGGCGACGTGGATGTCGGCGACATGGACATCGACGACGACGATGACCAGGACGACGGATCGCGCTACGTGCTCCTGCGCGAGGGGGACCGAGTGTCGATGGCGGGGTCCATGGACGACGTCCACCGCGCGCGCCGCCTGCGGCACGGCAACGAGCGGCTGCTCTGGTTCCGGCACGGGGGCAAGGAGTACGTGAGCCGCGATGCGGCGGTGCTGCGCCAGGTCGAGGCGGTGTGGCGGCCGCTCGAGAAGCTGGGCGAGAAGCAGGGCGCGCTGGGCGAGAAGCAGGGCGCGCTGGGCGAGAAGCAGGGCGCGCTGGGCGAGAAGCAGGGTGAGCTGGGCGAGAAGCAGGGCGAGCTGGGAGCGCGTCAGGCCGAGCTGTCCGCGCGCGCGGCCGGCCGCAAGCTGAGCCCGGCCGAGAAGCAGCAGATGGAGCGCGAGCAGCGCGACCTGGAGCGCGCGATGCGCAAGCTCGACCAGGAGATGGCGGCGCTCCAGGTGAGGATGCGCGACTCCGGCCGGCCGATGCGCGACCTGGCCAGGCAGATGTCGGAGCTCGGCAAGCAGATGAGGGTGTTCAGCCGCCAGATGCGGGTGGAGGCGCGCAAGGCGCGAGCGGCGATGCGCACCCTGCTCGAGCGATCGGTCGCCAACGGCACCGCGAAGCCGGCCGGCTGACCCGACGGCGCGGCGGCGGGCCGGCGCGCGTTTGGCCCTCGTTTAGCCCCGGCCCAGCGCCACCAGGATCAGCACCGCGGCCACGACCGCCAGGGCGCCGAGGGTCCCGACCGGCCTGGTGAGCCGATCGGGTCGGACGCCATGCCCCATGGCGATGGCGCGGAGCCCGCAGGCGATGTGGACGCCGACGGCGATGACGGCGAGGAAGTAGTACGGGGCCAGGCGGGCGCTCCAGGGATCGGTGAAGAGGTCGTCGGAGGTCAGCCAGGACCAGCTGGTGTCGGTGTGGCGGATGTGGCGGGCGCGAAGCACCGCCGTCAGGTGCGAGGCGAAGAAGAGGCAGAGGTAAGCACCGGACGCGGTCTGCATCACCGCGGACCAGCGCGCGGGGTGAAAGAGGCGGCGGCCGACCAGGACCGCGCCGCTCGCGACCTGGAAGGCGACGCACGCGAGGAGCAGCGATTCGACCACCGGGTGGCGATACACCGACCGGAGAGCGGTCATGACCGCGATGTGGGTCGGGCCGCCGGCGAGCCCGGCGAGGTGGTTGGCGACGTGGACGAGGGCGAACGCCGCGATCGGCGCGGCGGACAGGCCGTGGAGGATGGCGAGCCTGCGGCCGGTGCGGGCGGCGCGAACCCGCGCGCGTGGCCGCTCGAGCGCAGCCACGGCGACCAGGGTGATCCAGAGCGGGATCCACGCCCCGGCGCTCGAGACCGCGATGGCGCGCTGGAAGTCGAGGAGGCCGCCGAGCAGGCTGTAGAGCGGCGGCGCGCCGACGGCCACGAGAGCGACGGCGCGGGCGGCCGGGAGGTCGTGGTCAGCCAGGCGGACGGAGGCCCAGACGCCGATCGCGGGCACCACCAGGGCGAGGATCAGCAGCGGCGGCCATACCGCCGGCCCTGACCAGACCAGGGCCGGGTAGGCCAGCGCCGAGAGCGGCGCGGCGACCCGGAGCAACCGGCTCGGCGGCGAGAGAGCGGTGGAGGACGGCGGCGACGGGGCTTCGATCATGTCGCGACGATGGCGCGGCCGTGGTACAGCAGGAAGCTCCATATATGGATAACGGATAGGTCCACTTTCGTGCCGCGTCGCGCCCCCGAGATCGCGGTGTCCCTGCGCGCCCGGCCGCCGGGGATCACCATCTCGGCGTGGCTGTACGGTGAGCTTCGCGCGGCGATCCTGGACGGACGCCTGCGCCGCGGCGCCCGGGTGCCGGCCACGCGCGATCTGGCCCAGCGCCACGGCGTCTCGCGCGGGGTGGTCGTCGAAGCATACGAACGGCTGGGCGACGAGGGCTACGTCACGAGCGCGATGGGCTCCGGCACGATTGTGAGCCAGCGGGTGTTCGAGGACTACCAGGCGACCGCGGCCGGTCGCGCGCCGCGAGCCGGGAAGACGGCGGTCGGCGGCGACCCGCGGCGCGCGACTTCACCGGCGGTCCAGCCGGCCGCGCGGCCCTTCTGTCCGGTCGAGCCCGCGGTCAAGGCGTTCCCGATCGCGATCTGGGCGCGGACCACGGCGCGGACCATGCGCTCGCTGACGGCGCGGTCGCTCTCGCGCGGTGATCCGCGCGGATCTGCCGCGCTGCGCGAGTCGATCGCCGGATACCTGGGCGCCGCGCGCGGCGTGGCATGTCACCCGGATCAGATCGTGATCCTCTCGGGGGTCCAGCAGGGGCTGGACCTCATCGCCCGGCTCCTGGTGCGGCCGGGAGACGCCGTGTGGATCGAAGACCCCGGCTATGGCGGCGCGGTGGATGCGTTTCGCAACGCGGGCGCCCGGATCGTGCCAGTCCGAGTCGACCAGGACGGCCTCGACCCCGAGCACGGGCGAGCGCAGTGTGCCCGCCCGCGCGCCGTCTACCTGACGCCGGCCCATCAGTTCACGCTCGGCGTGGCGCTGTCGCTCGACCGCCGGATGGAGCTCTTGCGATGGGCGCGCACCAGCGGCGCGGCGCTGATCGAGGACGACTACGACAGCGAGTTCCGCTACCGCGGGCGGCCGTTGCCGGCGCTGAAGAGCCTCGCCGGGGGCGACTCGGTGTTCCTGCTCGGCACCTTCAACAAGGTCCTGTTCCCGTCGCTGCGGTGCGGCTACCTGGTGGCGCCCGACCCGTGGATCGATCGGATCGCCGCGCTGCGCTACCAGACCGATCTCTATCCGTCGGCGATGCTCCAGGCGACTCTCACCGCGTTCATCGACGAGGGTCACTTCGCCCGACATCTGCGCCGCATGCGCGAGCTCTACGCAGCCCGCCGCGAGGCGCTGGAGACCCACATCGCCCGCCGGCTCGGCGGCCTCCTGCGTCTCCCGGAGATCCAGGCCGGTCTCAGCACGCCGGCGTATCTCCTCGACGGCAGGTCGTCGCGCCAGGCGTGCGAGCTGGCCACCCGGGAGGGGCTCGACGTGTGGGCGCTCGACCGCCATGCGCTCCGTCGCCGCGACCTGCGCGGCCTCGTGCTCGGGTTCGCCGCGTTCAGCGAGCGCGAGATTCGCGACGGCGTGACCGCGCTCGCCCGCGCGCTCGGAGCCTGAAATCGAGCCTGCGACGGTGGCGCGGCGGCGCGTCCCCCGCGAGGTTCGTGATAAGCACGGTGCATGACGCGCGACTCGCTCCGGATCCTGTGCTCGGTCACTCTCCTGGCCACGGCGTGCGAGGGGGGCGCGCCGGTCGACCCGACCCCAGCCACCGAGAGGGCGGCCCGGCCGCGGCTCCCGTCATCGTCGGCGATCACGAGCGCGGTCACCGAGGGCCCATCGGACGACCTGGCCGCCGACCTCGACGAGATCCTCGCGGATCCGCGCCTGGTCGGCGGACAGGCCGGCGTGATCGTCAAGCGCGCCGACACCGGGGAAGTGCTCTACCAGCACGACGCGGACCGGCGGCTGATCCCGTCGTCGAACGAGAAGCTGTTCACCTCGGTGGCCGCGCTGGACCTGCTCGGTCCCGACTACACGTTCGCGACCACCGTCGCGACCCGAGCGGAGCAGGCCGGCCCGGTGCTGCGTGGCGACCTCTACCTGCGCGGCACCGGTGATCCGACCATGCTGGCCGCGGACTACGCCGAGCTGGCGGATCAGGTCGCCGGCGCCGGCATCCGCTTCGTGGCCGGCCACCTGGTGGCCGACGACACCTGGTTCGACGGCCAGCGGCTCGGCAACGACTGGACCTGGGACGACGAGCCGTTCTACTACGCGGGGCAGGTCTCGGCCCTGACCGTGGCGCCCGACACCGACTACGACGCCGGGACGGTGATCGTCGAGGTGAGGCCCGGCGCCGCGGCGGGCGAGCCGGCCGCGATCGACCTGGTCCCGGCGACCCACCACGTCACCATCGTCAACCGCGCCACCACCGCCGCCGCGGGCAGCGGGGACAGCATCACCATCGAGCGCCAGCACGGCAGCAACCGGATCCTGGTGACCGGCGCGCTCGCCACCGACACGGCGTTGTCGCGCGACTGGGCCAGCGTCTCGGATCCGACCGGATACGCGGCGGACGTGTTCCGCATGGCGCTCCAGGCCCGCGGCGTGCGAGTCCTCGGCAGGACCGAATCCGGTGCGACCCCCGCGGAGGCCCGCACCATCGGCCAGCATGTCTCGGCCCCGCTGAGCGCGATCCTGACCCCGTTCCTCAAGCTCAGCAACAACGGCCACGCCGAGGTGCTGGTGAAGTCGATCGGACGCGCGGTGGCCGGCGAGGGCAGCTGGAGCGCCGGGCTCGCCGCCGTGCGCAGCCAGGTCGAGACCTACGGCGTGGATCCCGCGGCGATGGCCAACCGCGACGGGTCCGGGCTGTCCCGCCGCAACCTCGTCCCGCCCGCCGCGATCGCGGTGCTGCTCGACGCCGCGCAGTCGCGGCCGTGGTTCGGGGTCTGGTACGACGCCCTGCCGATCGCGGGTCAGTCGGATCGGATGATCGGCGGCACCCTCCGCTCGCGGATGGTCGGAACCCCGGCGGCAGGGAACGTGCACGGCAAGACCGGCACACTGAGCGGCGCTTCCAGCCTGTCCGGCTACGTGACCGACGCGGACGGCGATCGGCTGATCTTCTCGATCGTGCTCAACGACTTCCTGAGCGGAAAGCCCGGCGACCTCGAGGATCGGATCGCGGTTCGACTGTCGGTCTACAGCCAGGAGCCCGGGGCGGACGCCGCGCAGCGTCAGACGGTCGAGCCACCCGCCGTGCACCTGCCCGACGACGTCGAGTGCTCGTGGGTGAAGGACTGCTGATCAGTTCTGACTAGTTGACCGCGCCGCCGGCGGCCGGGGCCAGCTCGCACAGGAGCTGGCCGACGTGGCCGATGGTGCGCTCGAGCCGGTCGATCGGATCGCACGACTCGAGCAGCTCCTGGCGGGCGTCGGGATCGGCGACCAGCGCCGCGGCGACCGCGTCGGCGCACGCGCCCGGGCTCTCGCAGCCGCGCACCAGATCGCGCAGCTGCGAGCCGCCTTGCTCGATCACGCCGGCCAGCTGATCGCACAGGGTGACGAGCAGCTTGTGGTGGCCGCGCGCCGCGTTCGCATCGCAGTGGGCGTCGATCAGGCGGTGGGCCTCGACCAGGCGGTACGAGCGGTCGGCGGGCAGCTCGCGCGCGATCTCGACGCGGGCCACGCCGCGCAGGAGCAGCACGAAGCGCCCGTCGGGCAGCTCCTCCGACGCCATGATCCGCCCGACGCCGCACCGGTCGTAGATCGGCGGGCGGCTGTCGTAGTCCGAGTCGTGGCCGGGGCGCAGCCGCGCCATGCCGATGAGGCGGCGGCCGGCCAGGCAGTCGCGGGTGAGATCGCGGTAGCGCGGCTCGAACACGTGGAGCGGCAGGAGGCCGCCGGGCAGGAGCACGCAGTCGGCCAGCGGAAAGATCGGCAGGGTGGCCAGCGCTTCCGGGTCCGCGATCGCGTTTTCTGTTGCCTCGCGCGTCATGCTGTCCGCCCTCGCATCCTTGACCGTAGACCAGCGAGGTGCGGTCGGCAAGCGCACCCTCGAACACGGTCCACCGGCTCATCCACCGCCAATTGACTCTCCCACCGGGCCGGCCGTACCCTGGCGGCATGGCTCTGCTCGCGGATCTGGTGGACGCCATCACCAAGGGCGTCGTCGAGGTCGTCGATCTGACCGCTCCGCTCTCGGCGGAGACTCCGATCCTGAAGCTGCCCGAGCCGCTCGGGCAGACCTGGCGCTTCGGGCTGACCGAGATCAGCCGCTACGACGAGGCCGGGCCGGCCTGGTACTGGAACAACATCACCACCGGCGAGCATACCGGCACGCACCTGGACGCGCCGATCCACTGGATCACCGGCAAGCTCGGCGCGGATGTCTCCCAGCTGGAGGCGCGCCGCCTGATCGCTCCGGCGGTGGTCATGGACTTCGCCGCCCAGGCCTCCGGCGATCCGGACTTCTTGCTCCAGATCGACCACGTCCGCGCGTGGCAGGCGAAGCACGGCCCGCTGCCCGACGGCGGCTGGCTGCTCTACCGGACCGGCTGGGACGCGCGCTCCGGCGACGAGGCGTCGTTCCTCAACCAGGGCCATACGCCGGGTATCTCGGCCGAGTGCGCCAAGTGGATCGCCGAGGAGACCGCGATCCTGGGCGTCGGGGTCGAGACGGTCGGCACCGACGCGGGCGCGGCCCATTCGTTCGCCCCGGCCTTCCCGTGCCACTCGTTCCTGCTCGGCAACGACAAGTACGGGCTGACCCAGCTGCAGAACCTGGCCTCGCTGCCGCCGGTCGGCGCGGTGGTCATCGTCGGTCCGCTGCCGATCGTGCGCGGGTCGGGCAGCCCGTGCCGCGCGCTGGCTCTCGTCGAGCGGCGATGAACGTCGCCGAGGTGGTCGGCCGGGTCCTGGCCGACCACGGCGTCGACCATGTGTTCGGCGTGGTCGGCAGCGGCAACTTCCACGTGACCAACGCGCTGGTCGCCGCCGGCGCCCGGTTCGTGCCGGCCGCCCACGAGGGCGGCGCGGCCAGCATGGCCGACGGATTCGCGCGGGTGTCGGGCAAGCTGACCGCGCTGTCGGTCCACCAGGGCCCGGGCGTCACCAACGCGCTGACCGGCGTCACCGAGGCGGCCAAGAGCCGCACGCCGCTGGTCGTGCTCGCGCCCGAGGCGACCGCGGCGCGCTCCAACTTCGCCGTCGATCTGGTCGGCCTGGCCGGGGCGATCGGCGCCGGCTTCCGGCGGGTGACGGCCGAGCGAGCAGCCGACGACGCGGCCTGGGCGTGCCGGACCGCGCGGGCCGGGGCAGGGCAGACCGTGCTCCTGGCGCTGCCGCTCGACGTGCAGGCGCGGCCGGCCGCCAGCGCGCCGGTGGATGCGTCGGTGGATGCGATCGACCCATCGCCGCCGTCGCTCGAGCCGGTTCCGGATGTGCGACCGCTGGTCGATGCGCTGATGGCGGCGCGCCGGCCGGTCTTCATCGCTGGCCGCGGCGCGGCGCGTCACGCGGCTTCGGCGCGCGCGGCGCTGATCGCCCTGGCCGACCGCTGCGGCGCGCTGCTGGCGGTGTCGGCCGCCGCCCGAGGTCTCTTCGCGGGTGACCCGTGGTACCTGGACGTATCGGGCGGCTTCGCCACGCCGCTGGCCGCCGAGCTCATCGCCGGAGCGGATCTGATCGTCGCCTGGGGCAGCACGCTCAACATGTGGACCACCCGGCACGGGCGCCTCCTCGCCGGCGGCGCGACCGTCGTGCAGGTCGATCTCGACCGCGCCGCGCTCGGCGTCAATCGACCGGTCTCCCTCGGCCTGTGCGGCGATGTGGCCGCGGTCGCGCGCGCATGCGCCGAGGAGCTCGACCGCCGCGGCGCGCGGCCGGACGGCTGGCGCACGCCGGCGCTGCGCGCGCGGATCGCCGCCGACGGGCGCTGGCGGGCGGTCCCGTACGACGACGACGGTGGCGGCGGGCGGATCGACCCGCGCGCGCTCACCATCGCGCTCGACGACCTGCTCCCGGCCGAGCGCACCGTGGTCATCGACTCGGGCAACTTCATGGGCTACCCGTCGATGTTCTTGTCGGTGCCGGACGCGGCCGGGTTCTGCTTCACCCAGTCGTTCCAGTCGATCGGGCTGGGGCTGGCCAGCGCGCTCGGCGCGGCGGTGGCGCGCCCCGACCGCCTCACCGTGGCCGCGCTCGGCGACGGCGGCTTCCTCATGTCGGTCGCCGAGCT
>DATHKR010000060.1:0-3273 GCA_035489015.1 Kofleriaceae bacterium | reverse complement strand
TCGTCGCCGAGGAGGGACCGGCCGGGCCGAGAATCGGGCGGGCGATCCGGCTCGACGAGACGGTCGTGCGGCACCTGCTCGGCCACCAGGCGGTCGACGCGCGGCTGGCTGGTTTCTGCTCGTGGCAGGTGCCGGCGCTGGCCGCGGAGCGGCTTCCTCTTCCCGCGGCGGTGGTCGGTCGCCTGGACCGGGCGCTGCGCGATTCGCGCCGGGTCGAGGCTCGGCTGGCGCTGCTCCTCGACGGACCGGCCGGCTCGGGACAGCGCGAGATCGCCGAGGCTGCGGCGCTCGCCGTCGGCGGCCCGCTCGTGGTCGTCGATCTCTCGCGCGCACCGCGGGGCGAGCCCGCCGAGGCCGCGCTCCGGCTGCTCGGTCTCGAGGCGTCGCTTCGCGGGGCGGTGGTGTTCGTCCACGGGGGCGACGATGCGGCCAGTGATGGCGCGGCGACCGTCTCCCTGCGCGCGCTCGAGCTGCTCCTGGCCAGCCCGGCCCACGTGGTGTTCGCGGGCGGGATCCGCGAGGCGACCGCGCGCGCCCTCGCACCGGAGGTGCTGGCGATCGAGCTCGGCGAGCCGGACTTCCAGGCGCGGCGTGCGTGGTGGATCGATCGACTCGGCGCGGTCGGCGCGGCGGTCGGGTCGGTCCGGTCGGTCGATGTCGACGCGCTGGCCGGCCGCTTCAGGCTGAACCTGGACGCCATCGCCGAGGCAGCTGGCGCGGCTGGCGCGGCGCCATCCACGGCCGACCGGACGGCGATCCTCATGGCCCGCGCCCGGGCGGTATCGAGCCGCCACCTCGACGTCCTCGCTCACGCGATCGAGCCGGTCCGCACCTTCGACGATCTGGTCCTGCCCGGCGAGACGCTGGCCCAGCTGCGCGAGCTGTGCGACCGGGTGGTCCGTCGGACCCGTGTCCTGGGCGGGTGGGGCTTCTCGCGCAAGCTGTCGGCCGGCACCGGCACGAACGCGCTCTTCACCGGCCCGCCCGGGACCGGCAAGACGCTGGCCGCCGAGGTGATCGCCCACGCGCTCGGGCTGAAGCTGTACCGCATCGACCTGGCCACCCTGGTCAGCAAGTACATCGGCGACACCGAGAAGAACCTGTCGCGGGTGTTCGACTCGGCCGAGCGCTCGAACGCGGTGCTGCTGTTCGACGAGGCCGACGCGCTGTTCGGCAAGCGCTCGGCGGTGCACGACGCCCACGATCGCTACGCCAACATCGAGATCTCGTACCTGCTGCAGCGGATGGAGCAGTACGAGGGCGTGGCGATCCTGGCCACCAACCTGGCCCAGAACATGGACGAGGCGTTCGTCCGGCGGCTGGCGTTCGTGATCAGCTTTCCGTTCCCGGGCGAGGAGCTTCGCCGGCCGCTGTGGGCCCGGGTGTGGCCGCGCGAGACCCCGCTCGGCGCCGATCTCGATCCGGCCTGGCTCGCCCATCGCTTCAAGCTGAGCGGCGGGAGCATCAAGAACGTGGCGCTGGCCGCCGCGCACCTGGTCGGCGACGACGAGCCCGCGGTGACCCTCGACCACGTGCTGCGCGCCGTGCGCCGCGAGTTCCAGAAGATGGGCAAGGCGCTGAGCGACGCCGAGCTGGGGCGGGCGCCGCGCGCGCTCGGACTGGAGGCCGTCCCGTGATCCGCTTCCTCGACCAGCTGCTCCGCGACCTCTTCGTCGGCTCGATCGCCGAGCTGGTCGACGAGTCGCAGGTCGGCTTCCGGCCGCCGGACGACGACTGGATCGCCTACGTCAACACGCTGACCGTGGACGGCGCGCCGGCCAACGCGCTCAGCGTCTACCTGATCGAGCTGCGCGAGAACCGAGTGCTCCGCTCGAACGAGCTCGTCCGCGCGGTGAGCGGCGGCATGGTCGGCGAGACCCGGGCCCCGATGCGGCTCGACTGTCACTACCTGGTCACCGCGTGGAGCTCGGCGCAGGTCAGCCCCGCGGTCGAGCCGTCGTGGGACGAGCACGCGCTCCTCTACGACGCCGCGTCGGTGCTGGCGCTCCACGACCCGATCGAGCCGGCGGCGATCTACGGGCCGACCGGCCTGGGCGCCTGGCCGGTCGGCTTCCCCGAGGCGCTGCGCGATGCCGAGCTTCCGGTCGCGTTCGTGCCGATGGAGGGCTTCCCCAAGTACGCCGAGTTCTGGGGCACGATGGGCAGCAGCCACCGCTGGCGGCCGGCGATCCAGCTGGTGGTCACGCTGCCGATCCTGTGGTCGGAGCGGAGCGCGGGCGCCGAGGTGACCACGCGCCTCCTCGACCTCCGCACCGGCGACCCGGCGGTGCCGGCCGACCTCGGCCTCCGGGTCGGCGGCCACGTCCTCGACGCGCTCGCCCCCGCGGCCGACGGCAGCCCCTCGCTGGTGGCCGAGGCCTGGGTGACGCTCGAGATGGCGTCCGGCAAGCGCATGGCTCTGGCCCGCACCGACGCGGCGGGCCGCTTCCAGCTCGGCGAGCTTCGTCCGGGCACCTACCGCCTGCGCGCCCGCACCAGCGGTCACGCGGACGTCGTCCGCGACGTGGTCGTCCCGTCCGAGAGCGGCGAGTACGACCTCGTCTTCGAGTAGCAGGACCAATCAACCTTCCGATCGGAGCAGGCCGATGGCCGTGCAAGTCTCGTATCCCGGGGTCTACATCGAGGAGTTCGCGCCCGGCGCGCCGATCGCCGGCGTGGGCACCAGCACCGCCGCCTTCCTGGGCGTGGCCGCCGCCGGCGAGCTGGACACGCCGACCAAGCTCACCAGCTGGGACGGCTTCAAGGAGGCCTACGGCGCCCATCCGGTGCCCGGCTACTACCTCTGGTACGCCGTGCGCGGCTTCTTCGAGAACGGCGGGCAGGTCTGCTACGTCGTGCGGGCCAGCAACGGCACCTATGGCTCGCTGCGGCTCCCGGACCGATCGACCGCGGCCAGCGACGTCATCGAGGTTCGCGCGCGCCAGCCGGGCAGCCAGGCGATCCAGGTGGCGGTGACGGGCCGGAATCCGCTCGCGTCCGCCGATCTCGGCCTGTACCTGCCGACCGGTTCGTTCACCGCCATCGCCGGGCGCGAGATCACGATGGCCGCCGAGGGCGCGACCACGGCGACGGTGGTGGCGGCGCGCTTCCGGCCGGGCGACTGGATCACGATCGGCAGCGGCGGCGAGCGGCAGCTGATCACGCGGGTCAGCGGCGCGGGGCTGCGCCTGGCTGGCGATCTGGTCGGGACCTACGCCGCCGGGACCGACCTGGTTCGCCTGGCCGACGCGCCGGCCGGCCTGCAGACGGTCC
>DATHKR010000059.1:0-12786 GCA_035489015.1 Kofleriaceae bacterium | reverse complement strand
CCCGGCCTCGACCCTCGTCACGCGACGCTGCGCAGCGGGGCCCTTTCCTCGAAGTGCGCCGCGATCACGCGCCGCGCCGCCTCGAGGCCCGTTGCCTGCGCGTCCGGGCCCATGTCGAGCCCCTCGGCGTACACGTACTCGACGTCGGTCAGCCCGACGAAGGCGAGGAACGTCTGGACGAACGCGGTCTGGCTGTCGCTGATGGTGCCGCGGTGGAGGCCGCCTCGCGTGAAGACGACGTGGACCTTCTTGCCCTGCAGCAGGCCCTCGACACCGGTCGCGCCGTAGCGGAACGTGACGCCCGAGCGCGCGATGGCGTCGAAGTACGCCTTGAGCTGGACCGGGACCGCGAAGTTGTACATGGGGATGGCGAAGACCACGATGTCCGCCGACTGGATCTCGGCGATGAGCGCGTCGTGGTCATCGACGAGCGCTTGCTGCTCGGGACTCCTTCGATCCGCCGGCGTGGACAGCGCGCCGAGCGCGGCGGCGTCGATCGGCGCGATGGGCTGGGCAGCGACGTCGCGAACAGTGACGCGCGCGCTGTCGTGCTGATCACGCAGGCGGGCGACCAGCTCGCCGCTGAGGACGGTGGACTTCGAGAGGGGGCCCTTCACCGAGGACACGATCTGGAGGATGTGGGTCATGACCAGAACGGTAGGGTTCCGCTGGCGCTCCAAACAGGCCTGGAAAGCTGGACCAGAAGTTCCACTAGTGGAACGATGAGTGGCCGTGTTCAACGAAATCAACGAGATGCTGGTCTTCGCCGCGGTGGGCCGCACCGGGACCATCACGCGGGCGGGGAAGCTCCTCGGGTTGCCGAAGTCGACGGTGAGCAGACGCGTGACGGCGCTCGAGGAGCGGCTCGGTAGCAGGCTCCTCCTGAAGGGGGCCCGCAAGCTGGTCCTCACCGAGGCGGGACAGGTGCTGCTCGATCGGTGCCTCCGCCTGGCCGACGAGGCGAACGACGCCGTGGCCTTCGCGAGCGAGCTGACCGATCAGCCGACCGGGACGCTGCGGGTCACGATGCCGCCTGACTTCGGCCGCCTCATCCTCGCCGGCCCGGTCGCGAGCTTCGCCGCGCGCTACCCGCGGATCTCGCTCTTCCTCGACGAGAGCCAGCGCTTCGTCGATCTCGCCACCGAGCGCTTCGACGTCGCGGTACGCGCCGGCGCGCTGCCCGACTCCTCGCTCGTGGCGCGTCCGCTGGTGACGATGACGCGAAGCGTCTTTGCCAGTCCCGCGTACCTCGCGCGGACGTCGGTTCCCCAGACGCCCGCGGACCTCGCCGATCACCAGTTCGTCGTCCTCGAGGGGCTCTCTCGCCTCGATCACTTCGAGCTGCGAAACGAGCAGAGGCGCGTCGACGTGGTGGTCGCCGGCGCGATCGGTGTGACGTCGGGCAGCATGCAGCTCGAGCTCGCGCTCGCCGGCGTCGGTGCGGTCGTCTACAGCGAGCGCTTCTGCGACGAGGAGGTGCGGGCCGGCCGGCTGGTGCACCTGCTGCCGGGATGGAGCGCCGCGCCCGCGCCGGTCTGGCTGGTGACACCGTCGCGGCGGCTTCTGCCCCGCAAGACCGTGCTCTTCATCGAGCATCTGGTCACGACGGTCGGCGGCGGGCCGCGCGCCTGATTCCGCGCAGCGCCCGGTCGTGGTGGAGCACGCGCATCGCGCGCAGCGTGTTCCACCGGCTCGGCTTTCCCTCGCCGTCGTCCATCTGGAGGTGGACCTGGCCTGCGTGGACGTTCTGGAGCGGCCACCGGCCGTCGCGATCCCGGTTGCCCTCGACGAGCCCGATCGCCTCGGCGACGCGGTCGTCGTCGGGCCTGAGCTCGGCGCCGCGCAGGTACTCCAGCCCACGCAGGACGTCGTAGAAGTACCAGGTCGGGAACGAGAACCGGAGCCAGCTGGGGTCGATCACCTCGCCGGTCGTCTTCCGACGGAACAGCCGGCGCTCGAGCAGGTACTCCTCGCCGCGGCGGCGTGCCGCGCGCACCAAGGCCGAGCCGCCGGTCGCCCGCTCGTGCTCGAGCAGGCCCTCGAGGACATTGATCGTGGTCCCGAACGACGACACCGTCGCGCCATTCTCGACCTCGCAGTTCCAGCCGCCGTCGGGGAGCTGCTCACGGAGGAGCCGGTCGACCAGGCCCTGGACGTCCTGGCCGAAGTACGAGCCGGTCGCGAGGACGTTGCCGTTGATGCACGGCTCGACCTCTCCGTCGAAGAACCGGTTGCCGGCCCATGCGGTGTCCACGGGTGCGCCGCCCTTCCAGGTGACGCGCTCGCGGACGAGACCGACGGCGCGCCGGGCCTGCTCGCTCTCCGGATCGAGCCCCAGCCGGCGCAGGAGCTCCAGAACGTGAAACGTGTCAGTCCAGTCGCGCGACCATGGCCTGCCGCCCCACTGGCCGTCCGGCGCCTGGAGCGCGAGCAGCCGGGCGCCCCAGCCCTCGGTCGCGACCCTGGACCGCTCGGCGGCGACGACGTCCGCCTGCTCGTGCGTCAGGTCGCGCATCACCTGCCAGCGGATCGAGGGATCGGAGTCGAGCAACCAGTCGATGACGGTCATGTCCCTACCTGGCGCCTCAGGAGACATCGTTCAGCCGGCGGCGTTGCTCGTCGGTCAGGATCAGGTCGCGGGCGGCCATCGTCTCGTCCAGCTGTTCCGCCGTGCTCACACCGACGATGGGAGTGATGGCCGGGTCGCCACCCAGGAGCCACGCGAGCACGACCTGGTTGGGAGTGGCCCCGATCTCTCGGGCGACCGCACCGAGCGCGGCCAGCCGCCGGGTCGTACCCGGATGGTCGTACGCCTCGGGCAGCGGTCGGTCGGGCCGCGTGTAGCTGCCATTGATGAGGGGCGTGTAGACCCAGAGCGCCAGATCGCCCTCGCTGCTCACGTAGTCCAGAATCTCCGCTGACACGAGCTGGTGGCCGGTGTCCGGCAGGGACGCGCCGGGGCGCGGCTGCACATAGGAGTGCCGCAGCTGCAGGGCCGTGTAGCCAGATACACTGCGGTCGCGCGCGAGCCGCCTGGCCCGCTCCACACGCCAGGCCGGATGATTGGATGCACCCACCTGGCCCACCAGACCGGCGCTGACCAGCTCACCGAAGGCATCGACGGTCTCGGCCAGCGGCACGGTCCGGTCCTCGGCATGGGCCCAGTAGAAGTCGATCCGATCCGTGCCCAGCCGGCTCAGGCTCTTGCGCACGGCATCCCGGATCGCGGGGGCAGAGAGACCTTCCGCCGACTCCGGCCAGCGCCCCGGCACCGTCGGCTGAAGTCTCACCTTGGTGCTGATCTGGACCCGGTCGCGGACCCCGGGCCGGGTGGCCAGCCATCGCCCGATCACCGTCTCGCTCTGCCCACCCACGCCACTCGGGTCCGACCAGAAGGCGTAGCAGTTCGCCGTGTCGATCCACGTGCCGCCCCGATCGACGAAGCGATCGAGCAGCGCCATCGACGTCGCATCGTCGACCCGCGTACCGAAGTACATCGCACCCAGAACGAGGTCACGCTCGGTCATGATCACTCCCATCTACGGCTTGGCGCCGCCCTTGCGCTCCGCGATCCAGCGGTCGACCTTGGTCTCGAGGATCGACAGCGGGATCGAGCCGTCCTTCAGGACCTCGGTGTGGAAGGCGCGCACGTCGAAGCTCGAGCCGAGCGCCTTCTCGGCGCGGGTGCGCAGCTCGCGGATCTTGAGCTGACCGATCTTGTAGGCCAGGGCCTGGCCCGGGACGGCCATGAACCGCTCCGCCTCGGCGATGGCGCGGGTCGGCTCGATGGGCGAATTGGCGTACATGAAGTCGAGGACCTGCTTGCGGGTCCAGCCCTTGGCGTGGATCCCGGTGTCCGCGACCAGGCGGATCGCGCGCCAGAGCTCGGCGTCGAGGGCGCCGAAGTACATGTAGGGATCCGTGAGCACGCCGAGCTCCTTGCCGAGCGATTCGGCGTAGAGACCCCAGCCCTCGTTGTACGCGGTCTCACCGGAGAAGCGGCGGAAGCGCGGCAGCTCCTCGAGCTCGCGCTGCAGCGCGATCTGGAAGTGGTGGCCCGGCGTCGCCTCGTGGAGGTAGAGCGACTCGAGCGACCAGCGCGGCCGCGCCTTCAGATCGAAGGTGTTGACGTAGAAGATGCCGAGACGAGAGCCGTCCTCCGACGGGGCCTGGTACTGCCCGCCGGCCGCCGACGCGGCGCGGAACTGCTCGACCGGCCGGATCTCGAAGTCGGCCTTGGGCCTGACCTCGAACAACCTGGGCAGGAGCGGCTCGACCGTCTTTCTGAAGTCGCGATAGGCGCCGAGGAGCTCGGCCTCGCTCTTGTAGTACATCGCCGGGTTCTTCTTCAGCGACGCAAAGAACGCCTTGAGGCTGCCCTTGAAGCCGACCTGCTCCATCACCGCCTTCATCTCGCCGTGGATCCGCGCGACCTCGGATAGCCCGATCTGATGGATCCGCTCCGGGCTGAGGTCGGTCGTGGTCGTGGCGCGGACCCGATACGCGTACCAGGCCGGACCGCCGGGCAGGGCGCTCAGGCCGATCGTGTCCCGGCACCTCGGCAGGTACTCGTCGGCGATGAACGCGCGCAGCTTGCGGTGGGCGGGGACCAGCGTCTTCTCGATCAGCGCGGTGTACTCGGCGGTGAGCCGCTGCTTGTCGGCTGCCGAGAAGGTCGGCGGGAAGCTCGCGATCGGGCCCCACAGCGTGCTGTCGGACGCCTTGGCGACGATGTGCTGGTCGAGCTGGGGCAGGACCTTCTCCATCAACACCTTCGGCTGGACGATCCCCTTCGCCATTCCCTCGCGCATGTTCGCGATCGCCTGGTCGAACACGACCGGCACCCGGCTGGCGCGGCGGATCCATGCGTCGTAGTCGGCGACCGTCTTGAACGGCTGCGCGCCGGTGCCCGACCCGAGCATCGCGATCTGGTTGGCCAGGTTGTTGAACTGGTTGATCGGCACGAGGTGCTGGGGATACCGGAGGCCCTCGAGGTCCATCTCCCGCCCGCGTACGAACACGTCGTACGACAACCGGTCCTGACCGGACAGGCCGCCCGGTTCGATCGCCCGCGCCTGGTCGAGGAACCTCTGGTGGAGCTCGCGCAGGCTCTCGCGGTACTCGGGCGACAGGCTGTTCGGGAGCTGATCGTTGTAGCGGGGGTCGCCGATCTGCGTCGCCTGGATCGGGTTGAGCCGGAGGTTCTCCTCCCAGAACTCCGCGTACACCGCCGCGAGTCGCTCCGCCTGGCCAGCGGCCGGCGCCGTCGTGGGGCTCGTGGAGCTCGTGGGGCTCGCCGCGGGCGTCGATTCCGTGGTTCCGCCGCAGCCAGCGAGGGCGATCGCGATACCTGACAGGCAACCAAGGTGCTTCATGGGGGGTACCTCCATGTCCGTCGACGGCGGAGAGCATATGCCATCACGCCGGTCGGTCACGGAGTGACGAGCCTCTGCTTCGCCAGGGCGACGAAGCCGGCCAGATCCTCCGGGTCGACAGGCGCACATGCGCGGCGAGCCTCGAGCGCGGCCTGGACCACGCGGGTCGACGCGGCGTCGCTGGCCAGGCCGACCAGGCGGCCCGCGACCTCGTGACGATGCCACGGGCGCCCGTGCGCGCCGCAGGCGAGGAGCTCGGCCCAGACGCCGGCGGCGCCGGGCCGATCGCCCGCGCCGGCCAGCCTCTCACCGAGCGCGAACACCAGGCGACCGTCGCCGGGGCGGACGCGGATCGCGTCGCGCACCAGCACCACCGATGCTTCCTCGTCGCCGGCGGCGGCCGCGCCGGCCGAGGCGGTCAGCAGTCGGTCCGCATCGGCCGCGGCGCGGGCGGTCGCCGCCAGGGCCCTGGCCCGCCGGCGCGCGCGCGCACCGTGCCCGGCCGCGGCCAGCGCGCGGATCGGAGCCAGAGAATAGGCCGGCTGCGCCGGCGCGAGGGTCGCGGCCCGATCCCACGCGTCCACCGCCTGGTCCAGCAGACCGGCCGCGGAGAGGGCGCGAGCGAGGGCATCGGCGCGGTCGGCGTTGCGCGGCTCTGCGTCAGCGGCGCGGCGGCGCAGCGAGACGACGGCGGCGGCGCCCTCCTTGCTCTCGAGTCGGTCGGCGATGCTGGCGACCAGGTCGGCCGTCGCCCCCGGCACCTCGCCCAGGCGCGCCAGCGCATCGACGGGCGCCACCTCGACGGCGCGACGGGCCAGCTCGGGCCGCTCCGGCACAGGAGCCGACGCGATCGCGGCCGCCGTCTCGCGCTCCCGACCGGCCGCGGCGACCGCGGCGACATACGCCTCGCGCAGCGCCGGATCGAGGTGCGGTGGTGGACCGGCCGCGCGCGCGGCGTCGTCGGCGCGGCCGAGCGCGAGCAAGCCTTCTGCCCGGGCCGCGCGCGCGGGGAGGTCGCCCGGCGCGGACGCCGAGAACCGCTCCCATGCGGCCAGCGCCTCGGCCGGGCGACCGAGCGCGGCCAGGATCTCGGCCCGCTGCAGGTGCACGGCCGGCTCGCTTGCCTCCCCCGGGAGGGCGGCCAGCGCGCGATCGGGTCGATCGGCGAGCAGGCGAGCGCGCGCCAGGGCAGCGACCGGTCCGGCGGCGGGGCCGACGCGCCCGACCCGATCGACCGCAGCGAGCGCGGCGGCGTCCGCGCACGATGGGGCGGCCGCGACGGCGTCCTCCACGAGCCCGAGGAGCAGCCGGCCGGAAATCTGGCTGCGCGAGAGCGCGCGGAGAGCCAGCTCCAGGCGCGGACAGCCACCGCGCGCCAGCCGGACCACCGCCTCCGACGCCACGGCCGGATCCTCGGCCACCGCGCGAAGCTCGGCCGCCGCGCGCTTCTCTTCGCTGTCGTCCACTCCACCGGAGTGGCATCCGACCCACATGAGCAGCCCAATCACACATGCGCAGCGCACCGCGGACATTATTCTCCGATCACTCGCCGCGCGTCGCTCGTGAGTGACGCGCCGATGGCTCGCTGCATGGGGGCGTCGACAGGTGCGATGCGTACTCTGGTCATCGATCCCGATCCGATCCGCGGAGGGAAGCCATTGGAAGTCGCGCGACCGTCCCGAGGCACACTCGTTGCACCGGACGGGGCGCATGTCGAAGACCCATCTGCTCATGGTGGCGCTCGCAGCCAGCACCGGCCTCGCCGGCATGGCCCACGCCGAGCGGCTCATCGATGTCAGTCAGGTCCAGCGCGGGAGCTACTACGCGCCGCGCTTCGCTCCCGACGGTCGCGATCTCCTCGTCACCGGCCCCAAGCTGAGCGGCCTCTACCTGGTCGATGGCAACGGCGGCGCGGTGCGCAGGCTGGCCGACGACGCCGGCGCCGGGGTCGCCGCCCGCTGGAACCGAGACGGCACGGTCGGCTTTCGCGCGGTCCGCGCCGGCGCTCGACGCGCCATGATCGTCGACCGCGACGGCCGCGTGCGGTCGGCGCCTGCGGAAGCAGCCCCGATCGCCCTGGCCCAGAATGAGCGGATCTACGTGCGCGATCGCGCCGGCGAGCTGGTGCCGGTCGGAACCGGAGATCGCTTCTTCTCCCCCGAACCGTCGCCGGACGGCGACCGGGTGGTCTTTCAGGGCCTGTCGACCGGGCTCTACATCTACACGCGTTCGACCGGCGACCTGGTCCAGCTCGGCGCCGGCACCGCCCCCTCCTGGTCACCTGACGGTTCGCGGCTGCTGTTCGAGCTCACGGAGGATGACGGTCACGAGATCGTCGCCTCGGATCTCTACCTCTACGACGTCCGCGCGCGTCGCACCCATCGCCTGACCGCGACCAGCGCCACGGTGGAGCGGCGCCCCAGCTTCGCGCCGGACGGCCGGCGCATCGCATTTGACGACGACACCGGTGGCATCTACGTGGGCCGCCTCGAGGAGGTGCGCTGATGCTCCGCTCGCTCTCTCTGGCATTCCTCATCACCATCGCGCTTCCGGGCGCCGCGGCGGCCCAGACGACGAGGACGATCGTCATCGACCCGGGCCACGGAGGCTCGGACCCGGGCGGCGTCGGCAACGGCCTCCAGGAGAAGAACATCGTCCTCGACGTGGCGACCCGGTTCAAGCAGCTGCTCGACGCCGACACCGCCGACACGAGCGGAGGCGGCCGGTGGGTCGCCCTCCGGACCCGCACCAACGACACCTTCGTGTCTCTCTCGGCGAGGGCGTCGTTCGCCAACGCCCAGGGCGCCGATCGCTTCATGTCGATCCATGCCAACGCCTTTGGCGATCCGGCCGCCCACGGGACCGAGACCTTCTCGTTCGCCGAGGGCAGCACCGGTGCCGCGCTCCGCAACCTGGTCCAGCAGGAGATGATCGCCGCGTGGGGCCTCACCAACCGAGGCAACAAGACCGCCAACTTCGCCGTCCTGCGCGAGACGGCCATGCCGGCCGTCCTGCACGAGCTCGCCTTCGTCACCAACGCAACAGACGCCAACAAGCTCCGCTCGGCGACCGAGCGCCAGAAAGCCGCCCAGGCCCACCTCCGGGCCATTCAACGCCACTTCGGGATCACCCCCCACATCCCGCTCCAGGCCCTGGGCGCCGACGACCAGGCCGCCGACGACGTGGTCGACGACGACATCGACGGCGCCGACCAGCTGGATGAAGACGGCGGCTGCGCCGCGGGAGGCTCCTCGTCGGGCGCGCCAGGCGGCCTCGCCCTCTTCCTGGCGTCGATCCTGATCGGCGCCGGCGGCCGGGCAAGGAGGAGCAGGGCCAGGTCCGGCCGGTCCGGCCGCGGGCGAGCACGCTGAGGGTCGTCGCGCTATCGCGTGGGGGGCGGCCCGGCCGAATCGCGTGAGCGGTCTCCGCGACGTCCGGCATATCGCCGAGCGTGGAGCTCTTCAAGAAGGATTTGCCCGCGTCGATTCAGCGTGGCGCAGCGCGATCCCCTGCCCGGTTCGGGCGCATGCGAACGTGATGGGACAGGGCGTTCGCCGTCTTCCGCTACCTGCTGCCGTCCGACGAGTGCCGCTGCAGAACCAAGGTCCGTGATCTGAGCAGCTCTGATCATGGGATCGTCTCGGTCTGTCGGGCATCCAGCCAGGAGCGAATGTTGGTTCCCAGGTTGCGCGTGTCACCCTCGGCACTGTCAATGATGTCCGCGGCCTTCCGCGCGAGACCCAGCGCACGGGGTCGCTCGATCGGTTCGAACCAAAGCGCCCGGGCCAGCTGAAAGTTGAGCTCCACCATGTGCCGCGGGCCGGTGTCCGCCTCGTCGACGAGTGCGAGAGCTCGTTCGAGCTCTTGGCGCGCGGACCGATGCTCTCCGACTGCAAGCAATGCCTCGCCGAGACACAGACCGACCGTGCTCAAGGACGGGGCGTTTCCCTCGGGATCCGCCGCGAGCATCTTTTCGGCCCGCCGACAGGCAACAATGCCGTCGCGGAATCGGCGCCGATCGTTGGCAAGGCGCCCGAGAGCAACCCACGCGAGGGCCGTGTTGATGTGCTCCGGACTCTCTGCCCGCTCATTCTGTTCGATGGCCCTCTTCAGGCTCAGCTCGGCTTGAATGTATTGTGCAGCCATGCGCTGCGCCTCACCCAAGTCGAGGTAGGTCGCGGATAGCAGGACATTCCTCGGCCCCAGGACGCGCTCCTGAAGGCGAAGTGCGTCCGCGAACAGCGCCAGCGATCGAGCGTAGTTGCCACGACCGGCTTCCGCGTTGGCCAGGCCCGCCAGTGAGTAGGTCGTCTCGGCGTGCTCAGGTCCGAGCTCCTTCCTCCGTATGGTCAATGCCTCCTCGAACGCATCGCGCGCCTTCTCGAACATCCCCAGCCCGATGTACGCCCGCGCCAAGCCGTGCAGGGAATAGGCAATGTCTGGGTGATCCGGTCGTAGCACGTGCTTCCTGGAAGCGAGCGACCGCTCAAGTAGGCTCCTCCCGTCCCGGACCATCCCGAGGTCCACCATGACGCCACCGAGATTGCACAGCGCAGTGGCGTACCGGGGCGAGCTAGGTCCGAGCGATTCCTCCCACAAGCGGGCGCCCTCGTCGAACGATCGTCTGGCTTCCTCGTATTTTCCCGCGTTGTAGTCCGCGTAGCCGATGTTGTTTGCCAGACGGCCCCGCAGCGCCTTGCTGCCCTTGGCGCGGTCGACCGCCAGCGTCGCCACTCGGGCGGCCAGAAGCCCTTCGGTCGTCCGTCCGAGGCGGCCGTAATGGCTGATCAGTGTCACCCAGGTCTCAGCCTCCAGCGTGCGGTCTCCCCCCCTCACCGCGTCAGTCGCCGCATCGAAGAGAACCTCCTCGGCGTCATCAAGCTTGCCGAGGAACGACAGATGGTTCGCGAGGGCATTAGCGGCCTCCGCAGCGAGAGGCGGATAGCCGACGGCATCCGCCTCTCGTTTCAACGAGGCCATGTAGTCCCGTCCCTGCTCGAAGCGTCCGGCCTCGTATAGAGCTCGCGATCGACTGAGCCGCTGACGGATCGCGGCAACCCGGTCACGTATCGCCGGTGTCTCCGGCATCGGAACGATGGCTCGAAGATTCTCGATATCGGCACATGCCGATACGGAAGACAGCTTGTCCGCCGCGGCAGCCGCTCGATCGAGCATCTTGGCGTCGACTCGCGACGAGTAGACATCGACCAAGTCCTTCGCCTCCTGCCGTTTCCGATCGAGGCACTCCATGCGGAGATCGAGGACCGCCAACGACTGTTCTCCTAGAAGATGCGTCGCCGTGCAGGCCTGCTCATGCATCGCGATCCACTCAGCTGCCCTTTGATCGAGGATCGTGGCGAAGCCCCGCCAGGCCGCCTCGGCTCCCGACTGACCGGATCGCAGGAAGACTTGCTTCGACTCGAACTTGCGAGCAGGTCCCCACGCGGCGGCGAAGCGCTCGGCGCCGGCGTCACAGAGGGGGCCGGGTGGAGCCACGGAGTTGTCTTTGAGGAGGGCGTATGCTCCGACGCCCCCCAGAGCGACCGCGCTCAGGATCGTGAGCGCTATCCGGTTTCGCGTCGTACGCCGACGCGTGAGATCGGCAAGGAGAGCATCCATCGATGGATGGCGTGCGCGCGGCTCCGGGTCCAGCCCTCGCTGGATGGCTTGTCGAACTCGCCGCGGCACCGACGAGTACGCTGGCGTGGAGACGAGCGACCCTGCGTTGATACTGTCGAGTAGCTCAGCGCGGTTCTCGCCTCGGAACGGGTGCGCTCCGCTGAGCGCGGCATAGAGCGCGACACAGAACGAGAACTGATCGCTCTTCTCGTCGGCCACCTGTCCGAGGTGCTGCTCGGGAGACATGAACCAAGGCGTGCCGAGCACCGCACCGGTGCGCGTCAACGAAGCATCGACGGGGTCGCTCGACGCGTTGGCGACCTTGCTGGCTGCGGGCTCGACCTCATTGGCCTCGTCGCTCGCCCGCGACAGGCCGAAGTCCATGACTCGAGGGCGGCCCTGCTTGTCGAGCAGCACGTTTTCTGGCTTGAAGTCACGGTGGACAATGCCGGCGCCGTGCGCCGCCGCCAACCCCCGACCGGCAGCCGCAAACGTCTCCACGATCTCGGCGGCCTCCCGCTCCTCGGTGGTCAGCCAGCCACGAAGGTCGACCCCGTCGATGAACTCGAGGGCCAGGAACACCTGTCCGCCATACGTACTCGCCTCATAGACCACGACCACGTTGGGATGGGAGAGCCGCGCGATCGCCTGTGCCTCGCGCAACAGTCGCTGCTCCCTGATTTCGCGCATGGTCCCTTGCTCGGGATGCAGGAACTTGAGCGCGACTCTTCGATCGAGAACGGGGTCATAGGCGGAGTAGACGATCCCCATTCCGCCTTCCCCAACCCGCTCAAGGATGACGTAGCGATGGACCTTGGTTCCCGGCACGATCCCCGAGTCGAGGGGAGTCTCCGGTCGCCGTGTTCCCGCCTCATATGTCCAGGTTTGAGCAACCGGTGAGTTGTTCTGTGCCTTGGTCTGAGGTGCGGATGGCTCCATGGAGGCGACCAGCTTAGTCCGCCTGAGTGGGCAGCAGCGACTCCCTCATGGTCAACAGCGAGGTTTTCGCGGAGCTCAGCGTTCATGGCCACTATGCATACATTCGTGTCTTTGCTAGTGGCGACAAGAGGGGCATCTGGCCTGTCTGATGTGTGGCCGGCACTACGAACATGTCCCTCCTCGCCGCACACTCGTCCTTCGTGCCGTGTGGCTGTTCTTGCATGTGCCTGCCGGCTCGCCGCCAGCGCGTCCAGGTCGAACAGGACCCGGTTGGCGAACGTCGCCGCCATCCGGCGCGATGGGCGGAGTAGGTTTGGTATGCCCTCCGAGACCAGGGTCCTCGGGCGAAGTGGCGCCGATTTTTCCGAGGGGCCCTCTTGTCCCCCTCACTGCACTCACTCAGACGGCCTCTCGTTCACATCGCTCAACGTGGTCAGGTTGGATTTCAACCCGATCGGTCCGCTTCGGCCGCGATCTCGTCCGGCACCAGTACTGTGACGCGTACCGGCGTCGTGTTCGCCAGCTCTTCAACCGCTTGCGCCAACTACGCGAGACGCTGCGCATGGAATCCGTGCTCGTGAGCGTGAGCCACGATCGACGTTTCGCTCGCCTGCGATGCTGCGAGCACGGCGGGTATGCCAGGTGTAGGCGGACGGACGACCGGCCAGCATCGTCATCGTTTCTTCGCGCGCGCTGGCTTCTTGTTCTCTCTCGCGCCGCTCTCGATGATGTCGACCCGCACGATCGTTCGCCCGCGGAGTGGCTCGCAGTCGCCGCCGGCGTCCGGAAGGGTCATCGTCAGGACCGACAGGTGGGCTCCCTGCGCGGGCAACTCGGCGGCCATGTACCTCGT
>DATHKR010000058.1:0-8600 GCA_035489015.1 Kofleriaceae bacterium | reverse complement strand
CTGTCGGTGTACGAGATGGACGGCCAGGCGACCGAGGCGCCCTACGACGACCCGGCGCGCGAGGCGTTCGCGTCGCTCCTGGACGAGCTGCACGACGAGGAGTTCGACGAGGCGCTGGAAGAGCTGGAGTCGCACGCGCGCGCGCTTCACGACGAGCAGCTCGCGATGGGCGCCTCGCGCGCCGACGCCGACCGCATGCTGGGCCAGCACTTCTCGCAGCTCGTCCGCGAGTCGGAGGCGATGGTCGACTCGATGGCGCGCGAGTTCGGCGCGCGCGACGAGGCCGGCCTGGCCGAGGGCGAGCTCGACTCCTTCCTGGACGGCTACACGCCCACCGCGCCGCTCGACCCGGAGTTCGAGGAGTTCTTCGGCAAGCTGGTCAAGAAGCTCGGCAGCGTGGCCAAGGCAGCCGCCGGCGCCGCGTGGAAGGGGATCAAGACCGTGGCGCTCGGGCCGCTCTTCGGCCAGCTGCGCAACCTCCTGCGCCCGATCATCGACATGGTGCTGAAGCGGGCGCTCGGCGCGCTTCCGGCCGCGGTGCGGCCCGCGGCCCAGAAGCTGGCCGAGAAGCTGGGACTGGTGAAGCCGGCCCCGCCCGCTCCGGCTCCGGCGGCGACTGCTCCGGGCGCTCTGCCCGCGGCCGCGGCCGACGCGGATGCCGCTGCCGTGGCAGCCGCGGCCGATCCGGCCGCCGATGCTGCCAGCTCCGCGGTGCAGGAGCCGGCCGGCGCCGACGCGGCCACCGTGCAGGAGGAGCTGGACCAGCTCGTCGCCAGCGCGTTCCTCGCCCAGGACCAGGACGAGCTCAACATGGAGGCCGCGCAGCTCCGCAGCGACCAGGCCGCCGGCGCCAGCCCGGTCTTCGCCGAGCTGGACGACGCGCGCGAGCGGCTCATCGATGACCTGAACGAGCTGGCCGACGGCGAGAGCGCCGAGCCGGCCATCCAGAACTTCCTGCCTGCCCTGTTGCCGGCGCTGAAGCTCGGCCTCCGCCTCATCGGCCGGCAGCGCGTGATCAACTTCCTGTCGCCGCTCCTCGCCAAGCTGATCGGCAACCTCATCGGCCCGGCCGCGGCGCCCGCGCTGTCGCAGGCGATCATCAACTCCGGTCTCAAGCTGCTCAGCCTGGAGATGTCGGAGTCGGAGCGCGCCGGGCTGGCCGGCTCCGCCGTCGCCGCCACGGTGGAGGAGACCGTCGGCCGCATCGCGTCGCTGCCCGGCTACGTGCTCGACGACCAGGAGCTGCTCGAGGGGTTCGCGCTGGAGGCGTTCGAGCAGGCCGCCGCCGCCAACCTGCCAGCGCTCTTCTCCGAGGCGACCTACCGGCAGCGCCCGCACCTCCTCGAGGGCGGCCTCGATGCCGGCTGGATCTTGCTGCCGCTGCGCGGGCGCAAGCGCTACAAGCGCTGCTCGCGCGTGTTCAAGGTGCGGCTGTCGCCGCACATGGCCGAGGAGGTCGAGAGCTTCGAGGCCGCGCCGCTGGCCGAATACCTCGAGGACCAGCTGGGCGCGCCGGAAGGCGCCGAGCTGGAGGGGGAGGTGCACCTCTACGAGGCGCTGCCCGGGACGTCCCTGGCCGACATCGCGCGCGGTGAGCGCGAGACCCTGGGACCCGGCCTCTCCGACGAGGCCAACGGCGCGCAGCTACACCCGCTCACGCCGCAGGCGTCGTCGGTGCTGCTCGGTCGGCCCGGGCTCGGCCGCGCGGCTTCGTTCGATCCGCGCCGGGTGGCGGCCGGGCAGCGCTTCTATCATTTCGGCGTCGCCGGCCGGCGGCCGCTCGGCGCACCGGGACACCACCCGAACCGGCGACCGCGCCTGCGCCGGCGCCTCCACGTCAACGTCACCCTGGACAGCGTGCAGGACCAGGTGCGCGTGTGCGTCTACCTCAGCGAGGTCAAGGCGCAGAAGCTGGCGGTGCAGCTGCGCCGGAAGATCAACGCGGGCATCATCTCGGTCGGCTTCCGCCGCGCCATCGTGCGCCGGCTGCAGGCGATGTTCGGCGGGCGCGCGCCGAGGCGGCTGCGGATCGTGCACGCGGCCATGCCGCCCGGGCAGTCGCCGGCTCAGGCGCTGCAGAACCTCCCGCGCGCGGCGGCCGGCGCCTTCGCGAACCGGATGCAGGCCTGGCTGGTGCAGGGGTTCGCGGAGTGCCTGCGCACGCAGACGCAGCAGATCCTGACCGCCACCGAGGACCCGGCCGATGGTGTGACGCTGCAGTTCACCGTCGAGCGCCCGCCCGGCCTCAAGGAGCTGGGCCAGGCGATGGTGGAGAAGGCCCCGGCGGCCGGAGGGCTGGTCCAGGCGATCGCCGGCGGCGCCCAGCCTGCCGTTCGCGTCGTGGTGGTGGCGGGGCATCGGTGTGCTTGAGCTGCGGGCTCCAGCACCGCTCGACCCGCGACCTGCCGCCATGGCGCAGATCGAGCGCCAGGTGGCGCACTGGGTCTCTGCGGCCCAGCGTCTCACTCTCGACGATCTCGCCTCGCGCGACGCGTGGGGGTACCTGGAGCAGTACCTCGGCATCTCGCTGCGCAAGCACCTGACCGGGGTGATCGAGCGGCTGCGCGCCGAGGCCACGGCCCTGGAGGCGCTGCAGTGCGCCGCGCACAGCCGCGCCGCGGCGCTGGAGACCCAGCGCAAGCTCCTGGCGTTTCGCCGGCAGTACCTGCGCACCGAGACGACGCTCGACTTCTTCGCCGACGCGCTGGCGACCCGCACCAACCCGCGCATGGGCGCGCTCTTGCGGGCGTGCGATTCGCTCGCTCACCGCAGCATGGCGCAGCTCCTCGATCAGCTCGACAAGACGACGCCGGTGACGCTGACGTATCTGGAGAAGGGGCTCGGCGCCTCGATCCTCAAGGCTGGGCTGCGCCTGTGGGACGGCGGCGAGGCGTGCCCGGTCGCCGCCATCAAGGTGACGCGCCACAACCTCCTGCGGCCCACCGCGCTCATCCACGAGGCCGGGCACCAGGTCGCTCACATCACGCGCTGGAACGACGAGCTCGGCGTGACCCTGCGGCAGGGTCTGCAAGAGCTGGCCGGGGCGCCACCCGAGGTGGCCGGGATCTGGGCAGGCTGGTCGTCGGAGATCGCGGCCGACGCGTTCGCGTTCGCCCACACCGGTTTCGCCAGCGTGGCCGCGCTGCACGACGTCCTCGCCGGGCACCCGCCCTCCGTCTTTCGCTACACCCCTGGCGACCCGCACCCGGTGAGCTACCTGCGCGTGCTCCTCGGAGTCGAGTGCTGCCGCTACTTCTACGGCAGCGGGCCGTGGGACGCGCTCGCTCTCTTCTGGACCGGCCAGCACCGCGCGGAGCAGGCGCCAGCCGAGGTGCGGCGCCTCGCGGAGGAGTCGCGGCCGCTCCTCAAGGTGGTGGTGCAGCTGACTCTCGACACACCGATGCGCGCGTTCGACGGCCGGCCGCTCCGCTCCCTGATCGCGCCCGGACGCGTGAGCCCCGCCGCGCTGCAGGAGCTGGAGGCCCGCATCGGCCCCGCCCTCTTCACGTCCACACACTGGTTGTGGAGCGAGCCGCTGCGCATCCTGGCGCTCACCGGACTGCAGCTGGCGGTCACGCCGCACGACCTGAAACCCATCCTCGAGCAGCAGGAGCAAGCCATGTTGCGGCTCGGGGGCGCCTTGCAAGGCGCATAGCCCATCGCCCGAGGAGACACGAATGACCAAACAACCACCCGACCAAGACTCACGCCCACGAGACACGGCCGCCGCCGAGAAGCCGGAGGGCGGCGCACCGACGGCGGCCGACCGACATCACCCGGGCGGCGGCACCGTTCCCACGCCTCCTCCGACACCGGGCGATCTGGCCGCGCTGCTCCTGGAGCTGCTCCGCAAGATCAACTCGGAAGTACCCACGACGCCGCCCCTGCAGGGCCGCGCCGAGGACGCCGTGACGAACTTCGCGAGTATCTCGAAGGACCTGCGAACCCTCGCCGACGGCTCCTTCACCGCCGTCGGCAGCTCGAACCGATCGAAGCGCGCCTGACCGTCGTCCCATCGCCGAGGAAACCGACCCATGTTTCGACAATTCGCCGCCATCGTCTCGCCCGACCTCCTCTTCAACGCCCATCCGTTCGAGCTCGCCTGGCTGCTGGAGGAGGTCTGGCGCCAGCGGCTCAACGACGACACCACCCTCGGCAACAAGTCGATCGGTGACCCGAGCCGCCGCAGCAACCTGGAGCCGACGCCGCCCTATACGAGCACGTGGCCGCCGCTCAGCGCGGGCCTGCAGCCGATCCTCGACACCGGGGAGCTCACCCCTCCCTTCCGCTGGGATCACCTCATCTACGCGTACATGGTCGAGAACACGCGCGCGTTCGAGGTCTTCCGCCGCGTCGTGTTCGAGTTCGCCCACGGCGAGAAGCTGGGCGCGCCCACCGCCGAGAGCCAGGCCTGGCTGCGCAACACCGAGGAGCTCTTCTTCAAGGACGGCGCACCGTTCTTCATCACCTCGGTGGCGAGCCACCTGCGCTCCGACCTGCGCGCCAACCGGCGCAACCCGTACCAGCGCATGTTCGGGATGGAGCTCAACCACGGCGGCGACGACGGCAAGCCGTACCCGTACGTGAAGGCCGACGCGGCCAACAACGACTTCGTCAGCACGTTCGAGGAGTTCCTGCGCGAGGTGTGGGTCGGCATGACCTTCGTGACCGCCACCGCCAGCAGCAACCCGACCGACCCGGCGAAGATCGCGACCCTGGCCAGCAAGCTGAAGAACATGCTGATGTCGCGGCGCCAGAACGGAAACCTCTCGCGCGAGGAGTTCTCCGCCGTCACGGCGATGGCGTGGTTCCACCTGGCCCTCGAGTACAAGAACAACAACGACAACGCTCCCATCATCCAGGCGCTGCGCGCCGAGGCGAACGGCACCGAGCAGCGCCTGTTCAAGGTGGCCGAGCGAGTCGGGCTGCCGGCGCACGGTCTGTCCAAGCACTTCTTCGACATCGCCGACTCGATCTCTCGCATCCTCATCCAGATCGAGACCGGCGACTTCGACTTCGCCGACGCGGTGCCGGCCCTCTACACGCCGGTGCCGGGGCCCAACACACCCGAGGCGGCGATGCGGGAGATCATCACGCACTGGACCGCGATCACCGGCCGCGACGTGAAGGCCCGCAAGGTCGCGCCGTCCTGACATTCGCGCCCTCGCATCCGCGCCCTCGCATCCGCTTCCTCGATGAAGCCTCGACCTCCGACGCCGTGACGGGAACCCCATGAAGAACGCCTTTGCGCAGCTGGAATCGCCGTTCCTGAGCGAGATCATCGTCGGTGGTGCGCCGCCCCCCGAGTCGGAGCGAGAGCGCCACCTCGCCGACGAGCTGGACGACGAGCTCGAGGTCCACCGCGACCACGAGGGCTTCGGCGCGCGCGGCTGGCACCCGGACGGCGAGAGCGCCGACGACGGCGAGGGCGCAGACGACGGGGAGGATGAAGCCGAGGACTCCTCCGCCGACGAGGCCCCCTGCTGTGCGCCGGACCGGGAGCTGGCCGAGCTGGAGGCGGAGCTGTTCGACCGCGAGGCGTGGAGCGGCAGCGCCGACCAGCTGGCGTTTCGCGACCGCGTGCTGGCCGCCCACCTGGCGCGCAGCCGCAAGAACCGCGGGGCGCCGCAGCGCGACCTGACCGGCACCGATCTCGGCCCGGTCCCGGGGACCAGCGGCATCGAGATGGGTCGCGACGCCGCCGCGGCGGCAGGTCGCCTGCTGGCCGCGGGCACTGCCGCCCTCGCCGCCGCGCAGCAGGCGGGCGACGCCGACGCGCTGCGCACCGTGCGTCTCTCGGCGACGAGCGGATACCGCGGCGCCGATCACCAGCGCCGGCTCTGGCTGAAGTACTTCCCCGGTTATTACAAGCGCACCCGCGCGCACCGCGAAGGCCTGCCGAGCGGCCCACACTCCGACGAGGCTGTGGCCTACATGCTCCAGCCCAAGGGCTCGAGCGGCTTCGGGCTGGGCGGGCGCATCGCAGCGCCCGGGTACAGCAACCACCAGAACGGCATCGCCATCGACCTCTGGCAGGAGCGCAAGAAGGGCCACGAGGTCCCGAACGACTCCGGCGACGGGCCGCGCAAGAAGTGGCGGGACAGCTGGTTCCACGGCTGGCTGCGCGTGAACGCGGAGCTGCTCGGCTGGAGGCCGATCCCCACCGAGGAGTGGCACTGGGAGCATCGCGGCGGCGGCGGCGGTGGCGGTGGCGGCGGCGGCGGCGGCAAGGCGACCACCGGCACCGTGACGCCACCGGTGACGGCGCCCGCTCCGTCCGGAGGCAGCAAGCCGTCGGCGGAGCTGACTCGCTTCGCGCAGCGCGTGCTCGACGTGGTCGAGGGGGAACAGCTCGCGGTCGACGGTGACTTCGGGTCGCGCACGCGCGCGGCGGTCGAGCGCTTCCAGCGCAAGCACTCGCTCGGCGGCGGCGGCGCGATCGACGCGAAGACCGAGCTGGCCCTGGCGCAGCGGGCGCTGGAGGAGCTGGCCCAGGCCTCGATGTTCGCCCAGCCGGGCGTGCGCGACGCGCGCACCGATCAGGAGCTCATCCGGTTCAAGTCGACGCGCGGCCTCGGCGTCGGCGCGGTGCTGGATGCCGCCACCCGGGCGGCCCTTGCCGCGGCGCTCGCCGCGCGCCAGACGAGCGCGCCGCGACCGCCGGCGACGAGCCCGCCCGCCGGTGCGCCGGCCACACCGACGGCGTTCCTGAGCGGCAAGCTGTGGACGTTCCGGGCGCAGGTCGTGTCCACGCCGGTGGCGGTCTTCTGCCCGCCGGCCGCGCTCGGCAAGAGCGAGGTGGAGGTGCTCGTCTACGCGCACGGCCTCCTGAACGGGTGCACGCGGCCCAGGACAGTGCCGGATGGCCTCATCACGGGCGGCCCCTTCCGGCTCGGCTCGATCGTCGCGACGTCGAGCCGCCCGATGGTGCTCGTCGTGCCGCTCCTCGACTGGAACAACCCGGGCGGCAAGGGCGCGTTCGGCTCGTCGTATCCGGGCTGGCACGCCCTGGCCAGGCCGGCGCACCTGAACGCGCTGGTGGCCGAGGCGCTCGCGCAGGTGGGACGCGTGCAGTCGCAGCCGCCGCCGTCCCCGAGCAACTTGATCGTCGCCGGACACTCGCGCGCGTACGGCTTCATGGAGCCGCTCGCCCATCTGCACGCCGACCCGGAGATGCAGCGCGGCGCGCTGGCCAGGCTGTCGGAGGTCTGGTCGCTGGACGCCACCTACGTCGGCAACGTGCCGAAGTGGAAGGCCTGGCTGGCCGCCAACCCGCGGCTCAGGGCCCACGTGCTCTACCGGCCGGGCAGCAGGACTCACGACATCGGCGACAAGTTCTACGAGGCGCGGGGGGATCGTCTGGCGGTGACCAGGGCGAGCGAAGGCCACTGCGCGATACCGGGCAAGCGGCTGCCGGAGCTGCTGGCGGCCGCCGCGGTCGCTCCGCAGAGCGAGGCCGAGGACACCTGGGGCGAGGACGAGGCATTCGTCGACGACGTCATCGTCGAGGCGGAGGGCCTCGAGTCCGGCGACGATGAATCGATCGACGGCGACGATGAGGCGATCGACGGCGACGATGAATCGATCGACGGCGACGATGAATCGATCGACGGCGACGATGAATCGATCGACGGCGAATACGAATACGACCAGCCGGAGCGGGACGACGAGGTCGACGACGAGGATCTCGTCGACCAGGAGGACGAGTTCGAGTTCGAGGAGGAGCTCGACGCCGAGCTGCCGCCAGTGGAGGAAGAGGCGGGCGACAAGACGCCGATGGCGGTCCCGGCCGACAACCCGGTGCCGTTTGCGCCGGCGTCACCGGCCGGCGCGTACTGGCCGGTCGTCACCAAGCACAAGTCGCCGCGGCTCGTCTCGTACATGTACCAGGCGCCGAGCGGCATCGTGGGCAACTCGGGCCGCATGTTCCTGGCCGCCCGCCGGGGCAAGGTGAACGGCAAGACGGTGGGGCGCTGGCACGCCGGCCTCGACCTGTTCGCCTACAAGAACGATGTGGTCGTGGCATGCGAGGCCGGCACCATCGCCGCCTTCAAACACTTCTACACAGCCAAGTCGGGCCAGAGCACCTACAAGCTCCTGATCGAGCACGAGGGCTCCGGCATCGTCATCAACTACGGCGAGGTGCGCAAGGACTCGCTCGAGAAGAACGGACTCAAGGTCGGCAGTCGGGTCAGCGCGGGCCAGACGATCGGCCTGGTGAGCGACACGTCGATGCTTCACTTCGAGACCTACGTGAAGGGCACCACCGACAGTCACCGCTGGTGGAAGTCGGAGAAGAACCCGCCGCGCGAGCTACTCAACCCGACGCGTTATCTGCTCGAGCTGGCCAGCACCGGCCTGGCCACCACCGCGACCGGCAACGTGCAGCCGGCTCCGGCTCCCGCGCCGTCGAGCGGTTCGTCGACCGGTTCGTCGACCGGCTCGTCGACGACGAAGCCGGCGGCCGAGCTCGTCCGCTTCGCCCAGCGCGTCCTGAACGCAAGCGAGGGAGAGCGCCTGACCACCGACGGAGACCTGGGCAAGCTGACCCGCGCGGCGCTGACTCGCTTCCGCCAGCGGTACGGCCTGGGCTCGGGCGG
>DATHKR010000057.1:0-4297 GCA_035489015.1 Kofleriaceae bacterium | reverse complement strand
GCCGCCGAGTTCGTCGGGGCGCTCGACGACGTCTGCCTGCGCTACGTCAACCCGGACATGGACGGCGACGGGATCCTCGACGTCCTGCAGCCGGATGGCCACCGCTTCCTGCTCGACTTCCACGTCCAGCGCGCGATGCTGGAGGACGGCCAGTCGGCGACGATGGCCGACCTGGTCGGCCGCTTCCTCGATCCGGCGATCACGACCTCGTTGTTCGGCGGCACCGGCGTGTACGTGACGGTCCCGGCCACGTTCTGGAGCGGCACCCGCGAGGAGGCGTCCCTGGTCTTCTCCGGCGACGTCTGGTACCAGTCGCAGGAGAGTGGTCCGGGCAGCGTGCTGGCCGGCACGCCGGTGGTCGGCGACGCGCTCATGGTCAGCGGCACCGGCGACGCCCGCAGCGTCGGCCTGTACGCCACGCCCGGCCACGATCTGCCCCAGGGGGTCTACCAGGCCAACCTCGGCCCCAGCACGGTCACCTTCACCAGCGTCGCCACCCTGACCGACGAGGAGCTGGCCAGCGCCGAGGGCACGCTCCTGCCATTCGTGCGCTTCACTCCGGTCGATCTGGGCTGCACCGACAGCTGCGCGATCGCGTCGATCGACGTCGAGTGGCGCAAGCGCACCGGCGACGCCTGGGTGCTCGCCACCGCCAGCGAGCTGGCCCTCACCGTGAACCAGAGCGGCGGCTTCGCCAGCCTGGTGGTCGGCACCGAGACCAGCACCCAGCGGATCGGCATCGCGCTGCCGGCGGTCGATCCGGCCGGGTCGGTCCCGTGGCTGGCCGCCAGCGTCCACCTGGAGGGGCTCGACGCCGCGGCGTTCGCCGCGATCACGACCGATCAGCTGTGTCACTTCGGCCTCAGCTACGACGACCGGCTCGGCATGCGCCACTTCGCCGGTATCGGCAACGCGGTTGGCACGTGCGAGTGAGCACGCCCGTCGATTGACATCGACCGGCTGCCCTCTACGCTTGTCGCGCAAGGGGGAGGCCGATGACCAACACCGCTCGCGACGCCTGGCCGGAGCTGCCGTTCCTCGAGTGGCGCGACACCTGCGCCACGCTCCACATGTGGACCCAG
Organism: Kofleriaceae bacterium; assembly: GCA_035489015.1. Lineage (GTDB taxonomy): Bacteria > Myxococcota_A > Polyangia > Haliangiales > Haliangiaceae > DATFRY01. The sequence goes on along the minus strand of DATHKR010000057.1, from coordinate 3,215 downwards.
ATCGTCGGCAAGGTCCGCCTGGCGCGGACGCCGTGGCTCAACCACTCGTGGCACGCGACGCTGTACGTGACGGCGCGCGGGCTCACCACCTCGCCGATCCCGGGCGGGTCGGGCTCGTTCGAGATCACCTTCGACTTCGTGGACCACGCGCTCGTGGTCCACGCCAGTGACGGCGCCGAGCGGCGCCTGCCGCTCGCGGCCCGGCCGGTCGCCGATTTCCACGCCGAGCTGGTGGCGGCGCTCGCCGAGCTGGGCGTGTCGGTCAAGATCCACGGCCGGCCCAACGAGGTGGCCGATCCGATCCCGTTCGCCGAGGATCGGGTCCACCGCGCCTACGATCGCGAGCAGGCCGCGCGCTTCTGGCGGGTGCTGATCCAGGTCGACCGGGTGCTGAAGCAGTTCCGCACCGGCTTCCTCGGCAAGGTCAGCCCGGTCCACCTTTTCTGGGGCAGCTTCGACATGGCGGTCACCCGCTTCTCCGGCCGCCGCGCCCCCGCCCACCCGGGCGGCATCCCGAACCTGCCCGACGAGGTGACCCGCGAGGCCTACTCGCACGAAGTCTCCAGCGCCGGCTTCTGGCCGGGGACAACCGGCGGCCTCGAGTACCCCGCGTTCTACTCCTACGCCTACCCGACCCCGGCCGCGTTCAGCAAGGCGCCGGTCCAGCCGGCCGAGGCGTTCTTCCACCCGCCGCTGGGCGAGTTCGTCCTGCCCTACGACGCGGTGCGGAACGCTGCCGACCCCGACCAGGCCCTGCTCGCCTTCCTGCAGAGCACCTACGACGCGGCCGCATCGACCGGCGACTGGGACCGCGCCGCCCTCGAGTGCGCGATCGGCAAGCCACTCGCCGTGCGACCGATCTGAAGCGAAGCCGCGAGGCCGAGGCCCCGCTCAGCGCAACCCATCGGCCGGGCCATCCAGCGCCGAGCTGACCCGGTCCAGCCCCGGAGTGCCCTCGCACCGGCCAAACGCCGAGTCGAGCGAAGCCGAGATGGCGAGAAACCGGTCCTTCCGGGCCTCGAGAGCCCCCCGCAGCCCGGCAAGCCGATCCGGATCCGCCTGCCAGGCAAACGCCCTGTCCAGGTCCCCCCGCCGCCGCTCGATCTCGCGGAGAGCACCCGCCACCCCGGCCGAACAATCCGCCGAGGCGGACATGGAGTCCGCCACCGCCTGATAAGCGTCGTAAGCCCGGTCGACCACGACCTCGGCGTTGACGTAACCGCGGTCGCACCCGACCGCGAAAAGAAGAGCCGCCAGAACCCAGGACCGCACCCCCGAAGAATGGCAGAACGCGCCGGCCCGAAGGGCCGGCGCGGCCCGACGAGCTCCCTTCGTCGAGAACGCCCGCCTCGTCGAGAACGCCCGCCTCGGCGAGAATGCCCGCCTCGGCGAGAATGCCCGACTCGGCGAGAACGCCCGACTCGTCGAAGACGCCGGCCTCGTCGAAGACGCCGGCCTCGTCGAAGACGCCGACCTCGTCGAAGACGCCGGCCCGAAGGGCCGGGGTCCCCGGGGTGCCTCTTGTCGCGGCAGCGAGCTCGTTCCGGAACGAGCTCGATCGGATCGACGGGCCCAGGTGTCCGGGTAGGTCCAGCGCGAGCGCTCCAGCCCAACCCGCGCGATCGAGACGCCGGTCCGCGATTGCGACCGGCCCGACAGCACCGCGCACGTCGAGGTGATGCCGCGGCGCGAGTCGCGCCGCCCATGGCGTGCAGCTGGGCGACGCTTCCTCCCTTCGTCGAGAACGTCGGCCTCGGTCGAGGACGCCCGCCTCGTCGAAGACGCCCACTCGTCGAGGACGCCCGCCTCGTCGAGGACGCCCCCCCGCCGGCGCTACCGGGTTGCCCCTTCTCGCGGCAGCGCGCTCGTTCCGGAACGAGCTGGATGCGGATCGACGCGCCCAGGTCGCCGGGTAGGTCCAGCGCGAGCGCTCCAGCCCGCTCCAGCGATCGAGACGCCGCTCCGCGATGGCGACCGGCCCGACAGCACCGCGCACGTCGAGGTGATGCCGCGGCGCCAACCGCGCCGCCGATGTGCGTGCGGGCGGACGCCTCCGCGTGGGGCATGGGTCGTGAATGGCCGCCCCCCCGGACGCCCCAGACCGACCGCCAGGCGCCGACTTGATATCGTGATCCTCGATCGTCATCGAGCGGCGAACACCGACGAGAGCCGTCGGTCCGCGGTCGATTTCTTCTTGACGCTTTCCGACGACGCCCTGCACGCCGGTTGGCCGCCGCATCGCGAAGGCGCTCGTGACGCGCGGAGTTGACCGCCGCGGCGACGCGATTCTTGCTCGTCGAAAAATCGCGTGGCGCGGCCTGTTCCAGGCTCCTGCGGCGGATGAGAGGCCCGAAAATCTCCGTGCTAGAGAGGGGTATGAACCAGGGGTCGCTCGCTCTCGGTGCTCTGTCCGACGAGGTTCTGCTCGCCCGGTTGGTCGATGTCCTTTCTCGCGGCCGGCGGGTCGAGGCGGAGATCATCGCTCACATCGCCGAGGTGGATGCTCGACGCCTGTATCTGGGACAGGCTTGCTCGTCCATGCACGTGTATGTGACGGAGCGGCTGCACCTCTCCGACGCCGAGGCTTATCTCCGCATCACGGTGGCGCGGCTCTCGCGCCGCTTTCCGGTCGTGCTCGCCATGCTCGCCGATGGTCGGGCCCACCTGAGCGGGCTGGTCCGGCTGGCTCCGCATCTGTCCGACGAGAACGCGGACGAGATCCTCGGCCGCGCGAGCTTCCGCTCGAAGCGCGAGATCGAGCTCCTGGTCGCCGAGCTGGCTCCCCGGCCGGATGCTCCACCGCGGATCCGACGGCTCCCCGCCGCGCAGACGCGCCCGACCGCTGGCGCCGCGGCACTTCCGACCGCGGGCGCCGCGGCACCGCCGACCGCGGGCTCGGTCGAACCCAACGCCGGGCCGCCGGTGGACGCGCACGACCTCGTTCCGGACCGAGCAGAGACACCGACAACCCTCTCTTCCGGCGTAGCCAGCCCTGGCGCAGCCAGCCCGGCGCTGCTTTCCCACCGACCGCCCGGCGGCGCGAACCGCCGCTGTCGCCGCTGGCTCCGCTGTCTCCCGGTCGCTTCCGGGTCCAGTTCACCGCCGGCTCCGAGCTTCACGGCAAGATCGTCCGGGCTCAGGCGCTGCTCCGGCGCGAGATCCCCGATGGCGATCTGGCGGCGGTGTTCGACCGGGCCTTGACGCTCCTGGTCCGC
>DATHKR010000056.1:0-98312 GCA_035489015.1 Kofleriaceae bacterium | reverse complement strand
GGGTTTTTCGACGGTGTCGACGGCGATGTTCGTGGCGCCTGGTGCGGCTGGGTGGGGCCGAAAACCCCGTGCTATGGGAACGAACATGGATGGGATGGGGTGGAAGAGAGTGCACGGCGAGCTGACGCGCCTGGCCGCCAGCCGCTGCGAGCATGACGCCGAGGAGGCGCGCTGGTTGGTGGAGGGCAAGCGGGTGCGGGTGCATGAGCCGCTCGGCTATGGCTCGTTTCTGGAGTACCTGGAGCACCTCTTCGGCTACGGGCCGCGCCATGGCCGCGAGCGATTGCGTGTGGCCGAGGCGCTGGTGGGGCTGCCGGCGCTTGGCGATGCGCTGGCGGCGGGCGTGTTTTCCTGGTCGGCGGTCCGCGAGCTCACCCGCGTCACTCGGGAGGACACCTGTGCCGGATGGATCGCCGCGGCGCGGGGCAGGACGCTGCGCGAGATCGAGGAGATGGTCTCGGGGCGGCGGCCTGGTGATCGGCCGGAGGATCCGCCAGACCCGCGGGCGAGGCGGCACGTGCTTCGGCTCGAGGTGTCGGCCGACGCGCTGTCCGCATTCCGCGACGCCAGGAGGCAGATCGAGCTCGACGCGGGCCACTCGCTGGACGACGACGAGGCCGTGCGGATGCTCGCCCACTACGCGCTCGGCGGCCCGCGCGAGGCAGGCCGCGCCGCCTACCAGGTGGCGATGACCGTGTGCCCCCGGTGTGACCGCGGCACCCGCGACGGCGCCGGGCAGATATTCGCGGTCGATGCCCCTGTGGTCGAGGCCGCCTGCTGCGACGCGCAGGTGATCCCGCCGGTCACCGACGTGAGCCGCGATCGAGCCGGCCGCACGGTCGCCGACGAGGGCGTCGGCGACGCGGCCGCCGCCCGGAGCGACGAGGTCGCGGCCACCGCGATCACGCGCGTGACCCACGTGGGTCACGCGGGTCGTGCGGGTCACGCGGCACCCACCGCTTCGCAGTCGATCCCTCCGCCGCCAGTGACCGCGTCGCAGCAGGCGCCCGATTGCCTGGCATCTCCCGGTCGCGGTCGTCGCCGGTCGATGTCGGCGCGCTCGAGGCGGATGCCATCGGCGCCCTCTGCCGCCTCGGCGTCGCGCCGGCCCACGCGCGCGCGGCGGTCACGGCGGCGGCTGGATCGGGCCCGACGGAGATCGAGGATCTACTCCGCCAGGCGTTCGGCGTGCTTCACCGTACGGTGTACGCGTCGCGCTTCGCCGAGGCGAGGGGGTGAGGCGGCTGCCGGCATCGCCGGGCCGCGGTCGACGCCGGTCGATGTCGGCGCGCTCGAGGCGGATGCGGTCGACGCGCGCCTCATGGATGTTCGTCGCCGGTGCCGGGTTCGGGCTTCTCGTCGGACCTCGCCGGCCATCGGATCGTCAGAGCTCGACCACGCCGAACGCCGCTCCGGCTGGATCGGCCAGCACGGCGACCCGGCCGAGGCCGGCGCGGTTGGTCGGCGGGGCCAGGATCGCGCCGCCCAGCTTGCGGGCTCGGGAGGCGGTGCGGTCGACGTCGGTGACGCGGACGTACGGCATCCAGCCGCGCGCGGACTTGCGGCCCCGAAGGGACACGACGGCTCGCACCTGGGCGCCTGCGCGAAGCAGGACCTGATGATGGATACCGTCGGGCTGGTCCGCGGTGTAGCCGGTGACGGCGGCCAGGAAGCGGGCGGTCTCGGCCGGCTCGGCCGACAGGGACTCGCAGAAGGCGACCTGGCCCTCGCCGGTCTGGCGTTCGCCGCTCGTTTCGCCGTCGGCGCCGGCCGGGGCCATGATCGGGACGGCGTGGTCCGAGGCGTCGCCGACGACCGCGGTGGGGCCCAGGCCGAGGAGATCGTACGGCTCGACCATCGTCCTTCCGCCGGCGGCGCGGGCGGCCTGGGCGGCTGATCCGATGTCGGGCACCGGCCAGAAGCAGGCCCACTCGCTGGTCGGGCCGTCGACGTCCTCGAGCGGCCAGATGCGCCCGAATGGCTGGCCGGCGCGGGCCAGGATCGGGACGGTCGAGGACTGCCACCGGTGCGGCCTGGTGGTCCAGTGAAACAGGTGGGCGTAGAACGCGGTCGCCCGTCGCTGCTCGTGGGTCAGGAGCTGGACCCAGGCCGGGCCGCCGGGGGTCGGGGCTTCCGCCCCGGTCTCGCCGGGCGTCTGCGCCGATGCCGCCGCCGATGCCGCCGCCGCCGTGGCCGCCGCCGTCGCCACCGGAGCGGCCGCGCTCGCCGGCCTGGCGGTCTCCCCCGACGAGCAGCCGGCGACCGCGGCCACGAGCGCCACGACCGCCACGAGCGCCACGACCGCCACGACCGCCACGCGCGCCCGGCGAGCCGTAGCAGCGATCAGAGCCTGAAGTTCATCGACGACGAGCGCGAGACGCGAGCGGTGCATGAGCCTCTCCGGGCCTTCGCGCCGGGCGGCCTTCCGGCGCGCGCGAGCGGTGAAGACGCCGGTCGGGGGGCGATTGTTCCCTCTGGGTCGTCTCCGCTCGCGCTCTGGCCGGCTGCGGAGCCGCCGCTGGACCGGTGCCGGTCCGCGCCGCATGATCCGGGAACGCCATGAGCTGCTCCCATCTCGATCGAGTGAAGCCCGTCGAGCCGCGCGCCCGAGGCTGCGAGGAATGCCTGCGGACCGGGGACACCTGGGTCCACCTCCGCCTGTGCATGACCTGCGGCCACGTCGGCTGCTGCGACTCGTCGAAGAACAAGCACGCGACCAAGCACTACCACGCGACCAAGCACCCGGTGGTCACCTCGCTCGAGCCGGGTGAGACCTGGGCCTGGTGCTACGTCGACGAGGTCGGCGTCGAGTCGCTCGACTAGCGCCGGCCAGCCTCGGTGATTTTCTAGAGCGCCGGCGGGCCGAAGCCGGCGTTCGTGCCGCGCGCGAAGCGCGGCCTCGTGATGTCGTCGAGCAGCGCCCGGAACTGGTCGGCGTCGACAGGCATCGGGAGGATGCCCAGCAGGCCGAGCCGGCCCAGCAGCTCGGCCCCCAGCCTCACCCGGTCGCTGTCGACCAGGATGAGCGGGAGGGCGAGCGCGTTGTTGCGAGCGCATGCCGCCAGCGCGACGCCGGGGTAGCCGGGCAGGTCCGCGTCGAGGATGGCGAGATCGAGGGAATGAGGCCGGTCAGCCTCGCGCTCGAACCACTCGAGCACGTCTGAACCGTCGGTGGCGAGGACGGGATGGTGTCCCGCCCGGCGAACTTGCTCGGCCAGGAAACGCCCGGCGAGCGCATCGCCGGTGGCGATGAGGATGCGGAGTGTTGGGGCAGATCCGGGTACCATGTGACCTCTGTCCCCCTGTCTTGCAGTCTTCGCGCCCGGCGGGATCGTGCAATTTCCGTCAGTCAGCAGCCTCCCTGACGGGCTCGTTGCGAAAATAGTGCGCACGTGGCGAAAGCCGTTCGCGCATACGTCGAGCGCGCGCCGCGCCCTTTCGGGGTGAATCATCTGTCGGATCGGTCGCAGACACGGCGCTTGGCCCTGCACCCGCCGGGCCGCGGCAACTTGCGACATCGGTGCGCGTCGGTGCGCGGATGCCGCAACATCTGCGGGGTCGAAAGGGTGAGCACCCGACGCGGATCGAGCTCGCTCGTCGGCGGATTCGGAGCATCGAGTCCGCGCTCCAGGTCCGGCGCGACGCGGTGTCGGCCGCCCTTTCGGTGGAGCGGTTGTGGCCGGACAATGCGGCGTCGACGAGCGCGATCCCGAGAACGAACCTGACGACGACACCTCATCACCCCGCGGGTCGAGTGATCGACAGACGGTCTCACCAAACTAACGCGGAGAGTGCTGAGCGCCGCGCGCGCCGTCGGGCATCGACCCACACGGCCGCCGACGCGCCCACGTGCCCGGCGCGCGAACATGGACCGGGGAGTGCAGTCGTCCGCTGTCGGGCCGCGGGTCATCACCGTCGACCGGATCGAGCGGTGGCGGTTGCCGATCGCATCGCGTATCGCACGGGGAGGACCCCTCGACGGTGCGCGGCACGCGAGGGCGCTCGTCGGGCGCCGATCGCGCCGCACAGATTGCGCAGTTCGATCGCGCCCAGCGCCGAGGAACCGGCGAAAGGGCAGGGTTCCTCTCGGCATGGATCATGAAGAACGGAGGATTATGACTTTTGCGGATCGTTGCGCCGCCGGTCGCCAGCTCGCTGTGCTGCTGGAATCGTATCGCCATCCGCAGCCCGTCGTCGTCGGACTGGCCCGCGGGGGGGTGGCGGTGGCGTCGGAGATCGCGCGGGCGCTGGGTGCCCCGCTGGAGGTCTGGATCACCCGCCGCATTCACGCCCCCGAGGAGCCGGAGATGACGCTGGGCGCCGTCTCCGAGGACGGCGCGGTGGCGCTCAACAAGGGGCTCATCGCTCGCCTCGCGCTGCCCGAGCTGCTCATCGCCCTTCAGGTGGTGCAGGAGGCGACCAAGGTCGAGCGGCTGGTGCGCGTGATGCGCGGCGGCCCGCCGGTCGACATGCGCGGTCGGGTCGTCATCCTGGTGGACGACGGCATCGTCACCGGCGCCTCCATCCGGGCGGCGGCGAGATCGATCCAGGCCCGCCAGCCGAGCGAGATCGTGCTCGCGGTTCCGGTCGGCTCGCTCGCGGTCGTCGAGGAGCTTGAGCCGGACTTCGACTGCGTCGTCTGCCTCGAGTCGGGGGACGAACAGGTCGCGATCCGATCGTGCTATCGCGACTTCTGGCCGGTGTCGGAGGAGGACGTGGCCGCGCTCATGACCCAGCGCGAGCGCGAGCAGGTCGACGAGCTCGCCTCCATCGACCGCGACTTCGATCCCGAGTGGGAGAGCGAGACGACCCAGAGCCCGTGACCGTCGGACCGGCGGTCGCGCGACCGGACATCGCGTGACAGCTGTCCGCCGGCGAGCGGACACGTGTCCGCGCTCGGATCGATTCCGGACCGGCTGCCGCGCAACTCCGCCGGGATAGCGCGGCGGGGCCAGAGCGCGGCCGGGGCACACGCCTTGCTCAGGTGCGCCTCGGATGATCCCCGAGCCCTCCGCGATGGACCGATCGGTCGGGCGCCGACCAGCCATCGCGCGGCGCGCCGGGCTCGCCGCCGCTGCGATCGGCCTCGCGGTCGCCGGCTGGCTCGGCGTTCACCCGGCGATCGCGCGCTGGTCGCAGGCCGAGCGCGCCGTGGACGGATCCAGCCTCCGCGTCGCCGCGGTCGTGATCGGCGACGTGGACCGCGACGTCGCCGCCCAGGGCAGGGTGGTGGCCGCGCTCCACCCGACGCTGTACAGCCCGGCGCCGGGCATCGTCACGCTGTCGGTCAAGCCGGGCGCGGCGGTGACTCGCGGCCAGGTGCTCGCCACCATCGAGAGCCCGGCGCTGTCCAGCCGACTCATCCAGGAGCGCGCCACCCTCGGCTCGCTCGAGTCCGAGCTCGGCCGCCAGCAGATCGCCGGCCGCCAGGCCCGGGTCAAGAGCAAGCAGAACCTCGACGTGCTGGCGGTGCGCCACGAGGCGGCCCGGCGCGCGCTGCGCCGCACCCGCGACCTCGGCGGCCAGGGCGTGGTGCCGGCCAGCGACGTCGAGAAGGCCGACGACGACCTCGCCATCGCCGCCCTCGAGCTGAGGAACGGCCACGCGACCTCGGCGCTCGAGCGCGAGACCGAGTCGTTCGAGCGCACCACTCGCCGCCTGGCGATCGACCGCCAGCGGTCGGTGGTCGGCGACCTCGAGCGCCAGGTGGCCGAGCTCCAGATCCGCGCCCCGTTCGACGGCGTGGTGGCCGGCCTGAGCGCGCAGGACCGCGACGCGGTGGCGGCCAGCCAGCCGCTGGTCACCGTCGTCAACCTGGCCGCGCTCGAGATCGAGCTCGAGCTGGGCGAGAACCAGGCCGCCGACGTCGGGCCCGGCACGCCGGCCGAGATCGCGTACGCCGGGCGGGTGGCGGCCGGGCGGGTGGTCGCGATCGCGCCGGAGGTGCGCGACAGCCAGGTGCGCGGCACCGTCGCGTTCGCCGGCGCGCCGCCTCCCGGCCTGCGCCAGAACGAGCGCGTGACCGTGCGCCTCCTCCTCGACCGGCGCACCCGGGTGCGCAAGCTGCCGCGCGGCCCGTTCGTCGAGGCCGGGGCCGGGCGCTCGGTCTACGTGGTCGCCGACGGGGCCGCGACGCGGCGCCCGGTCCAGCTCGGGGTCACCTCGGTGTCCGAGGTCGAGGTGGTGCGCGGCCTCAGCGCCGGCGAGCGCGTCATCGTGTCCGACACCAGCGCCTTCGAGGGCGCCGACAACGTCCTCCTCCGCTGAGCGGAGGCAAGGAGAGCCGACGATGCTGCAGATGAAGAACGTGGTGAAGGTGTACCGCACCGAGATCGTCGAGACCCACGCGCTGTCGGATCTGTCGATCCACGTGCGGGCCGGCGAGTTCGTGGCGGTCATGGGACCGTCCGGCTCGGGCAAGACCACCTTCCTCAACGTGGCCGGCCTGCTCGACGGGTTCGAGCGCGGCGAGTACCTGCTCGACGGGGTCGACGTGCGCAAGCTGGGCGACGGGGAGAAGTCGCGGATCCGGAACAAGAAGATCGGGTTCGTGTTCCAGAGCTTCAACCTCATCCCGGACCTCGACGTGTTCGACAACGTGGACGTGCCGCTGCGCTACCGGCGGCTGCCGGCCGGCGAGCGGCGCGACCGCATCCACCGCGCCCTCGAGCAGGTCGGGCTGGCCTCGCGCATGCGCCACTACCCGTCGCAGCTGTCCGGCGGGCAGCAGCAGCGCGTCGCGATCGCCCGGGTGCTGGCCGGTGACCCGGTCCTCATCCTGGCCGACGAGCCGACCGGCAACCTCGACTCGCTCATGACCCACGAGATCCTCGACCTGCTCGAGCGGATCAACGAGCAGGGCACCGCCATCGTCATGGTGACCCACAGCGCCGAGTGCGCGGCCCACGCCCACCGCCAGATCCACCTGCGCGACGGGCGGGTCGCCGAGCTGGACGAGCCGCCCAGCCTGGTCCGCGGGCGCGAGGCCGGCCTGGTCCCGGGGCTGGGCTGATCGACATGCTGGCCTATCAGCTCCGCATCGCGTGGAAGAGCCTCCGGCGCAGCCCGGCTCACACCCTGATCGTGGGCGGCGGCATCGCGCTCGGGGTCGCGGTCTCCACCCTGTTCGCCACGGTGCGCCACTCGTTCGCCAAGGACCCGATCCCGGACAAGAGCGCGGTGCTCTACAACGTGCGCATGGACACCTGGGGGCCGGTCGATCCCTACCCGGGCGGCAAGCCACCGCCCCAGGTCACCTACCAGGACATGGTCGCGCTGATGCGCTCGGACATCCCGGCGCGCCAGACCGGGACGTTCAAGGCGTCGCTGTACGTGTTCCCCGACCCCCGGGTCGGCCGCCCGCGCCGCGAGCTGGTGCGGCTCTGCTTCTCCGACTTCTTCCCCATGTTCGAGGTGCCGTTCCGCTTCGGGGGTCCGTGGGACCGGGCCGCCGACCGCACCGCCGAGCGGGTCGTGGTGCTGTCCGACGAGATGAACGAGCGCCTGTTCGGCGGTGAGGACAGCGTCGGGCGCTCGGTCCGGATCGAGGACCGCGAGTTCCGCGTGGTCGGCGTGCTCGACCGCTGGCGGCCCGGGGTGAAGTTCTACGACCTGACCCAGAACCCGGTGGACGTGCCCGAGCCGATCTATATGCCATTCGCACACATGGTGGCGATGCAGCTGGAGAGCTCGGGCAACAGCGACGGCTGGAGGTCGCCCCCGATGGCCGGGTTCGCCGGCCTGCTCGCGTCGGAGCAGACCTGGATCCTCCTCTGGGTCGAGCTGTCGTCGGCGGACCAGGTCGGGCGCTACCGCGCGTTCCTCGACGCCTACGCCCTCGAGCAGCGCAAGGCGGGCCGGTTCCAGCGCAAGCTCGACAACCGGGTCACGCCGGTCCGCGATCTCATGGTCGAGGCGGAGGTCATGCCCAAGGAGGCCGACGCGATGGTGGCGGTCTCGCTCCTCTTCCTCCTCATCTGCGCGCTCAACCTGATCGGGCTCCTGCTCGGCAAGTTCCTCGCCCGCGCCGCCGAGATCGGGGTCCGCCGGGCGATGGGGGCGCGCCGGCTCGACGTGTTCATGCAGCACCTGCTCGAGTGCGAGCTCATCGGGCTGGCCGGCGGCGCGATCGGGCTGGCGCTGTCGTTCGGCGCGATCGCGGTCGTCAATCTGTGGGCCAAGTCGATCATCTCGCGCGGGGACTTCCTCGCGATGGACTGGGCCATGGCCGGGTTCGCCGCCGGCGCGGCGATGGTGGCCGGGCTGGTCGCCGGCCTGTACCCGGCCTGGCGCGTGTGCCGCATCGCGCCGGCCGTTCACCTCAAGGCTCAGTAGGAGGCTGCCGTGGAGCTGGGACCGATCCTGCGCGCGATCCGCCGCAACAAGGCTCGCTTTGGCCTCATCGCGGTCGAGGTGGCGCTGACCCTGGCGGTGGTGGTGAACTGCATCGCCCTCATCGCGGACGCGCGGGCCCAGATGGCGCGCCCGTCCGGCTTCCCCGACGACGACCTCCTGACCGTGAGCTCGGCCCCGTTCGACGCCGCGTTCAAGGAGCCCGGCTATCAGCAGGCGGCGCTGCGGGCCGATCTCGACGCGCTGGCCGCGCTGCCCGGGGTGGCGGTGGTCACCAGCACCCGCCTCATCCCGTGGAGCGGCGGCGGCAGCTCGGGCGAGTATCGCCAGGCCGGCGCCGGCGACGCCGCGCCGATGCTGCGCAGCCAGATCTACAACGCCGACGAGCGGACCCTCGACGCGCTCGGGGTGCGCCTGGTGGCCGGGCGGACCTTCACCCGCGAGGAGGTCGATCGCGATACCCGCCGCCTGCAGGAGATCACGATCCACCCGCGCGAGCTCGGCTCCGACGGACGGCCGGTCGACAAGTTCCTGCAGGACGTGGTGGTGACCCGCGCCTGGGCCGAGCACGTCTTCGGGCCGGGGCCGCACCTGGGGCGGCTGTTCCAGGACTCCGACGGCGATCAGTACCGGGTGCTCGGCGTGTTCGATCCGTTCTACAACCCGTACGGCTGGCCGATCCACGAGTACGCCGTGTTCTACGCGCGCCGGTCGTCCAGCTACGAGAACGGCACCCGCTACCTGGTGCAGGCCGAACCGGGCCAGGCCTCGGCGCTGGCCCGGACCATCGAGGAGACCCTGACCCGGGTGAACCGGTTGCGCGCGGTCGAGGTCAGTCGGGTGACCGAGATCCGCTACCTCTATTTCGGGCGCCAGCGTATGGTGGCCGGGCTGATGGGGCTGGTGGCGGTGCTGCTGGTGGTGGTGACCGGGCTCGGGCTGGTCGGGTTGACCTCCTTCCTGGTGTCCGAGAGGACCCGGCAGATCGGCACCCGCCGCGCGCTCGGCGCCAGCATGGTCGACATCGTCCGCTACTTCCTGGTCGAGAACTGGCTGCTCATGTCGATCGGGATCGCGATGGGGGTCGGGCTGGCGGTGGCGCTCAACCTGGCCCTGGTGTCGTCGATCGCCAGCGCCAGGCTCGATCCGATCACCGTCGCGGCGGCGGCGGCGGCGCTGTGGCTGCTCGGGCTGGCCTCGGCGCTGGTTCCGGCCCTGCGCGCGGCGCGCACCTCTCCGGCGGTGGCGACCCGGAGCGTGTGACTAGTGCACTGGTGACCGACCGGCCGGTGGGGGAGCGGATCGACGGCGGCCCGGCCCGGCCGCGCCCGCGCGTGCTGGTGGTCGAGGACCAGCCGGCGGTGGCCAAGGCGATCCGCCTCCTGCTCGAGGTGCACGACCTCCCGTGCGTGACCGCGGCCAGCCCGGGCGAGGCGCTCGAGCTGGTCGACCGCGAGGAGTTCGGCGCGGTCCTGCAGGACATGAACTTCGGCCCGTCGGAGACCGACGGCGCGCGCGGGGTCGAGCTGTTCCGCCGGCTGCGCGCGCTCGACCCCGAGCTGCCGATCCTGGCCCTGACCGCGTGGGCGTCGCTCGCGACCGCGGTCGCCATGGTCAAGGAAGGCGCGTCCGACTACCTGGCCAAGCCGTGGGACGACGCCAAGCTGGTCGCGACGGTTCGCAACCTGGTCCGCATGCGCGAGCTCGAGCTCGAGAACCAGCGCCTGATCGAGGCCCAGGTGCGCGACCGCCGCGAGCTGGAGGCGCGCTACGACCTGGGCGGGCTGGTCTACCGCAGCCCGGCGATGCACCGGGTGGTCGCGCTGGCCGCGCAGGTGGCCTCCGCCGACGTGCCGGTGCTGATCACCGGGCCGAACGGGGCCGGCAAGGAGATGATCGCCGACCTGATCCAGACCAACTCGCGCCGGCGCGAGCAGCCGTTCGTCAAGATGAACGCCGGCGCGCTGCCGGAGGAGCTGCTCGAGGCGGAGCTGTTCGGCGCCGAGGTGGGCGCGTACACCGGCGCGGTCAGGCGGCGGATCGGCCGGTTCGAGGCGGCCGACCAGGGGACCCTGTTCCTCGACGAGATCGCCACGCTGTCGCCGGCCGGGCAGGCCAAGCTGCTGCGCGTCGTGCAGAGCGGCGAGCTCCAGCGGGTCGGCTCCAGCGAGACCCGCCGGGTCGACGTCCGCATCGTTGCCGCGACCAACGCCGACCTGGGCCAGGCGATGGCGGCCGGGCGGTTCCGCGAGGACCTCTTCTTCCGCCTGAGCGTGATCGAGATCCGGGTGCCGGCGCTGCGCGAGCGGCCCGAGGACGTGATGGCGCTGGCCGAGGGGTTCCTGGTCCGCTTCGGCCAGGGTCAGCCGCGCCGGCTCGGGCGCGACGCGCGCGCCGCGCTCGAGGAGCACGCCTGGCCCGGCAACGTGCGCGAGCTCATGAACCGAGTGCAGCGCGCGGTCCTGATCGGCAGCGGCGCGGAGATCCAGCCGGAGGACCTCGGGCTGGGCGCAGGCGGGGCGCGTCCGGCGGTGGCCGCGGCGGCCGTCCCGGTCGTGCCCGCGCCGGAGGTCGACCTGGACGAGCGCCGCCAGCTCGAGCAGCTCCTGGTCGACAGCGGCGGCATGGTGTCGCGGGTGGCCGCGCGGCTGGGCATCAGCCGCCAGGCGCTGTACCGGCGCATGCAGCGCCTGGGGATCGCGCTCGAGCGGCGGCCGAGGCCGTAGACTGCAGCCGTGACTCGATCGCGCGGGGGTGTCGCCCGGACCCTGCTCATGGCCGCGCTGGTCGGGCCGGCGGTGGGCGCGTCGGCCGGCGGCGTCGCGGCGGCGCTCGGCTGGGCGCCGGGGCTGGTCCTGGCCGCCGGCGTCGCCGCGGGCGGGCTGCTCGCCCTGGTCGCGCTGGCCGGCGCGATCGGGCGCATGCGCCAGGTGCTGAGCGCGCTCGAGGACGGGGTGCGCAGCTTCCGCGAGGCCGACTTCAGCCTGCGCCTCGCGGTCGACCGACGGGACGAGCTCGGCGCGCTGGTCGATCTCTACAACGACCTCGGCGACGCGCTGCGGGCCGAGCGGCGCGACATGGTCCAGCGCGAGCTCCTGCTCGACACGCTCCTGCACGGCGTGCCGGTCGCGACCGTGCTGGTCGGGTCGCGCGACCGGGTGGTCTTCTCCAACCGCGCCGCGCGCCAGCTGCTCGGCGGCGGGCGCCGGCTCGAGGGCCACCGCTTCGCCGAGATCCTGGCCCGCTCGCCGCCGGAGCTGGGCCCGGCGCTGGCCGGCGAGACCGACGGCCTGTTCACCGTGCGGCTCGACGGAGCCGACGAGACCTTCAAGGCCGGGCGGCGCGGCTTCCAGCTGGGCGGCCACGAGCACACGCTGTATCTGCTCGAGCGGCTGACCCCGGAGTTGCGCCGGCGCGAGGTGGAGGCGTGGAAGAACGCGGTCCGGGTGGTGAACCACGAGCTCAACAACTCGCTTGCGCCGATCCGCTCGCTGGCCCACTCGGCCCGCCACGTGCTCAAGCACCCGGAGCACGCCCATCGCCTCGAGGAGATCTTCGACACCGTCGAGGAGCGGGTGAACCACCTGGCCGCGTTCCTCGAGAGCTACGCCGCGTTCGCGCGGCTGCCGGTCCCGCGCAAGCAGCCGGTGCTGTGGAGCGACCTCCTCGACCGGGTCCGCCCGCTGTGCCCGTTCACCGTCCAGCCGCCGCTGCCGGACGGCCCCGCGATGATCGATCCCTCGCTGATGGAGCAGGTGCTCATCAACCTGGTCAAGAACGCGCGCGAGTCGGGCAGCCCGCCGGAGGCGGTGACGGTGTCGGTCGGCCTGGTCGCCGACGGAGGCTCGGTCCTGCGCGTGCTCGACCGCGGCCGCGGCATGGGCGAGGAGGAGCTGCGCCGCGCCCTGGTCCCGTTCTACACCTCGAAGTCGGAGGGGACCGGGCTGGGCCTGCCGCTGTCGAGCGAGATCGTCGAGGCCCACGGCGGGCGGCTGCAGCTGGAGAACCGCGACGGCGGCGGGCTGGTGGTGACCTGCTGGCTGCCGGCCGGGTAGTACGTCACGGCAGGGGAGGGACGGCGCGCTCGAAGGCGACCGCGGGCAAGGCGGCGCAGGCCTGGCGCGAGCGGAACTCGCGCACGCCGGCGAACGCGGACAGATCGCCCAGCTGCTCGGGGATCGGCGCGCCGGGCGCCTCGCGCACGAAGGCGGCGAACCGGGCGATGAGCGCGCGCGCCTCGGCGATCGGCGCGCCGGCCACCCGCTCGGCCAGGAGCGAGGCGGCGGCCAGCGACAGCGCGCAGCCCTGGGCCTCGAAGGCGGCGTCGCGCACCCGATCGCCGTCGACGATCAGGCGGAAGGTGACCCGGTCGCCGCACAGCGGGTTGTCGACCGTCGCCTCGTGGGTGGCGCCGGGCAGCGGGCCGCGGCGGCGCGGCGCGCGGCTGTGGTCGACGATGATCGCCTGGTACAGCTCGCGGACCGGGTCGCTCACGCGAGCACCTCGCGGGCGCGGGCGATGCCGGCGACCAGCCGATCGACGTCGTCGGGCGCGTTGTAGAAGGCGAGCGACGCGCGCGCGCTGGCCGACAGGCCGAGCTGGCGGTGGAGCGGCTCGGCGCAGTGGTGGCCGCTGCGGATCGCGATCCCGTCGCGGTCGAGGATGGTGGCCAGGTCGTGGGCGGGCACGCCGTCGACCACGAACGCGGCCAGGGCCAGCTCCGGCCGGCCCAGCACCCGCACGCCGGGCAGCCCGGTCAGCGCGGCGAGTAGCCGGCGGTGCAGGGCGCGCTCGTGCGCCGCGGCGGCCGCGCGGTCGATGCGGCCGAGGTAGGCCAGCGCCGCGCCCAGCCCGATCGCGCCGGCGATGTCGGGGGTGCCGGCCTCGAAGCGGTAGGGCGGCTCGCGGAAGCGCGCGCCCTGGAGGTCGACCGAGGTGACCATCTCGCCGCCGCCCTGCCACGGCGGCATGGCCTCGAGCAGGCGCGCGCGCCCCCACAGGACGCCGATCCCGGTCGGGCCGTGCACCTTGTGGCCGGAGAAGGCGTAGAAGTCGCATCCGAGCGCGCCGACGTCGACCGGCAGGTGCGCGGCGGCCTGGGCGCCGTCGACCAGCAGCAGCGCGCCGACCCCGTGAGCCAGCCGCGCGATCTCGGCCACCGGCGCGACGGTGCCGAGCACGTTCGACATGTGCGAGACCGCCACCATCCGCACCCGCCGGTCGAGCAGCGCGGCGAGCCCGGTCAGGTCGATGCGCCCGCTGCCGTCGATCGGCGCGATGCGCAGGGTGGCGCCCCGCTCGGCGCACAGCAGCTGCCACGGGACCAGGTTGGAGTGATGCTCGAGCGCGGTGGCGACCACCACGTCGCCCGGGCCGACCGCGCCGCGCCCCCACGCGTGCGCGACCAGGTTGATCGACTCGGTGGTGCCGCGGGTGAAGACCACCTCGTCGGGCGACCCGGCCAGGAAGCGCGCGACCTCGGCGCGGGCGGCGTCGAACGCGGCGGTGGCCGCCTCGCTGAGCGCGTGGACGCCGCGGTGCACGTTGCCGGCGTCGCGCGCGTAGACCTGCACCACCGCGTCGATCACGGCCTGCGGCCGGAGCGAGGTCGACGCGCTGTCGAGATAGACCAGCGGGTGGCCATGCACCTCCTGATGGAGCGCCGGGAAGTCGCCGCGCCAGGCCGAGGGGTCCACGCGGTGAGGCTACCGCATCGGTGCGGCGAGCGCGGGGGTGCGGCGCGGGCGCGGCGGGGTTACCCTCCGGGCTGGACGAGAGTCCGCGGAGGGGCCGATGACACAGGACATGGATGAAGTCCTCGCCCAGGCAGCGGCGTGGGCGGCGGACGGTCTGGCGGTCGCGTTCGCGACGGTGACCCGCACCTGGGGCAGCTCGCCGCGGCCGGCCGGCAGCCGGCTGGCGGTCAACGAGCGCGGCGAGTTCGTCGGCTCGGTGTCGGGCGGCTGCATCGAGGGCGCCGTCATCCAGGAGGCGCTCGAGGTGATGCGCGGCGGCGCGCCGCGCGTGCTCGGCTTCGGCGTGTCCGACGAGATGGCCTGGGAGGTCGGGCTGGCCTGCGGCGGCAAGGTCGAGGTCTACGTCGAGGCGCTGAGGTGAAGCGCGAGGTGTTCGAGGCGCTGCGCGCGGCCCGGGCCGCGCGGCGGGCGGTGGTGCTGGCGACCTGGATCGAGGGGGATCAGCAGGCGCTGCTCGCGGCCGGGTGGGCCCCGGCCGCGCTGGCCGACGGCGTGGCCCGGGTTCTGGCCCGCGATCAGGCCGAGGTGGTCGACACGCCGGACGGGCCGGTGTTCCTCGAGCCGCACAACCCGCCGCGCCGGCTGGTCCTGGTCGGCGCGGTGCACATCGCGCAGCCACTCGCGGCGATGGGCGCGCTGGCCGGGTTCGAGGTGACCGTGGTCGACCCGCGCACCGCGTTCGCCACCGAGGCGCGCTTCCCGGGAGTCCCGCTGGTCACGCGGTGGCCGGACGAGGCGCTGGCCGGGCTGGCGCTCGACGCGCGCAGCGCGGTGGTGACGCTGACCCACGACCCCAAGCTCGACGACCCGGCGCTGGTGACCGCGCTGGGGTCGCCGGCGTTCTACGTCGGCTGTCTCGGCTCTCGCAAGACCCACGCGGCCCGGCTTGGCCGGCTCGTGGAGCGCGGGATCGACGCGGCCGGGCTGGGCCGCCTGCGCGGTCCGGTCGGCCTGCGGATCGGGGCGAGCTCACCGGCGGAGATCGCGGTGTCGATCCTGGGCGAGATCATCGCGGCGCTGCGCGGGGTCGAGCCGGCCCGCCCGGCCGATCAGGCGAGCGCGCGCACGTAGTGCGCGCCCGCCGCAGGTGAATGAGCGAGTCGAACGCGACCGCGACGCGATCCTCTCGCACCCACGACATGTGGTCGCATGGTGGTCGACCGACACGCCGCGCCGTCGATTTGATCGGGCGGGCGACTGAGCTACACTGCGCGCGAGGGAGCACGCGGCGTGCGCTCCGCGGTGCCGGAGGTCCGGACCGTCGAGCAAGGAGGGGCCGATGGATCGTTCCACCGCTCCAGAAGTTGCAGGAATCCTGCTCGCCGCGGGCATGTCGAGGCGAATGGGGCAGAACAAGCTGTTCCTGTCTCTCGACGGCCGGACGGTGCTCGACCGGGCCGTGGCGACCGCGTTCGCCGCCGGGCTCGATCCGCTCCTGGTCGTGGTCGGGCACGAGGCCGACCGGGTGCGCGACGCGCTGGCCCGGACCGACGCGCAGACGGTGTTCAACCCGGACCACGCGCGCGGCCTCAACACGTCGCTCCGGACCGGGATCGCCGCCTTGCCGGACGGAGTCCCGGCCGCGGTGGTCATGCTCGCCGACATGCCGCTGGTCGACGCCGCGATGATCCGCACCCTGGTGGCGCGGTGGCGCGAGGCCGGGGCGCCGCTGGTGGTGTCGCGCTACGGCGAGGTGATCGCGCCACCGATCGTGTACGGCGCGGCGTTGTTCGGCGAGCTGCGCGCCCTCGACGGAGAGGGCTGCGGCAAGGCGGTCATCAAGCGCCACCGCGGCGAGGAGATCGCGGTCGACTGGCCGGCGGACCGGCTGACCGATCTGGACGTGCCCGCCGACCTCGAGCGGGTCGCGGGCGGAGGGGCGGCGCGGTGAGGGCCGAGCTGCTCCAGCTGGCCGCCGAGCTCAGCCGGCGGCGCGAGCCATTCGTGCTGGCGGTGGTGGTGCGGCGCGAGCCGGCCAGCTCGGCCCAGCCCGGCGACATGGCGGTCATCACCGGCGACGGCGTCTATCACGGCTGGATCGGCGGAGCGTGCGCGGCGCCGTCGGTGAGGCGCGAGGCCGAGCGAGTGCTGGCCGATGGTGAGCCGCGCCTGCTGTCGCTGGGGCCAGACCCGGCCGCGGCGACCCGACCCGGGATGACCGTGCTGCCGATCACCTGCCACAGCGGAGGGACCGTGGAGATCTTCCTCGAGCCGGTGATGCCGGCGCCGCGCGTGCGCGTGTTCGGCGCGTCGCCGGCGGCGCGCGCGCTGGCCGCGGTCGGCCGCGCGATGGGCTACGCCACCGAGCTGGTCGCGCCCGGGCTGGGCGACGGCGCGGCGGCGGCGGCCGATCGGGTGATCGATGATCCGACCGGCGAGGCGGCGCGGGCGCCGTGTCGCGAGCCGCTCTACGCGGTGGTCGCCACGATGGGCGAGTTCGACGAGGACGCGCTGGCGGCGGCGATCGCGGCCCGGCCGGTGTATCTCGGGGTGGTGGCCAGCCGGCGACGGTTCGCCGAGCTGCGCGAGACCCTGCTCGCGCGCGGGGTGGCGGCGGCCGAGATCGATCGGGTGCACAACCCGGCCGGCCTCGACGTGGGGGCGCGGCGGCCGGAGGAGCTGGCGGTCAGCGTGTTCGCCGAGATCATCAAGCTGCGGCGCGAGGCGATCGTCGCCACGCCGGCGGACGAGGTCGCCGCGGCGCCCGGGCCGGGCGGGCCCGTGTCGGTATCGGTGTCGGCGCCGGTGCCGGCGTCGGCGTCCGCGGTCGATCCGGTCTGCGGCATGACCGTCGAGATCGACCGCGCCCGCCACGTCGCCGAGCTGGACGGGGTCCGCTACGGCTTCTGCTGCGCGCGCTGCCGCGAGCGCTTCCTGGCCGCGCCGTCGCGCTACCTCGCGCGGGCGGCGCGAGCCGATCGCGCCACCATGCCGGGCGAGGGCGGATGAGGCGCGAGATCCACGAGCTCGACGGCGAGATGGCGGCGCTCGGCTACATCGCCGACGAGTCGATCGCCACCGCGGTCTTCCTGGCCCGCGAGCTCGGCCGCCCGCTCCTGGTCGAGGGCGACGCCGGCGTCGGCAAGACCGAGATCGCCCGGGTCTGGTCCGAGCTGGCCGGCACCGAGCTCATCCGCCTGCAGTGCTACGAGGGGCTCGACGTCTCCACCGCGCTCTACGAGTGGAACTACCCGCGCCAGCTCCTGCGAGTGCGCATGGCCGAGGCGTCCGGCCAGACCGCCGAGGCGATGGAGGAGGCGATCTTCTCGCGCGCCTACCTGCTCGAGCGCCCGCTCCTGCGCGCGCTGACCCGGGTTGACGGTCCGGCCGTGCTGCTCATCGACGAGATCGACCGGGCCGACGAGGCGTTCGAGGCCTTCCTGCTCGAGGTGCTGTCCGATTTCCAGGTGACCATCCCGGAGCTGGGCACCATCCGCGCCATTCACGTCCCGCACGTGGTGGTCACCTCGAACGCCACGCGCGAGATCGGCGACGCGCTCCGCCGCCGCTGCCTCTACCTCTACATCGACCACCCGGACGTGGCCAAGGAGGTCGCCATCCTGCGCTCGCGCGTGCCGGGCGCGAGCGAGGCGCTGGCCGGCGAGATCGCGCGGTTCGTCGGTGGGCTGCGCGCGCGCGACCTGGTGCGGCGCCCGGGCGTGGCCGAGACGATCGACTGGGCCAGGGCTCTTTGCCGGCTGCACAGCGATCACCTGGACCCCGACACCGTCGCGGCCACCCTCGGCTGCGTGATCAAGGATCAGCACGACCGCCGCTCGCTGCCGCCCGCCGAGATCGCCGGGCTGGTCGCGGCGGCGCGGGCAGGAGCGGGAGCCGGGGCCGGGGGATGACGCGGCCGGCGGACAGCGCGGGGCCGGGCAACGATCTGCTGGTCCACCTGGCGCGGCTGGCCAGCGCCCTGCGCGTCGCCGGCGTCCGGGTCTCGCTGAGCGACGAGATCGACGCCGCCCGCGCGCTGGTGCGGATCGACCTGGGCGATGTCGACGAGGTCCGCCGGGCGCTGCGCTGCACCCTGCGCATCCGGCCGGCCGACGCGGCGCACTTCGAGCAGGCGTTCGCCCGCACCTGGCTGGACGCCGACGACCAGCCGCGCTCCGATCGCCCGCCGCCGCCGCGCCAGGGACCCGGCGTGAAGGTGCCGGCCCGGCTCGCCCCCCTGGCCGCCGCCACCGACGGTGGCGATCCTCGGAACGAGCCACCAGAAGAGCCACCAGAAGAGCCAGATGACGAGCCGGACGGCGACCGGCCCGGCGCCAGCGCCCAGGCGCTTCACCGGCGAAAGCCCTTCGAGCTGTGCGACGAGCGCGACCTCGCCGCCATGGAGCCGATCCTCGACCGGCTGGCCCGCCGCCTGGCCACCCGGCGCACCCGGCGCTGGGTCCCGGTCGACGCGCGCGCGCGCGGGCGGGCCGACCTGCGCCGCAGCCTGCGCCGGTCCCTCGCCACCGGCGGCGAGCTGGTCACGCTGGCCCGCCGGGTCCGCCCGGTCGAGGCCGCGCGGCTGGTGCTCCTCTGCGACACCAGCGGATCGATGGAGGCCCATGCTCGCTTCCTGCTCGCCTTTGCCCGCTCGCTCCGCCGGGTGGCCCGGCGCACCGAGGTGTTCGCGTTCAACACCGAGCTGGTCCGCATCACCGCCTGGCTGGGGGTGACCCGGCCGGCGGTGATGGCGGCGCGCCTGCGCGAGGCGGTGCCGGACTGGTCGGGCGGGACCCGCATCGGCGAGTGCCTGGCCGCGTTCGTCGCCCGCCACCTCACCGCGCTGGTCGACTCGCGCACGGTGGTGGTGGTGCTGAGCGACGGGCTCGACCGCGGCGACACCGCCCTGGTCGGCGAGTCCATGCGCCGCATTCGGGCCCGCGCGCGCCGCGTCCTGTGGCTGAACCCGCTGGCCGGCGACCCGCGGTTCGAGCCGACCGCGGCCGGCATGAGCGCCGCGCTGCCCCACCTCGATCTCCTCGCACCGGCGCACGACCTCGCGTCGCTCGAGCGCCTCCTACCGCACCTGAGGACGTGACCCATGGCCTTTCAAGTCGTCAAGACCTTCGTCGTAAACGCGGCCCCCGCCGCGGTGTGGCAGTTCCTCATCGACCCGCGCCGGGTGGCCGGCTGTCTGCCCGGCGCCGCGATCACCAACCAGGTCGACGACAAGACCTACACCGGGACGATGACCATCAAGGTCGGGCCGGTCACCACCAGCTACAAGGGCAAGGTGGTGTTCCAGCGGCTCGACGCGGACGCTCGGGTGGCCGAGATCGTCGCGTCCGGCCAGGACGTGAAGGGGAAGGGCGGGGCGAACATGAAGCTGTCGTCCTCGCTGGCCGAAGTCGGGCCCGGCAAGACCGAGATCACCGCCACCTCCGACGTGAGCGTCACCGGGATCCTGGCCCAGATGGGGCGCGGGATGATCCAGGACGTCAGCGACGAGCTGTTCCAGATCTTCTCCCAGCGGGTGCGGGCCGAGCTGGAGGCGGAGGCCGCGGCGTCGCCGCCGCCGTCGCCACCGTCGGGCAGCGACCAGGCCACGTCGGTGCCCGCCACTCCGGTGCCCGTCGCGCCGACGCCCGCCGCGCCGGTGACCGTGCCACCTCTGTCCGCGCCGGTGGTGTCCGCGGTGCCGGTGTCCACGCCGCCGGTCGCCGCGCTGCCGGTCAACGCGCCGGAGGCCGCCCTCGACCTCGGCGCGATCGGCGCCCGCGCCGCCCGTCGAGCCGCGCTGCGCATGCTGTCCGGCCCGGCCTTCTGGGGCGTCCTGGCCGTGATCGCCGCGCTCGTCTACATCCTCTTCATCCGCTGATCCGTCATCCGAAGAACCGCGAGGAAGGAGCCACCATGATCCCGCCTGCGTTCGACTACCACCGCCCGAGCTCGCTCGGGGAGGCGGTCGCCCTGCTGACCAAGTACGGGGACACCGCCAAGGTGATGTCGGGCGGCCAGAGCCTGCTGCCGCTCCTCAAGATCCGCCTGGCCTCGCCCGAGCACCTGATCGACATCAGCAAGATCGCCGGGCTCACCTACCTGCGCGAGGAAAAGGGAGTGCTCGTCATCGGCGGGTGCACGCCGGAGGTCGCGCTCGAGAAGTCCGACCTCATCCGCACCCGCTACCCGATCCTCCACGACACCACGCGCGTCATCGCCGACCCGCTGGTCCGCAATCGCGCCACCGTCGGCGGCAACCTGGCCCACGGTGACCCGGCCAACGACCACCCGGCCACCATGATCGCGCTCGGCGCCGAGGTGGTGGCGACCGGGCCGAACGGAGCGCGAACCATCCCGGTCGATCAGTTCTTCCGCGGCCTGTTCTCCACCGCGCTGGCGCCGGACGAGATCCTGACCGAGATCCGCGTGCCGATCCCGCCGCCGAGGAGCGGCGGCGCCTACGTCAAGCTGGAGCGAAAGGTCGGTGACTACGCCACCGCGGCGGCGGCGGCGCAGGTGACGCTGTCCGCGTCCGGCGCGGTCGAAAGGGTCGGTCTCGGCCTGACCAACGCCGGTCCGGTCCCGATTCACCCGACCGCGGCCGAGGCCTACCTGACCGGCAAGGTGCCGGACGACGCGGTCATCGCCGAGACGGCGCGCCTGGCCGGCCAGGCGGCCCAGCCGTCCGCCGACCGGCGCGGCACCGTCGAGTACAAGCGAGAGATGGCGCGCATCCTGACCGGGCGCGCCCTGAAGCTGGCGATCCAGCGCGCGGGAGGTCACTAGGTCATGTCCAGGCATTCGATCAAGATCGACGTCAACGGCACCGTGCACGCGGCCGAGGTCGACTCGCGACTCCTGCTGGTGCACTTCCTGCGCGAGACCTTGCGCCTGACCGGCACCCACATCGGCTGCGAGACGTCGCACTGCGGGGCGTGCACCGTCCTCCTCGACGGGCTGCCGACCAAGTCGTGCACGGTGCTGGCGGTGCAGGCCGATCAGTGCGCCGTGCGCACGGTCGAGGGGATGGAGGTCAACGGCGCGCTCAACGCGGTCCAGGAGGGCTTCTGGGAGAAGCACGGCCTCCAGTGCGGCTTCTGCACCCCCGGCATGATGATCACCGCGTGCGCGCTGCTCGAGGAGAACCACCGGCCCAGCGAGCTGGAGATCCGCGAGGCGATCTCCGGCAACCTCTGTCGCTGCACCGGCTACGTCAACATCGTCAAGGCGATCCAGTACGCCGCCGAGAAGCAGGGCTAGGAGGCCGCCATGACCACACCGAGGACGAGCGCGAAGATCTCCGGCCTGGGCCACTCGATGAAGCGCAAGGAGGACCCGCGCTTCCTGCGCGGCCGCGGCAACTACGTCGACGACATCCAGCTGCCCGGGATGCTGCACATGGACATCGTGCGCAGCCCGTTCGCGCACGCGAAGATCAACTCGATCGACAGCACCCGCGCGATGAAGATCCCGGGGGTGCTGGCGGTCATCACCGGGGAGACCCTGGCCAAGTACAACCTGCACTGGATGCCGACGCTCATGTCGGACACCCAGATGGTGCTGCCGACCGACCGGGTGATGTACCAGGCCCAGGAGGTCGCCGCGGTGATCGCGACCGACCGCTACATCGCGGCCGACGCGGTCGAGGCGATCGAGGTCGACTACGACCCGCTCGAGCCGGTCATCGACGCCAAGAAGGCGATGGACCCGGGCGCCCCGGTGCTGCGCACCGACAAGCCGGGCAAGAAGGACAACCACATCTTCCACTGGGAGGCGGGCGACCGCGAGCGAACCGAGCAGGCCTTCCGCGACGCCGACGTGGTGGTCTCGCAGGAGATGTACATCCCCCGCATCCACGTGGCGTCGATCGAGACGTGCGGCTGCGTCGCCGACTTCGATCGGGTCAACGGCAAGCTCACCGTCTACATGACCACGCAGGCGCCGCACGCGATCCGCACCGTGTTCGCGCTGGTGGCCGGCCACGTCGGGCTGTCCGAGGAGCGGATCCGGATCATCTCGCCCGACATCGGCGGCGGGTTCGGCGGCAAGGTGCCGGTCTACCCCGGCTACGTCATCGCGGTGGCCGCGTCGGTGGTGATCGGCAAGCCGGTGAAGTGGGTCGAGGACCGGATGGAGAACCTCCAGGCCGACTCGTTCGCGCGCGACTACCACATGAAGGCGGAGATGGCGGCCAAGAAGGACGGCACCATGACGGCGCTGCGCATCAAGACGCTCGCCGACCACGGCTACGCCGACGCGGCCGCCAACCCATCGAAGTACCCGGCCGGGCTGTTCTCGATCTGCACCGGCTCCTACGACCTGCCGACCGCGTTCACCGAGGTGGACGCGGTCTACACCAACAAGCCGCCGGGCGGGGTGGCCTACCGCTGCTCGTTCCGGGTCACCGAGGCGGTCCACGCGGTCGAGCGGATCACCGACGTCCTGGCCCAGGAGCTGAAGATGGACCCGGCCGCGCTGCGGATGAAGAACTTCATCCCGGTGGAGAAGTTCCCGTACCGCTCGGCGACCGGCTGGATCTACGACAGCGGCAACTACCCGGCCGCCCTCGAGCTGGCGATGGAGACGATCGGCTACGCCGCGCTGCGGGTGGAGCAGAAGGAGAAGCGCGCCCGCGGCGAGCTGATGGGAATCGGCATCTCCAGCTTCACCGAGATCGTCGGGGCCGGGCCGTCGAAGGACTTCGACATCCTCGGCATCAAGATGTTCGACTCGTGCGAGCTGCGGGTCCACCCGACCGGCAAGGTGATCGCGCGGTTCGGCACCAAGTCGCAGGGCCAGGGCCACGAGACCACCTACGCCCAGATCGTGGCCGAGGAGCTCGGCATCCCGGCCGAGTTCATCCAGGTCGAGGAGGGAGACACCGACACGGCGCCGTACGGCCTGGGCACCTACGCCAGCCGGTCGACGCCGACAGCGGGCGCGGCCGGCGCGATGGCCGCGCGCAAGATTCGCGACAAGGCCAAGAAGATCGCCGCCCACCTGCTCGAGTGCGCCGAGGGAGACCTCGAGTGGGAGCCGGGCGTCTTCTCGGTCAAGGGAGCGCCGCAGCGCAAGAAGACGATCCAGGAGATCGCCTTTGCCGCGTACACCAACCACCCGCAGGGGATGGAGGCCGGTCTCGAGGCGGTGTCCTACTACGACCCGCCCAACCTCACGTTCCCGTTCGGCAGCTACATCTGCGTGGTCGACATCGACCGCGGCACCGGGATGGTCAAGATCCGCCGCTTCCTGGCCGTGGACGACTGCGGGACCATCATCAACCCGATGATCGTGGACGGCCAGATCCACGGCGGGCTCAGCATGGGGATGGCCCCCGCGCTGATGGAGGAGATCAGCTACGACGAGAGCGGCAACATCCAGGGCGGCAGCTTCATGGACTACCTGGTCCCCACATCGATGGAGACGCCCAGCTGGGAGACCGCCAAGACCATCACGCCGTCACCTCACCACCCGTTCGGAGCCAAGGGGGTGGGCGAGTCGGCGACGGTCGGGGCGCCGCCGGCGATCGTCAACGCGGTGGTGGACGCGCTGGCCCACCTGGGTGTCCGCCACGTGGAGATCCCGATCACCCCGGAGCGGCTGTGGAACATCCTTCGCGAGAAGGGAGTGGCCGAGTAGGGCGCCGGGGATCAGCGGGTGCCGCGCGCCGGAGCCGGGCGGAACAGGCGGCGGCAGAGGTTCCAGCACGCCTCGGAGGCGGCGAAGCGGAGGGCGTCGAGGATGGCGTCGCTGGAGGACAGGATGGTCCGGCGCTGATCGGGCGTGGTGGCGCTGCTCGCCTCGGGTGAGAGCGATCGGGCCACGGCGCGGAGGTCGCGGGCGAACAGGACGCCGGCGCGGCGGGCCCGCCGGCGCTCTTCCTGCTCCCAGGCGGCCCAGCGGCGCTGATCGATGATGCCGGTGTCCTCGGCGGTCCTCTCCAGCTCCTTGCGGGCCCGGCGCGGCATCGCGGCGTGGAGGCGGCGGCGGAGATCCTTGTGGGTCGGATCGGTCGCTCCGGGATCGGTCGCGATCCTGAGCAGCGCCTGGACCCGCTCCGGCTCGAGGACGTGACCGACCGCGGAGCCGGCGGCCAGGCGCGAGAGGGCGTAGGCGGCGTCGAAGCGGGTGCGGGCCAGGCCGCCGTCGCGATCGAGGTGGAGCGGGCTCAAGGTCAGGGCTCTCGGCTCGCACAGGAGCAGGAGCGGGTCGCCGGCGTCGCCTCGCATGATCTCCACCGACGAGACCGCCAGGGCCGCGGCGATCGCGCGGGCGGCGGCGGCGGCGGGCGAGGCCTCGGACAGCGGCTCCAGCATGGCGACCAGCTCCTGCCCGTCGGGGAAGATCGCCGGCAGGTACGGATCGAGGTGGTCGAGGATCTCTCGCACGGTCGCGGCCTGGGTCGAGCCGACCAGGTGGCGGAGCGCGTCCTCGGGAGGGAGCGCGCCGGGCGGAGGAAGCGGCGCCGCGGCCAGCGCGCGGTCGAGCTCGACCGGCACCGGATCGCCGGTGAACAGGGCGGCGGCGGTGGTCATGAGCGCGGCGGGGCCGTCCCAGCCCTGGGCCCGGCAGACCGAGGCGAGCCCGGCGTACGCGGCCGCGTCGGTCGGATCGGCCTCGACGATCCGGCGCAGCTCGCCGGTGGCGGCCTCGGGATCGCGGTCGGCCAGCGCCTCGGCCAGGGCGATGCGGGGCAGCGACGCCTTGGGGTGGCCGCGCGAGGCCTGCTGCAGGTGCTCGAGGGCGCGCTCGGGCGAGCCGAGCTCGCTGCGCAGGACCCGGGCGAGCGACAGGCGAAGCGGCAGCGCGCCGGGGGCGCGCAGCGGCATGCGGACCAGCGCGGCCTCGGCCAGGGTGACGAAGCCGGCCAGGTCGCCGCGCCCGCGCAGGTGGTCCTCGAGCAGCTGCACCACCGGCGGCGCCTCGCCGATCAGGTCAAAGGCGTCGGCGGCGGCGCCGCCGCTGGCCGCGTCGTCGCCGAGCTCGGCCTGCAGGTCGGCCAGGGCGATGAGGGTGAGGGCGCGGTGCTCGGTCTTGCCGCTCTCCGACAGGCGGCGGTAGACGCCGGCCGCGCGCGCGCCGTCGCCGGCGCGCAGCGAGACCTCGGCCAGGCGGGTGAGCGCGTCGCGGTCGCCGGGATCGTCGGCCACCACCTGCTCGAGGAGGCGCTGGGCGCGCGGGTAGTCGGGGACCGACTCGGTCCAGATGCGGGCCTGGGCCATGCGAGCGTCGCGCGCGGCGGCCGGATCGGGCGCGGCCTGGGCCAGGCGCTCGAACGCGACCGCGGCGTCGGCCCAGTGACCGTTGGCCTCGTGCAGCTCGGCGAGGAGGTGGAGCAGATCGGTGGTGTCGGGCCGCAGGCGCGAGGCGCGCTCGATGTCGGCGATCGCGGCCTGGGCGTCGCCGAGCCGCTCGGCCAGGATGCGGGCGCGCAGGCCGAGCAGGTCGGCGCGCGCCGCGTCGTCGGTGATCTGCTCGACCTGGTCCGACAGGATCGCCACCGCCTCGGCCCAGTCGCCGGTCTGCTCGAGGATGTCGAGGGAGCGCTGCAGCGCGCGGCGGTGGCCGGGCCGGGCGGCCAGGACCGAGCGGTAGTGCTGGGCGGCGGCGGCCAGATCACCGAGCCGGTCGAGCGACAGGAGCGCGGCCTCCTCGAACAGCTCGACCCGGTTGTCGCGATCGCGGGCCAGGGCGCCCATCTCGGCGCACAGCGCCGCGGCTCCGCCCCAGTCGCCGTCCTGCTCGCGCAGCCGCTTGCGGCCGGCCAGCGCGGGGAGAAAGTCGGGGGTCGCGGTGAGCGCCTCGCCGTAGGCGCCCTCGGCGTCACTCACCCGGGCGGCGTGCTCGAACAGGGCGCCGGCCGAGCAGAGCAGGAGGGCGCGGGTCGAGCCGTCGCGGACCAGCCGGCCGCGAGCGAGCAGCGCCTCGCCCAGGCGAGCCTCCTGCCCGGCGGGGAGGTTGCGGGCCAGCCCCTCGAGCGCGCGCGGATCGCTGCCCTGGCCCAGCGCGGCCTCGTAGGCGTCGGCCGCGGCGGCGCGGGACGGTCGGGGCTGGTCGGCGCCCGCGCCGGTCGCGCCGTACTCGAGCACCGCGGCGCGCATGCGGAGGAGCCCCGAGGCCAGGCGCGGATCGCTGGTGGCGGCCGCGGCCGGCTCCAGCCAGGGAGTGGCGTCGCCGTGCGCGCCGGCGAGCGCCACGCGCAGGCGATCGAGCAGCGCCGACGGATCGTGCGCCAGGGCGAGCGCCTCACCGAGCAGCTCGGCGGCGCGATCCGGCCGGTCGAGCCTCAGCTCGACCAGGAGGGCGAGGCGGAGCAGCAGGCGAGATCGAGCCAGCGGATGGCTCGCGCTGGCGGCCAGCTCCTCGAGGGCGGCGGCCGCGCCGGCCCAGTCGCCGCAGCGATCGCCGATGCGGTGGAGGCCCCAGAGAGCGGCCGGGAAGCCGGGCGAGGAGGCGAGGGCGCGCTGGTAGAGGCCGCGCGCGGCGTCGAGGTGCGGGAGGTGGGCGGAGTCCTCTGGGTGGATGCGGTCGGGGGCGGCGAGCTCGGCGTCGTCGCTCTCGGCGTCGGCGTCGCTCCCCGCGTCGGCGTCGTCGCTCTCCGCGCCGGCGTCGTCGCTCTCCGCGTCGGCGCCGGCGTCGAGGTCGACGTCCTCCGCGTCGGCATCGTCCGCGTCGTCGCTGTCCGCGTCGTCGCTGTCCGCGGCATCGTCCGGGTGAAGCTCGCGCAGCAGCGCGGCCTGACACAGGACCCGGGCCCGGTCGATCGCGTCGCCCGCGGCGGCGGCCTGCTGCTCGAGGAGATCGGCCAGCCGGCGGTAGCGCCCCCTGGCCCGCAGGAGCCGCTCGAGGCCGACCCGGGCGAGCCGGTAGGAGGGCAGTCGGGTCAGCGCCTCCTCGTAGGCCGCGATGGCGTCGTCGGCGTGGCCGAGCTGCTCGTCGGCGATCTGGCCGATCCGGTAGAGGATCGCGGCGGCCTCCTCGGCGCGCCCGGCGGTGGCGAGCAGCCGGCGCTCGGCTGCCACCAGGTCCTCCCAGCGCGACTCGGCCCGGTGGAGGCGCAGGATCGCGTCGAGCGCCTGCCCGTGCGCCGGCGCCCGCTCGAGCACCCGCTGGTACGCGGCCAGCGCCCGGCGCGGGTCGTGCAGCCGGTTCTCGACGACGGTGGCGGCGCGGTAGAGGGTGGCGATCGCGTCGTCCTCGTCGCCGAGCAGCGCGGCCTGGCGCTCCAGCACCTCCACGTGATCCGGCCAAAGACCGGCCTCGGCCAGCGCTCGACCCAGCGCGGCCGTGGTCGCGAAGTCCTCCTCGGCCGGCTCGGCATCGGCCGCGCCGAGGATGGCGCGCAGGTGGGCGGCGGCGCGCTCGGGCGCGGCCAGGTGCTCCTGATAGAGCGAGGCCAGCGCCAGGCGCAGCGCGCGGACCCGGCGCGGATCGCGCGCGTGGGCCAGCTGCTGCTCGTGGAGCGCGGCCAGCGGGTGCCAGCGGGCGCGCGCGCGGTAGATGCGGTCGAGCGCGTCGAGCGCCGCGGCCTGGGCCGGGTCGAGGGACAGCGCGCGCTCGTACAGCGCTACCACCTCGTCGCCGGTGCCGAGGTTCACCTCGCGCTGCTCGGCGATGGCGGCGTAGCGCGCCGCGCGCTGGGCCGGCTCGACCAGCCGGTCGGCCTCGACCAGGAGGAGCGCGTTGAGGTCGGCCCAGCGGCCGCGCGCCTGGTAGTGAGCGGCGAGCGCCTGCGCGGCCGCGGCCAGGGTCGGCGCGGCCTCGAGCGCCTTGCGGTAGGAGCGCAGCGCGTCGTCGGCGCGGTCGAGCCGGCTCTCGTACAGCGTGCCGAGCCGGAGCAGCACCCCGGCTCGCCGGGTCGGGTCCGCGATGCGCCCGGCCAGCTGCTCGTAGACCGCGACCAGCTCGGGGTAGCGACCGTCCTGCTCGTAGAGCGCGGCCAGCTTGCCGGGCGCCATCACGTCGTCCGGCGCCAGGGCGGCGGCGCGCTGGTACGACGCCGCCGCGGCCGGCCCGTCGGCCAGGCACTCCCACAGGATGTCGGCGGCGCGCTCGTGGTAGCCGAGCCGCGGCTCGAGATCGCCGACCCGCTCGGCCTCGAGCACGAGCAGGCGGGCGTACTCGGGCCAGGCCCGGGCGCGCAGCTGGAGCGACTCGAGCGCGGCCTGGGTCGCGGCGCCGCGGTCGTCGGCCTCGAGCGCGCGCTCCAGCGCGGCCCGCGCCCCCGCGCGATCGGTCAGGAAGCACTCGCGCGCGCTGGCCGCGGCGGTGTGGAGCGCGGCGCGCGCGGCCAGATCGTCGGTCCGCGTCGCCACCGTCTCCCACGCCTCGGCCGCGGCGCGCCAGCTCTTCTGCCCCGCGGCCAGGCCGGCCAGCGCGAGCTGAGCGCCGAGGTCCTGGGGATCGAGGGCGACCAGATCGCGCAGCGTGCCAGCCGCGCGGTCGGGGCGGCCGCTCGCGTGCTGCTCGATGGCGGCGATCTGCCACAGGAGCAGGGCGCGCTCGATCGCCTCGCCGGCCAGCGGCATCTCGGCGGTGGCCGCGGCGAGCACCTCGGCCGGGTCGTCGCCGTGCTCGGCGATCCACCGCCGGGCCATCGCGACGAAGCGGGCCTGCGGCGCGAGCTCGGCCGCCCGCGTGATCGCCTGACCAGCCGCGGCCAGGTCCGCCGACCGATCGAGGGCGCGGCGGGCGCAGAACGAAAGCAGCAGCGCCGCGCGAGTCGGCTGCGCCGCGGCCAGCGCGTCGGCCTCGCGGGTCCAGCGCTCCTCGTCGGTGGACGGCGCGGCGCCGTCGGCGTCGGCGGCCCAGCCCGGCTCCGCCTCGCGGTCGGCGATCCAGCCGGGCTCCGCCTCGCGGTCGGCGACCGGCTCCGGCGCGCGGGCCGTCGCGATCGGGTCCTCCCGCCAGAAGGAAGCAGGCGCCGCGGTCGGATCCGGATCGCCGCCGGCCGATCCCGAGCCGCGAGCCGGCGCGCTGGCCTCCTCCGCCGCCGCCCAGAACGACGGCTCGAGCTCGACCGAGGGCGCGCGATCGATCGGAGCCGCGCGATCGACCGGCGCCGCGGCCTGGTCCGCCCGCCTGGGCGCGCCTCGATCCGGCCGGGCGCGATCGGTCGGGCGCGCGTCTCGGGTCGCGCGGGCGGGGTCGACCGCGCCGGATTCGCGATCGACCGGCGCCGCGCGATCGACCGGAGCCGCGCGATCGACCGGAGCCGCGCGATCGACCAGCGCCGCGGCCTGGTCCGCCCGCACGGGCGCGCCGCGATCCGGCCGGGCGCGATCGGTCGGGCGCGCGTCTCGGGTCGCGCGGGCGGGGTCGACCGCGCCGCGATCCGCGTCCGACTCGCGGCCGGCCCGCGTCGCGCGGACCGCGTGCGGTTCGGGGCTCGCCGCGGCATCTCCGTTCGCCCGCGCCGCGCCGCCCGCCGGCTTGCCGGCGCGGGTGCCGGCTGGCGCGGTCTCCGCCACCGGCCGCGCGAGCGTCGGTCGATCCTCGTCGGCGTGGTCGGTGTCGTCTGCGACGGCCGCCGGCGCGGCCGCGCGGCCGTTCGCCGCGATCCAGCCGCTGTCGATCGCGTCGGGGCCGCCGGGGTCGACCTCGACCAGGTCAGAGTCGTCGAGGACCTGCGTCTGGTCGTTTCGCACCCGGCCGGCGGCCGGTGACTTTTCCTTCTCCATGGCGCGGGGAGCGACGGCCGAAGCCGGTCGATGGTAGCACCGCGCCCGCGAAATGCGCCGGCGGCGGCGGCCGGGCGACGCCGGTCAGCTGCAGAGCGCGCCCTCGAGGCTCGACTCCAGGACCTCGAGGTCTCCCCGGAGTAGGTCGAGGTGGTCCGAGATGCTGCTTCCGGCCGCCTCGACCTGCTCGAGATCGAGCACGTGCAGCTTGACCACCAGCGCCCCGACCGCGCCGAGAAACGACGCCACCAGGGCCAGCCTGGCCTTCACCCGATCGTAGAGCCCGTCGATCTGGTGATAGAGCTCGAGCTGCTTGCGGCGCGCCCGCGCCGCCTGGCGAAACGCCGCGGCCGCCTCCTCGTCGCCGGTGTCGGCCATCCTGGTCTCGAGCCGGGCCGCGTCCGCCTCGATGCCATCGGGACAGAACCTGCCCAGGTAGGTCTGGAGCGCGTTGCCTCGCCGCCCCACGCGGCCGGCTGCCTGGACCAGCTCGCTCAGCCGCTCGTACGCGTCGCGCAGCGGCTCGAGGATCCCGGGGCTGCGGACCAGCGCGACCCGCACGTCCTCGTGGGCGCGCAGGATCTCCAGATAGGCGGCGTGGATCTCGGGCGGCCCGAGCTCGCTCGGCTTCACCTCCGGGCGGAGCGGCGGCCCGAGCGGGCCGTAGAGCAGGCGAAACAGGTCCGGACGGAACAGGTGGCGAAGGACCATCGCCGAGTACGACAGCGCGCCGAGGCCGAGGACACAGCCGGCCAGCGCCGGCAGACCGGCGACGCCCGCGCCGATCGTCATCACGACCGCGCCGCCGATGACCGAGAGGCGCCCGCGGCCGAGCAGCGCGGCGCGCACCGGCTGTGAGCCGCGCATCACCGGCAGTCGTCGCTCGAGCGCGACGACGAACGCGACGGCCGGATCCGGCACCTCGAGCGCGATGGACGACGCCTCGCGCGACGCGGACACATAGGACTCGCTCAGAAGCACATTTTCCTCCCCATCGTTCGACCGACCGAGCGCGCCGCCCCGGCGACGCGCCTTTCTCCTGAATCGGCCGGAACGTCAGCTCCCGGACCGAAAACCGGAGCCCGAGCGCTCTGGCGCGTGGAGGGGGCGTCGGTCGCCGGCCCGCATGCACCGCCATCTCGCCGCCACCGGCGAATCGCTCGCCGGTGCGGGCGCCGATCCACCCCCGCATTCCAGTCGCTCCCCCCGCCGCTTGCCCAGGAACAGGATCGCCAGCCGACGGCCGGGGCGCAAGCGAACGATCGCGATCGGCCGCGCCGGGGCGCGAAGCGGCGACGGATGCGCGGATCTTCTCACCCCCTGTGGGTAGGCGAGCCACCGACGGCGGGTCGGTCGGCGACGCGCGCCGCGGGTCAGGGTCGGCGCGCGCGCTTCTTGCGGGGCGGGTCGCCGACTCGATCGCGGGCCAGCGCGTCGGCGGTGGCCTCGACCGCGACGGACCCACTCGGGTGGTCGTACCAGCCCGGATCGTCGGTGCCATCGAGGCGCCGGCGCACCTTCAGCAGGGTGAACATGCCGCCCATGTCGATGAAGCCGAACGGGCCGGGCGCGCCGCTCATCGAGATCGCGTTGCGCGGCAGCGCCATGCCGGCCATCCCGGCCATCCCGGTCTGCCCCATGGTCATGTAGCCGGGCACCAGCGCGCCGATGTCGCGGTCGACGCCGCGCACGTCGGCGCCGATCAGGTTGGCGCTGCGGTGGCCCATCTGGTTCATCACGTGATGGGTCATGTGGCAGTGCATCGGCCAGTCGCCGGGCGCGCCGGCGGTGAGCTCGACCACGCGGACCGATCCGACCGGCACCAGCACGGTGGTCTCGGGCCAGCGCGCCGCCCTGGCCACCGGTCCACCGTCGGTGTGGACCACCTCGAACGCGTGGCCGTGCAGGTGGATCGGGTGGTGGTCCATCGGCCCGAGGTTGCCGAAGCGGATCCGGACCAGGTCGCCGACCTCGGCGATGAGCGGCTCGGTGGCCGGGAACGCGACGCTGTTGAAGGTGAGCACGTTGAAGTCGTTCATCGCCATCGGGTCGGGCCGGCGCGCGCCCGGCTCGATCTTCCACTCGTGGGCGATGAGCCCGTAGTCGCGCACGCGCCGGCCGCCGGCGCCGCGACGCGGATGGACCACGAACATGCCGGCCATGCCGAGCGCGATCTGCACCATCTCGTCGTAGTGCGGGTGATAGAGGAAGGTGCCGGCCCGGCCGAGGGTGAACTCGTACGCGTAGGTCTTGCCGGGTGGGATCGGGTCCTGGGTGATGCCGCCGGCCCCGTCCATGCCGTTGGGCACGAACATGCCGTGCCAGTGGACGGTGGTCGCCTCGGGCAGGCGGTTCTCGACGTAGATGCGGACTCGATCGCCGACCACCGCCTCGATGAGCGGGCCCGGCGTCGAGCCGTTGTAGCCCCAGGTCTGGATGTCGAGGCCGGGCGCGAT
Source organism: Kofleriaceae bacterium (assembly GCA_035489015.1). Taxonomy (GTDB): domain Bacteria; phylum Myxococcota_A; class Polyangia; order Haliangiales; family Haliangiaceae; genus DATFRY01. The sequence continues at coordinate 66,128 of DATHKR010000056.1, read as the reverse complement.
GGTGTGGTCGACCGGCTCGGCCACGAGGTGGAAGACCTTGACCCCGCCCCGGCGCTCGAACGGCAGGGTCCAGCCGTTCGGCATCACCACCGGCTGGTAGCTCTCGCCCTTGACCGCGCGGCCGCGGGTGAGGACGCGCGGCGCGGCCGGCACCGCCACGCCGGGCGCGGGGTGGGCGGGCGCCGGCTTCTTCGGCGCGGCGTGGCCGCCGTGCGGCCCCTGGGCGGCGGCCAGCCGGCCGCCGATCACCGCGCCACCGGCGGCGAGGGTCGAGGTGAGGACCGTGCGTCGCGTGATGCTCATGAGTCAGTGCCCCTGGACCGACGGAGTGGCCGCGCCCGATCGGCCCGGGTCGCCGCCGCGAGGATCGATCATGACGCCTCTCCGCAGCGCCGCCACCTCGGCCGCGCTCACCCAGTAGCGCCGCAGCGAGTCGATGTACTGCCGTCCCGCGTCGGCCTGGGCGCGGCGGGCCACCAGCAGCTCGAAGGCGCTCGCGTTCATCGCGTTGTACTGGAGCAGCGTCTCCTCGAGCAGGCGCTGGCGCAGCGGCAGGATGACCGCCCCGAGGTGGCGGGCCTCGGCGTGGGCGACCAGGGCCCGCTGGCGCGCGGCCCGCGCCGCGGCGCGGAGCTCGACGGCGGTCGCGGCGAGGAGGTCCTGGGCCCGGCGGAGCTGGGCGTGGGCCCGGGCGCGCGGTCCCGACTGCCAGTCGAACAGGGGCAGGCCGATGCGCAGGGCCGGCCCCGCCTCCCACTCGCCGTCGTCGCGCCGCGACACCGCCACCCCGGCGCCGAGCTCGGGCAGGACGGTGCGAACGCGCGCGTACGACACCCGCCCGGCCGCCGCCTCGGCGTCGGCGCGCAGCGCGGCCAGGTCGAGGCTGGCGGCCACCGCGTCGCGCTCGAGGTCGTCGAGCGCCGGCGGCGCGGCCGGCGGCTCCGGCAGGCGAGCGACCACCGACCAGCGGGTCGCGTCGCCGTGCAGGCCGAGCAGCTGGTTCAGCTCCTCTCGCCGGGTCTCCGCGTCGAGCTCGGCGCCGGCCAGGTCGAGGCGGGCCTGCTCGCGCTGATCGCGATCGCGGACCAGGGCCAGGTCGGTGGCGCCACCGGCCCGGTGCATGCGCTCGGTCAGGTCGGCCGACGCGGTGGCCGCGGCGAACGCGGTCCGGCGCAGCTCGCGGGTCTGCTCGGCGGCGACCACGCCGTAGTAGGCCGACTCCACGCGCGCGACCAGCTCGACGGTGGCGGCGACCGCGCGGGCCCGCGCCGCCCTGACCGCGGCGCCGGCGATCGCGCGGCGCTGGGGCAGCTGCAGGAGCGACAGGATGTCCTGGGTCGCCTCGAGCTCGGTCTCGCTGCCCGGCCCGGACAGGGCGACCCGGTGCGAGAGGTCGACCTCGAGCGGATGGAGCACGGTCGCCTCGGCCACGTCGGCCGCGGCCAGCCCGAGCTCCTCGTACGACGCCTGCAGTCGCCGGCTCATGGCGACCGCGATGCGCACCGCGGCGTCGCGATCGAGCGGGCGAGCGATGAGGGCGCGCACCGCCGCCGGGACCCGCGCGTCGGTGGCCGACTCGTGCCACGCCACGTCCACCCCGACCCGGCGCTCGACCTCGCCGCGAACCGGGCCGAACAGCGCCCCGCGCGACGGCGCGCAGCCGGCCGCGGCCAGGCAGAGGGCGACCGCGGTGCATCGCCCGGCCCGCCTCATGGCTTCCCGGTCGGCGCCGGTCGCGGGGCGCGGGGCGCGGGCGGCGGGGCGCCGCGCCCCTGGCTCTGGCCATGGTGATGATGGTGGGCGCCAGCCGGGGCCGGCGCGGCGGGAGGCAGATCGGCCGCGCGCGGGGCATCCGCGAAGCTGGGCGGCGGGCCGGCCAGGCGCCCGGTGGGGGCGCCGGCCGACGCCGGGTGAGTCGGGTCCGCCGGCGCGGCGGCGGGCGCGCAGGCGGCGGCCAGGAACAGCAGCGAGAGCAGGACCTTCATGCCGATCGTCGGATCAGGACCCGCAACCGGCCTCGCGTCCAGTATTCGTCGCGTCGAAGCCGCTCAGGACCCGACCCCGGCCACCACGTCGACCGGGCCGTGCGAGCCGATGTAGCTCATGTGCGAGACCAGGCCAGTTTCCTGGCTCCAGGCGTGCAGCGCACAGGCGGGCGGCTCGCGCACGATGGCGAGGCCGCCGGGCCGGCGAAGGTCCAGCCCGACCTGGTGAGCGGTGCTCGGGCAGACCGTGGCCACGGTCCCGGCGAAGCGGCGCGTGATCGGGCGGTGGACGTGCCCGCACAGGATCCGCTCGACCTGTCGGTGGCGGGACACCACCTCGGCGAGGCCGTCGATGCCCTCGAGGCCCATCGCGTCCATCTGCTCGATGCCGGTGGCGAACGGCGGATGGTGCTGGAGGATGACGGTCGGGCGGTCGGGCGCCCCGGCCAGGCACGCGTCGAGCCACGCCAGGCGCTCCGGGCACAGCCGCCCGCCCGCCGCGCCGGGGATGTTGGTGTCGAGGCCGATCAGCCGGAGCGGACCGAGCTCGACCGCGTAGCTGAGGAAGCCCTCGGCCGGCAGGTAGCCGCGCGGGCCGAACGCGGCGCGCAGCGCCTCGCGCTCGTCGTGGTTGCCCGGCACCACGTAGATCGGCACCGGCAGCGGCGCGAGGAGCTCGAGCAGGCGGGCGTACTCGGCGGGAGAGCCGGCGTCGACCAGATCACCGGTGATCGCCACCGCGTCCGGCCGCGGGTCGAGCGCGAGCAGGTGGGCGACCGCCCGCTCGAGGTGGTCGGCGGTGTGGTAGCGGCTGTCCAGCATCTTCCCGGGCAGGGTGACGTGGAGGTCGGTGATCTGCGCCAGCAGCATGATCGAACTCTACGCTGGCGGAGGCGGCGGCGTTCCGCGCGCCGCGTGCCGCGGGTCCGCGGGGGCCATTCGGGGCGCCGGTCCGACCGCCCCGGCCGTGACGCGATCGCCCGGGGCTCGCCAGGCCGGCGAAAACCACGAGCAGTTGCGAAGTGTTGTATCGACAAAGGTGGAGTCGTCCGCGAACTGGCAATCCAACCGGCGCCGGTCGGCGAATATCCGCTCGTCCGTGCGATTCGCGATGACCCCCCGCCGCCTCGATTCCCGCCGGATGCGGGGGGCGAGCGCCTGCCTGGTCGCGATGGCGCTGACCTGGGCGGTGGTGCCCGGGCTCCACGCCCTCGTCCACCGGCGGGAGGCGGTCGAGGAGCGGCTCGAGCGCGAGGTCGCCGCCGCCCACGAGCGCGCCCACCAGCGGATCCAGGCCCGCCGGCACCGCGCCCTCGCCAGCCGCGCCGCGCTGGCCGGGCAGGGCGCCGCGCCGCGCGATCTCGCCGACGACGCCGCGACTCACGACCACCCTCATCCCCACCGCGGGCATCACCACCACGGTGGACCCGGGGGGCGCGAGTCGCCCCTCGAGCACGGCAGCGGCGCGCCCGAGCACCTCGGGGTGGCGGTCCTCGAGGGCGAGCCGCCCGCGCTGCCGGTCCCGGGCCAGGCGATCGACTCCGCCGCCCCGCGCGCACCCGACGACTCTCTCCGCGCCGCGGCTCGTCGCCGCGCGCACGGCTCTCGCGCACCACCAGTGGACCTGGCGCCTCCCCAGTCCACCTAGCACCTCGCACGACAGCGTCGGATCCGTCGCCGACGCGGTCGTGCGCGCCGTCATCTCTCGTTTCCAGGAGGAGTCCATGCCATCGAGTGCATGGGCCAGTCGATCGAGATCCGTTCGCTCCCAGCGGAGCGCCGCGGTCCGCGCTGGCCTCGTCGTGTGCGCCGTTTCCGCCGCCCGGTCCATCCCGGCCGGCGCCCAGCCGCCGGCCCCGCCGGTCGCATCCTCTCCGGCGCCGGCGCCGGAGAAGCCGTCCGACCCGCCGGCATCCGACCCGCCGGCATCCGACGCGCCCGCCGCCACCGACCCGGAGCCGATCACCATCGGCGAGGCGGCCGGCGAGGTGATCGAGATCGAGGGGCGGCCTCCACCCGAGTCGGCCTCGTCGGTTCACTTCACCGAGAAGGAGCTGCGCCGGCGGCCGCGCACCCAGCCGTCCGACGTGCTGCGCCAGGCGCCCGGCCTGGTGGTGGCCCAGCACGCCGGCGGCGGGAAGTCGGACCAGTACTTCCTGCGCGGCTTCGACGCCGACCACGGCACCGACGTCGCCCTGTTCGTCGACGGGGTGCCGGTCAACCTGACCAGCCACGGCCACGGCCAGGGCTACGCCGACTCGCACTGGATCATCCCGGAGACGATCGCGACCCTCGACGTCCACAAGGGCCCGTACTCGGCCCGCTACGGCGACTTCTACACCGCCGGAGCGATCGAGATGAAGACGATCGACAAGGTCCCCGGCGGCAGCGCCGGCGTGTGGCTGACCGGTGGGACCGAGCTGGGTGGCCCGGTCGCGTTCGACCGGCCCACCTCGCGCCTGGTCGGGATGGCCAGCCCGGACATGCCACTCGGCAAGACGCTGGTCGCCGCCGAGATGAGCTCGACCGACGGCCCGTTCCTCGACGGGCAGAACTTCCGCCGCTACGCGACCATGGCCCGGTGGACGGCGCCGCTCGGCGGTGGCGACGTCGGCGTCACCGTCAACTCGTACGGCGCGCGCTGGAACCAGTCCGGTCAGATCCCGGCCCTCGAGGTGGCGGCCGGGCGGCTCGACCGCTTCGACGCCATCGACCCGACCGAGGGGGGCGCGTCGTCGCGGACCAGCCTCGGGTTCAGCTACGACCTGGGCGACGCCGAGAAGGGGCACTGGTCGCTCCTGGCCTACCTGGTCGACTACCGCCTGCGGCTCTACTCGAACTTCACCCTGTTCGCGCGCGACACCACCAACGGCGACCAGATCGAGCAGACCGACGACCGCCGGCTGTACGGGACCAGCGCGACCTACCGCCGGCTCCACACCGTGCTGGGCGCGCCGGCTCTCATCACCGCCGGGGCGCAGGTGCGCGCCGACGACGTCACCGCCAGCCTGTGGCACGACTCGGCCCGCATGCGCCTGTCCGACTGCTTCGAGAACATGAACCCGTGCAACCACACCTCCGGCGCGATCCGCAACCTGGCCGCCTACGCCGAGGAGGACGTGTCGCCGACCTCGTGGCTGCAGCTGACCGGCGGCCTGCGCATCGACGAGTTCGTCTGGGACATCGAGGATCTCGATCCGGAGACCGCGCTCACGCCGATGACCACCGGCGGGACCGCCCAGCGCGCGATCGTCAGCCCCAAGCTGTCCGCCATCGTGCGGCCGATGGAGCGGGTCGACCTGTTCGCCAACGCCGGCTTCGGCTTCCACTCCAACGACGCGCGCTCGGCGGTGTCGACCGGCGGGCGCGGCTCGGTGGCGCGCGCGTTCGGCGCCGAGACCGGCGCCCGGCTGCGCCCGGTCGACGGGATGGAGGCGGCGGCGGCGTTCTGGTACCTCAACCTCGACTCGGAGCAGGTGTGGAGCGGCGACAACGGCGGGACCGAGCCGTCGGATGCGACCCGCCGGTTCGGCGCCGACCTGAGCGCGTCGTGGACGCCGATGCCGTGGCTGGCGGTCGACGCCAACATCGCGCTGGCCCGCTCGGAGCTGGTCGCCAACCGGGGCAACGGCGGGGCGCTGGCGCTGGCGCCGCGCCTGACCGGCGGCGGAGGGGTGACCGCGCTGCACGGGCCCAGCTTCGTGTCGCTGCGCGCGCGCGGGATCGGCGACCGACCGGCCAACGACGACGGCAGCCTGACCGCCGACGGGTACCTGATCTTCGACCTGGTCGCGTCGCACAAGATCGGCATGTTCGAGACGACCTTCACGCTCCTCAACCTGCTCGACAGCGAGTGGCGCGAGGCGCAGTTCGCCGACGAGTCGCGAGTGTCGCCGACCGCCGAGCTGGTCGAGGACGTGCACTTCACCCCGGGTGCGCCGCTGACCGCGCTCCTCACGGTCGGCTCGACCTTCTGAGCGGAGGCCGCTACACCGCGGCGCGGCGCAGGCGCAGCGCGTTGGCGATGACCGAGACCGAGCTCAGGCTCATCGCCGCGGCCGCCAGCATCGGGCTGAGCAGCGCGCCGGTCAGCGGGTAGAGGACCCCGGCCGCGATCGGGACGCCGGCCGCGTTGTAGACGAACGCGAGGAACAGGTTCTGCGCGATGTTGCGCATGGTGGCGCGCGAGAGCCGCCGCGCGCGCGCGATGCCGCGCAGGTCGCCGGTGACCAGGGTGACCTCCGCGCTCTCCATGGCCACGTCGGTGCCGGTGCCCATCGCGATGCCGACGTGGGCGCGGGCCAGGGCGGGCGCGTCGTTGATGCCGTCTCCCGCCATGGCCACGATGCGCCCCTCGGCCTGGAGTCGGGCGACCGCGTCGGCCTTCTGGTCGGGCAGCACCTCGGCGATGACCTCGTCGATGCCGAGCCGGCCGGCGACCGCGGCGGCGGTGGTGGCGCTGTCGCCGGTCAGCATGACCACGCGGAGGCCGTCGCGGCGGAGCGCGGCGATCGCCTCGGGGGTGGTGGCGCGGATCGGATCCGCGACCGCGACCAGGCCGGCGGCGCGCCCGTCCACCGCGGCGAGGAGGACGGTCTGTCCGTCGGCGCGCAGCGCCTCGGCCTGCTCGCGCAGCCCGGCCGGGTCGGCGCCGAGCTCGGCCAGCAGCGCGGCGGTGCCGAGCGCGACCCGACGGCCGCCGACCGCGCCGGTCACGCCCATGCCGGTGCGCGACTCGAACCCGGTGGCCGGCGCCAGGGCGATCCCACGCGCGGCGGCCCCGGCGACGATCGCCGCGGCCAGCGGGTGCTCGCTGGCCCGCTCGATCGACGCGGCCAGCGACAGGAGCTCGTCCTGATCGACCGGGCCGCCGGGCAGGACCTCGACCCGGGTGAGCGCCGGCTTCCCCTCGGTCAGGGTGCCGGTCTTGTCGACCACCAGGGTGTCGACCGCGCGGAGCAGCTCGATCGCCTCGGCGCCGCGGAAGAGGACCCCGACCGACGCGGCCCGCCCGGTCGCCACCATGATCGACATCGGCGTGGCCAGGCCGAGCGCGCACGGGCAGGCGATGATGAGCACGGCGACCGCGGCGACCAGCCCGTGGGCCAGGCGCGGCTCGGGCCCGAACGCTGCCCACACCGCAAAGGCGAGGGCGGCGGCGGCGATCACCGCCGGGACGAACACCCGCGCGACCCGGTCGACCAGCCTCTGCACCGGCGCACGGCTGCGCTGGGCCTCGGCCACCATCGCGACGATGCGCGCGAGCAGGGTGTCGGCGCCGACCTTCTCGGCGCGCACGACCAGCGCGCCGGTCCCGTTGATGGTGCCGCCGACCAGCGGATCACCGATCTGCTTGTCGACCGGGATCGGCTCGCCGGTCACCATCGACTGATCGACCGCGCTGCCGCCGTCGGTGACCACGCCGTCGACCGGCACGCGCTCGCCCGGGCGGACCCGCACGAGGTCGCCGACCCGCACCTCGGCCAGCGCCACGTCGGTCTCGCGCCCGTCCGGCTCGATGCGCCGGGCGGTGGCCGGCTGCAGGCCGAGCAGGGCGCGCAGCGCCGCCCCGGTGCGCCCGCGCGCGCGCAGCTCGATGACCTGACCGAACAGGACCAGGGTGACGATGACCGCCGCGGCCTCGAAGTAGAGCGGCGGGTGCCCGCCGGCGCGAAAGGCGGCCGGCACGATCCCGGGGACCAGCGCGGCGACCGCGCTGAAGCCGTAGGCGACCCCGACGCCGAGGGCGATGAGCGTGAACATGTTGAGGTGGCCGGTCCGCACCGACGCGACGCCGCGGGCGAAGAACGGCCAGGCGCCCCACAGGACCACGGGCGAGGCCAGCGCCAGCTCGATGAGCGGGCGCGCGCCGCCGGCGAGCGGGAGGAGCGAGCGGCCGGCGAACATCTCGCCCATGGTGATGAGGAGCAGCGGCGCGGTCACCAGCGCCGAGACCAGGAGGCGCCGCTGCATGTCGGCGAGCTCGGGGTTCTCGTCGGTGGCCGCGGCGCGCGGCTCGAGCGCCATCCCGCAGATCGGACAGGCGCCGGGCCGGTCGCGCACGATCTCCGGGTGCATCGGGCAGGTCCACGCGGCGGCCGGCGCGGCGGGCAGGGCCGGCTCCAGCGCCATCCCGCACCTCGGGCAGACGCCGGGCCGGTCCGCTTCCACGTCCGGATCCATCGGGCAGACCCAGCGGCGAGCGATGGCATGCGAGCCGTCGCCGTCAGTGGGGGCGGGATGGGCCTCGCCGTGGGCGCAGCAGGGTGCGGGGCTCGCCGGCGCGGCCGGGTGAGCGGGGTGAGCGGGGTGAGCGGGGTGAGACATCTCCGCCGAGGAGGATGCAGCATCCGGACTGGCCGGGAAACCCTCGTCGCCGGCGCCGGAGCACCCGCGCGGTCCCGGCCGGCTCAGCGGACTCGATAGGTGAGCGTGACCGGCTCGCGGCGCCGGGTGATCGAGAGCGAGATGTTGCTCTCGTTGCGCAGCGCGGTCACCGCCTCGAGCATCTTGTCGGGACTGGACAGCTCGACACCGTTCACCGCCAGGATGGTGTCGCCGCTCTTCAGGCCGAGGTGGGCGTGGGCCGAGTCGGGCCGCACGGCGGAGAGGCGCAGGCCGCCATCGCGCAGCGCCACCCGCGCCCCGCGCGCCGCCGACTGCGGGCGCGCGATGACGCTCTCGATGAGGCCGCGGTCCACCTCGAAGGTGGTCTCGTCGATCGCGCGAACCCCGGCGTCGAGCGCGGCCTTGAGCTCCGGGTCGGCCGCGCGGTCGCGGCGGTTCGCCGGCGGCGCGTCGTCGCCGGGCTGCTCGGCGGCCGGCCCGGGCGGTTTCGGCGCGGCCGGCTCGGCGATGGCGAGCCGCTCCACCCGTCCGGCGGCCGGGTTCTCGAAGTCGATCGAGCGCCCGCCGATCCTGACGATCGACCCGGCCCCGGGCAGGTGCTCGCCCATCCGGTACGCGCCCTGGTTGGACGACGCGCCGTCGAGCACCATGGCCGACGATCGGCCCGGCCCGGCGGTGGCGACGTGGGTGGCGATGAGGTGGAGCGGCAGCGCGGTCACCGGCGGCTCGGACGACGCCGGCGCGACCGGACCGACCGCGCCGTCGGGCGGCGCGACACAGTCGGAGCAGAACAGGTTGCGCTCGACCAGGGCCGCGCCCGACTTGCTCGCGGCGGTCGGCGCCGCGACGGCCGCGCCGGCGCTCGGCGCGCGCTTCGGGGGCTCGGCCGCCCAGGCGGCCGGCGTCCCGTCCATGGCGTCGAACACGTGCAGCGCCGCGCGCGCGCCCGCCAGCGCGCACACCGCGACGGCGGCGACGCGGAGCAGGCGCTGATGGTGCTCGAGCAGGCGGACCAGCATGGTTGCCCAGGTCCTCTTCAAGCCCGGTGCCAGCCGCCGCGTCGCGGAGTTTCGCGCGGCTGCATGGCCGCGCGCCGCCGTCGAGCGCCACTCCGTCGCGAGCGTGATGCCGGGCCTGCCAGAGTGGCATGCCGATCGGGCGCGGCGATCAGTGTCCCGGGCCGGCCGCGCGGATGTGTGCCTCGACGGCGCGCAGCGACCGATCGAGCCCCTCGCGCCCGGCCGGGCCGTACAGCGCGACGTAGTCGGGCAGGAGCTCCGGCGTGGTGAGCTCGATGAGCTGGGTGCCCTCCAGCCAGACCGCCACGACGGCGGCGACCCGCTCGGGATCGCGGGCGGTGAAGGAGAGGTGAAGCAGCACGGGTTCCTCGCGGTCAGGATCGGGTGGCGGGCGCGGGGCGGCGCGAGCGCGGGCGCTTGCCGCTCCGCCGGGCTCCCTCGAACAGGCAGGACATGGCCAGCTGGACCGTGGCGGCCGCCTCGGTCCCGTTCATCGACCAGTAGTCGCGCAGGACCTCCCACGCCGACGCCGAGAACAGGAGCTGGGTGGCGGCCGCGACCCGGCGGCGGGTGACCGGATCGACGTCGGGCAGCTCGTGGTCCACGCAGCGCAGGGTCATCGCCTTGCGCGCGGCGTTCTCGCTCAGGCGCGCGTCCTTGCCGTGCCGGGTGTGCAGCATGGCGCGGACCAGCGCGGCCCGCCGGTCGAACGCGGGGAAGGCGCGCCCGACCAGGCTCGACAGGTCCTCCAGGCTCGCCGCGCTGCGGTCGCGCGGGCCGAGCACCTGGTACTGCCAGTCCCAGAACGCCGCGGCCAGCAGCTCCTTGGTCGGGAAGTGGCGGTAGACGGTGCGCTCCTGGCAGCCGGCCTCGCCGGCGACCAGCGCGTAGGTCGGCTCGTCGCCGCGCTCGAGGATCGCCGCGACCCCGTCGAGGATGCGCTGGCGGGTGCCGGCCGCCTGGGCCTCGCGCAGGCGCGATCGATACGGCGCGGCTGACTTCATGTCATGAGTACTGACATGACGTCACGCAGGCTGTCAAGCGCCGCTCGGGGCGGCGCCGGTGCGGTCGGTTCAGCCGGCCGCGCTCAGTCGTCGAGCTCGACGTCCACCGCGCCGCCCTCGCGCGGCTTGCCCGAGCGCGCGGCGTCCGGGATCGGCGGCGGCCCGCTCCGCAGCGCGGTGTAGCTCTCGCGCAGCTCCTCGACCTCGAACTCGAGGGCGAGGCCGTTCAGCTCGTCGTCGGGCAGCTCGAGCGCGCCGGCCAGCCCGCGCAGAAAGGCGTCCTCGTCGAGATCGAGCTCCTCGTCGGCGTCGTGGATCGCGCTGACCAGGCGCAGGAGCTTCCGCTTCTCCTCGATCGGATCGCCCGCGAACGCGGCCGCGGCCCGGGCCAGGTCGAAGCCGGCCGCCGCGAACGAGCCGATCCGCTCCTCCACCTCGGGCGCCAGCGCCGCGCCGCCGCCCAGCTCGACCAGGAGCTTCCGCACCGTGTCGCGCTCCTCGTCGCGGAAGTGCGAGTCCGCGTGGGCGGCGCCGAGCAGGAGATCGCAGATGGCGAGGGTGCGGTCGTGATCCGGTGAAGCCATGTCCGGACCCTACCGCGGGTCGGCGCGCCGGTTGTCGACCCGTGCGCCTCGCTCGCGCGCCTTGCTCGCGCGCCTCGGCGCGAATTCGCGCAGTTGAGCCCGGTTCGGCCGGCCGCCTCAGGCCGGCGCATGCGGCCGGCGACGCGCCTCGGCCCGCTCCCTCGACCGGTTGACCAGCGAGTAGAAGGAGGATGCTCACCCCGGGCGCCGCGCACATGCACGTGTCACAGACCGGCGGGCCGCCGCCGCCCTGGTCGTCACAGCCGTCGGTGCAGAGACGGTCGGCGCAGGTGGCGTCCGGCTCGGCGATGACCGCGAACGCGCCGGTCGCGCTGCCCACCATCAGGAACAGCATCTACAGCGCGGCGATGTGCGCGACTCGCACCCGCGCGCGATCGGCAGGTGACGACTACCGTCGGGCCGGCGGGATCGTGAAGAAGAACGTCGCCCCGTGCCCGACCTCGGCCTCGGCCCAGACCCGGCCGCCGTGCCGGTCGATCACACGGTGAACCGTGGCCAGCCCGATGCCGGTGCCGGGGAAGTCTCGCTCGCGGTGAAGCCGCTGGAACGGGCGGAACAGCTTCTCGATGTACTCCATGTTGAAGCCGGCCCCGTTGTCGCGCACGAAGAACGACGCGCCCAGGGCGTGCTGCACCGTGCCGACGTGGATCTCGCCCGGGTCGACCTTGGAGGTGAACTTCCACGCGTTGCCGAGCAGGTTCTCCAAGGCCACGCGGATGAGGTGGCTGTCCGCCTCGGTGGTCAGCCCCTCCTCGACGCGGCCGACCACGCGCCGGGACGGGTCGTTGCGGCGCAGTTCGGCCAGCACCTGGCTGGCGATGTCGGTCAGGTTGACCCGCCCGCGGCTGAGGTCGGCGCGCCCGACCCGCGACAGGAGGAGCAGATCGTCGATGAGCTCGCGCATGCGCTCGGCCGAGGCGCGCACGCGCAGGAGGTAGTGGCGGGCCTGCGGGGTCATCGCCTCGCCGAAGTCCTGCAGCAGCGCCTCGCTGAAGCCGTCGATGCCGCGCAGCGGCGCGCGCAGGTCGTGGGCGACCGAGTAGCTGAACGCCTCCAGCTCCTCGTTCTTGCGCTCGAGCTCGAGGAGCAGGACGGCGCGGGTCTCGGCGATCTCGCGGGCCGCCCGCTCCTCGGCCGCCTCCAGCTCCTTGTGCAGCAGCTCCTCGCGGATGCGCCGGGTCTCGTCCTCGAACTGCTTGCGGCGCAGCTGGGCGCGCACCCGGGCGCGCAGCACCTCGAACGGGGCCGACTTGGAGATGTAGTCGTCGGCGCCGGCGGCCAGCCCCTCGATCATCGCCTCGCGGTCCTCCAGCGCGGTCAGCATGATGAGCGGAACGTCGCGCACGACCGGCGCGGCCTTGATCCGCCGGCAGGCCTCGCGCCCGCCCATTCCGGGCATGAGCAGGTCGAGCAGGATGCAGTCGATCGAAGGCTGCACCGAGAGCAGCTCGAGCGCCTCCTCGCCCGACCGGGCCAGCACCACGTCGAACCCCTCGCCGCGCAGCGCGTTGCCCAGCTCGTGCAGGTAGGTGGGGCTGTCGTCGACCGCGAGGATCTTCTTGGGCCCGAGCAGGCTGGCGGTCTTCGTCCCCTGGGGCGCGGCCGCCGCGCGGAGCACGGCGCGCAGCTTGGCGAGGACGATCGAGATGTCGTCCTGCTTGCGCACGAACGCGTCGGCGCCGGCGTCGAGCGCGCGCAGCTCGGCCTCGGTCCCCTCCGAGGCGGTGAGCAGCAGGCAGGGCACCCCGCGCGACGCGGCGTCGAGGCGGAGCCGGCGGATCACGGTCGGGCCATCCATGCCGGGCAGCACCCCGTCGACGATCACCGCGCCGGGCTGCTGGTCCGCCGCCATGCGCAGCCCCTCCTCGCCGGTGCCGGCGACGATCGCGCCGTAGCCGGCCGTCTCGAGCGCCTCGCGCAGCTGCTCGCGGTAGGTCGGGCTGTCGTCGATGACGAGCACCGTGGTGAAGCGCTCGTGCGGCCCGCCGCGGGCGCGCAGCATCTCGCGGATGCGCGAGACCACGTACGCGGCGTCGTACGGCTTGCCGACGTACTCGTCGGCGCCGGTGCGCAGCCCGCGCACCCGGTGGGCGACCTCGGTCCTGGTCGACAGCATGACCACGATCATCCCGTGGGTCTCCGGCGCGCCTCGCACCTCCTTCAGGAGGTCGACCCCGTCGCCGTCGGGTAGCTGCACGTCGAGGATCATCACCGCGATCGGCTCGCGGGCGACCGCGCTGCGCGCGTCGGCCATGGTGGCGCACGGCAGCGCGCGGAAGCCGGCCGCCGACAGCGCGTCGGCCAGGTCCATGCGGACCGTGATGCTGTCGTCCACGATGAGGACCGCCTCGTTCATCCCTTCCCCTCGGCGCCGCGCAGGTCGCGTCCTTGCCCGGAGCCGCCCGAGGCCGCCCCCTGGGAGCGGGCCGCGCTCATCAGTGCCGGGCCGATCTGGTCGAGCGACAGGACCCGCGCCGCCGCGCCCAGGACGACCGCCTCGCGCGGCATGCCGTACACGACGCACGACTCCTCGTCCTGCGCGATCGTCACGCCGCCGGCCCGGCGGATGTCGAGCAGCCCGGCCGCGCCGTCGCGCCCCATCCCGGTCAGGAGCGCCGCGACCGCGGCCGGCCCGTACTCGCGCGCGATCGACTCGAAGAGCACGTCCACCGACGGACGGCACGAGTGTCGCTCCGGGTCGGCGGTCAGGCGCAGGCGCCGGTCGCGGACCACCAGGTGGTGGCCCGGCGGAGCCAGGGCCAGGCGACCGGCCAGCGAGCTGACCGGGTCGCCGTCTCGCGCGTACACCACCCGCCGCTCGGTCACTCCGTCGAGCCAGTCGGCCAGGGCAGCCCCGAACCCCTCGGCGATGTGGAGGACGAGCAGGAGCGGCAGGCGGAAGTCGGGGCCGAGCGCCTTCAGCAGCGTGACCACCGCGCCCGGGCCGCCGGTCGAAGCGCCGATCGCGACCACCTGGCACGCGGTCGGCTCGCCCGCGGGGGCGTCGACCACCGGGGGCAGGAGGGTGTTCGGGTTGGCCCGGCCCATCGCGCCCAGGCGGCCGCGAGGGTGGGTGATGACCCGGATGCGCGAGACCAGCTTGATCGCGGCGACGAAGGTCGGCTCCCAGGACCCCTCCCCCTCGTCGCCGCGCGGCTTCTCGAGCACGTCGACCGCACCGGCGGCCAGCGCCTCGTAGGTGCGGAACAGCTCGCCGCGGTTGGTCGACGCCGACACCACCAGGATCGGGGTCGGGCAGTGCGCCATGATGTATTCGGTCGCGGCCAGCCCGCTCATGATCGGCAGCATCATGTCCATGGTGACGACGTCGGGGCGCAGGCGCTGGCACAGCTCGATGGCGCGGCGGCCGTCCTCGGCCTCGCCGACGAGCTCGAGCTCCGGGTCGCGGGCGACGACAGAGCACAGGTGCCTGCGCACCGTGGTGGAGTCCTCGACCACCAGGACGCGGATGTGGCCGCTCATGCGCCCACCAGCGCGCGGATTCGCTGCAGGAGCTCGGCCTGATCGAACTCGCCCTTGACGATGTATCCCCGCGCGCCGACCTGCTCGCCGCGCAGGCGGTCGTCGGCGCCGTTGCGCGAGGTGACCAGGATCGACGGGGTCTGGCGCAGCGCCGGATCCGCCTGGACGGTGGCGACGAACGAGAATCCGTCCATGCCGGGCATCTCGACGTCGACCAGGAACAGGGAGAAGCGCTCGCGGCGGGCCCGCTCGAGCGCGTCCTCTGCCGAGACCGCGACCACGACCTTGTAGCCGGCCGACTCCAGGATGCTCTGCTCGAGCATGCGGGTGGTCAACGAGTCGTCGATGACCAGGATCGGAGATCGGACGACCTCGGCCGCGGCCGGCTCCGGCTGGGCCGAGCGGGCCGCGGCGATGAGCCCGTCCGGATCCAGCACCAGGCGCGGGCTTCCCTCGGCGTCGAGGGTGGCGCCGGCCAGCAACGGCGCGGCCGGGCACAGCTCGGGCAGGGGGCGGAGCACGATCAGGCCGGTGCCGAGGATGCGATCGACCCCGATCGCGGCGGTGCCGCCCGCCCCGGCGATGAGGAGCGCCGGGTGCACCTGGCCGCGCGCGCCCGCGAGACTCGCGCCGGACAGGACCCGCGCGAGCGGCAGGAACGGCACCACGTGGCCGAGGTGGACGATCGCCTCGCCATTCGGGGAGCGCGACACCCGGTCGTGGGCCAGCCGGATGCTCGAGCGGACCGCGTCGAGCGGGATGGCCACCACCACCCCGCCGGCCTCGACCTCGATCGCCTCGAGCGACGCGAGCGACAGCGGCACGTCGAGCTCGATCGAGGTGCCGCGACCCGGCTCGGTGCTGACGTGGACCTCGCCGCCCAGGCGGGCGACCGCCTCGCGCACCACGTCGAGCCCGACGCCGCGCCCGGCCACCTCGCTCACCGTCGCGGCCGTGCTGATGCCGCCGGACAGGAGCTTCTCGATCAGCCCGGTGTGGGTGGAGCGGCCGTCCTGGGGCACCAGGCCCTTGCCGCGCGCGACCCGGTCGACCGCCTCGAAGTCGATCCCGCGGCCGTCGTCGCGGCAGATGAAGGCGACCCGGCGTCCGCGCCGGGCCACCTCGATCCGGACCAGCCCGGCCGGCGGCTTGCCCAGGGCGCGGCGCTCCTCCTCGCGCTCGATCCCGTGGGCGACCGCGTTGCGCACCGCCTGGAGCAGCGCGCCCTGCACGGTCGACAGCACGTCCGCGTCGAGGCGGAGATCGCCGCCGGTCGCCTCGAACCGGACCTGCTTGCCCTGGGCGCCGGCGGCGTCGCGCGCCGCCCGCTCGAGCGGCGTGAACAGCGCGTCGGCGGGGACCAGGCGAAGGCGCTCGACGCTCCGCCGCACCTCGCCCAGCTGGCGCTCCATCTGCTCGACGCGGCCGCCGAGCGCGCGGTCGAGCCCGCGGCAGGCCGCCAGCGCCTCCGCGGCGTCTCCGCTGCGGGGGCCGGGCCTGGCGTCGGCGCCGCCCTCGGCGGGCGCATCGGCCAGCGCGCCGACCAGCCGCCCGATCCGCTCGATCTGGCCCACGCCGCTGGCGAGCTGGGCCAGCTGGACCTGGATCCCGGCGATCCCGTCGAGCAGGAGGTCGACCTCGGCCACCTCGGCCCGCACCGTGCGGAGCGGCTCCTCGGCCGGGCGAGCCAGCGGCTCGGGCGCGCCGGCCACCACGTCGGTGGCTGCCGGGCCCGCCAGCGCGGAGACCCGCTCGCCCATCCGGTCGATGAGCCCGAGCACCTCGTCCACCCCGGCGCGCGCGACCGGCCCGCCCGAGTCGCGGTGAGGCGTGAGCAGATCCTCGAGCGCGTGGGCGTGGTCGGCGATCTCGCGCTGCTTGACCACCCGCGCGGCCCCCTTCAGGGTGTGGGCCAGGCGGAGCAGGTGCGCGATCTGGGCCGGCAGCGGGGCGGTCCTCTCCAGCGCGAGCGCGCCCTTGCCGAGCGCGTCGACCAGCTCGCGCGCCTCGACCCGGAAGTACCTGTACGGGTCGGGGTTCACGCGCGCGCCATCCCCTGCGGCTCGACCAGGCGGAGCAGGTCGCGCGACAGCCCGGCCAGCTGCGACGCGGTCTGCAGGGTCTGGCTCGAGCTGGTCTCGTTCTCGCGGGTGGCCTGGGCCACGTTGTTGATCGCGACGTTGACCTGCTCGACCGCGGTGGTCTGCTGCTTGGTGGAGAGCTCGATCTCGCGCGCCGCCTGGGTCGTGGTCATCACCATCCCGCCGATCTGCTTGAACGACCCGGCCACGTCGCCGAACTGGCGCGAGCCGCCGTCGACCGCCTTGGACATGGTCTCGGTCGCCATCACCGTGGTGTTGACGGCGGCCCGCACCTCGTCGATGAGCCCGCGGATCTCCTTGGCCGAGCCGGTCACGCGGTCGGACAGCTTGCGGATCTCGTCGGCCACCACCGCGAAGCGCTTGCCCCCCTCGCCGGCCCCGGCCGCCTCGATGGTGGCGTTGATCGAGAGTATGTTGGTCTGCTCGGCCAGCTCCGAGACGATGTCGAGCACCGAACCGATCTGCTGCGACTTCTTGCCCAGCTCGAGCATGTGGGTCACCACCAGGTCGACGTGCCGGCGGATGCCGCCGATCGACTGGTCGGCGAGCTCGACCGTGCCCTCGCCGGAGCGGGCCGCGCCGGCGGTCTGATCGGCGATCTGCGCCACTCGCTGGGCGCTCTCGGCGATCTGGCGCGAGGTGGCCAGGAGCTCGCTCATCGTCGTGGAGACCTCGTTCATCGCGGTCGCCTGCTCCCTGGACCCGGTCGCCTGCTCGGTGGCCGAGGACTGCAGCTCGGCCGACGAGCTCTGCACCTGGCCCACCGCCGTCCCGATCTGGCGGCCCAGCCCGCGCCCCAGGAACACCGCGATGCCGATCGCGAACAGCGCTGCGATGACCGCGATGGCGATGACCAGCTCGATGGCCGAGGTGGCGGTGTCGTTCGAGGCGGCGCGCGCTTCCTCCAGGAGCTTCTCATCGCGGTCCACGAGGGCCTTCACGTTGCGGTCGAGCACCGCGCGGGTCGGGACGGTCAGCTCCTCCCACAGGCGCTGGACCGCCTCGGGGGTGGCGTCGGTGCGGCGGAACTCGATGACCTGATCCCGGGCGCGCTCGTGCTGGGCGTCGGCCTCCACGATCGCCTCGAGCAGCCGCTCGCCCTCCGGGGTGTGGAGCAGGCCCTTCATGTGGCCGACCACCTCGGTGAAGCCGCGCCGCCCCTCGTTCAGCTCCTCGACGAAGCGCTCGGCTCGGCCGAGGAGGAAGGCGCGCGAGGCGGAGCTCTTGCGCTCGATCCCGGTCCGCAGGCGCTCGGCGCCGACCATGAGCTGCACGTCGCGCTGGATGACCGCGTCCTTGCTGGCGGTCACGCTGCGCAGGGCGAAGATGGCGACCGCGCCGATCGACAGCGTCAGAACCACGGCGCCCGCGAAGCCGAGCGCGATCTTGCGGGCAAAGGTCGTTTCTCGGGCCATGGTCTATCGTCCTTCGGGGCCGCCGGCGCGGCGGGCGCGGGCGGCGATGTCGTCGAGCAGGGAAGGGAGGTGGAGGAGGAGCAGCTGACCGGCGCCGTCGGCGCGGTGCACGATCTGGCGAAGCGCGCGGCCCTCGCCCGGCTCCATCGCGATGGCGTCCGGCGCCGCGACGGTGTGGCCGTCCAGCCCGTCGAAGGCGAGCGCGACGCGGCGGGCCGTGGCCAGCGCCAGCCAGCGCGGCGCGTCGCCGGCCGGGTGGCCCAGGAGGAGGCCCAGATCATAGACCGGCACCAGCGCGCCGCGCAGGTTGGCCAGGCCGCGCAACTCGGGCAGCGGGCCGGGTACCGGCGTGACCGTCCGGTCGGCGAACAGCCCGGCGATCTCGGCCAGCCGGATCGCGTACCCGTGGCCGGCCACGCGAATGGCGAGCAGCTCGACGCCATCCGACCCGGCGGTGGCGAACGGC
Organism: Kofleriaceae bacterium; assembly: GCA_035489015.1. Taxonomy (GTDB): domain Bacteria; phylum Myxococcota_A; class Polyangia; order Haliangiales; family Haliangiaceae; genus DATFRY01. The sequence continues at coordinate 47,701 of DATHKR010000056.1, read as the reverse complement.
CGGGCGAACCCGCCGTCGAACTCGCGCCGCAGCCTGGCCGCGTGCCCGGTCAGGTCGTCCGGCCCGGCGGTCACGCCCCACCTCCGCATGCGGCGAGCGCGTCGCGGCACAGCGCGGTCAGCGCCTCGCGGTTGAACCCGCCGCCGAAGAAGAGCAGCCGCGACGAGTCCTCGCGCTGGATGAGGTCGAGCGCCTGGCTCAGCTGGCGACAGGCACCGTCCTGGTCACCGCCGCGGCGGGCCATGAGGCCGAGGTGGAGGCGCGGCATGGCGAAGCTCGGGTCGAGGTAGGCGGCGACCTGGTCGTGCTCGGTCGCGCCGGCCGGATCCCCGGTCCCCTCGCGGCACAGCGCGAGCACGTAGTGCGCGCCGGCGTTGAGCTCGTCGAGCTCGAGCAGGGCGCGGCACGCCACCTCGGCGCCGGGCAGCGCGCCGCTGTGGGCGAGCAGCACCGCCTCGAGCAGGCGCACGTCTGGATCGCGGGCCGACTCGGGCGGCAGCGCCTCGAGCGCGCCGAGCGCATCGCCGTAGCGCTCCTGGCGGAGGAGCTCGAGCGGCGAGCGCAGGTCCCATCCGCGCCCGGCCGGACCGGGCCTACCCGGCGTCGGGTCGTACTGGCGCGAGAGCGCGCGGATCCGCTCGGCCGCGCGGCCGATCGCCTCGACCCACGAATCGGCCAGGAGGTCGGCCGGCGCGATGGTCAGGGCCGGGAAGGATGGGTCCAGCTCGTCGGTGCGCGCGTGCGCGACCTCGAGCTCGTCGGCCGCCTTGCGGCGGTAGTAGAACGTGCCGTGGGTGTGGCACAGGTGGAAATCGTGCGACAGGCCGCGCAGGGTCTCGGCGTGGCCCAGGAACAGGAAGCCGCCCGGCGCCAGCGAGCGCGAGATGCGGTCCACCACCGCCTGCGCGGCGCGCGGCGTGAAGTACATGAGGACGTTGCGGCAGAAGACGACGTCGAAGTAGCCGGGCCGCCACAGCTCCGCGTCCTCGTCGGCCAGGTTGCGCTGGGAGAAGCTGACCCGCGCGCGGATCGCGTCGTCGAGGTGGAGATCGCGGCCGGTCTGGCGGAACCAGCGCGCCTGGGTGGCCGGCGGCATCTCGCGCATCGCCCAGGTCGAGTACAGACCGCGCGCCGCGCGTTCCAGCACGGTGAGGTTGAGGTCGATCGCGCGGATCGACACCTCCCACGACGGATCCAGGCCGAGCTCGCGCACGGCGATCGCCGCGCTGTAGGGCTCCTCGCCGGTGGCGCAGCCGGCCGAGAGGATGTGGAGGACCCGGTGGGCCCCGCGTGCCCGCATCCGCTCGGGGAGGACGACCTCCGAGAAGGCGCGGAATTGATCGATGTTGCGGAAGAAGTACGTCTCCGGGACCGTCAGCTCCGGCGCCAGGCCGGCCACCTCCTGGGTGGTGGGGCCGCGCTCGAGGCGGGCCAGGTAGTCGGAGCCACCGTCGCGTCCGGCGTCGAGCCGCCGCCACAGCACGTCGGTCAGGAAGCCGAGCTTGCTGTCGTCGAACTGGAGCCCGAAGTGCCGGGCGATGGCCTCGCGGAAGCGCAGGACGTCGTCCGCTGCCGGCGACGGCCTCAAGGGCTCGCCTCGACCAGCGCGAGCGCGGCCCACAGCGAGTCGGGGATCAGGCGGGTCCCCTCGAGGACGACCAGGAGCCCGTCGTCGTGCGCGCCGAGCCAGGCGACCCCGTCGCCGCGCGCCTCACCGAGGAGCGGCGGCAGCTCGCGCAGGTCGGCGGCCGGGATCGCGCGCACGCCGAGCACCTCGTCGACCGCCAGCGCCACGTGGCGCTCGCCCACCCGCAAGGTCACGAGCCGGCCCGGGCGGGTAGCGACCTCTCGCGTCGCCGCGCCGTCGAGCAGCGCGGCGGCGTCGACCACCGGGACCGGCGCGCCGCGGATGATCGAGACGCCGGCGACGAACGCGGGCGCACCGGGCAGCGGCTCCACCGCCAGCGCGCGCATCGTCTCGACCACCTGGTCGAGCGGTACCGCGCACAGCCGGGTTCCCACTCGACACACGACCGACGCTCGACTCTCGTCACTGCTCAAACGCGCACACCCCCGAGGCCGCAAGGGCCTGCCTTCGCCGAACCTCCGCGGCTCGGCGCTCCCCATCTCCAGCATCGCCCAACCTGCTCGCGAGTCAAGGAGCGAACAATCGCGCGCACGCGGGGCTCACCCGCATCGGGTCAACGCACGGTTCGATGGATCGCGATCGCCGGTGTGATTCCCGATGTACGCTCGTGGAGAAGCCGGCACGCGCCGGCACCGCACCGATGAAGAAACCTCTGCGAGCGCTGCTGGTCGAGGACTGCGAGGACGACGCCGAGCTGCTCCTGCGCGAGCTGTCCCGCTCCGGCTACGAGGTGGAGCACATCCGCGTCGACACCGCCGACGCCCTGCGCGAGGCGCTGGCGACCAGGGAGTGGGACGTCGTCCTGTCCGACTACAACATGCCGGAGTTCGACGCGCGGGCCGCGCTCGGCGTGCTGAAGGAGAGCGGCTCGGACCTCCCGTTCATCATCATCTCCGGCGCGATCGGCGAGGAGACCGCGGTCGGCGCGCTCAAGGCCGGCGCGCACGACTTCCTGGTCAAGGGCCGGCTGACCCGGCTGGCCCCGGCGGTGGAGCGCGAGCTGCGCGAGGTCGAGGTGCGGCGCGAGCGGCGCGAAGCGATCGCCCAGGTGCGCGAGCGCGAGGGTCGGCTGAGCGCGATCTTCAGCCAGGTCGCGGTCGGCATCGCGCTCATCAATCTCGACGGCCGCATCGGCTCCGCCAACCAGCGCTTCAGCGACCTGGTCGGCCGCCCGTTCGACGTGATGCGGTCGCTGCGCGACGAGGACATGACCCACCCCGACGACGCCGCCGCCACCGCGAGCGCGTTCGAGCGCCTGGCCGGCGGGCACAGCAGCCAGATCGAGAAGCGCTACGTGCGGCCGGACGGCTCGACGGTGTGGGTCAGCGAGACCCTGTCGTCGGTCAGCGGGGCTGACGGGCGGCCCGAGCACTCGGTCGCGGTCATCCAGGACATCACGGACCGCAAGCGCGCCGAGCAGGAGCTGCGCGAGGCGGTCAAGGCACGCGATGAGTTCCTGTCGATCGCGTCGCACGAGCTGAGGACGCCGGTCACCGCCCTGGAGCTGAACCTGGCCAGCGTCATGCTGCTGGTCCGCAACCCGGGGCCGGGCGTGGACCTGCCCGAGAAGCTGGCCGGCAAGCTCGTCCGCGCCTCTCGCCAGGTCGACCGGTTGACCGCGCTCATCAGCAGCCTGCTCGACGTCACCCGGATCACCGCCGGGCGGATCTCGCTGTGCCCGGTCGAGCTCGACCTGTCCGACCTGGTCCGCGCGGTCGCCCTCCGCTTCCGCGAGATGATCCAGCGCTCGGAGTCGAAGCTGGTGGTCCGCGCCGAGCAACCCGTGGCGGGGTGCTGGGACGCCATGGCGCTGGAGACGGTGATCGGGAACCTCCTGTCCAACGCCATCAAGTTCGGCAGCGGGCGGCCGATTGAGGTGGCTGTGGAGCGCTACGATCGGCTGGCCCGGCTCACCGTGATCGACCACGGGATCGGGATCGCCGAGGAGCAGCAGGTCCGGATCTTCGAGCGGTTCGAGCGCGCGGTGTCGGCGCGCCACTACGGTGGCTTCGGCATCGGGCTGTGGGTCGCGCGCCACCTGGTCGAGGCCCACGGGGGCGGCATCGAGGTGGCGAGCCGGCCGGGCGAGGGGTCGCGGTTCACCGTGCAGTTGCCGCTCGAGGACACCGCCAGGGTGGCGCTGCCCCGCGCGAGTGGCGAGGCGATGGTCGAGGAGCACGTGGCCGGTGGAGCGATCGGGTGATCGAGTGACGGCACAGGCGGCCGTCCTGCCGACCAGGGAGGTCTCGATCCTGGTGATCGACGACGACGTCGACAACCGCGAGGCGTTCGACGACGTGCTGAGCGAGGCCGGCTACCAGGTGGTCTGCGCCCACGACGGCGCCCAGGCGCTCGAGCTGCTGCGCAGCCTGCGCCCGGACCTCATCCTGCTCGACCTCAACATGCCGATCATGGACGGGGTCGAGTTCCGGGCCGCCCAGGCCCGCGACCCGTCACTGGCGCGCATCCCGACCGTGGTGATGACCGCCGACCGGCTGACCGAGCGGATCCTCGGGCTGGCTCCGGCCGCGACGGTCACCAAGCCACTCAAGCTGTCCCAGCTCCTCTCCATCATCGAGCGCCACACGCCGGCGATCTAGCCGGGGGAGCAGCTCCCATGATCCCGTCGTCGGTCAGCGTGCTCATGGTCGATGATGTTCCGGACAACCTGCTCGTCCTCGAGGAGCTCCTGCGCCATCCCGGTCGACGGCTGGTCCGGGCCGGGTCGGGCAACGAGGCGCTCCGCCTCATGCTCAAGCAGGAGTTCGCGCTGGTCCTCCTCGACGTGCAGATGCCCGGGATGGACGGCTACGAGACCGCCGAGCTGATGCGGGGCGCCGAGTCGACCCGGTCGATCCCGATCATCTTCATGACCGCCGGCGACCGCTCCGACGAGGCGGCCTTCCGCGGCTACGACGTCGGCGCGGTCGACTTCCTGTACAAGCCGATCAACCCGCAGCTGCTGCTAAACAAGGTGGAGGTGTTCGTCGAGCTCCACCGCCGCAACCTCGAGCTCTGCGCGCTCAACGCCGCGCTCGAGCGGGCCACCGATGCGCTGCACGAGAAGGTGGCGGATCTGGAGAGCGTCAACCAGACCATCTCGCACGACCTGCGCGCCCCGCTGCGCTCGATCGTCGGCTTCACCGAGATCCTGGCCGAATCGCTCGAGGGCCGCCTGGACGACGAGACCGCCGGCCACTTCAGGCGGATCGTCGCGGCCGGGGAGCGGATGGGCCGCATGCTGGACGACCTCTACCGCCTCTTGCGGCTGAGCGCGGCCGAGCAGGTCTTCCCGCCCACCGAGTGCGGGGCGGTCTTCCGCGGCGTGGTCGACGACCTCCGCGGGGACATCGAGTCGTCCGGCGCCGAGGTCACCAGCGACGCGCTGCCCACCCTCCGCGCCAACCCGGTGCTGCTGGCGCAGATCTTCCAGAACCTGTTCGCGAACGCGATCAAGTTCCGCGGCGGCGAGCACCCCAGGGTTCACGTGACCGCCGAGGCCCAGCCGTCCGGCTGGCAGATCGGCGTGCGAGACAACGGGATCGGTATCCCGCCGGCCGCGCGCGAGCGAGTCTTCGGGCTGTTCGACCGGGTCGGCGAGACCCTGCCGGGCACCGGCGTCGGCCTGGCCCTGTGCAAGCGAGCGGTCGAGAAGCACGGCGGTCGGATCTGGGTCGAGAGCGGACCGAGCGGCGGGAGCACCTTCTACTTCACCATCCCGGCGCGCGAGTAGCCGAGGCCCGGGTCAGCGCGCTCCGCCCAGCCAGGTCCGCAGCAGGGCCAGCAGCTGGTCGATGTTGACCGGCTTGGGGATGAAGTCGTTGGCGCCGGCGTCGATGCACTTCTGGCGGTCGCCGGGCATGGTCCTGGCGGTGAGCGCGATGATCGGCAGGTCGCGAAGCCGCGGCTGCTCGCGGATGCGTCGGATCGCCTCGTGGCCGTCCATGCGCGGCATCATGATGTCCATGAGCACGATGTCGATGTCGCGGTGCTCGTCGAGCTGCTCGAGCGCCTCGATCCCGTCGGCCGCCGCGCTGATGGAGAGCCGCGCCAGCTGGAGCGCGTTGGACAGCGAGTAGACGTTGCGCATGTCGTCGTCGACGATCAGCAACCGCTTGCCCTCGAGGATTGTTTCGCCGCCGGCCGCGACCTCGGGGACGGGCAGGGCCGGCGAGGCGTTCTCGCGGTCGGTCGGCCAGCCGTTCTGTTTCCGGCGGACCAGCGAGACCACAGGCGAGGTGGGCGGGCGGAGGTGCATCACCGGCGAGGTCGACGCCGCGGTGGCGCGCCGGCGCGGCGGGCGGGTGGACAGGTGAAGCACGAACGTGCTGCCCCGGCCGTCCGCGCTCTGCACCCGGAGATCGCCGCCCAGCCGCACCGCCAGCCCGCGGGCGATGGCCAGCCCCAGGCCGGTGCCGCCGTAGCGCCGGCTGGTGCTGCCGTCGGCCTGGGCAAACGCCTCGAAGATGACCTGCTGCTTGGCCGGCGCGATGCCCGCGCCGGTGTCGACCACCGCGATCGCGATCCCCTCCTCCTCCGGCCCGGCGCGGCGGGCCGGGTCGGCGTCGTCCGCCGTCGGCCGGAAGATCTGGATCGAGATCCGGCCTTCGTCCGTGAACTTGATCGCGTTCGAGATGAGGTTCTTCAAGATCTGGTCGACCCGCATGCGGTCGGTCTGGATCACCTCCGGCAGGCCGTCGGCCAGCTCCACATCGAAGTTGAGTCCCCTGGCGGTGGCGAGCGGCTCGAACATCTGGCGCGCGTAGCTGGCCAGATCGGCCAGCTGGACCGGCCCGTAGTTCATCTCCTGCTTGCCGGCCTCGATCTTGGCCAGATCGAGGATGTCGTTGATGAGCGCGAGCAGCTCCTCGCCCGACTTGTAGATGACCTGGGCGAACTCGACCGGCTTGCCGGTCAAGCGGCCGTCCTCGTTGCTGGCCAGGATCCGCGACAGGATCATGATGCTGTTGAGCGGGGTGCGGAGCTCGTGCGACATGTTGGCCAGGAACTCGGACTTGTAGCGGCTGGCCCGACCCAGCTCGGTCACCTTCTGCTCGATGACCAGCTGCGCCTCCTCGAGCTCCTCGTTCTTCTTGACCACCGCTCCGCGCTGCGCCTCGATGGCGGTGGTCTGCTCGGCCAGCTCCTCGTTGGCGGTGCGCAGCTCCTCCTGCTGGAGCTGCAGCTGGACCTCGGAGGTCTGCAGCGCCTGGTTGTGCTCCTGTACCGAGCCGTACGCATCGCGCAGCTCGTCGGCCTGGCGGTGCATCTCGTGGACCAGGTCCTGGACCCGCTGGCGCGACTCGGCGACCCGGAAGGCGATGGCGAGCGCGTCGCGGATCCGGCCCAGGAGCTCGAGCACCGGCGGGCCGGGCGGCTCGAGGAAGCCGAGCTCGAGCACGCCCAGGCAGCGCCCCTCGTAGCTGAACGGCACCACCAGGCGGTGGCGCAGCGCGCCGTCGCCCGGGGCCGAGCTCGGTCGGCCTAGATCGATCGGGAGGTCGGACAGGAGGCGGATCTCGCCGTCGCGCGCGGCCTGCTCGACGATCTCGTCGCCGGCCGCGAGGCGGTCGGGTGGGGCCGGGCCGCCGGCGGCGGCGTGAGCGTGGATCCGGACCAGGACTCCGTTCGCGTCGGCGGCATGAACCGCTGCGATCGGCGCGCCCACGTAGTCCGCGAGGTACGCGAGCGCCGAGCGGCCGAGCGCCGCGGCGTCGAGCTCGCCGGCGATCTCTCCGGCCAGGCCGGCCGCCCCGGTCTTGATCCAGTCCTCGCGGTCGGCCAGCTCGCGGAACTCGCGCAGCCGGAGCGCGGTCTGGTTGGCCTCGCGGGCCAGGTCGCCGAACTCGTCGCGGGTGGTGACCCGGATCTCGTGGCTGAAGTCGCCCCGGGCCAGGCGCTCGACCCCGATCGACACCTCGCCCAGCGACCTGACCGCGCCGCGGATGATCCACCACGAGAGCAGCAGCATCAGCGCGAAGGCCGCGCACGCGATGACCAGGTCGATCGTCACGACCGCGTCATACGCGGCGAGGGCCGACTCGAACGCGGCCGCGGTCCGGGCCCGATCCGGGGTGGTCGCGGCCGCGAGGTGAAGCGCGACGCCCTGCTCGGCGGTGCGCATGGCCTGGGCCCGGGCGAGCAGCTCTTCGCTCGGCTCCCCGGCGACGAGGTCGCTCGAGACCGCGCGGGCCAGCTGGTAGTAGGCCCTGAGCTCGCGCCGCAGGAGCTCGGGATCGGCGCCGTTCTGTCGGATCGCGGCCGCGCCGGCGGTGAGCGCGGCATCGAACCCGTCGCGCAGCGCGTCCGCCTCGCGCAGGCCGGCCTCCTCGCCGGCGGCGGCCGCGTCCTCGAGCGCGCGGGTGAGGCTGGCGAACAGGGACTGGAGATCGCGATCGAGCTCCAGGAGCGGCACGTAGCGGGTCTCGATCCCGGACACCTCCTCGGCGCCGCGCCGGCCGACCACCAGCGCCATCGCGGTCACCGTGGTGAGCGCGACCGAGGCCAGGGCGACCAGGAGCGAGATCCGGTGGCGGAACTTCAGGGATTCGAGCATCCACCGCTCCCGGGCGAGGCGCTCATCTGACCACCAGCACCACGGTGCCGGCCGGATCGACCGTGGCCGGCAGGTAGCCGATCGCGCCGCGATGACGCCGCACGTAGGCGATCACCGCGGCAGCCGAGTCGACCTCGGGTGGCGGCACGCCCTTGCCGGAGAAGATCTGCTGGCTCCAGTAGGCGCGCAGCTGGGCCGGCGTCTTGTTCAGCACCTCGCGCGCGAACCGCTGGCGCGCCGCGAACATCTTGCCGAGGTCGACCGGGCGGATCGTCTCGCCATCGCCCCAGGTCACCGTCTTCTTGAGGAAGGCGCCGCGCACGAAGGCGCGGTTGATCTCGCGGGCCGGATTGTCGGGGTGGACGACGACGCGGTACTCGCTGGTCGCTTCATCGCGGAGCGGGGGCAGGGAGCGCGGCTCCTCGGCAGTCCCCTGGGCGGCGGCGAGGCCGAGGAAGGCGGCGAGCCACGCGACCGCGCGCGCTCTGCCTCGCCATGTCATCGGGTCCACCATCGTCTAGAAGGAGACCGTGGTCTTCACCAGGAAGAAGCCCCAGCGCCGGGTCGGGTCGGGGTTGGTGACCGGCGACAGGTCGGCGGCCCCGTCCATGTAGTGAGCCTCGAGCTTCCACAGCCACCAGTCGTTGACGTCGAACCGGGCGCTGACCGCGAGGTCCTTCTGGAACGCCCGGTCGGGAGCGGCGAAGCGGTCGCCGTGTCCACCGCGGTCGTCGGGGTCTACGAAGTAGAGCGAGTAGTAGGCGCCCGCCTCCAACCAGGGGAGCAGACGGCGGGTGACCATCCCGTACATGCGCTCGCTGTCCTCCTGGCTGCCGGGCAGCAGCGGCAGGGTGGTGTAGATCTCGAACCACCAGCGGCTGTACTCCGCGGCGAGCACCCAGTCGCCGATGCTGTACTCGAGCGAGCCGATCGCGAGGTGGATGTCGCGCAGGCCGAGCTCGAACTTGCCGTCGAAGCCCGGCTCGACGGCGCCCGACATGATCAGCTGGGCGGTGGTGTACGCGTCGTACTGGAGGTGGAAGGCGATGTCGGCGTGGAGGTAGCTGGCGCCGAGCCGCAGGCCGACCACCGGGGTGCGCCAGAACAGCTGTGCGCCGGCCACCACCTTGGTGTCGATGTCGCGCAGCTCCGGCGTGTCGACGTAGCTGGACTGGGTGATGAAGATCGTCCCGCCGAAGATCTGGTAGTCCGCGCCGCCGGCCGCGTCCAGCGAGCGCGAGCCGTAGAGCGAGAAGCCGGTCTGGGCGAGGAGGAAGTCGCGGCTGACGATCGGATAGACGCTCTGGGGCAAGAGGATCGGCACGCGCGCGGCGTCGATGTCGGAGTACTCGTTGTAGAGCCCCATCGGCATCTTGATCCGCCCGGCCCGCAGGCCGAGCCACTCGCGCCAGCGGTAGTCCAGGTAGGCCCAGTCGAGGGACATCTCGTAGTTGCCGACCGGGCCGAGGTCGCGGGTGAACAGCTGGGCGCCGACCCGCAGGCGGTCGGCGACCTCGGTGGACACGTTGACCGCGGCCTCGAAGAACTCGAAGCTGCCGCGCTCGGAGCGGCCCAGGTAGTCGTTGTCGGTCGACAGGAACGCGCCCTGGCTGACGAAGCCGTGAATCGCGACCAGGGGCAGCGGGAAGGTGGGCTCCGGCTCGGGGGCCAGCTCGGGGGCCGGCTCGGGCGCCGTCGACGGCGGCGGCGACGGCGCCGTCGTCGTCTGCGCCAGTGACCATCTCCCGGCGCCGCATAGAGTGCCGAGCAGCGCGAGGCGCGCCGCCAGGCCGTTGCATGAACGGACCAAGACCCCCGCGACCAGCCTTCCTCACGGTCACGTGGGTGTCAAGGCGACCTCGATGTGGGGTCGATCGACCCGACGCTGATGTCGACCGACCTGACCTCGATGTCGACACCCGGACCACAGCGCGCACCGTCGGGCGAGTCGACGCCCGCGAGTCATCGGCTCTTGCACGTGCGCCAGCATCTGGCATTCAAGCTGCACACTGCCGGCGGACACATGGGCGCGAACGGGATGGGTGGGAAGAAGCCACCGCTGTTGAAGTGGCTGGTGAAGGGGGTCGTGGCGGAGGTGTTCAGTCACCGGCCACTCAACCGGATCGTTTGCTGGCGCCTGGCGCGCGGCAGCCGCAAGGTCGCGCTGACCTTCGACGACGGTCCGCATCCGGTGCACACCCGGCAGGTCCTCGACGTCCTCGAGGCCAGCCGGATGCGCGCGACGTTCTTCGTCCTCGGTCTCGCGATCGAGCGAAACCCCGATGTATTTCGCGACATCGTCGATGCCGGACACGAGATCGGCATCCACGGCTACAACCACACACACGACGATCTGAGCGGCCAGACCCAGCGCACGCTCGACATCGTCTCCCGGTTCGGCGCCTCCTCGTCGCTGTTCCGCCCTCCCCACGGGGTCATGGAGAAGAGCACCGGGCTGTGGATGCTCCGCAACCGGATGTCGGTCGTGTTCTGGTCGGTCGACGCGCGCGACTCCCTGCGTCACGAGCGAAAGGCGGCGGCCGACAGCCACGACTCGTTCGACCAGATCGGCGCCGGCGACATCGTCCTCATGCACGACGACAACCCCCAGTGCACCGAGGATCTGCGCGAGATCATCGGCGTCCTCCGCCGAGAGGAGCTCCAGGGGGGCTCGGTCTCGGAGTGCTTCGCGCCCAGCTGATCGCGCGATCGAGACCGGGGAGCCCCCCGCAAAGGCTGCGCACCGGATTGCGCACCCCGCACAAAGTGCGGGCCTTTGACATTCAGAGCGCTGGCTCGAGCCCGAGCTCCTGGATGATGTGGTCGGCGCCCGACGCCAGCCCTTCGTCGTTGCCGTCGAAGCGAGCCCAGGTCGGGCGCCCCGTAGGGGCCCCGGCTGGCCGCCTTGATGCGGCTCCGGATAGGATGCGGCATGCGAATCGCGCCCACTCTCCCTGTCACGCTCGCTCTGGTCGCCGCTCTCGCCCTCTCGATCGCCGGTGCGTGCGGACCCGCCGCGGGACCGCCGCCGTCCACCAACCAGGCCGCGAGCGCGACGCCCGCGGCCAGCGCCGAGGAAGAGCAAGTGGCGGAGCCGCCGACGACCGCGCAGACGAACCCGCCGCCCGATGAGCCGCCACCGGCGGCCGAGCAGCCCGCGCCGCCCGCCGACCCGGCGCCGTGGGCGGCGGATCGGATCGCGAAGAAGGAGGTGCCGCGCGTGTTCCTGACCGAGCACCGAAAGGCGGAGAACCGGGCGGGCTGTCCGCTCCTGGTCCCGACCGATCTGGGCGCCGGCGCCGGCGCGAAGCCTCGCCGCGCCAGCTTCCACGGCGGATGGGCGGTGGCCTACGACAAGAAGGGCCTGCCCGGCACGAAGTCGAGCGGCGACGACTGCGACGACTGCGGGCGCAGCGCGTTCGGCGTGGCCGGCGCCGGCGTGACCAAGGGGGGCGGTCCGGCCTGGCCGCACGAGGTCGTCTGGGCCGACGGCAGCCGGGCCGGCTACGGACCCGAGGGCGGGGCCGGCGCGCGCCAGCTGGCCTTCGTCGAGGCGGCCGACGCCGAGTGTCTCTACAACGTCTGGTCGAGCCTGGGCGAGGAGCACCTCCTGGTGATCCTGCGCGGCCTGCGCCGGGTCGCCGAGTGAGCGCGGGCCGGCCGGGCCGATCGATTCAGGCGCGGCCGCGGTAGATGCGCCGCATGCGCTCGTAGAGCCCGGTCCGGCGCAGCAGATCGCGCGCGCGTTGATCGGCGGTGCGGCGCAGCTGCTCGACCAGCAGCGCGGCGCGCGGGCGCAGCCGCCGCGCCACCGCCACCACCGGGCCGCTCTCGGTCTGGTGGTTGCCGAAGTGCTGCTTGTACTCGGCGTCGCCCAGGCCGAAGTCGAGCCGGCGCGGGCAGCCGTCGGCGGTCAGGTCCTCGAGCGCGTGATAGAGCAGGATCGTCCCGGGCGACAGCTTGGCGTGGTCGCTGTCGAAGCCGATCTCGTCGTGCACGTAGCAGTCGCCGGACCGGAAGCCGCGCAGGAACGCGATCGGCCCGTCCGGCCCGTCGAGCACGTAGCTGCGCAGCGCGCCGTGCTCGGCCAGGAGCTGGTGATAGCGCCGCTCCTCGGGTGAGTCGGTCACCCGCAGGCCGATGCGTCGCCCCTGCCACGAGCGCTCGGAGATGGTGGCGGCCTTGCGCAGGAACTCGGGCACGTCGTCGGGGCGGGTGGCCTTGAAGACGGTGTGCTCGATGTTCTTCAGCTTGCGGCGCAGCTTGTAGCGCGCCTTGCCCGAGAACTTGTTCCAGTAGTCGTCAGCCACCTCGGGGAACTGGATCCACCAGTGCGCCTGGGTGCCGCTCGGGTGGTAGAGGACCACCCGGTGATCGCGCTCGAGCGCCTCGAGGGTCTGCCACATGGCCGAGCCGACCTCGAGGTCATCGAAGTAGAGGCAGTCGGCGCGGCCCGCGTCGAGGAGCTCGATCGCCTCGTCGAAGAAGCGGGCCAGGGCGGGGCCGTCCTCGGCGCCGAGCACGCCGTCGGCGACCAGCCGGTAGCCGGACAGCGACAGCAACCGGTCGACGTAGCTGGCGCGCACCACCCGCACCCGCTTGGGGATGAGCGCGGTCAGCGCGCGCACGCCGGGCCCGTCGGCCTCGCTGTACACCATCGCGGTGGTCCCGGCCGGCGTGGCGGCGTCGACCAGATCCGGGTGGTACTCGATCCGGCTGTCGGGCCGGCTGTCGAGCAACCGCAGCCACGCCGCTCGCGTCTCCTCCCCGAGACTCTCCCCCACCGGCTGAAGTGACATGCCGGCGCATGATACCTCGCCGCCGCCCGCGCCGCGCCCGCTGCACCCGCGGCGGGCGTCAGGGGGCGCGAAAGCGGCGGGTGTCCGCCTGCCAGACGAGCTGGTCGCGACGAGCTCGCCACCAGGTCGCGATGGCGGCGCCGTCCACCGCGGTGGCCGGCTCGGGGGCGACGTGGCTGCGCAGGTGCTCGAGGGCGTCGCGGCGGGCGGCGCCGGGCGCCCCGTCCTCCTCGATCACGCGGAGCAGCATGTCCACCGCGCGGCGCAGGTCGGCGGTCTGGGCCGCGCCGCCCAGCTCGAACGCCGCCTCGCACATCTCGACCGCGATGTCGGGCTCCTCCTCGCGCTCGGCGGCGTCGACCAGCGGCTTCACCGCGGCCGGGTCGCCGATCGCGCGGAGCGCGTCGACCGCGGCCTCCCGCACCGCGTCGTCGTCCTCGGCACCGGACACCAGCCGCGCGGCCAGGCTGCCGACCGCCGCGGTCGCCTTGACCTCGCCGAGCAGCCGGGTGGCCTCCTCGCGGGCCACGTGATCCGGGCTGGCCAGCATCGCGGCGACCAGCGGGGTCCAGCGCGCCTTGTCGTCGGGGAACCGCCGGAAGCTCTGCATCGCCTGGCGCAGCCGGGTCGGCTCGCCCGAGCGAGCGAACCCGATCGCGGTCGCGAGCTCGTCGGTGTCGGCCGACTTGCGGAAGAGCAGGGTGCCGGCCAGGAAGCCGGCGAACAGCGCCGCGAACCCCACCACCCGGACGATCGCGGCCAGGGTGAACCGCCGCGCGCGCAGGTAGAGGACCACGCCGAGCAGCACCAGCGCGCCGGCGAACAGGCACACGATGGTCGGCCCGGGATCGAGCTGGGAGGTGCGCGCGGTCTCCAGGCCGACGAAGCTGATGACGCCGGCGAACAGCCAGCCGAAGATGAGGCGCCCGCGCACCGAGTCGAACAGGAACGCCGCCGCCACCGCCGGGATGACCAGGTACGCGAACACCGGCAGCACGCCGAGCACGCCGACGCACTGGGTGATGAGCACGCCGAACAGCAAGTAGAAGAGGAAGTCCCACGCCTTGATCCGCATCCCGGCCGCCTCGGCCGCGGCCGGGTCGGTGCTGATGCGGACGAACCGGCGGTGGAGGACCGCGAAGCAGGCGCCGACCGCGGCGCAGGTGATCGCGAGCTTGGCCAGGATGTCGACGGTGACCAGCGCGACCCGCCCGGCGATGAGCTCCTTCAGCGCCTCGGTCCCGAGCGCGAACCGGTCGGCCAGGACCAGCCCGCCCGCGGTGGCGGTGACGTAGATGATGCCGATCAGCGCCTCGTGGGGGACCCGCTCGTGGCGGGTCCGGGTGATGGAGAAGATCGCCGCGCCGATCACGGTGAAGCCGAGCGAGTAGAGCGTGACCGCCAGCGTCTCCTCCTCGTGGTTGTAGCCCATCAGGATCGCCCACATGACCCCGAGCGCGGCGATCTGGGCCAGCGCGAGGTCGACGAAGATGACCTTGCGCTCGACCACGTGCATCCCGAGGTAGACCAGGATCCCGGACACGGCCAGGCAGGCCAGGAGCGGCAGCCCGTTGATGTCGGCGAAGTCGGAGAGGTAGCCGCTCACTGGATGCCCTCTACTTGCTCGCCGCGAGGATGCGGTCGAGCAGCGTGTCGATGAGGCCGAAGTAGTCGCTGGCCCCGGCGGTCGCGCCCACGTCGATCGGGCTCGAGACGATCTTCGCGGAGGTCTTCTGGGCGATGTACTGCCCGTCCTTGACCGGGTAGATGGTGTCGATGAAGAGGACCTTGATCCCCTCGCTCTGCACCCGCTTGATGAGGGTGTTGAGGTAGGTCTGCGACGGTGGGATGCCAGGCTTCTCCTCGATCTCGCCGCGCACGTCGAGGCCGAAGCGATCGCAGAAGTAGATCCAGGTCTTGTGGTAGGTGATGATCTTGAGCCCGCGCAGCGGCTCCGCCTTCTTGAGCCAGCCGCCCAGCTTGTCGTAGGTGCCCTTCTTCTTGAGGTAGTCGATGAGCTCGCCGCGCCGGCTCAGCCGCTCGAGCTTGCTGGCGCCGTACTCCTGGACCAGGGCCCGCCCGTACAGCGACTCGTCGATGCGTTGCTCGAAGCTCTTGAGCCTGGTCGCGTAGGTCTCCTTGCCGGCCGGATCGACCCGGGACAGGCCGGCGGCGATGTTGGCGGCCATCTGCTTCACGTTGACCGGGTCCAGCCACACGTGCGGGTTGCCGTACGGGTGGATGTCGCCCCACGCCTTGGACAGGGTGGCGGGCAGCTCCTTGGTGGGGACGCCCTCCGAGGCGACCACGCGCCCCTTCTGGCCGGTCTGGATGTCCGGGTTGCCCGACGCGTCGGTCACCGCGGAGCCCCACTTGTCGAGATCGAGGCCGAGCTCGACGAACAGGGCCGCCTTCTTGGCGGCGATCTTGAAGGTCGGCTTGGCCACCAGGGTGTGCGGGTCCTGCTTGGGGCTGGCCAGGCTGGTCACGGTGACGCCGTCGCCGCCGATCTCGCGGGTGATCGACGCCAGCACGTTGAGGGTGGTGACGACCGGGACCTTCTTGCCGGGGCCGGCCCCGGCGGTGGTCGGGGCGAGGGCCAGGAGCGAGCCGAAGAGGAGCGCGATGGATGTCTTCATGGCATGACCTCCGGTTCTACCGATTCACCCAGTAGGGTTCGATCGGGTGAGAGCCGATGACGAAGTTGACCTCGAACAGGAGCGAGTCGACGCCGTCCTCGGCGGGGATGTCGCTCATGCGGTGCTCGTAGCCGGCGCGGAAGCGCAGGAACTCGGACGTGTAGTAGCTGAGGTAGGCGGCCGCCACCTGGGTCGACAGCGAGTCGTCGGCCACCTTCTCGGTGTAGTCGTACCGGGCGCCGGCGTAGAGGTGCCAGGTCAGCTGGTACTGGGCAAAGGCGTACCCGGCGAGCGGGTGGCTGTCCGACTCGCCGTCGGCCACGCCGTCGCCGTCGGTGTCGACCGCGAAGTCGCGGTCGGCCTGGAACAGCTCGCCGCCCAGGACGAAGCTCTTGAACTCGCCGGCCTCGAGCGGCTTCCACTTGTAGAGGAAGTCGGCGGCGACGAGGCTGGACGGGTGATCGCCGCGCTCGACGTAGCCGGACAGGCCCAGGTTGAAGTCGTGGCTCTCGCCGAGGGTGAAGAACAGGTTGTAGTGGCCGAGGAACCCGGGCGGGTGGTCGACCGGATCGCCGATCGCGATGTCGCCGCCGTCGACCACGTCGGCGTTCAGCTCCATGACCGCGCCCGGGATGACGTCGGGCAGGAAGAACTCGGCGTCGATCCCCTCCGGGTTGAAGCCGGACTCGAAGAAATCGCCCTGCTCGGTGCCGAGCAGCTCGGTGATCGGCAGCGGCCGGGTGGTCCACGGCAGGTCGTGCATGTGGAGCCGGTTGCTGTTGCCGATCGGCGCCCGGTAGCGCCCGATCTTGAGCTTGAGGCCGAGCGGGGCGGCGTCGAGGATCGGCAGCTGCTTCAGCACGAAGTAGCCCTCCTCGATGTCGGCCTCGAAGCCCTCGCCGGCCAGGTCCTCGAAGGCGAGGATGAGGACGCCGTCGGCGTACGGGTCGATGGCGGCGCGGAAGTCGACCTCGCCGGTGCGCAGGAACATGCGGTCGTCGATCCGCGTGCCCCCGGAGGAGAGCACCGGGCGGTCGTCGATGCGGCCGGCCGCGTTCAGGAACGCGGTGATCGGCGGGTTCATCAGATTGAGCCGGACCGGCTCCTTGCGCGCGGCCTGCTGCTGCTTGGTGTCGGCCAGGTCCGCCTTCAGGTCCTCGTTCTCGTCCTTCAGGTCATCGACGTCGTCGCGCAGCGCCTCGAGCTGCTCCGCCAGCGACTTCGGCGGTGGCGCCTCGGCCTTCTTCTTTCCGGCCGGCGCCGGCGGCGGCTGCGCCGCTCCGGTTCGCTGGCCGACACACAGCGGCGCCAGCAGCGCCGCGCCAAGCACAACTCGCGCCGTCACGCGGCGGCGCGTCCGCAATCCATCCCGTGGCATCGCAATACCTCCCGCTGGCCGGCCTCGTGGCCGGCGTTTCGCTCGAACGCTGGAAGATCAGGCGATCGGCGAGGGAGGCGACTGCTTGGGAGCGGCGGACAGGAGCGGGACCGGTGGTGCGAGCAACCGGTCGACCGCGCAGAGCGGCGCGGGGTTGGAGCGCGGCGCCGGCGTGCAGGGCGGGCGCGCGGCGGAGTCTCCGTCGGCCCGCGCCGCCTTGGCGGCGAACGGGCACTCGGCGTGATCGGCGACCGACGAGTCGGCAGTGAACGAGGTGCGCAGCGAGGCGTCGTCCGCCTCGAGCGAGCCCGGCGCGAGCGGGACGCCGTGCGCGGCGGCGTCCCCGGCCGTCACGTCCTCGACGGCGCCGTGCTCGATGCAGTAGCGGTGATCGTCCAGCGCGCCGTGGATGGCGGCGAGGAGCGGCACCAGCGCCATCGAGGCGGCGATGCCTGCCGCCAGCAGGCGGCTCCTGGGACGAGACGTCACGACCGATCAGCGCTACCACGCCCCCGTCAGGGCGTCAATCGAGCCCGCCGGGCCAGCGGGACGTAGAAGGTGTGACCCTCGCGCAGGATCAGGAGAACGTGGGGCGCGTCCTTCGCGGTCGCGCGCAGCGCCTGGGCGGCGGCCGCGGCGCCGGTGACCGCGCGACCGTCGATCTCCTGGATGACGTCGCCGGTGCGCAGGCCGAGCTCGGCGGCCGGGCTGTTGGCCTCGATCCCGGCGACGACCACCCCGGCGGTGCCGGACGCGAGGCCGATCTCGCCGGCGATCCGCGGCGTCAGATCGGTCAGCCGCATGCCGTAGCCGCGCGGCCCCTCGCCCCGATCGCCCCGCTCGTCGCGCTGGTCCGCCTGGCCGCTCTGATCAGGCAGCTCGCCCAGCACGACCGACAGGTCGCGCGGCTGGCGATCGCGCAGGACCTTCAGGCGCACCGTCGTGCCCGGCTTGCGGTCGGCGATGCGGACCCGGAGCGCGTGGCCGTCGGTGACCGGCTGATCGTCGAGCTGCACCACCACGTCGCCGCGCTTCACCCCGGCCTTGCCGGCCGGGCTGTCGGGGGACACGTCGCCGACCAGCGCGCCGCCCGGTCGGTCGAGGCCGAGCCCGGTGGCCAGCTCCGGGGTCACGTCCTGGATCCCGATGCCGAGGAACCCGCGCACCACGCGGCCGTGGGCGACCAGCTGGCGCATCACCGACACCGCCAGGTTGACCGGCACGGCCAGGCCGATGCCCTGACTGCCGCCGGAGCCGTGCGCGATGATCGCGGTGTTGATGCCGATCAGGCGCCCGTGGGTGTCGAGCAGCGCGCCGCCCGAGTTGCCC
Organism: Kofleriaceae bacterium; assembly: GCA_035489015.1. Taxonomy (GTDB): domain Bacteria; phylum Myxococcota_A; class Polyangia; order Haliangiales; family Haliangiaceae; genus DATFRY01. The sequence goes on along the minus strand of DATHKR010000056.1, from coordinate 29,352 downwards.
GGGTTGATCGCCGCGTCGGTCTGGATGAAGTCCTCGTAGTCGGCCAGGCCGATGCCGGAGCGGCCGACCGCCGACACGATGCCGAAGGTGACCGACTGGCCGAGCCCGAACGGGCTGCCGATCGCGAGGGTGAAGTCGCCGACCTGGAGCGCGCCGGAGTCGCCGATCGGGACGGTCGGCAGGCCGCTGGCGCCGACCTTGACCACCGCGATGTCGGTCGCGGAGTCGACCCCGACCACCTTGCCGATCAGCTTGCGGCCGTCGGTGAGCAGGACCTCGACCGAGTCGGCGCCGTCGACCACGTGGCGGTTGGTCAGGATGGTGCCGTCGGGGCTGAGGATGACGCCGGAGCCCTCGCCCGACTCCTCAGGAGCGAACCCGCCACCGCGGTCGCCGGGAGACAAGCCCTGGTCGGGGCCGAACTGGAACATCGACGGCGGCATGCCCGACCGACGGGCATCGATCTGCTTGCGGACGAAGATCGTCACGATGGCCGGGCGCGCCCGGGCCACGACCGGGGCAAAGCCCTCCTCGGGCAAGCCGGAGGAGACGGTGGCGGAAGCCGGCGGATGGGCGGCGGCCGGGGCCGGCGCCGGCGCCGGGACGACGCCGGGGGAGGGGGCCGGCGTGCTCGCCGACGTGCAGCCGGTGAGCAGCGCCGCGCTCATCCCGGCCGCCAGCGCGAGGCGCACGGCGCGGGCAAGCCAGGGTGCGAGCGCGCTGGCGCGCGGTGGCGTCGGTGCGCGGGTGAGAGTTGCCGTGAGAGTGGCGGACATGATCGTTCTTCTTCCTTCGTTCGGTTCGGTTCATGAGAGACCCGGGGACGACCCGACGCGGAGCAGCTCGGCGACCGCGGCGCGCAGCTCGGCCGGCGCGAACGGCTTGGCCAGGAGGGTGGCGCCAGCCGAGCGCAGGGCGCGGCGCAGGTCGTCGTCCGGGAACGCGGTGATGACGAGAAACGGGGCGCACGAGCCGGCGGTGCGCGCCATCGCGACCACCTGGAGCCCGTCCGGCCCGGGCATGCGGACATCGGTGATGACGAGGTCGTACGGCTCGTCGTCGGCGAGCAGGTCGAGGAGCTCGAGGCCGCCCGCCGCCTCGCGGATGAGGGCGCCCAGCGGCCGCAAGAGGAGGCGCAGCCACTCGCGCATCGCGGGGTCGTCATCGGCGACGATCACGCGCGGTCCCATCACGGTCTCGCCGGGGCAGAAGCCGAGGACGCTGTCACACCGGGCATGCACGACCTCCACTGGATGCGGGGTGCAGCTCGCGTGCCGCGGGGACGGGCTGCGGCGCCGTCACTTGAGCCGCGAGATCGCGGGGCGAATTGCCCCGCGGGGCATTTCGCCGCCGCGGGCCGTCGGTCGGCGAGGCCTACTCGCCGTCGGCGCCGTACGCCTTCAGCTTGCGGTAGAGCGTCTTGCGATCGAGCCCGAGCGTCTGCGCGGCCAGGGTCCGGTTGCCGCCGACCGCCTCGAGGGCGTGCAGGATGTAGCGCCGCTCGACCTCCTCGAGCGGGACCAGCTCGGTCGGGTCGCTGCCGGCCACCACCACGTGCGAGCGCGAGTAGGCGCGGATCTTCTCGGGCAGGTCCTCGACCACCAGCTCGGTGAACCGGGTCAGCGCGACGGCACGCTCGATGCAATTGGCCAGCTCACGCACGTTGCCGGGCCACGTGTACGACAGGAGCTTGTCGGCCGCGGCCGGCGCGATGGCGGTGACCGGCTTGTCGAACATGCGGGTGAAGTGCTCGAGGAAGTGCTGGGCGAGGAGGAGGACGTCGCCGCCGCGCGCGCGCAGGGGCGGCAGGGCCAGGTTGACCACGTTGATCCGGTAGTAGAGGTCGTCGCGGAAGCGCCGCTCCTCGACCGCGGTCTCGAGATCGCGGTTGGTGGCGGCCAGGAGGCGGGCGTCGAACGGCACCTCGCGGGCCGCCCCGACCGGCCGCACCGCCCGCTCCTGCAGCGCGCGCAGGAGCTTGGACTGCAGCGCCAGCGGCAGCTCGCCGATCTCGTCCAGGAACAGGGTCCCGCCCGAGGCCTCCACGAACAGGCCGGGCCGCGCGCTGCGCGCGTCGGTGAAGGCCCCCTTCTCGTGGCCGAACAGCTCGCTCTCGAGCAGCGCCTCCGGCACCGCGGCGCAGTTGATCGCCACGAAGTGCCCGCTGCTCCGCTTGCCGCGCCGGTGGATGGCGCGCGCGACCATCTCCTTGCCGGTCCCGCTCTCGCCGGTGATGAGCACGGTGGCGTCGACCGCCGCCACCCGCTCGATGAGCTCGTAGACCTGGCCCATGGCCGGGCTGCTGCCGATCAGCTCCTCGAAGTGGCGCGCCTCGCGCACCGTCTGGCGGAGCAGGCCGACCTCGCGGGTGAGGGCGCGGTGGCGGACCGCGCGCTCCAGGGCCAGGCGGAGCGGCTCCAGATCGATCGGCTTGGTGATGAAGTCGTAGGCGCCGACCCGGATGGCCGCCACCGCGGTCTCCAGGCTGCCGAACGCGGTCATCACCACGACCGGGACGTCGGGCCGGTTCTGGCTGATCCGCTCGCACAGCTCGAGCCCGTTCATCCCCTTCATCTGGAGATCGGTGATGACCACGTCGAAGTCCTCGGCGGCCAGGAGCGCGAACGCCTCGTCGGCGGCGGTCCGGCTGGTGACGGTGAAGCCGCGCCGGCCGAGCGCGCCCTCGAGCAGGTCGCACATCGCCTGGTCGTCGTCGACCACGAGCACCCGGCTGGTCACGAGGCCGCCTCCACCGGCGGGAGATAGATGGTGAACACCGAGCCCTTGCCCTCGGCGCTGTCCACCGCGATCCAGCCGCCGTGGTCGCGCACGATGCCGTACGCGACCGACAGGCCCAGCCCGGTCCCCTCGCCGACGTCCTTGGTGGTGAAGAACGGCTCGAACACGCGCCCGGCCACCTCCTCGGACATCCCGCTGCCCTCGTCGCGCACCGCCACCGAGGCCATCGGGCGCCGCTCGCCGCCCACGTCGGCCGGCGGCACCGCGTCGACCTGGCGGGCGTCCACCGACACGTGGCCGCCCGGCCGCGACGCCTGGATCGCGTTGACCAGGAGGTTGGTCAGGACCTGCTCGACCTGGCCCTCGTCGGCGATCCCCTCGATCGGCGCACCCTCCGCCACCTCCACCGTGACCCCGGCCTTGCGCGCCATGGCCCCGAGCAGGCCGGAGATGCGGCTGGCGCCGGCGCGCAGGTCGACCCGCGTGCTCGGGCCCGGTACCCCGCGCCGGGCGAAGTCGAGCAGCTGGCGGATGATCGCGGTCATCCGGCGGGTCTGCTCGTGGATGATGCGCGCGCTCTCGGTCGCCTCGTCGCCGACCAGCTCGCCGGTCGCGATCATCTGGGCGCGGCCGGCCACCACGTTGAGCGGGGTGCCGAGCTCGTGGGCCACCCCCGAGGCCAGCTTGCCGACGGTGGTGAGCCGCTCGGCGTGGCGCAGCTGGTCGACCGCGGCCAGGCGCGCGGCGACCTCGTCGGCCAGGCGCGCGCGCGCCTGATCGAGCTGATCGCTCATGTGATCCATGGCGCGGCCGAGCTCCCCCAGCTCGTCGCGCTGGCGAAGGCCGAGCCGGCCGGCCAGGTCGCCGGCGCCGATCCGGCGGGCCCGGTCGACCAGCCGGCGGGTCGGCCGCGCGATGAAGACCAGGCCGAGCAGGGTGGCGGCGCCGCCCGAGGCGACCAGGAGAATGGCGGCCCAGGCGACCGAGTCGCGGATGCTGCTCTTGATGTAGCGCCGCTCGGCGGCGAGCGACTCGCTCAGCTGGAGCGCGGCGCGCCGGCGGCCGGGCACCCGCAGGGCGACGAAGGTGTACAGCGCGCCGCGCCGGTCGTCGCGCAGGTTGAGCGGGTTACCGGGCTGGAGCGCGACCAGCCGCTCGAGCGACGGCATCGCGGCCAGGTCGCGGGCCGACGGCGGCGGATCGAGCCAAAGCAGCTGCCCGGTGATGTGGCGATCGCGGCTGATGTCGTGAACCAGGCCGAGCGCGGCCAGCTCGCCCTCGAACAGCCAGGTCCGCTCGACCGCGCGAGCCAGCGTCTCGCCCACCACCGCCGCGTCGCGCCGCATGTCCTCCTCGAACAGATCGACCTCGCGCTGGACGCGCAGCCAGGCGCTCAGCCCCAGCACCCCGGCGGTGGTGACGATGAGGACCAGGAGGAACTTGGCGGTGATCCGCACAGGACGAGTCTAGTACGTGCTGGCGCTGGCCGGGCTCAGCGCCTTCGCCCTCGCGCTCCTCCGCGCGATTCGCGGTGGAGCGGCGGCGCCTCGACCGGCCCGCTCCACCAGCGGGCGGTGGCGCGCGGCGTCCGGCGCGCCTGCAGCGGGACCGGGCGCGCCGCGCCGCCCTCGACCTGCATCCGCGCGACCGCGCCGGGGCGGGGCGGCGTGACCCGGATGGCGCGGACCGGCGCACCGGTCGCGGCCTCGACGCGCGCGCGATCGGGGCCGGCGAACCAGTAGGTGCCTCCCGCGTTCATGCGATGGCGGACCGGCGCGGTGACCTCGAGAGAGCGCGCGGTCGGCGCGATCAGGTGGCGGCCGATGACCGGCCGGCGGAAGTCTCGCTCGCCGACGAACACCCAGCGAGTGCGGTGATCGCGGAGCGGTCGGCGCGGGAAGGTGGGCGGAAGCGGGGCCCACCCGATGAGACCGCCGCCGATGCGCCAGTCGACCCAGGCCGGCGCCCACAGCGTGTCGGGCACCCACGCCCAGCCGTAGAACGGATCCAGGTACCAGCGGCCATAGTGGAACGGCGCCCAGCCCCAGTCCCAGTCGCTGACGAACATCCATCCGGCGGTGGAGTACTCCCAGCGCCCGCCGGTCGCGTAGGGAGTGAAGTCGGCGCCGACGACGGCGGCGGACGGGATCCACACCCGGCCGTAGTCCGGGTTGCGGATCCACAGTCCGTACGGCGAGAGCGCGTCCTGAAAGAGGTCGACCGAGACGGTGCCGGTGACGGGACCGGTCGTGTCGGCGGCCTCGGCTTCGACCTCGGCGCCGGCGCAGCTCGTCGAGACGGCGAGCGCGAGGGCGAGGGAACCCGACAGCAGAGATGTCCTCATGGTGACCTTCCTTTGTGTCCACCATCGGACGAAGCATCCGGCGAGCCAGGTGTGGGTGGCGTGAGCACCGCGACGGGGGGACGCCAGCCGGCCCATTTCGCCCCGCGGGGCACGATGCCCCGCCTCGTCGGAGAGGCACGCGGCCCGAAAACGACCTGCGCCCGGCGACGATGCCGCCGGGCGCAGGTCAGGGAGGATACGAGAGCCACGCGGTCGAACGCACGTTCGCCGCGCGGAGAGTTCACTTCGAAGGGGTCGCCTCCTTGTCGTTGCTCTTGTCCTTGCTGGCGTCGCTCGTATCGGAGCCCTTCTCCTTCTTGGCCTTCTTCTCCTTGGCCTTCTTCTCCTTGGCCTGCTCCTTGTCCTTGGCCGCCTGGTCCTTGTCCTTGTCCTTCTGCGTGGCGGCCGGCTTGTCGGCCGGCGGGTTCGGCTCGCCGGCGCTGGCGGCCAGCGGAGCGAGGGACATGGCGGCGAGAATCGCGGTCGCGATCATCTTCTTCATGAACGGCCTCTCCTTTTGGGTGCGGCCCCGGACTCTGCACGCGCCAGGCCAGCGCCGATCACTCCACCGGAGTGATGGTCACTCGCAGGTGCGAGGCCGCATCGAGCGGGTAGTCGGCCGCGCGCACCCGATCGTCCGGATCGGCCGCGCCGGTGTCCGGGGCGGGCTGCTGCGGGCCGGTGTCCGGGCCGATCGCGAGCTCCTGGTCGACCTCGGTCCCGACGTCCACGATGACCAGCTCGTCCGACACGTCCCCTGCGATGGCGGCGCCGCTCGCGTCGAACAGCGCAATGCCGGCCGGCGGCGTGGCGAACACCCAGTCGTTCGACATGCCGAACATCGCGGCGAACGACAGGCGGTCACCGGCGACGGCGTCGATCTCGAGCTCGAACGCGGCGCCGGGCAGGGCAGGGCCGGGGCCGGCCGCGCCGACCGGGACGGCGAACACGCCGGTCTGGCTGGTCCCGTCGGGCGGCGACTGCGCGAGCGCGGCGGCCAGATCGTCGGTGCCGCCGTTCTCGCCGATGCGCTCGAGCCCGAGACCGCGGTCGGCGACGCCGGTCGAGTAGATCGGCTCGCCGCTCGAGTGCACCGCGAACACGCCGGGCGACACCGGGGTGTGCGCGCCGCTCCGAGCGGCGATCGCGCCGGCGAGATCGTCGGTGCCGCCGTTCTCGGCGATCCGCTCCAGGCCCTGGCCGCGGTCGGCCTCGCCGACCTGGAACAGTGGCGCCGGCGCGATGTGCAGCGCCCACACCAGCGGCGAGACGTGGATCGGCCGCGCGCCGGTGGAGGTGACCAGGGTGGCCCCGGTGGACACGTTCTCGACCCGCAGCGTGAACTCTCGCCCGCTGCCCGGCGTCAGCGTCACCCGCACCATGTCGTCGACCGCCGGGAGGGCGAAGGAGCCGCCGCCGGTCAGCGCCACGCTGCCGTCGAGCTCGCGCACGGTCGGATCCGGATCGGCGGCGCCCTGATCGGGTGCGCCCTGCATCGGCCCGGTGTCGAGCCCGACCGAGGGCTCCTCATCGACCTCGGTGCCGGCGTCCCAAAGGGCGACCTCGCCGGTCACGTCGCCACTGCGAGGCTGGCCGTCCTCGCCGTAGAGCGCGATCCCGCCCGGTCCGGGGGCGAAGAACCAGTCATTGGACTCGCCGAACATGGCCGCGAAGCTCACCGCCTGGCCCTTGCCGGCGGTGAAGGTCACCTCGAACGCGTCGCCAGGGGAAAGCGGGCCGCCCGCGCCGTCGGTGTGGCTGGTCTGCGCGCTCGACTTCAGCGCGGTCCACGGGGCGATGTTCTCGATCCGCACCAGCAGGCGGGCGCTGCCGCCGCCATCGTCGGAAGAGTCGCCGTCGTCGGCCGAGCCGTCGTCGGCCTGATCATCTCCGCCGTCCCCATCGTCGTCGCTACAGCCGAGCGCGCCCGTCGCGAGCACCGAGCCGAGAAGGATGCGAAGAGTCGTCGATGCCGTCATGGAACCTCCGTGTGTGTGGGAGGCTCTACGCCGGCCGCGCGACCCGGTTATCGCCACGCGGTCTTTTTCTGCGATACGCGATCGGCGCCGTCAGATCGATCTCACGGTGCCTCGCGATCCGTCTCCGCGCGCCGGGCCGCCCCCGCGCGGCGACCTGCTCGGGCTACCAGTTTTCTACGAGCCGCCGAAGCCCGGGAAATGCAAACGCGGTTTGGCGGAAGCGCACGGGAATCGAACCCGCCGTGCCGCCGCTCTCACGGAGCACCATCGGTTTTGAAGACCGAGCCCGGCACCAGTCCAGGAAGCACTTCCGCCGGCGAAAATACACGACGCCGCGGTGGGAGCAAAGGGGCGCCGTCGGCTGGTGCCTGGTGCGCTGGTGCGCTGGTGCGCGGCGACGGGGCAGGCGGCGCTCGATCGCGCTCCGGCGATCAGGGATCGGGGAGGGGCACCGAGTGGACGAGGGTGCCGCCGTTCTGGCTGGCCGGCATGTGGAGGTCGCGGAGGACGCGGCCGACGCAGGACTGGAAGGCGGCGCCGCCCTCGCGCACGGCCGACCAGGCGATCTTGCCGTCGGGGTTGACCTCGAGCTTGATCGCGGCGGTGCCGCTGACGCCGTTCTCCTTGGCGCAGGCGTGGATCTTGGGCGTCAGCGGATCGATGGCCTTGGCCAGGTCCTTGGCGGTTGGCTGGGCCGGGCGATCGCCGACCGGCACCGCCGGCTTCGCGGCGTCATCGGCAGCTCCGCCGGAGCGCGGCTTTTCTTTCTCGCCGGGCTTCGCGTCGTGCTTCGACGCGCCGGGATCCGCGGCGCTGGCGGCCTGGCGCTCCCTCGGCTTCGCCGCGCCTCGCCTGGGTCGGGGCTCGCTCGCCGGCGGGCGCTCGGTGGGCTCGGGGCTCCGGTCCGGCTCGCTCGGCTTCGAGCGCGCCGCGTCGGCGGGCGTCGGCGCGGGCGCCTGCCGGTCCGCTGGCGTCGCCGCCGCGCTGCTCGGCGGGGGCTCGGTCGTCCGCGGCGGTCGCTCGTCGGCGGCCGCGCGCGGGGTCGGCCTGGCCGGGCTGCTGTCGCGCATGAGCGCCACGACCACCGCCGCGCTGGCGATGAGCGAGAAGAGGGCCGTGACGGCGACGATCAGATAGAGGAGGCCGCGGCGTCGGCCCGGCGTCCCGGGAATCAACACCGGCTCGACGACCGGGCTGGCGCCCTCGGAGTCGGGGACGATCGCCCGCTCCTCGAGGATCGCGGTCCAGTCGACTCGCTCGGGTGGTGCGTCCGCCGCCGCGGGCTTTACCCGCTTCGCCTCGGCCGGTGGCTCGCCCGACGGGACCCCCGCCGCCCCCGGCCCCCTGGCGGGGTCCGGATCGGGCCTCGCGTCGACAGCCTGGGCGTCGACGGGCTTCGCGTCGGCGGGCTTCGCGTCGGCGACCTTGGCCTCGGCGGCCTGGGCCTCGGCGGCCTGGGCCTCGGCGGCCTTTGCCTCGACGACCTTTGCCTCGACGACCTTGCCTTCGACGACCTTGCCTTCGACGACCTTGCCCTCGACGCCCTTCGCCTCGTCCGCACTGGCGCCGAGACTCATGGCCGGCGCGCCCTCGGTCGATGGCTGCCCACCTTGCTTCATGAATTGCCCCCCGGCACTTCCTCCATGATGCAGCGGCCGGGACCGGTCGGCGAGCGGGAAAGCGCGCTTTGCGCCCGGTCGGATCGAGCGGCGAGGGCCGGCTCCGCACCTTGCGGCGCGCCGGCAGTCACACGTATCGTGCCCGTTGCTCGCGTTTCGGCAGCACCCTTCGCCTTTGCTGGGACAACGATGATCTCGAGGCGTGCGCTCGCAGCTGGTCTGATCGTCCTGGTCGCGGGGAGCACCGCCGCCAGCGGCGAGCCGCCTCCCGCGGCGTTCGCCCCGCCTCCGCCTTCACCGGCCCCCGCGCCGCCGCCGGACCCGGCGCCGCCCGGCCCACCTTCCACGCCCGCCGCCGCGCCCGCCGCGCCTTCCACCGCGCCTTCCACCGCCGCCGATCCAGGCCAGACCGCGACCGCGCGCGCCGATCGAGCCGCCGGGATCACGACTCCGATCTGGCGCGAGCCCGATGAGCCGCTCGATCTGCCGTGGCACATCCTCTCGCTACCGGAGTACGTCGTCGAGCTCCTGTTCACTCCACTCGGCTTCGTGGTCGGCCTGGTCGAGCGCGATCGCGTCGACCGGCGCATCTTCGACTTCCTTCGCAACGACGCCGGCACCGTCAAGGTCGTCCCCACCTTCAAGTTCAGCGGCGGCGACGGCCTCGGCCTCGGTGCCAGCCTCGAGCTGCAGAGCCTGCTCGGCCGCGGCGAGAAGCTCGAGATGGGCGGCGTGGTCCTGGTCAACCGCGACTACAAGCTCGCCGCCGGGTACGAGCAGTCGTTCGCCAGCCTCGACGGCCGCACCCTCGAAACGTCGCTCGAGTACGAGCTCAACCAGGACCTCGACTTCTACGGCATCGGCAACGACACCAGAAAGGCCGACCACCGGGTGATCGAGCGCCGCGGCATCGACGCGATCGCGTCGATGGAGGTCTTCTCGCGCGCCTCGCACGACTCCTACGGCCTGCTCGAGCTCGGCTATCAGCGGGCCACCACGGGGCGGGGGAGCGACGCGAACGCCGATCCGGTGGGTGAGCCGGGCGATACCGTCCCGCCGCCGGCCGACTTCGACCGTGCCACCAGCCACGCCCTGGTCGGCCTGGTCATGCGCCACGACTCGCGCGACACCCCGGCTCGCACCCAGCGCGGGGTCCTGGCCGAGGTGCGCACCCGGCTGTCGACCGGCCTGGACAAGGCCAACTTCAGCGCGCTGTCGATCGGCGGCCAGGTCACCGGCTACGTCCCGGTCCTGCCGCTCTACCGGGTCCTGGTCGGCAGCCTGGCGGTCGAGGGCGTCCTGCCGCCCTACGGTAACGGCGAGATCCCGCTCGACGAGTACGTGCTGCTGGGGCGCAAGGATGGCCTGCGCGGCTTCCCCAACTACCGGTTCCGCGACCAGCTGGGCTGGTGGGGCTCGCTCGAGTACCGGTACCCGATCTACCGCTATCAGGACTCGCCGTTCGTGCTGTCGCCCGGGCTGTTCGCCGACGTCGGCCGGGTGGCGTCGACCTTCACCGAGCTGTGGCAGCCCACGTTCCACTGGGACGTCGGCATCGGCATCGCGGGTGAGGTGGAGACGTCGCTCATCATCCGCTTCGACGTCGGCTACTCGAAGGAGGGCATCGGCACCACCTTCACCCTCGGCAAGGAGCTGTGACGATGCGCGGCTCGCTCCTCGCCTGCGCCGCGTTCGCCTGCCTGGTCGCGTGCGCGCCGAGCTGGAAGCAGACGCCGCACGACGAGCGCTTCCAGCGCGCGGCGGCCCCGCGCCTCCACCCGCGCCCGGCTCCCGAGTCGCTGCCGACCGACTGGTGGGACCGGATGACCAGCTCGACCGTGCTGCCCCTGGGCCACCTGGTCAGCCCGGGTTACTACGCGAGCGGCGCGCTGGGCGGCCGCGACGCGCTCGACGTCAATCGCCTCGGTGAGGTGCCCGACTCGACCTGGTTCGAGAACCGCATCGGCCGCCGCGCGCTCACCCCAGGCGAGATCGAGCGCGGCCCCGGCGACTGGACGGCGCCGGCGCCCGGGCCGCTCACCGTCATCAGCGGCAAGCTCGAGGGCGCGACCCCCGGCCTGGTCCTGCGCGACTCGACCGGCCGTGTCTTCTACGCCAAGGTCGATCCGCCCGCCTTCCGCGAGCTGTCGACCGGCGCGGAGATCGTCGCCCAGCGCCTGCTCCACGCCGCCGGATACCTGGTGCCGGACATGCAGCTGCTCGATCTGTCGCTCGAGCGCCTGGTCCTCGACCCGCATGCCACGCGGCTCAACAGCTACCGCCAGCTCGTGCCGATGACGCGAGAGCACCTGCGCGAGCTCATCAGCAACCTCAACCCGACGTCGAGCTACCGGCTGCGCACGCTGGTCAGCCTGTCGACCCCGGGAGAGTCGATGGGGCCGTTCTCCTACCGCGGGATCCGCGCGGACGATCCCAACGACCGCATCGCGCACGAGCGGCGGCGCAGCCTGCGCGGCCTGTGGGTCTTCGCCGCCTGGCTCAGCAACACCGACGTGCGGCGGCAGAACACTCTCGACAGCTTCGTCGTGGTCGACGCGCGCCGCCACCTCGGCTACGTGCGGCACAACCTCATCGACTTCGGCAACTCGCTGGGCGCGGCCGGCGAGCGCGACAAGTACCGCGGCGAGGGATACGAGGAGGAGTTCGACTGGCCGGCGATCGGTCTTCGCCTGCTCGCGACCGGCCTCCGCTACGACGACTGGTCGCTCCTGCGCAGCTCGCCGTATCCGTCGGTGGCGATCTTCGAGGCGAAGCTGTTCGAGCCGGAGGGCTGGCGTCCGAACTACCCCAACCCGGCGTTCGACGAGGCCACCGCCGAGGACACCTTCTGGGCCGCTTCGATCCTGGCTCGCCTCGATCGAGCCGCGATCACCGCCGCGGTCAGGGCGGCCCGGTACAGCGATCCGCGCGCGGCGCGCTACATCATCGACGTGTTGATGGCGCGCCGGGCCAAGATGCTGGCGTACGCGTTCACCGGGCTCCTGCCGCTGGTCGATCCGACGGTCAGCGGTCACCGGGTCGCGATGACCGATCTCGCGCCCCGGCGCGGCGCCGGGTACCGCCACCTGGTCAGGTGGGACCGGACCGGGCGCGGCGACCAGGAGCTGGCGCGAGGCGACAGCCCGACGCCGAGCGTCGACCTCGCCCCGGCAATCGCGCGGGCCCGCCAGCTCGACGCCAGCGGGTTCGCGGCGGACCCGTTCCTGACGATCACCTGGTGGCGGCCGCGCGGCAGCGAGTCCGGCCCGCGCGTCGAGCTCCACCTGCGGGTCCAGGGCGATCACCTGATCCCGGTCGGCCTCTGGCGCGAGCATTAGCCGACGGAGCCCCTAGGGCGACGGAGGCTATTTCTTGAGCCGGCGACGATCTCGCCGGAGTCCTCAGCGCCGCTCGCCGGTGAAGCCGGTGCGAAACGTGATGCTGGCACCCGCGAGGAGCGCCTCCAGCTCGGGGTCGAGGTCGGCGTTTCCGGCCCACACGCACCCGCCGGCGTAGCCGACCGTGACGAGGCCGTTCTCCATCGCCACCGCCTCCCAGTCGCCGTCGTCGGCCGAGCCGGTCGTCTGCAGATCGGCGTCGGCCAGCGAGTAGCCGAGCAGCGCGCAGTTGATCCCGTTGGTCGCGATGCCGGCGCCGAGGTAGAGCCGGAAGCTCTCGCCCTCCTCGCCGATCACCCCGAACCGCTCGGTCTGGCTGACCCGGATGTCGCCGTCGCACACGCTCTCGCAGTCCGGGTTGAGCGTGCCCTCGCCGCACTCGTCGTCGTCCGGCGCGCGCAGGGTGCCGTCGCAGCGCTGGGTCGGCAAGGTGACGATCATGCGGTGCTCGAGCTCGGTGTTGCGCTGCTCGGCCGAGACCTCCTCCGGCCACGCCTCGCTCGGGCAGACGATCTCGGGTCGCCCGCAGTCGAGCTCGAACGACAGCGTCCGCCCGTCGCGCACGATCTCCACCGTCCCGCCGGTCGCCGCGATCTCGTCCTCGTAGAGCGCGCCGCCGATGTCCACCTCCACGCCGATCCGATCGTCGTAGGTGATGGCCCAGTCGCCGGTGACGTCGGGCGCGGGCGAGCGCGAGTTGGCGGCGCAGCCGTCGCCGCGCGCACCCATGGTGAAGGGGAGGGCGAGGACGAGGGCGACCAGGCCCGAGGCGAATCTCGAGCGGGACGAACCGGAGGGGGACATGACCTGGTCTTCAGCAACCCGGATGCCACGCGCGATTCACGCCATTGCGAGGAGTTGCACCGTCGGAAATCGCGGCAGCGCGGCGGTTCACGACGGCGAAACCGGGCACCGCGCGACTCGATCTCACCCCGACGAGGCGCTCGCGCCGGGCCTGCCAGCAGACCATACTTGAGAGTCGGGTACGTGAGAGCGGTCCATCCACACCACCGCGGCGCCGCGGTCCTGGCGGCCTCGTTCCTGGCCCACGCCGCGGCGCTTCTCTGGCTCGGCGTGCACCTGGACGCGGGCGCGCGAGCCAGCGATCCCGCCGGTCTCGAGCGGGCCACCGGACCCATCCCGCTCGCCGACGGCCACGCCGTGCCCGATGCGATCGCCGGGGTCGCGCTGGTGGACGAGCGCCTCCTGGGCGAGCTCGCGGCCGCCAGCCCGGGACCGGCCGATCAGGCCGGCACCGATCCATCCCATCCGCTGCCGTCGGCGTCGATCGATCTCCCCGGCGTGCGCGCGGCAGGTCGCGGCGGCGGCGACCCGCGCGGCGGCATGCCGAGCTTCACCGGCCGGCGCGACCCGGACCAGCTGCGCAGCCAGATCTGGAACGGCCTCGCCCGCTACCAGGTCCCGCACACCCGCACCGGCGAGCGAAGCGCCACACCGGAGGCCCTGGCCCGCCTCCCCAGGCCGGGCTTCGATTCCCGTCGCAGCCGTCCGAACCGCGCGCGCGACGGCGTCGCGCTGGCCCAGGCCGGCGACGCGCGTGGGACTGGCCTCGGCGGCCGCGCCGCCCTGGTCGAGCGCATGTGGCGCGACGCGGATCCGCGCCTCGACAGCGGCCCGGCCCCGCTCCAGCAGCAGCGCCAGGACGGCTCGACCGAGTCCGGCGAGGCGCGCCCGCTGGTCGATCGAGGCCAGACCGCCGTCGAGACCGAGCGGCTCGGCCGCGCCAGCGACGCCACCGACGCGGCCGCCGCGTCGAGCGAGCGCGACCCGATGCCGCTCGAGCTCACCCGCGCCAGCGCCGGCGGCCGCGAGGACGACGCCGGCGTGCGCGGCGCGCGCACCGCGAGCGGCGCCGCCCCCTCTCCGCTTACCGGCGATGGCACCGCGGCCACCCGCGCGGCCCTCGCCACCGGCAGCGGTCGACCGTCGCTGCGGGCGCAGCGCGAGGACCCGTACTTCCGCCGGATGTACCAGCGGCTGGATTCGATCATCGTCTATCCGCCGGATCGGGCGCTCGAGATGGACCAGGGCGAGGTGGTGGTCGCCTTCACGCTCTTCGCCAACGGCACCATCGGCGGTCTGCGTATCGTCAAATCGAGTGGTTTCGATGAGTTCGACGAGGAGCTGACCCGCGCGCTCCGCGTCGCCGCCCCCTTCGGACCCGTCCCCGTTTCACTTCGCGGGCGCTCCGATCGGGTCGGCGTCACTGCACCCTACAAGTTCACCAGCCCCCTCATCCGATGAGGGCGGAGCACGCGGAGGGTCCGGATTCTGCGTTCAACTGTCATCGATAACACCGGATCTCGACTCTCGTGCGTCTGCAAGCGGAGAAGAGCAGACCGGTGCGCCCGATTCCGGGCATTCTATAATGAGCTGTGGCCTAGGGCCTTGCCCGCGGCTCAAGGGTTCTGACACGCAAGGCTGTTCGAGGAGCTCGGTCCCAGGGTGACGCACTCCGCTTCGTCGCGCCGGCGGAAGAACACGCAGAGGTCAGCACTTCTGGCCATTGCGCTCATCTCCATCGCCGGCCACGCCGCGGTCATCGCGGTGGTGAACGTGCGTGCCCCGGATGCGTCCGACATCCTGGCCGCGAAGCTGGCCGACAAGAACTGCGTCGGTCCGGCCTGCGACCCGGAGTGGATCGTGTCGTGCGAGTCGGACGCGGCGCTCGCCACCTCGGCCCGGCTCGGCGTGTGCGCATCTCCGTTCCGCCGCGGCGGGGACACCGCCGCCTGCGCGCGCGATGCGCTCAAGCAGCTCGAGGTCGACCTGGTCAGCTGCCGGGCCGCGCCCGAGGAGGTCGCGGTCGAGCTGGTCGATCTCGACAAGCTCGACCTGACGCCGCGCCCGCTCATGCCCGACGTGGCACCCACCGACGACGTGGTCGCCGCCCAGCTCATCGAGAAGAAGGTCGCCGAGAAGCTGGAGGAGGCGCAGAAGCAGAACGCGAGGCCGGATCCGGCCGGGCAGGTCGTCGAGATCACCCGCCCCGAGAACGAGAAGGTGCCGGACAAGGCCCGCTACCTGTCGGAGTACGACTCCAGCGTCGAGAAGCAGACCGTCGCGCGCGGCTCGACCGAGAAGATGGTCGACCGGCCGGCCGCACGCGAGCTACCGCCGACCGCGCGCGAGAACCCGGATCGAACCGAGGCGCCGAAGAGCGAGAAGGCGGAGGCGTCGAAGTCGACCACCGAGGGTCCGGGCGAGGGTCCGGGCGACACGCCGACCAAACTTTCCATGCGCGGGCCGGGTGAGGGCGCCGACTCGCCGCCGCCCGACTCGAGCAAGCCGGGCGAAAAGGCGGGCGAGGAGGTCGCGACCGCCGACGGCATCGCGCCGCGCCAGGGCGAGGGCGGCCGGCGGCGCGCCACCGAGACCGAGCGGCCGCCGGGCGGAACCACCGAGCAGCCGGGTGGCGGTGGTGGCCCGGCCAAGACGCCGAACCTGCGCCCGACCGAGGAGCTGCTCGAGCGGGCGGTCGGCGGAGGCTCGGTCGATCACCTGGACGACGCCGAGACCGGCGACTTCACGGCGCTCAACTCGCGCCAGTGGAAGTACGCCACCTTCTTCAACCGCATGAAGCGCCAGGTCGCCCAGAACTGGCACCCGGACGTGGTCTATCTCCACCGCGACCCGAGCGGAAACATCTACGGCACCCGCGACCGCCTGACCGTCCTGCAGGTCTCGCTCAAGCCGAACGGTGCGGTGGCCAAGATCTTCGTCGAGAAGCAGTCAGGCGTGGACTTCCTCGACGACGAGGCGGTGCGCGCGTTCCGCGAGGCGCAGCCGTTCCCCAACCCGCCGGCCGGGCTGGTCGACGCGCGCTCCAACCTCATCACCTTCAGCTTCGGCTTCCACTTCGGCATCGGCGGGGACCGGAGCCGCTGGAAGGTGTTCCGCTACCAGTAGGGCGGCGCGGCGCGGGCCGCGCTCGGATCAGCCCTGCTCGGCCACGAACTCGCGGTAGTCGGCGGCCGACATCAGGTCGTCGGCCTGCTTCGGGTCGCTCATCTCGATCTCGATGATCCAGCCCTCGTCGTACGGCTCCTGGTTGATCGCCTCGGGCATGTCGTTGAGCGGCGTGTTGACCTTGACGACAGTGCCGGAGACCGGCGCGAACAGGTCTGAGACCGCCTTCACGCTCTCGACCGTGCCGAACACGTCGTCCTTCTTCACCGTCTCGCCCTCGCGGGGCAGCTCGAGCTGGGTCACGTCACCCAGCTGCTCGACCGCGAAGTGGGTGATGCCGATCTGGGCCACCTTGCCGCGGATGCGGGCCCACTCGTGCTCCTTGGTGTAGCGGAGATCATCGGGGTAGTCAGAGCTCATGACACCTCTCGCCCTCGCTGGTAAAACGGCCCCTTGACCACCTGGGCCGCGACGTCCTTGCCCCGGCAATCGATGGTGAGCTGGCTGCCGGGGGCGGCGCGGTCGACGGGGACGTAACCGAGCCCGATCGCCCCGCCCACCGTGATGCCGGTCGTCCCGCTGGTCACCAGCCCGATCACCTGATCGTCGTCGGCGCCGGCCGGGCGGCTCCGGTCCACGATCGAGTAGCCGTGCCGCGCGATGCCGCGCCCGTCGATGCGGAACCCGACCAGCGAGCGCTTCACCCCGTCGGCCTTCTGCCGGGCCAGCGCGTCGTGGCCGATGAACTCGCCCGCGTCCAGCTTCACCACCCAGCCCAGGCCCGCCTCGAGCGGCGTGGTGGTCTCGTCGATGTCGTTGCCATAGAGCGAGAGGCGCGCCTCCAGCCGGAGCGTGTCGCGCGCGCCCAGGCCGATCGGCTGGACCCCGTCGGCCGCGCCCTCGGCGAGGAGCGCGGTCCACAGCTCGGCGGCGCGCCCGGCCGGGCAGGCCAGCTCGAAGCCGTCCTCGCCGGTGTACCCGGTGCGCGCGGCCAGGCACGGAACGCCGGCCAGCTCGCAGCGGGCGAAGTGGAAGCGCTTGACCGAGGCCAGGTCGGCGCGATTGGCCAGGCGCGCGCACAGCGCGACCGCCGCGGGCCCCTGCACCGCGATGAGCCCGGTCTGGTCGCTCTCGTCCACCACCTCGGCCGCGCCGCCCGCGTGGTGGCGGATCCAGGCCAGGTCCTTGGCCGCGTTCGACGCGTTGACGATGATCATGTAGTCGTCGGCCGCGCGGCGATACACGATGCAGTCGTCCACGATGCCGCCGTTCGGCGTGCACATGACGGTGTAGAGCGCGCCGCCATCGACCAGCTTGCTGGCGTCGTTGGTGATGAGCCGCTGGATCGCGGCGGCGGCGCCGGCCCGGCGCACCGCGACCTCGCCCATGTGCGACACGTCGAACAGGCCGACCGCCGAGCGCACCGCGCGGTGCTCGGCGACGATGCCCTTGTACTGGAGCGGCATCTCCCACCCGCCGAACTCGACCATCTTGGCCCCGTGCTCGACGTGGAGCTGGTAGAGCGGGGTTCGGCGCAGCGGCGTGACGGACGACGGGCTGGTCAAGGCGGGCCAATCCTATATGCGGCGGTGGGCTTTGCCAATGGCGGGGTCGTGCTGGCGCCCGCCCACCTCGAAGTGGCCGGCGCGCGGCGCGTGAAGGCGCGCGGCCTCGCGCCAGCGGCCGAACGGGCTCACCCGACGGAACAGCGTGAGCCGCAGGTCGGCGATCTCGGTGTTGGCGCAGTGAACCGCGCCGCCGCCGGGATCGTGATACTCGGCCTGCACCATGTCGTGCGGCTTGCACGAGAACTCACCCTCGAGCCGACAGCGCGGCGCCGCCGCCGAGAAGCGATAGAAGCAGGTGCCGAACTGTCCGCGCGTGAAGGCCAGGTCGCGCAGCCGGGTCCAGCGCAGCGCCTCGTCGCCGAGGTAGAGCGAGAGCGCGGTCAAGGGTGGTAGCACGCGCCCGCCGCGCTCGACCCGCGCGGTCAGTGTCTCGAACGCGATGTCGGGCCGCCCCTCGAACGCGTTCGAGTGACCCCAGGCCCACGAGTGCGCGTGCCGGCGCCCCCAGAGATGAGTCTGCGCGCCCGGCTCGCGGGTGAGCTCGAAGCGCTGCCCGTCGGCCTCGATCGAGCCGCTCACCGGGACGCTGAGGTTGGGCGAAAGCACGCAGGTGCCGCCCAGGCCGCCGCCGGCGTAGAAGAGGCGGGGCAGCAAGCGGTGCGTGCGCGTGGCCGGCAGCCACGACAGCTCCCACGACGCGCTGTGACCGCCGCCGACCAGCGCGCCGCGCGCGCGGTCGTGGCCGAGCAGGGCGCCGGGCAGGGACAGCGCGAACGGGCGCGCCTGGGTGACCATGTCGCCGACCGGGAAGTCGCGGTGGATGGCGAAGGTGCGCGATGGGTCGCGCGAGTCGAAGTGCGCGAACCACAGCGCCGCGCGCGCCTCGCCGGCCACCGGCGCCTCGAGGGTGTAGCGCAGCCACGCGCCGGTGCGGGTGGGGCGGTGGTTGAGGGTGAGATACCAGACCTCGTAGTGGCCCGGCTTGCCGTCCCAGCGGCGGCGGTTGTCGGCCTCGGTGGCCCACGCTCGCCCGCCGCGCTCGCCCGGCGCGAGCGGGCTCGCCGTCGTCGGGATGGTCGCCGTCGTCGGCGCCGGCGCCGGCGGGGTCGTCGGGCTGGTCGGGCTCATGGTCGTGGTCGCCTCTCCGCGTCACCGGACAGCGCCGGTGACTCGTGCGCCGGCGGACCCAGGAAGCGCCCGGCCGCGGCCGCGACCAGCCGGCGCGGCAGGAGCCAGGTCGCGGCGCGGGTCAGCTTGTTCGACGCGCCCGGCACCACCACGCGCTGCCCGCGCAGCATCCCGCGCAGCCCGACCGCGGCGCAGCGCTCGGCGCTCATCATCCCGGCGCGTGCCGCTCGTCCCAGCGTCTGCCCCGACGCCTGCGGAAACTCGGTGACCGTTCCGCCCGGGCACAGGCACGTCACCCGCACCGCGGTCCCGTCCAGCTCTGCCGCCAGCGCCTGCGAGAAGCTGAGCACGTACGCCTTGCTCGCCCCGTAGCCGGCGAAGTGAGGGAGCGCCATCCAGGCCGCGACCGACGCCACGTTGAGGACGTGCGCGCGCGGACGGGCGCGCAGGTCGGGCAGGAAGCGGTGGGTGAGCTCGACCAGCGACGTGACGTTCAGCTGGAGCAGCGCGGCGTGGTGCTCCCAGCTGGTCGCCTCGAACGGCTCGTAGCGGCCCGAACCGGCGTTGTTGACCAGGATGTCGATCGCGCCGCCCTCGCGCACCCGCCGGTGAAGGCGCTCGGGCCCGCGCGGGTCGGCCAGGTCCTCGGGCAGGCAGCGGCAGCGAATCGAGTGGGCGCGGAGCTCGCTGGCCAGCGCCTCGAGCCGGTCGGCGCGCCGGGCAGTCAGAACCAGGTCGCAGCGCCAAGAAGCGAGCAGGCGGGCCATCGCCTCGCCGATGCCGCTCGACGCGCCGGTGACCAGCGCGGTGGTTCCCGACAGGTCGGGCGGGCTCATGGGCCGAGGCTACCGCAATCGGCCGGCGGCGCGCTCGATCCGGCGGCCCGAGTGTAGGATGGCTCATGTCCCGGATCGTTGGCGTGGAGGTCGAGCGCGAGGAGACAGTGGGGGAGGGCGGATTCCTCACCATCCAGCGGCTCCAGATGAGAAACCGGCGCGCCGACGGAACCGTGTCGCGCTCTTACCACCTCGACTTCGTGCTGCGGCCGGTCGGGCTCGACGCGATCGCGGTCGCCCTGTTCAGCCGCCGCGGCGACCGGGTCGAGGTCCTCCTGCGCGAGTGCCTGCGCCCGGTCCTGACCCTGGGCCGGAGCGGCTCACCGCATCCGCTGCCCGACGCGCGGCCGTACCTGTTCGTCACCGAGATCGTCGCCGGCATCGTCGAGGCCGAGGACCGCGGCGAGGAGGGCCTGCGCCGGCGCGCCGCCCTCGAGGTGGCGGAGGAGGCCGGCTACGAGATCGACCCGGCCGCGGTGATCCTGCTCGGCGCGGGCGCCTTCCCCTCGCCCGGCATTGTGGCCGAGAAGCTGTGGCTGGCCGCGGCCGAGGTCGCCGATCCGTCGGCCCAGGGCGCCCTCGAGGGAGACGGCTCGCCGATGGAGGAGGGCGCCTCGACCCACTGGATGGACATCGACCAGGCGATCGCCGCCTGCGTGGCCGGCGACATCGAGGACTTCAAGACCGAGGTGACGCTGCGCCGCCTGCGCGACCACCTGGCCTGAGGCGCGAGGGGGCGCCCGCCGATCAGCTCGCCTCGCCCCCTTCGCCTTCCTTGGCGTACTCCTCGAGCTTCCGGTACAGCGTCTTCCGGTCGAGCCCCAGGCGCCCGGCCGCGCGCGTCTTGTTGCCGCCCTCGTCGGCCAGGACCAGGCGGATGTACTCGCGCTCCAGGTCGGCCAGGCTCATCCGCCGCGCCACCGCCGCGGCCAGGAACTCGCTCTCGCGCTGCACCCGCACCTGGTTGGGGAGGTCCTCGACCTGGATCTCGCCGGTCTGACACAGCGCCAGCCCTCGCTCCAGCACGTTGCTGAGCTCGCGCACGTTGCCGGGCCAGTGATAGGCGAGCAGGGCGCGCTGCGCCGCCGGGCTGAGCCCGACCTGGCGCGGCGGCGCCCCCGGCCGGGCGGCGGCCTGGGTCAGGATGTGCTCGGCCAGCGGCACGATGTCGTCGGGCCGCTGACGCAGCGGCGGCAGCGCGATCTCGATGACGTTGAGGCGGTAGTAGAGGTCCTCGCGGAACCGGCCCTCCTGCAGCATCTCGTCGAGATCGCGGTTGGTCGCGGCCACCACCCGGACGTCCACGGTCTGGGTCCGGGTCGCGCCGAGCGGCCGGATCTCCTGCTCCTGCAGCACGCGCAGCAGCTTGGCCTGGAGCTCGAGGGCGAGCTCGCCGATCTCGTCCAGGAAGATGGTCCCGCCGCTCGCCTCCTCGAACAGGCCGATCCGGTCCTGCCGCGCGTCGGTGAACGCGCCCTTCTTGTGGCCGAACAGCTCGCTCTCGATGAGGTTGCCGGGCACCGCGGCCAGGTTGACCGGGACGAACGGCCCGCCCGCGCGCTCCGAGCTGTAGTGGATGGCCCGCGCGATCAGCTCCTTGCCGGTGCCGCTCTCGCCGGTCACCAGCACCGACACGTTCGACACCGCCACCCGCGAGACCAGGGTCAGGATCTCCTGCATCGCCTGGCTGCGCGCCACGATGTTGCCGAGCCGGTACTTGCCCTCGACCTCGCGCTGGAGCCGCGCCACCTGGCGGCGCAGGCTCCGCTCCTCGAGCGCCTTGTCGGCGACCAGGACCAGCTCCTCCATCTCGAACGGCTTGGTGATGTAGTCGTACGCGCCCAGCTTGACCGCCTTGATCGCGGTTTCGATCGAGCCGAACGCCGTGATCATCACGATATGCGGCGAGTGAGGGGTCGCCTTGACGTCGCGGATGAGGTCGAAGCCATCCAGGTCCGGCATGCGGAGATCGGTGATGACCAGGTCGATCCGCTCGCGCCGCACGTGGTCGATGCCGTCGCGCCCGCCGCGCGCCCCGATCACCTGGAACCCGGCCTCGCTCAGCTCCTCGACCAGGAGGTCGCGCATGGCGTCATCGTCCTCGACCACCAGCAGGCGCGGGCCGCTGCGCGACTTGGCCGACTTCATGTCGTCCCAACCTACCCGGTTTCGCCCGCGGCGGGGAGGCACACCCGGAAGACGCTGCCGGTCCCCCCGTGCGCGTCCTCGACCTCCATCCAGCCGTCGTGCTCCTTGATGATCCCGTGCGACACCGACAGCCCGAGCCCGGTGCCGCCGCGCCCCTCCTTGGTGGTGTAGAACGGCTCGAACACGCGATCGCGCTGGTCCGGCGGGATGCCGACGCCGGTGTCGGCCACCTCGACCACCACCACCGCCTGCTCCGGGGCGACCTCGAGCCCGGGGCGCCGCCGGGTCACCAGCGACGTCTCGACCCGCACCTGCCCGCCGCGCGGCATCGCCTCGATCGCGTTCATGAGCAGGTTGAGCAGCACCTGCTGCAGCTGGTCCGAGTCGCCCTTCACCGGCGGCAGCGCGTCCGCCCGGTTCAGGGTGCGTGCGACGCGGGCCGCGGCGAACCGGCCCTCCAGGAAGTCCATCGTGGTGGCGGCGATCTTGTTGAGGTCGACCGGACCCACGCCGGGCGCCCCCACTTTTCGCCGCGCCGTGTCGAGCAGGCGCTGGATGATGCGAGTGATGCGCGAGGCCTGCTCCGCCACGATCTCGGCGTTCTTGGCGACCGCCTCCGGGTCGCCGGCCTTCTTGGCCATCGCGCGCGAGCGCCCGACGATGACGTTGAGCGGCGTCCCGACCTCGTGGGCGATCTCGGCGGCCAGCTGGCCGATGGTGGCCAGCTTTTCGGTCTGGAACAGCCGCTCCTCCAGCTTGGTCTTGTCCGCGTTCTGCCGCTCGGTCTCGGCCCGCGACTCGCGCAGCGAGTAGGTCATCTCGTTGAACCGGGCCGCCAGCGCCCCGATCTCGTCCTCGCGCTCGCTGAGGAGCACACGAGAGAGGTCCCCGCGAGCGACATCGTCGATCCCGGCCAGCAGCTTCTCGATCGGCCGGGTCACCAGGCTGCGGGTGAACAGCATGACCGCGATGACCACCAGCGCCACGATGACGGCGATGAGCGGCAGCGTGCGGACCAGGTCGGCCCGCCAGGCCCGGTCGAGCGGCGCCAGCGACCGCGACACGTCGATGGAGCCAGCCACCTCGTAGCCATCCGGCGCCATCCGGCTGGCCCTGCGCAGCGGCAGAGCATAAGCAAACCACTCCTCGTCCTCCGACGAGATGAAGATCGGACGAGCCTGAACCAGGTCCCGAAGCCGCTCGATCGCCCCCGCGGGAACCGCCCGAGCCACCTCGCTCCCCGCCACCACCCCATTCGACCCAGCCCCCCCGGCCCCGCGCCCACCCGCCGCCGGATCGCCAGGAGACCCGGCCGCCGCGCCGCCAGGAGACGCGGCCGCCGCGGCGTCAGTTGACCCGGACGCCGCGCCAGTCGATGGCGCGGTCGCCGCGCCGTCGGTGGACCCGGCCGCGACGCCGCCCGGAGACCCGGCCGCGCCCCGACCCGACCTCGGCGCCGCGCGTCCTGTCGACCCCGGCGCCGCGCGTGCCGCTGATCCAGTCGCCGCGCGTGCCGCTGATCCAGTCGCCGCGCGTCCCGCTGACCCCGGCGCCGCGCGTCCCGTCGACCCCGGCGCCGCGCCACCAGTAGCCCCCGCCGTCGCGCCACCGGCTGAACCAGTCGCCGCGTTGCCAGCGGTTCCCGCGGCCGCGTTGCCAGCCGTCCCCGCCGCTGCGCTGCCAGCCGTTCCCGTCGCTGCGCCGCCAGCCGTTCCCGCCGCCGCGCTGCCAGCCGTTCCCGTCGCCGCGCCGCGAGCCGTTCCCGCGGCCGCACCGCCACCCGATCCCGCGGCCGCACCGCCACCCGTTCCCGCCGCCCCGCCACCAACCGACCCCGCCGTCCCATCTCCCGTCGCCGCCGCGTCACCGCCACCCTCGACCGCCTTGCTCGTCGCCGCGGCCGCCGGAAGGATCCACACCCGCATCCCATCCACCGCCTCCGACAGCTCCTGCGACAGCTCCTCCGCCTGTCCGAGCGCCCGCCCCACGCCTTGCAGCTCGAGCTGGGTCCGCAGCGCAGCCGCCTGCGCCCGGGTCTCGCCCTCCAGCCGCTCCCTCCGCTCCTGCGCCCGATCGCGAAGGTCGTACGACGCGTACATGGCCAGCGTGCTGGCAACGAGCGCGGAGGTGACCGCCGTGATGCGAGTCCCGACCTTCACAGGCCGAGTCTACGCCGTTCGCACCCGACAGCCGAATCCCGCCCCGTCGTCGAGCAGGCGCGTCGGATCGGCGGTCAGAGCGGAGCCGGCCACTCGACCGCGCAGCGAACCACGTGGTCGAGCTCGCGCGAGGGCAGGAGCGCCCCCATCGCCTCGCCGACGACCTCTCCGTCGCGAAGCAGCAGCAGGGCAGGCGAGATCGAGCTCGACCCTCCGCCAGCCGCCGGGCGAACTTCCAGCTCCGCGGGCCTCTTCAGAAGAGGGCTCCCCGCCAGCTCCTCCGGCCGGACCACCACCAGCTCGACCCACGTCGCGTAGCGCTCCGCGATCAGCCCGACCCGACGGTCGAGCTCGGTGACGCCCTCGCATGCCGGCCTCACGTACAGCAGGATGATCGGAGCCGGGCGATCGGGTGTAGACCCGTCACTGGCCGGCTCCGCGCCGTCTTCATGTGGCATCGCAGACTCCCTGGACCGGCCGGAACGGCCAGCCGTCAGTGAGTGGTTGGCGGAATCTCGCTCTGCGCTCCAGCCGCGCCGGTCGCGCCGTTCCCGCTCGCGTGCCTCCGCGACCCTCGCCGCAGCGCCCGCTTGCGGGCCAGCTTGGCCATCCGCTTGGCCGCGCGCTCGGCCCGCTCGGCCGCCCGCTCGGCCTTCTCCGCGGCCAGCTCCATCTTCGAGGCGGTCTCGGTGGGCCGGCTCTCGCCGTTGCCGTTGGCCGCCTGGGCGTTGCCGTTGGCCGCCGCCCGATCCTGCGCCTGGGCCAGCGCCAGAGCCTCGGCCTCGCCTTCCTCGCGACCCTCGCGGCGCCGCTTCTCGCGCATGCGCCGGAGGCCACCGACCATGATCTCGGCCATGAGCTGGTCGTAGTCCATGCCGGCGGCCTTGGAGATGAGTACCAGGTCCGAGTAGCCCGGGGTCATCCCTGGCAGCGGGTTGACCTCGAACACGTAGATCTTGCCGTCCGGCGCCAGCCGCAGGTCCACCCGAGCAAAGTCGCGGCACTCGAGCGACGCGAAGGTCGACCGGGCCACCCGCTCGATGGCGCGCGTCTCACTCTCCGTCAGACGGGCAGGGCACTCGTACTCGACGTGCTTCTCCCACTCCTGCTTGACGACGTAGTCGTAGACCGGCCGGGGCAGGTTGGCGTCCTTGAACCGGATCTCCATCGGCGGCAGCACCCGCAGGCGGCGCTTGTTGCCCAGCATCCCGACGGTGAACTCGCGCCCGTGGATGTACTCCTCGACCAGGGCCGGCTGCCGGTAGCGGTCGATGATGCTCGCGACCTTGAGCCGGAGCTCTTCCTCGCTGTCCACCACGCTGGCGGTGCCGATGCCCTTCGACGACCCCTCGGCGTTGGGCTTCACGATGAGCGGGAACTTGAGGTCCTGGTCGAGCCGCTCGCGCCCGGTCTCCATCACCTGGAACTTGGGGGTCGGCACGCCGTGCTGGCTCAGCACCTTCTTGCAGAGTGCCTTGTCGAGCGCGATCGCCAGGGTCGCCGAGTCGGAGCCGGTGTACGGGATGCCGAGCAGCTCGCACAGCGCCGGCACCTGCGCCTCGCGGTTCCGGCCCTCGACCCCCTCCGCGATGTTGAAGATGAGGTCGACGTCCGCCTCGGCCAGCACCCGGGGCAGGTCCGGCGTGGCCTCGAGGTGCACCACGATGAACCCCTGGCGGGCCAGCGCGTTCGAGATGGCGATGATCGTCTCGGGCGGATCGAACTCGGCCTGCTCGTCGCCGTTGTGGGTGCGCTTGACGTTGTACGTGAAGCCGACCCGGATCGGGCGATGACGTCCGCGCCGGCGATGGCGCAGCCCGAGCTCGTGCGCCGTCGCCACGTTCGCGCGCAGCGCCGCCGCGTTGAGGATGGCGGCGATCGTGTCGTCGTACGACAGGCCCAGCTGGGCCGTCGCCACGAAGATGGACGAGTTCCGGCTGAGCGCCGGCAGCGCGTTCGCCTCGAGCAGGTAGATGCGGCCGTCGTCCGCCACGCGGAAGTCGAACCGGGCGATGTCCTTCAGCCCGAGGCCGCGGATCGCGTCGTTGGAGATGGCGCGCAGACGGGCCGCCACGTCGCGCGGAACCGAAGCCGGGCAGCGCATCCTGACCGCGCTCGGCTCCACGTTCTTCTTCACGTAGTCGTAGATGGTGAAGCCGTGCATGCCCGACGGCTCGAGCAGGAACTCGACCGGCGCGAGCAGCCCGTCGTCCAGCCCGACGCCGTTCAGATAGCCGACCGCGACGTCGACTCCCTCGATGTACTCCTCCATGAGAACGCCGTCCGGATACGCACGGACCGCGGCCTTCAGAAGAGTCATCAACTCTTTGAAATCGTTTGCGACCGAGTCGCCCGCGATCCCCTTCGACGAGCCCTCGTAGTTGGGCTTGACGATGATCGGAAACGCGAGGCCCGGACCCTGCTCGGCGATGGTCGCCAGGTTGTCGGCATTGATGAGACGCCCGCGCGGGGTGTCGATGCCATGGCGGAGCAGGACCAGCTTGGTCAGCCACTTGTCCAGGGTCACCGCCATCGCGTAGGCGTCGGACCCTGTGTACGGGACGCCGATCTCCTCGAAGAGCGCCGGGTAGAACGCTTCGCGCATCCTCCCGCCGCGTCCCTCGGCCGTGTTGAAAATGATGTCGGGATCCGAAGCCTCGATCCTCTCGAGGAGGTGCGCGGCGGGGCCAGACACTTCGATCTTGTCGACCTCGTGTCCAGCAGCCTCGATCGCGTCAGCGATCGCTTCGACCGTCTCCGCGGTATCGAACTCCGCTTCTTCCTCGGAGTCGGTGCGGCGGAGGTTGTACGTGAAGGCGACCTTCATAAGGTGCTTTCACCTGTACCAGCTTGGTGTGACACCGCGCTTTCAATATACACATCTGAACAAAGCGATCGCGAAAAAAGTGGTAGCGCGACGGCGTCACCACGAAGCGCGCGACGCGCTCGCGCGCCTCTCGCGCTCTCATCGCGCGCTCACGGAGCCGTCGCGAGCGTGTGGTAAGAACGATCCATGCCCTCCATGGAGACGATCGACGTCAAGACGACGACGCGGAGCGAGATGATCGACATCACCTCGCTCGTGCGGGCGGCGGTTCGGCGCAGCGGAGTCTCCGACGGCCTCGTTTGCGTCTTTTGCCCGCATACGACCGCCGGCGTGGCGATCCAGGAGAACAGCGATCCGCAGGTGAAGAGCGACATGGTCCGCCACCTCGGCCTGCTCGTGCCGCGCGAGGCGGGGTCCGAGCGCCCCGACCAGAACTCGGACGCTCACATCAAGGGCAGCGTCATCGGCCAGTCGGTCACCCTCATCGTCGAGGGCGGTCGCCCCCAGCTGGGCAACTGGCAGGCGGTCTTCTTCTGCGAGTTCGACGGTCCGCGCGACCGCCGAGTGCTCCTCCGCGTCCTGGCCGGGTAGGCCGCGACGCCGCGGAGCACGTCGAGCGGAACCGCCGAGCCTCGCGCGGCGTCACAGCGGAATGGCTCTCGATGCACGCTCTGGCCGGTTTCCCCCGCTCCTGGCTCTGTCGACCCTCCTCGTGTGGGTGGGCGCGTGTGCGGCGGGCGGGCGCGGCGGCGCTCCAGCCGCGCCGGCGCCGGCAAGGGTGGTCGACATCGACGTGGAGCCGCTGCGCGTGGAGGTCGGGCGCGGCCCGAACGGCACCGAGGTCGCGGTGTACGACGCTCGCCAGCTGTTCGACCAGGCCAGCGCCGCGCTCGACGCCGACGACTTCGCCCGGGCCCTCGCCCTCTACGACCAGCTCGTCGCCTCGTTCCCCGACTCGCAGCTGGTCCCGCCCGCGCTGTTCAACGCCGGCCTCGCGCTGGAGGGCAAGCGCGACCTGGTCGCCGCCGCCGCGCGCTACCTCGAGGTGGTGCGCCGCGCCCCCGCGACCCGCTACGGGCTCGACGCCCACATCCGGGCCGGCGCGGTCATGGCCGAGCTCGAGCGCTGGCCGGACGCGCTCCGCATCCTGGACGAGGTCGGCGCGCGCCGCGACCTGGGAGACGCCGATCGGATCGAGCTTCACGCGCGGCGCGGCTACGTGCTGGTCGAGAGTCGGCGCTACGGCGAGGCCGAGCAGGCTCTCGGCGCCGCGATCGACCTGGCCGAGCGCGCGCGCCGCGAGCGCAGCACGGCCACCGATTCGTTCGTCGCGATGGCGCACTACTACCTGGGCGAGATGCCGCGCCGCCAGGCCGAGGCAGTCGCGCTCGAGCTGCCCGAGAAGCGGCTCGAGGAGCGCATCGAGGCCAAGGCGAAGCTGGTGCTGACCGCCCAGCGCCGCTTCGAGGACACCATCCGGGTCGGCGATCTCCTCTGGGCGACCGCGGCCGGCTACCAGCTCGGCGCCATGCAGCAGGACATGTGGCGCTCGCTGCGCGCCGCGCCGGTTCCGCCGGCGTTGACCGGCGATGAGGCCAGGATCTACACGACCGAGGTCGGCGGGCTGGCGCGCGGCCATCTCGAGAAGGCGCTCGCCGCGCACGAGATGAACGTGAAGGTCGCCGACCGCAATGCGGCGCAGACGCCATGGAGCGAGAGCTCACGCCGGCGCATCGCCGAGATTCGCCAGCTCCTGGCCGGCGCCGCGGTCGGGGTCCACGGCCCCCCGCCTCCGGTCGGGCGCTAGGTTGGTGGACCAGCACCTCGCCGCCGAAGCAGCCCTCGAGTGGGTCCGGGCTCTCTCCGCCCACTCCCGACCGGTCCCTTCCTTATTATATGGGCCCGCGGCGCGCACCCGCCGGATCCCCCTCGCGCGACGGGTCCGGAATTCGACAATTGTTTCGCGGCAGCCCGGTTGACGCCGGTCCTAGGTGAGCGTATACACTGCCGTCCCCGTTGGGGACGTGGATGTTTGTGATTCCGCTGGCGTAGCTCAACCGGTAGAGCACCTGACTTGTAATCAGGAGGTCGCGGGTTCGAGTCCCACCGCCAGCTCCCGACCTCTTGGCGCCTTCCAACCCTTGCAAACGCGTCTCAAAACGCCGCATTCGACCCCGAACGGAGGGGTTCCCGAGTGGCCAAAGGGAGCAGACTGTAAATCTGCCGTCAACAGACTTCGGAGGTTCGAATCCTCCCCCCTCCACTCCGTTCATCGCGGCCGACTCTGTCCTTCGCGCATCACCGCGGGTGTAGCTCAGCTGGTAGAGCTCCAGCCTTCCAAGCTGGATGTCGCGAGTTCGAATCTCGTCGCCCGCTCTGGTTCTGATCTCCGGTTGTGTCGTAACGCTTAGCCTTCTCCGTACCCGCCGCCGTTTTCCATTGCCCACGTGGCTCAGTGGTAGAGCACTTCCTTGGTAAGGAAGGGGTCGCCAGTTCAATCCTGGCCGTGGGCTCCAGCTGCAGGAGGAAAAGTTTAGATGGCCAAGGAAAAGTTCGTCAGGAACAAGCCCCACGTCAACATCGGCACGATCGGTCACGTGGACCACGGCAAGACGACGTTGACGGCCGCCATCACCAAGGTGCAGGCGACCAAGGGACTGGCGAAGTTCACCGCGTT
>DATHKR010000055.1:0-18541 GCA_035489015.1 Kofleriaceae bacterium | reverse complement strand
GCGCGAGGCGGGCACGGTGTCGACCGGGATGAGGCCGCGGCGCTTCCAGCCGGCGCGGAGGAGCCAGGAGCGGGGCGGGGCGGTGGAGCGAGGGCCGCGGGCGTAGGTCGAGGGTGGACGGATGAGATCGGACCAGCCGCCAAAGTGCGGGCCGGAGGAGAAGGGATCGACCCAGCCGCGCTCGTGGCGGAGGCCGCGCTCGGCGGCGTGCTTGCGAGCGTTGCAGAGGACGTAGGCCAGGAGGGTGCGGACCTCGGAGGGGGTCGAGAGTCGACGGCTGTGGTAGCGGTGGCGGAGGAGGGTGCCCGACCGGCCGAGGTGGCGGTTGAGGTGGCGGACCAGGCGGACGGAGAGGCCCTGCATGCCGCGAGCGAGGGCTCGGGCGTCGTCGGCCTCGCAGACGAGGTGAAGGTGCTGGCCCTGGAGGCTGAACTCGATGAGGCGAAAGCCGAAGCGCTCGCGGCCGGCCGCGATGCACTCGCGGACGACACGGAAGGCGCGGCCGTTTCGCAGCGAGGTCACGGCCGGGAGCAGACGGAGGGTGACGTGAGCGACCTGGTGGCGAGTGATCGATCGGCGTGGGCGGTGCGGGACCCCAGAGCGCTGGCCTTTGGGGCGGCCGGCTCCTTCCCTTGCGCCACCCCATGTCCGGGCGCGGAGAGGGAGCTGCGTCCAGTTGCCTTGGCCCCGTCGCCTCATGAGACTTGAATAGCGCAGAAATTCGGAGCGGCAAGTAGAATGGCAATTTCGTGGAGTCGATTGTTTGGTGCATCCCTGATACATCCTTGGCGCTCTCGTGGAGCGTCAAGGAATGTCCGTGGGCGGCAGTGTCGGTGCTCTCGGTTGCCCGGGCGCGGCGGTCCAGACGCTCCTGCCTGCACGCGCCGGGAGGTCGGTGGGTGCGCTCGGGGCGAGTGGATGGATGGGGGAGGTGTTGGGTTGGGAGCCAGAGGGGCCACGGCGGACGTGAGCGGGGCTGGGGCGGCGGGCGGCGATTCCATCGGGATTGACGATGGGTCGGTTCGGGCCAATTCTGGTCGAGATGGCGGGTTCTTCGCGGCGGTCGACCAGGGCTCGGGCGGCGGCGGTTGCTTATGCTCGGCTGTTTCCGGCGGTCTATCTTCGGCTTCATCGCCGGGATGGGAAGGCGCGGGAGCTGAGTGGGGCTTCTCGGGCGGTGTTGCTTCATCTGGCTCAGGCTGGGCCTCTGACGGTCGGGGAGTGTGCCCGGCATCTCGGGCGGGCTCAGTCCGTGATCAGCGAGATCGTCGACCAGCTGGAGAAGAATCGGTTGCTGGCTCGGGTTCGCGATGAGGGCGACCGGCGGCGGACGCTGGTCTGGCTGACCGATGAGGCTCGTGCCCGGCTGGCCGAGGAGCAGGAGGTTCTCGGGCTCGAGCTGCTCGAGCGCGCCATTGGCGGGATGGATCCTCGGGCTCGCGCGAAGTTGATCGAGGGGACTCGCGCGCTGGTCGAGGCGGCCGACCGCGTGGCTCGTGCTTCCGCTGATCCGTCCACTGGTCCGTCCAACCCACCCTCGAAGAGGAGAGCACCATGAGCGACGACAAGCACCCCTGTGAGAGCTGCTCGATGCCGATCGAGTCGGGGACCTACTGTAGCTACTGCGTCACGGCTGGCGGCGAGCTGCAGGCTTTCGACGAGCGGTTCGAGAAGATGGTCGGCTGGCAGATGCGGCAGACGCCCGGGATGACTCGCGAGCGGGCGGAGCGCGACACGTTCGCGTTCATGGGCAAGATGCCGGCCTGGAAGGATCATCCGCGCGTGGTGGCGGCGCTTCGCGGGTCCTGAGGCTGTACTGCCTCGCCGGGGGCAGGGTGCGCGCACGGATCTCGGGGCGGACGGTATGCTGCGCGGCATGAGGCTTCGCGTCTGTATCGCCGGGGTGAGCGGGAAGGTCGGCAAGGCGCTGGGTGTTGCCGTGGCCGGCGCCGAGGATCTCGAGCTGGTCGGGGCGGTGAGTCGCCGGTGGGCCGGGCAGAGCGTGGCTGGCGCGCTTGGTCTGGCGGGCGGCGTGGCCACCGCGACCATCCGCGCCAGCGTGCCGGACGCGCTCGACGCGCTGGATGTCGTCGACGGCCGGCCATGCGACGTCCTCATCGACTACACCAGCGCGGCGGCGGTCGAGGCCCACGTCCACCATTCGATCGAGCGCGGCGTCCACGTCGTCATTGGCTCGTCGGGGCTGTCCTCCGAGCAGTACGACGAGATCGACCGGCGGGCCCGCGCTGTCGGGGTCGGGGTATTTGCGGCCGGCAACTTCGCGCTGACCGCGGTGCTGCTGCAGCGCTTTGCCGAGCTGGCCGCGCGTGTCCTGCCGACCTGGGAGATCGTCGACTACGCGTCGCCGGGCAAGCCGGATGCGCCGAGCGGCACCGCGCGCGAGCTGGCCGCCCGCCTGGGCCAGGTGCGCGCGCCGGTGGTGGAGCGCCCCATCGCGGAGACCCTGGGGGAGCCGGCCGCGCGCGGGGCCACGCTGTCCGGCTCGCAGCTCCACTCGGTGCGGGTGCCCGGCTACCTGTCGTCGATCGAGGTCACCTTCGGCCAGGCGGGAGAGCGGCTGCTGCTCCGCCACGACGCGATCGACGGGAGCGCCCCTTACGTTTCCGGGACGCTCCTCGCCGTGCGGCGGGTGCGCGAGTGGACCGGG
Source organism: Kofleriaceae bacterium (assembly GCA_035489015.1). Taxonomy (GTDB): domain Bacteria; phylum Myxococcota_A; class Polyangia; order Haliangiales; family Haliangiaceae; genus DATFRY01. The sequence goes on along the minus strand of DATHKR010000055.1, from coordinate 15,873 downwards.
CTTCGCCGCGGGCTCGACACCCTGCTCGATCTCTGACCCGCTTCTGGACCGGGTCCTTACTCGGCGCTCACCGTCAGGATCGGCGCGGTGAGGTCGACCGCGGTCGACACCTGGAAGTGGACGTCGGCGGCCGCCGGCACGACCAGCGTGATGTTGCCGGCCGCGCGGTCGAGGGTGAGGGTGTCGCCTGGCGAGACGGTCGCGCTGGTCTTGCCGAAGTCGTAGGTGCTCCAGTCCTCGCTGGCGACCTTGAACTGGTAGCTGCCGGCCTGGAGCGGGATGGTGATGTCGTAGGTGAAGTCGGCGGTCCGCTCGAGCGGGCTGGCGGTGCCCCAGTCGTTCATCTCGCCGCGCACGAACACCGTCGTCGTGAACTCGCCCGGAGTCGGCTCCGGCGCGCTCGGCACCTTCTCGTTGCAGGCGAGACCGTCGCCCTGGCCGCCGTCCTGGGGCTGGAGGAAGACCGCCGCGGTGCGGGCCGGGATCGAGAAGGCCGCGCCGTCGAACTTCGCGCGGTGGACCACGTAGTCGGTCGACTCGCGCTGGACCTGGTGGAGGACGAACCCGGTCTCACCCTCGAGCGCGGTGCCGGCCAGCCCGAACGACTGCGTGGTGTCGCTGGCGTTGATGAGGACGACGATGCCATCGAGCGCCGGATCCAGGTCGTCGCCGGCGCAGGCGCCGTCGGTGATGGTCATGACCAGGAGGCCAGGAATCTGGCCGGGGCCCGCGTTCAGGAAGTCGACCCGGCGCGCCACCTGGGCCCCTTCGGCCAGCCGGAACAGGCGGCTGCTCTTGCGGATGCGCAGCATGTCGCGGGTGTGGGCCGCGGCGGCCAGGATGTGCTTGGGCAGCGGCGTGATCGACGGGTCGGCCAGGAGCGGGCGGATGACCGGGTAGTTGCCGCCGTCGTTGTCGGCGCGGGGCAGGCCCACGTTCCAGTTGTTGGTCGCGCCGGTGAAGTCGAGGCGGTTGTACCAGTCGCCCGAGTTGAAGCTGTCGCGCTCCATCGACTTGGAGCGCAGCAGATCGACCCCGGCGTCGAGGAACGGCACGCCCTGGCCGAGCAGGAGCACGCTCAGCGCCACGTTCTGGGCCCGGGTCCGGTCCGACATGCTGGTCCCGGTCGGCAGCTTGTACTGGTCGTTGTCGAACAGGGTCTGGTTGTCGTGGGCCGAGACGTAGGTGATGACCTCCTGCGGATCGAGCGTGTAGCCGGCCGGCGAGCCGTTGTAGTCGATCGAGGTGCCGGCCACGTCGGTGCCGGTCCGGTCGGTCAGGACGAAGTCGGCCAGGTTGCCGGCCATGCCCAGCTTGATGAGGTCGGCCTGGTGGAGGAGCGCGTCGCGCTCGCCGTCGGCGCCGCTGTTGAGCTCGTTGGGGTCGTAGAACATGCCGTTGACGAAGCCCTGGTTGCGGCGCAGCGCGTCGGTGCTGTCGAACGGGCCGCCGCCGCGCACCGCGTCGCGCAGCCGGTCGCTGAACGTGCCGATGCCGGTGCCGGCCATGTTGCGCTGGGTAGCGTTGACCCCGCGCGCGCCGCCGCCGACCTCGCCGAAGTCCCAGCCCTCGCCGTAGAGGTAGATCGACGCCCCGTCGACCCCGTCGGCGTCCTCGGTCAGCCCGTGCAGCCGGTCGCGGACGTGCTCGAGGTTGGCCTTCATGTGGTGGCCCATCAGGTCGAAGCGGAAGCCGTCCACCTTGAAGTGCGTCGCCCACGACACCAGCGAGTCGCTCATGAGCTTCTCCATCATCGCGTGCTCGGTGGCGGTGTTCTCGCAGCAGGTCGACCGCTCGACGTCGCCGGAGATCGGGTTCCGCCGGTGGTAGTAGCCCGGGACGATCCGGTCGAGCACCGAGCGCTCGGCCTGGCCGGACGCGTTGGTGTGGTTGTAGACCACGTCCATCACGGTGCGGAGGCCGTTGCCGGCCAGCGCCTGGACCATCTCGCGGAACTCGACGATGCGGGCCACGCCCTCGCCGTCGGACGCGTAGCTGCCCTCGGGCGCGCTGTAGTGGAGCGGGTCGTAACCCCAGTTGAAGCCGTCCAGGTCGCGGATGTATCCGACGATGGTCTGGATCTCCTCGGTGTCGCCGCCCTGGTCGGCCAGGATCCCATCGAGCACCTCGCGCACGGTCCGGCCGGCATTCGCCTCGCACAGCGCCGGCGGCACCGACGGGTTGAGCTCGCAGGCGCGCTCGAACGGGCTGTCGAGGTTGACCTGGCGGCTCTCGTCCTCCTCGATCGTGGCGATGTCGAACGCGGGCAGGAGGTGGACGTGGGTGAGGCCGGCCTGGGCCAGGCGAGCCAGGTGGCACATCCCGTCGGAGGCGGGCCGGTCGTCGGCGTCGTCGAGGCCGTCGTAGGTGAAGGCGGCGTACTTGCCGCGGTCGGCCGGCGCGACGCTGTCGTCGGAGATGCTGAAGTCGCGGATGTGGAGCTCGTACAGCACCACGTCCTCGGGCGCGGCCAGCGGCGGCTTGGCCAGGCCGTCCCACCCGGCCGGCTTGGTGGCCGGATCCTCGAGGTCGACGATCAGGCTGTACGCGCTGTTGGTCGACAGGCCGACCGAGTAGGGATCGGTGACCAGGTTGTGCACGACCGCGCCGGGCAGCGCGGCCGGATCCGCGGCGGGCGCGGCCGGCGCGAACACCTCGACCTCGTAGCGGTAGTAGGCGCCGTACCACTCGTCGTCGGCCGCCTCGTACGACCACACGCCGCGCTCGCCGGCGTTCATCGGCACCGCGGCGATCTCGGCCTTGTCGGCGTCGTGGACGTGGAGCGTGACCGCCCGCGCGGTCGGCGCCCACAGCCGGAAGGCCGGGGCGTGCCCGGCAAAGGCGACCCCGAGCTCGCCGTCGTACGCGTAGAGCGCGTCGAGCACGCCCGGGGTCTGCACGCCGGTCACCGCGGCCAGCGCGCCGTCATCGCCGGTGGCGGTCAGCGCGAGCTGCGAGCGGAGCGCCGCGGGCACCTCGCCGATCGATCCGGCCGGGAGGCGGAGCGCGCGGAAACCGGCCAGGTGGGGGAACTTCGCCACCACGTCGGCGGGCAGGCCGGCGCCGTCGACGGTGAGCGGAAGCGCGGTGCCGCCGACCAGCTCGTCGTCCACCAGCGCGAGGCCGCCGTCGGGCGCGTAGACCAGCGCGAAGCTGGAGCCGGCCAGATCGCCAGGCACCGCGACCAGGTCGGGGGCCAGCCAGTGCGCCCTGGCGCCGTCGTAGGCGGCCAGCCCGGCGCTCGGGGTGCCCGGGTCGCGCGCCTGGTCGTCGGTGGCGGGGGAGTCGTCGTCGCGGACGAGCGCGTCGGTCGCGTCGCCGGTGCATGCCGCGGCCATCGAGGCCGCGAAGAAGAGCACAGTCCAGGAGCGGGCCAGGATCATGGCCCTAGTTAGCACCTGACCTCGCCCGCGCGCCAGCGGACGAATGGCGGAGGTGGCGGGCTCGCCGCCGCCCCGCCGCTGTCTCAGGCCCCCGGGGCGGCGCTCCCGCGCCGCTCCCGCGTCCGCCCGCGGTCAGCCCTCGGTCAGCCCTCGATCAGCCCGCGGCTAGATCGAGGTCGGGAACCCGCGCTTCTTCAGCAGCGCCTTGACGTCCGGGTCGCGCCCGCGGAACTGACGGTACGCCTCGGCCCGGTCGGTGGTGTTGCCCGGCGAGAGGATGTACTTGCGCATCTTGTCGGCGGTCGCCTTGTCGAACACGTCACCCGCCTCGGCGAACGCCTCGCGGGTGTCGGCGTCCATCACCTCGGACCAGAGGTAGCTGTAGTAGCCGGCCGAGTAGGAGTCGCTGGTGAACAGGTGGTTGAACTGCGGCAGCCGGTGGCGCATCGCGACCTCGCGCGGCATCCCGATCTTCTCCAGCGTCTCGCGCTCGAACGCGTCCGGATCGACCACACCGTCCGGCCTGGTGTGGAGCTCCATGTCCACGATCGCCGACGACAGGTACTCGACCGTCCCGTAGCCCTCGTTGAACTTGCTCGACTTCTCCACCTTGGCGACCAGCGCCTGCGGCATCGGCTTGCCGGTCTTGTAGTGCTTCGCGAAGCGGTCGAGGATCGGGCGGCTCAGCACCCACTGCTCGTGCACCTGCGACGGGTACTCGACGAAGTCGCGCGGCGTCGGCCCGAGGCCCGGGTAGTGCACGTCGGACAGGAGCCCGTGCAGCGCGTGGCCGAACTCGTGGAACAGCGTCTGGGCGTCGTCGAGCGAGATGAGGATCGGCTCGCCGGCCGCGCCCCTGACGAAGTTGTTGTTGTTCGACGAGATCGGGCGGAGGGTGGTGCCGGTGAACGTCTCGTGGCGCTGGTAGCCGCTCGCCCACGCGCCCGACCGCTTGCCCGCGCGGGCGAAGTAGTCGCCGTAGAACAGGCCGACGTACGCCCCGCTGGTCTTGTCCTTCACCTCCCAGACGCGCACGTCCGGGTGGAAGACCGGCACCTTGCCGGTGATCTCGGTGAACGTGAGCCCGTACAGCTGCTCCGCCATGAAGAAGGCGCCGCTGATCATGTTGTTCAGCTCGAAGTACGGCTTCAGCTGGTTCTGATCGAGCGCGTACTTCGCCTTGCGCACCTTCTCGGAGTAGTAGAGGTAGTCCCAGCCCTCGATCGTGACCTTGGCGCCCTCCTTCTTGGCCACCGCCTGCATGTCGGCGACCTCCTCGTGCACGCGGGCGACCGCCGCCGGCCACACCTTGAGCATGAGCTCCTGCGCCTTCTTCGGATCGACCGCCATCGTGTCGGCCATGCGCCAGTGAGCGTGGCTGGGGAAGCCGAGCAGGGTGGCGCGCTCGGCCCGCAGCTTCACGATCTTCGTGATGGTCGCGTTGGTGTCGTTCTCGTTGCCGTTGTCGCCGCGGTTCTTGAAGGTCTTCCACACCTTCTCGCGCAGGTCGCGGCGCGACGACGTGGTCAGGAACGGGTCCACGCTGGAGCGCGTGTTGACCACCGCCCACTTGCCGGGCAACTTGCGCTCGTCGGCGGCCGCCTTGTAGGACGCGCGCAGCGACTCGGGCAGCCCGGCCAGGTCGGCCCGCTTCTCGAGGACGGTCCAGGTGTTCTCCTCGGCCAGCACCTTGTTGCCGAAGTCGCTGAACGCGACCGCCAGCTCCTGGTTGATCTGGCCCAGCCGCTCCTTCTGCTCGGCCTTGAGCTGGGCGCCGGCGCGCACGAAGTCGTCGCGGGTGCGCTCCAGCAGGCGCTTCTGCTCGGCGGTGAGGCCGGCCTGCTCGCGCGCGCCGTAGATCGCCTCGATCCGGGCGAACAGCGCCTCGTTGAAGGTTATCTTGTCGGCGGCGGCGGCGATCTTGGGCGACCACTCGCGATCGACCGCCTGGACCTCGGGGGTGCTGAGGTTGTCGGTGTACACGCCGAACAGCGCCTCGAGCCGGTTCTCGTGCCGGCCGGCGTTCTCGAGCGCGCCGATCGTGTTGTCGAAGGTGGGCGCGGCCGGGTCGGTGGCGATCGCCTCGACCTCGGCCAGCATCAGGGCGAGCCCGGTCTCGAACGAGGCCGGGAACAGCTCCACCTTGACCTTGTCCCACGGCGGCACTCCCCCGTACGGGCCGGTCCACTTGACGAGGAGCGGGTCCTGGTCCGCCCTGGCCGTGAGCCGCGCGACCTCGACGACCGCCGCGTCGTGGGCGGCCGTGGAAGCCGCGGCGACGGGCGCCGGTTTCGGCTGTTCGGTCATCGGTTCATCCTTCCGCGAGCCGCCGCAGGCGCAAAGGGCCGCAAGGAGAACCGCCTCTCGCACGAGATGCTTCGCCATCGGGTCTTCGTACGATGGTCTCGCGGTCGCGACAAGCCCGGGCCCGGATTTCCCGCTTCCGGACGGGCCCGCCGGCGACGCGGAGCGGCATGCGGTGATCGGTTCTCAGCGCGGATGCCGATGTCGGTACTAGTCGCCCTCGAACTGGCTGGCCAGCTCCTTGAAGCGCTTGCGCAGCGCGTCGGCGCGGGGCGCGTCGGCCGGCAAGCTGCCGTCGGTCAGCGCCTCGGCCAGGTGTCCGCACGCCTGGTAGGTGGAGTCGTTGCCCGCGTCGCAGGCCATCTGCCACGCGTCGGCCGCGCGCTTCATGTCGGCCGCGCTCGCCTTGCCGCCGCCGGACACGCGGTCGCCGACGTCGCCGCACGCGGTCGGCTGACCGAGCTCGCAGGCTCGGTCGGTCAGCGTGGCGGCCAGCTCCGGGAATTCTGCGCCGAGCTGCTGGGCCAGCGCGTAGCAGGCGCCCTCGTCGCCGAGGTTGCACGCCTTGTCGCCGTACCAGCGGGCCCGGGGCAGATCGGCCTGCTCGCCGGCGCGCGGAACCCGCGCCTCGTGGGCGATCCGGGCGCAGGCGTACGGATCGCCGCGCTGGCAGGTCCGCTCGAGCAGCCCGTTGCCGCGCGCGCGCAGCTGGTCGGCCTTGTCGCGGTCCTTGGTCGACGCCGCAAGGATGACGCACGACGGGCCGTAGCCGAGATCGCAGCCGCGCGAGAGGAGCTTCGCGGCGGCCCGTTCGTCGTTCTTCGCGAGGAAGCGGAGCGCATGACAGGCCTCGGCGTGGCCGGCGTCGCACAGCTGCTTCACCGTCTTGGCGGCCTCGACCTCGTCGGCGCGCTTGCCGTGCGAGTGGTCGCCCATGCGGATGCAGGCGGCCGGCCGCCGCTCCGTGCACGCGGCCCGGCAGGCGGCGAAGTCGGCGCACTGCTGGTTCCTCAGCGGCGCGGATGGAGGCGACCCCGCCCCGGCGCCCGATGACGCGGACGAGCCGGCGGTCGACGGCGTCGCGGCGCCCGAGCCAGTCCCGGCGCCTGCGCTCGCCGCGCCTGCGCCCTTCGCGCCAGCGCCGGCCGGGTCTGCCTTCTCGTTCCGGTCGCTGGTTCCGCATGCCAGCCCGGCCAGCGCGATGACCAGCGCCGACCAGCGGATCGCGGAGATGGATGTCCTCATGACGGTGGCCAGCGTAGCCCAGGATCCGGCGCCGGCGCCCTCCAGGCGCGCCCACACCCGATCACCGACCGGCGAACTCGACCAGCGCCCGCGCGAACGCGGCCGGCTCCTCCATGTGACCCATGTGACCGCTCCGCTCGAGCACGACCAGCGACGAGTCCGGGATCCGGGCGTCGAGGATCCGGGCCATCTCGAGCGAGCAGACGAAGTCCTTGCGCCCGACCACGATCAGCGTCGGCACCCGGATGGACGGCAGCTGGGCCCGCACGTCGAAGACCGGAGCGACCCCGACGCCGGCGGGCGCGTCCGGGTCGGCGGCGCCCTTGGTCGGCGCGACCGACAGGCGCATGGCCCGGATCAGCGGATCGAGCTCGGCCTTGCGGCCGCTGTAGTCGGCGAAGTAGAGCGGCGCCTCGCGGTGGAAGATCGCGGTCATCTGCTCGTCGGTGGTGGCGGTGACCTCCGCGGCCAGGGCGGCCTTTGCGTCGGCGAACCAGGGCTCCCTCTCGAACCAGGTCAGGTTGCGCTCGATGTCGCGCTGCCAGTCCGGGCCGGTGGTCGGCGAGGTGTCGTAGAGGATCAGGCGGGACAGGCGGTCGCCGTGGGCGATGGCGTAGGCCTGGGCCACGAAGCCGCCGTGCGAGTGGCCGAGCAGGGTGAACCGGGCCAGCCCCAGGTGCGCGCGCAGCGCCTCCACGTCCTCCACGTAGCGCGCCATGGTGTAGTCGGCGGCGCCGGCCAGCTGCCCGGACGCGCCGGACCCGACCGGCTCCATGTAGACGACGGTGAAGGACTTCTCCACCTCCGGCATGCGCAGGATGGTCCACTCGGCGCCCGGGCCGCCGGGATGCGCTACCAGCACCGGCCCGGTGCCGGCGACGTGGAAGACCAGCTCGACCCCGTGCGAGGTGAAGCGGTGCTCGCCGGGCGACAGCGCGGGCGGTGGATCGCGCGGCGTCGGCGTCCGCGCGCACGCCAGGGTCGAGCCGGAGAGGGCGAGGACGGCGAACAGCCTGGCGGCCTTCATGGCGCGATGGTACGCCGGCGCGACGTCGGCGGGCAGCCGGCCGTGGCCCGCGCCTCACGCCATCTGGCCGTCTGCGATGGCGGTGTCGATCGCCAGGTCGAGGAGGTCGGCGTCTCGCTTCGCGTCGGTGACCAGGCGCGCGACCATCACCAGCGCCTCGCGATCCCGCGAGTGGATCACCAGTCGATCGCCGTCCGGGGCGAGTTCGATCCGCCCGCGCAGCTCCGGGTGCCTGAGCACGACCAGCCCGTGGACGATGCCGGCCCAGCTGTGGCCGCCGCCCTCCAGGCCGCGCGCCGCGAGCTCGTCGCGGCTCGAGTCCGACTGGTCGGCGTCGCGGTACTCGTAGCGGTAGCGGCCGGCCGACACCTCGACCAGCTCGCCGCGATACAGCGCCGGCGCGGTCGACGTCCGCGAGCGCGCGCGCCGCGCCGGTGGATCGTCGGGCCGATCGCCTCGCGACCAGCCCTCGAGCGGCTCGTACTCGATCTCGACCGCGTCGCCGCCGTGCTGCGCGCAGCCGGCCTTGCGGAACGGCGCCAGCTCGAACGGATAGGCGACGACCAGGTGCGCGTCATCGCGCCAGGTCAGCCGGACCGGCACCTCGGCCTGGGGCACGGCGAAGACGCCGACCGAGGCGCGGCGCGCCGGCCAGCCGAGCTCGACCAGCACGTAGGTGACTCCCTGTTGATCCGAGACCGCCGACCAGACCCGCGCGGAATGCTTGCCGCCCGGCGACACGGTCAGCAGTGCCCGCTCCTCGTCGCTCACGCTCACCGCCGCTTGCAAAGCACGGTCCGGGCCAGCTCGCGCGGCCGCGGGTGGGGCCGCCGGTGCCCGAATCTCCAAGCGAGACCGCGGGTTTGTCCGGAGCCGAGGAGGACCTGGGCCGCGCCCCAGGAGGCGCCGCAGGCAGGGGGAACCGCCGCTGGAACACCGCGCCTGTTTCGATCGCCAGGCGAGGATCCGCCGACTCGGCCGGGTGGAACACACCGGTGACGCCGACCGGGTCACCGCGCAGCGCTTGCGCCGGCGCGGCGGCGTGGCGATCCTCCCGATCGATGCCCTCGAGCGCCGCCGCCGCGGTCGTCGCCGCCGCGGCCGCCTGGAACGCCGTCACCTGGGCGGTGTACCGCCTCGACAAGGCGCGGGCCGGGCGAGCGGGGCGGCGGATCAGCGAGCGAACACTGCTCGCGATGGCCGCGCTCGGCGGGACGCCCGGGGCGCTGATCGCGGTCCACGCCCACCGCCGGCGCCACAAGGCGCGCAAGCTCGGCTTCGTGGTGCCGCTGTGGCTCATGGCGGCCGCCCACGCCGCGCTGCTCGCCTGGATCGCCTGGAGCCGGCTCGGCGGCGCGACGGTGGTTTGACAACGCCGCCCCGGCGGCGCATGAACATCGGGACCCCGCGCCCTGGAGGACACGATGGACAGGATCGAGATCGGGTATCAGGCCTTCATCTCCGATGGAGGCGAGGAGTTCGGCGCCATCCGCGACGTTTCCAGGGATCGGCTGGTGGTCTACGTGGAGAATGCAGGCGACTTCCAGGTCCCGCTCGACGCGGTCGAGGCGGTGCACTCGCAGAAAGTCGTGTTCTCCTGCGACAAGCTCGACCGCCGCCTGCGCGAGGCGATCGGCCACGCGCACGACGCCGAGAAGCCGGGCTTCTAGTCCACTTCCAGCCTCGCCGCGCTGATCCAGATGTCGCTGTTCGCGTGCCAGAGGCACGCGTATCGTGCGGCGCATGGTGACCACGGGGGGGCGAGCGGATCGCGGGCGACGTGGCGTCCGGCGCGCCATCCGCCTGATGGGGTGCGCGATCTGGCTCGGCGCGGCGGCCTGCTCGGTGCCAGACCAGCCCGAGGTCGGCAGCGGGGCCGCGCTCGAGCTCGGAGCGACCGACGCGGGTCCGAGCGACGCTGCCGTCATGGCTGACGACGCGGGGGTCTCGACGATCCCCTACGACCCGGGGTGCAGCGCGGCAGGTGGCGGCGGCGCGGGAGGCCTGGCGTGGATGGTCGCGCTCGCCGCATGCAGCGCAGGGGCTCGGCCGATCCGCCGCCGCCGGCGCGTCGCGCGCTCGCATCATTAGATCTGCGTCCCGCTGCGCCCCGACTCCGGCGGCGGCCCGGATTCTGGCCGGGCGCGCGTGCCTGTCCGGAAAGCTGGACGCGTCCGGTCCGGGAACCCGGACGGCCGGACAGCGCGTCGCGCGCAACGAGCTGTTTCGTCGGGACCTCGCGATGGCACCGGCGCTGCATCGGGTCGGCGCGTGCAACGCAGACGACGAGAGATCACGAGCCCCATCGGGATCACGCGCTTCACCCTGGCTGTGTGCGCCATCGCGCTGGTGATGGCCTGCCAGGCCGAGCCGGTCGAGCCCGCGGTGGCGATCGCGGAGGTGGCTCCGGATGCGGGGCCGGCGCCATGGCCCGATTCATCGGCGCCGGATTCATCGGTGCCCGACGCCTCGCTGCCCGAGCAGCCGCCCGACGCGTCGCCTCCCGATGCCTCCGGGCTCCACTTCGTCGATGTCGGCGACTACCTCCAGGTGCCCGAGGAGATCGACGCCTGGTACGAGCTGCTCGCGTCGCTGCGGCGCGACTTCGACGACGTCTGCGGCGACACCTTCTGCGAGGGCGACTTCAGCAACTACCAGTCGCTGCGCTTCCGCTGCTCGGTCGAGTCATCGACCGGCGTGATGGGCAGCTGCGCGTGGGTGCTGGCCGCCAGCAACGAGGAGGTCGTCGCCGAGACCGGTGCGATCCGGTCGGAGGGGAAGATCTTCCGCTGCGAGATGCCGCTCCAGCCGGACACCTCGCTCGGCGCCTTCTTCGAGGCGATGTCGCGGCCGGACAGCGGGCCGATCCGCGCGCCGTTGCCGGGGACCGAGCTGACGCTGTTCGACGGCCTGGCCGAGTGTCTGTGAGGAGCGGGCCGTGCGATCAGCCGTACTGGATCTGGATCGTCTCGATGACGGTCTTCATCGCGGCCTTCACCACCTCGGTGTCGGGATCGCGGACGATGACGTAGCCCTCGCCCTCGTAGCTGTCCGAGCGGGGCGTGCCGGGCGAGGGCAGGCGCGACTCGACGACGTGGCGGCCGACCAGCTCCTGGGCGCGATCCACGCCGTTGACGCGGAGGACGCGGCCGCGGCCCACCCCGCGCAGGTAGGCGCAGCCGACCGCGTAGCGGCGCTCCCACGGGCCGTCGAAGGCGTCGTCGACCACGGCGCGGGCCCAGGCCCGGTACATGTCGGTGTCGTGGGCGTAGCTGTTGAGCCGCACGATGTGGGCGCCGGGCGGGCGCGCCGCGATCTCGCCGACCGCGAGGGTGCCGTCGTCGCGGCGGAACCACTCCATGTGAGTGAAGCCGGTCTCGAGGCCGAGGGCCTGGACCGCGCGCACGCCGAGCTCGCGCGCGTCGGCGAGCTCGGGGCCGGAGATGTTGCGCGGCAGCACCACTACCCACTGGACCCACGGCGTCTCCATCACCTCGAGCGGGGCCGGGTAGTAGCGCGACATCGAGTGGAAGCGGACCTGGCCGTCCACCGTGATGGTCTCGAAGCTGTACTCCTGGCCGCGCAGGAACTCCTCGGCCAGGGCCGGGGACTCAGGTGATGGCTGCATGGCGGCGAGGCCGGCGCGCAGCTCGTCGAGCGAGCGGATCCGCCAGGTCGCCTTGCAGCCCATGCCGGCGGGCGGCTTGAGCACGATCGGCAGGCCGACCTCCTCGACGAAGGACTCGGCTCCTTCCCACGAGTGGAGCAGGCGGTGGCGGGCGCAGGGCAGCCCCTTGCGGCGGAGCTCGTCCTTCATGCGCGCCTTGTCGCGAAAGAGATCCGCGGTGGTCGGATCGGTGCCGGGGACGCCGAGCGCGCGACGCACCTCGGCCAGCTGGACCTGGAGCGGCTCGAGGATGCCGAGCACGCGGTGGATCGGGCCGTGTCGGCGCTGCAGGAGCTCGGCGGCGCGGATGAGCTGGCCGGTGTCGAGGCCGTCGGCGACCCTGACCAGGTCGGCGAACAGGCGGGCGTCGTCGCTACCAGGAGCCGGCGGGTCCTGCATGATGCCGAGGAAGCGGACGTCGCCCAGGGTCGCCGCTGCGCGGGCGAACCGCATCGTGGTCTCGAGGGGAAACGGCGCCGCAAACACGACGTTGCGCATGATCTGCGTTGTACCATGCGCCCCATGAGAGCCGTCTTCCTCGCGCCTCACTATCCGCCGGAGATGCAGCAGTACACGCGCGGGCTGGCCGAGGTGGGCGTCGATGTTCTCGGCGTCGGTGATGCGTCGGTGGCGTCGCTGCCGCCGTCGATCAAGCCGTACCTGGCTGACTACCTGCAGGTGCCGCGCCTCCTCGACGACGACGACGTGGTCGAGCGGGTGACGGCGTGGCTGCGCGGTCGCTCGGTCGACCGCGTGCTGGCCAACTGGGAGGTGATGGTGCTGACCGCGGCGCGGCTGCGCGAGCGGTTCGGCGTGCCCGGCATGACGGTCGACACGGTGCGCGGCTTCCGCGACAAGCAGCTCATGAAGGAGCGAGTGATGGCGGCCGGGCTGCGCGTGCCGCGCGCCGAGCGGGTGCGGACCGTGGCCGAGGCGCGGGCGGCGGCCGAGCGGATCGGGTTCCCGCTGGTGCTGAAGCCGATCGCCGGGGCGGGCAGCGCGGACACGCACCGGGTCGAGGACGCGGTCGAGCTGGAGGTGGTGCTCGGACGGATGCTGCACGTCGGTGAGGCGAGCTGCGAGGAGTTCATCGACGGCGAGGAGTTCACGTTCGACACGGTCTGCGTGGGCGGAGCGCCGCTGTTCGTCAACGTGGCCCAGTACCTGCCGCGTCCGCTCATCGCGCGCACCAACGAATGGATCAGCCCGGTCGTGGTCACCGTGCGAGACCTCGACCAGGCGCGCCTGGCCGACGGCATCAAGCTCGGCCACCAGGTGCTGGGCGCGCTCGGCATGGGCGACGGGTTCACCCACATGGAGTGGTTCCGCAAGCCGGACGGCGAGGTCGTGTTCGGCGAGATCGGCTGCCGCCCGGGCGGCGCGAAGCTGGTCGATCAGATGAACTACACCTGCGACATCGATCTCTTCCGCGAGTGGGCGCGCGCGGTGTCGTGGGGCCGCTTCGACGCGCCGACCACGCGCAAGTACAACGCGGCCATCATCTTCAAGCGCGCGCTCGGCCGCGGCCGGATCACCCGCATCGACGGGCTCGGCGAGTTCATGCGCCACCACGGCGATCACGTGGTCGAGCAGCGCCTCCTGCCGGTCGGCGCCCACCGCCGCGACTGGAAGCAGACCCTCACCTCCGACGGTCACATCATGCTTCGACACCCGGACTGGGACACCACCTGCAAGATGGCGGCTGACGCCGCGCGCTTCATCACGATGTACGCCGAGTGATCGCGGACCCGAGCCGCTTCGTCAGCCGACGACGCGGCCGAGTCTCCTGCGGTGCAGCTCCTGCACCACCGCGCGGCGGAACAGGCCGGGCACGACGCGGGGGCGGGCGGCGAGGAGCGCCTGCTGGGCGGCCTCGGGATGGAGGCCGCGCTCGGCGACCAGCCAGCACAGGATCAGCGTCGCGCTGCGGCCGCGTCCGGCCTTGCAGTGGACCAGCACGCCGGCGCCGGTGCCGGTGTGCTCGCGGATGAAGCCGAGCGCCTGCTCGACCTGCTCGGGGCTCGGTTCGGCGAAATCGAGGATCGGGAGGCGGAGGTGGGTGATCCCCAGCCGCCGGTACGCTGCGAGCGGCCCTCGATACTCCTCGCATGCGTTGATGACCGCGCGGATCCCGCGGCGGCGCAGCTCGTCGGCGTCGCCCGCGGTCGGCAGGGCTGCCAGATAGAGGCCGGCCTCGACCGGGGAGAGCCAGTCGCGGCCGAGGCCGAGCGCGCGGCGGACGCGGTGCCACGCGTAGACCGGGACGATCGTCAGGCGGAACAGCCAGCGCTTCCAGTGGAGAGTCATGGGATTCGCGCCGGCGCGGGGAGGCGGGCGGCGCCAGTCGATTGTACGTCCTCATCTCACCGCCGCGAGTGGAACGAACCGGCGCAACCGCCCGCTCCGGGGGCCGACATGAGGTCGTCACCAGCACGCCGCCCCCAAGAGCGGCCAAGGAGAGGCTTCATGCGACCGCGACTGGACTGGATCGTCCTTCTGCTCACCCTCGGCGCTGTCCCGGCCTGCCTGCCGGCGGAGAGCGCGGACTCCGGGGATGACCCGGGCGAGGACGGCGGCGACAGCGATGGCGACGACGGCGACGGCGATGACGGCGATGACGGCGACGACGAGCCTCGCTTCCACCTGGTCGATCTGGTCGACACCGACGACGGGGTCCAGCGCCTCGGCGTGGACACGGTCAACGGCATTCGCTGCGCCGACGCCACGCACTGCGCGATCGCCACGCGCAACTTCGGCGACGGCGGCGCGCTCTACGTCACCGCGGACGGGGCCGCGCTGGAGCCGGTCATGACCACGCGCGAGCGGCTCGGCGGGGCGCAGTTCCTGGGGATCGACGACACCGGCCAGGGCTGGATCGCGCGCATCGACCGGGCCGGGCCGTTCGTGATGGCGGCCGGCGATCCGAGCGCCGCGGCGAGCTGGTCGCTGGTGGCGGTCGGCGCCAGCGACTCCGGGTCCGACTTCACCGAGCTCAACAGCCAGGAGCTGGTCCGGGCGGGCAGCGGCGGCGACTGGCTCTACGTCTACAGCGGCATCGCATGGCACGCGGCGACCGCGCCCGGGGAGACCACGGCCTGGTCCGGGCAATGGTCGCCTGGCCGGTTGCCTCCGTTTCCGGCCGACTACGATGCGCGCAAGGAGGCCGACGCCACGCTGTGCGATTCGGATCCGGCGGTCGCCATCGAGCCGGACATGACGCACCTGGGCTTCGCGAGCGCGGACCTGGGCGCGATTCTCTTCCCGGCGGGCGGGCGCAACCAGCCGGGCACCGATCCGCCCGGGGTGTGCGTGTCCCACGACCGGGGCGTGACGTTTCACCAGGTCGCGTTTCCGGACCTCCGCGCCGGCGAGATCGGGCCGCTGGCGGTCGCCTGCCTCGACGCGGACCGCTGCTGGGCCTTCGGTGGGGTCGATTTCGACGGCGGTCCGGCCTACGTCTATCGATCGAGCGACGCGTCGGCCGCGGCACCGACCTGGCAGCGCGGCGCGGTGCCGAGCCAGGCCGACTCCGACCAGCCGCGCGCGATCTCGTTCGCGCCGGACGCGCTGCACGGCTGGCTGGTCGGCGACGACGGCCTGATCTGGCGGACCGACGACGGAGGCGCGACCTGGGCCGACGCCGCGGGCGAGCTGGCCGCGGTCGCCGGGATGGTCGACTGGACAAGTGTGTTCGCCGTCGCCCCCGATCGCGTGTGGCTCGGCGGCGCGGACGGCGTGCTGGTGACCGGACGACCGTGATCGACCGCATCGGCCGCCGGGGCGCGGGTGGGCCGGCGCCCCGCGGGCACCCTGACGCCCCGCGGAAGGCATCGTAAGCTCCGGTCGTGCCTCCCGCGACGGATCGCTACGCGCCGGACGCCGCGGCATCGAGCGCGGCGGACCCCGCGACCGCCGCGGCCATCGCCGCCACCGACCCATCGTCGGCCGCGCCACGACCGGGCCGGTCGCGGCGATCGCGGTCGCGTCGCCGGCTGGTCGTGTTTCTGGCGGTGATCGGGGTCGCCTACTCCGCGCTGTGGGTGGTCCGGTTGACTCGCGACATCGTTCCGGTGGCGTCCCGGCGATTTCTGGCCGGCGGTCCGCTAGTCATCGCCCATCGCGGCGCCTCGGCGGTCGAGACCGAGCACACGATCGCGGGGTACCGGCGGGCGCTGGCCGATGGCGCCGATGTGCTGGAGCTCGACGTGCACCTGGCTCGCGACGGCGCCATCGTCGTGTCGCACGAC
>DATHKR010000054.1:0-6060 GCA_035489015.1 Kofleriaceae bacterium | reverse complement strand
CTCCGGCGGCATCGTGGGTGTGGTGCCGACCGCCTCGACCGAGCTCGTCGAGCGGGGCTACGGGGCCGGCGCGCAGCTGAGCGCGTACAAGCTCATGGGCCCGGTCCACGCCAACCTGAGCGCCGAAGCCCGCGTGGAGGCCACCACCGGCGACGAGGAGGCAGCGCTGGGCCTCGAGACCACGCTCAGTCTCCTTCTGCCGCTCGGGTCCATCGTCCCGGTCGTGGAGGTGGGCTGGGAGCGCGAGGACGAGTCCGAGCTCCTCCTGGCCGGTGGCCTGGTCTGGCTGGCCACCGAGGGGATCGAGCTGGGGTTCGCCGGTCTCGCGACGCGCGGGGACGATGGGACCGAGTGGGGCGCGATCGCCAATCTGACCTGGGAGCGCAATCTCGGCGGTGAGATCGACTGACGGCGCGGGCGGGGATTCGCGCGCGGGTCGCCGCGCGCCGAGGCGTAGGACGCCGCGGACGGACACCCCAAAAGGTCGAGGGCCCCGGGCGACAGGCCTATTCGACGTACGGGTCGTCGCCGAGCGGACGGATGTCGATCTCCATGGCCACGTCGGGGCCGAAGACAGCGGCGAACTTCGAGGCCGACTCGATGGCGGCCTCCTTCGAGGGGAGCTCGAGGAGGCCGTAGCCGGCGATCAGCTCCTTGGTCTCGGCGAAGGGGCCGTCGATGACGGTGCGGCGGGTGCCGTCCAGCTTGATGCGGGTGCTCTTCGCGCTCGGCTGCAGGTTCACCACCGAGATGAGGACGTCCGCCGTGGTCATCTCGTCGATCAGGCGGGTCATGCCGGCCTTCTGCCTGGCGGTGGGCGGCGTGCCGGCCTCGTGGCCGGCGTCGGCCTTGTGGATGAGGAGAAAGCGCAGCGGCGCGTCGTCGGGTTTGGGCATGAAGCCGAGATCCCAGGCCTCGGTGACCGGGCCGAGCTCGAGCTCGCCGTCGCCGAGGACCTTTCCATAGCGGAACGCCCAGTCGACGGCCTCCTCGCGGGTCTTCACCTTGATGAGGGCCACGCGGGCGGGCAGCTCGTTGTGCCCGGTGTAGGGGCCGCTCGTGGCGGTGACCTCGCCGCCGACGAAGGTCAGGCGGGTGCGCGTCTTCGACGGCTGCAGGCCCTCGCCGCCGAGCAGCTGGCCCGCGCTCTCGCCCATGAACACACCCATGCGCTCCATCACCTCGGGCGAGGGAAGAGCGCCTGATTCCATGGCGGCATCGACCTTGTGCATCATCATGAATCGCATCGGGGTTTCTCCGTCAGGTTGAGAGGCCTCACCTAGCATCCACGGTTGCCAGCCAGCGCGCCAGCTGCGGACCGAACCACGCCCTCCACGCGATGCAGGCGTCCATCGCCTCGATCCGCTGGGCGACGTCGCGCGGCCCGCCCGGAAGCGCCGCGAACGTCGCGCGCACAAACGCCGCGATCTCGTCGCGCCGGGCTGCATTGCACGCGCTGGTGAACACACGCGTGAACGGCGAGCCCCCGCTGTGCTTCGAGTCGTGAGGGTACCGCGCGAGGAGCGCATCCAGGTGCTTCCGCACGAACGTCTCGGCCTGCGTGCGCTCGGGCTCGCGCCAGAATTCCTCCGGCAACCAGGCGATCTCGCGCATGTCGACCCTCGGATCGAGGAGCAGCTCGAGGACCTTGGCGACCCTGCCCGGGTCCCGGGTCGCCGCCAGGGCGGCAAACAGGTCGCCGCGGGTCTCTCGGTCCTTCTCGAGCAGCGCGTCCGCGCGCAAGCGACGGAAGAGGGTGCCGTTCGCGTCGGCGCGGATCGCGGACATGAGGACCGACTGGCGAGCATCGCGCGGCAGCTCGCGCCACCTGGCTGCCAGCTCGAGGCTCTCTTTCCGCAGCACGGGATCCCCGGCCTCGGCCACCAGCGTCAAGAGTGCCTGGCGCCGGAGAGGGAAGTCCGGGGGCTCCCCCGGGTGGGGCAACCAGCCCAGGCGCCGCGCCTCCCCGCCGAAGGTCCTCACCAGCCACCGGTCGTACGCCGCCATGTCGGCCTCGGGCATGGCCGACCGCACCGACGCGAGCCCCGCGGCCAGCTCGATGGCGACGCGATTGTCCTCGCGCAGGAGCCGCGGGATGAGCGCCATGGCGAGATCGACCTCGAGCCCGAACGGCCCGACCATTCCGCGGATCGCGTCGGCCAGCACCACGCGCTCGACGGGTGTCATCTGCGACCAGCCGGTCGTGATCGCCTGATCGACCATCTCCCGCGTCATCGTCAGCCTGTAGTGACCCAGGCCGCCGGCGTTGGGCATCACCCATCGAGGGCAGGACTTCGTGTCGAGCACGATGAGGGCATAGTCCTTCTGCAGCACCGCGCACGTCTCGCCGCGCTTGCCGTCGCGATCGTACGCGAAGCAGAACGGGATCTGCCAGCGCTGACCCTTCGCGTCCCGCCGGACCGATTGCTGGACGGCCAGCACGGGCCGCGCGGCCTTCCCGGCCCGGTCGCCGCACCGGAGGCGGGTGCTCAGGCGCGGGGCGCCCGGTTGATCGAGAAACGTCGACAGCCCGGCGATGTCGCGGCCGCCAGCCTCGGCGATCGCGGCCAGGAGATCCGCCGTGGTCGCGACCCCGTCGGCGTGCTTCTTCACGAAGGTCCGGAGCCCGCGCTGGAACGTCCTCTCTCCGATCGACCGCTCGAACATCGCGATCACTGCCCCGGCCTTGGCGTAGGTCACGGAGTCGAACGCGCTGTGGATGTCGTCGGAGGACTTGATCGGCTGGCGAACCGCGCGCGCCGTCGATCGTGCATCGGCGGCCAGCGCCGCGGCGTGGTTCTCGGCCGCCGCGAACACGTCGTCCGGGCGCGGATCGATCGCGCTGGTGATCCGGTCCTCGATCCACGTCGCCAGGCCCTCGTTGAGCCAGAGATCGTCCCACCAGGCCGGGGTCACGAGATTGCCGAGCCACTGATGGGCGAGCTCGTGCGCGGCCAGGTGGGCGATGGTCCGCCGGTCGGCTCGTGTCGGCGTGGCCGGGTCGAACAGCATCGCCTCCTCGGTACACGTGACCAGCCCCGGGTTCTCCATGCAGAGAAATCCGACGGTGATCGGGATCGGGACCAGGTCGAGCTTGTCGTACGGATACGGGACGTCGAAGTAGTCCTCGAGCAGCGCGAGCGCCCTGGGAAACACCTCGGCCGAGAGCGCGGTGCGACGCAGCTTGCCCCTGAGCGCGACGATCCGGATCGGAACCCCGGTCCGGCTCTTGCCCGCGTCTGCGATCTCGAACGGCCCGACCGCGAAGGCGATGAGGTGCGGGGGCAGCGGGCGCGTCTGCGCGAACGTCACCCGCTTCCAGCCGTGACCGGCCGGCGCCTCGTCGACCTGCCTGGTGTTGGCGAGGGCGGTCAGCCCGGCCGGAATCTCGAGCGCCATCGTCCACGGCGTCTTGCGATCCGGCTCGTCGATGCTCGGGAACACCCGGCGCGCGAAGATCGGCTCGAAGTGAGTGAAGGAGTACCAGTCGCCGTCTTCCCGCTCGCGGAAGAGACCGGCCGTTCCGCTCTCGTCCTGCTGACCGCGATAGGTCAGCGCCACCGTCACGGCGCCCACCAGCAGCCTGGGCGCGTGCAGACCGATCTCGTCGTCGCCGCGCTTCCTCGGCGACAGCGCCAGGACCTCGCCGCCGACCGTCGCCGTCGCGTGGTCGACCTCGAGCCGCTCCGCATGCAACCAGATCACTCTCGACGGTGACAGGACGCGAAGGTCGATCTCGACCCTGCCCGTGAACCCCGGCTCGGCCGGGTCGACGCGCACCGTCGCCCGGTACGCGGTCGGCTGGACGTGAGCCGGCAGCCGAAGGTCGGCCGCCGCGTCGCCGCGCACCTCGGGCGCCCCGGGGCGATTGCCGATGTCGAGACGCGGATCGGGCTGCACCGGAGTGCGGCCGCACCCGAGCAACGCGAGCCATGCAGCGGTGCAGACGAAGGTCAGTGTTTTCATCTGGTGCAACGCTTCTCTCACGAGGCGAGGGAGATGGAAAGCTGCCGCATCCTGCGGCGGTAAGCGCGAGTCGCACTCCGCACGCCGCGTGGCGCGTGGCAGCTGATCGAGCACGAGGCGAACCGATCACCCCTCTGGTGCACTTCACCTGCGAGGTGCCCTGGTCATGGCGATGACGACTGCAACGCCGGCGCGGCGCGTGTGCAAACGTGGAGCGATGCACATGGGTCTCGAGTCGCGATGGGGACGTCGGCTCGCCCCGTTCTGCGCGGGGCTCGTCTTGTTTGCCGCCTGCGGCGGTTCGGGCGGCGATGATGATGATGATGACGACGGCGTGATCGAGTCGCCGGTCGGGCTCGAGCGCGCGTTTCGCGCCGACGATCTTCCTGGCTGCACGTGGGCGTCGCCGGTGCTGGTCGAGGCCGGGGGGGAGACGCGGGTCGTGGTGGCGACCACCGAGGGGCG
The DNA here is from genome assembly GCA_035489015.1 of Kofleriaceae bacterium. Lineage (GTDB taxonomy): Bacteria > Myxococcota_A > Polyangia > Haliangiales > Haliangiaceae > DATFRY01. The sequence goes on along the minus strand of DATHKR010000054.1, from coordinate 1,629 downwards.
CGTCGCGGCGTACTCGCGGGCGGGCGAGCCGCGCTGGAACCTCGACCTGCCGCCAGGCGACGACGTGCTGTCGTTCGTGTCCGGCACTCCGGCCGTGTCCGGCGATCGCGTGGTACTCGCGTGGCAGACGACCACGGGAGGGCTGAACGTCCGCGTCGCCCACCATATCGCGGTGATCGATGTGGCGGCTGGCCAGATCGATCCGCGCTTCCCGATCGTGACGCTCTCGGCCGACGTCGAGCCGGGCGATGGCGGCGGGCCGGTCTCGTTCCTGCCCTCCAACAGCCTGTCGCGCGCCAGCCTGGTGCTGGGCCACCGCGCCGGCGACGAGCTCGGGCTCGTGTATGTCAGCTTCGGCAACCCGACCGACATCCAGCCGTGGCATGGCTGGGTCTTCGAGATCGATCTCGACGCCTGGCTGGCGGCGGGCGAGGGCGCGGCGCTCTCGGCGGTCCTCCTCACCACGCCGGAGCGCGAGTGCAGCACGCCCGGCCACTCTGGCTCGTACGACATGTCGTGCGGGGGCGGGATCTGGAGCCCGAGCGGGCCGACGCTCCTGCAGGGAGAGGACGACTTCGAGATCTGGCTGCCGACCGGAAACGGACAGCTCGACCTCGGGCGACGCGACTACGCGAACACGGTCATGCGCCTCGGGCCCGGCCTCGCGTTCGATCCCGGCTGCGACGCCGACGCCTGCGCCGACTTCGACCCGATCGCGCCGGCCGAGGAGTGCATGGCGTCCTGCCGCGATCTCTTCATCCCTCGCCTGGCCAGAGGCGACCCGCCGCTCGCCGTGCCCGACGGCATGTGCGACGGAAAGTCGTTCCTGGAGTGCTACGCCGCGCTCGATCTCGATTTCGGAGCCAGCGTGCCCGAGCCGGTGTCACTGCCGAGCGGCCGCCAGGTCGCGGTGCAGCCGGCCAAGGACGGCGCGGTCTACCTGTTCGACCCCGCCCACTTCGGGACCATGCTCGATCGCCTGGTGGTGCGCGACTTCTGCGGCAGCAACGGCGGCACCTGCTGCTGCCACTGGGCCGGCACGATGGTAACCGAGCCGCTCGTCACCGAGATCGACGGCACCGCCGTCGCGCTCATCCCCACCTTCAACATGGACGACGCCAGCCCCGCCGGCGTGATCGCGCTCGACATCGTCGAGGACGGCGACAGCGTGTTCCTGCGCGACCGCTGGCGCGCCCCGGCCGACGACTCGGCCGAGGCGGTGGAGCGATTCCGCGAGCACACCGGCCGGCTCGCGCTCCTCGAGCACGACGGCACCCGCTACGCCACCGTGGCCGATCCCGGCCCCGCGGAGAGCAAGGAGGGCCTCCTCTACCTCATCCGCATCTCCGACGGCGCCATCCTCGATCGCGCCAGGCTCGACGGACCGGGGCGCAAGTACATCGAGCCGGCCGTCGACGACCAGCGCCTGTTCGTCACCTCGTGCGAGCTGGTCGAGGAGGGCCCCAGCCACCTCGAGGGCTGGGACCTGGTCGACTCGTCGCGCTGAGCGGGCCCGAGCGCCGTCGAGCTCGTCAGCCCGGGTGCCGCTCGCGGCGGACATAGAGGTCGTCGATCACCTCCATCAGCAGCAGCGGCTCGGGCGCCGTCTCGGCGATCGCGTCGACGAAG
>DATHKR010000053.1:0-10575 GCA_035489015.1 Kofleriaceae bacterium | reverse complement strand
TCGCCGACCGCGATCCGGCCTGGCTCGACGATCGTCCCGTAGACGCCTAGCTTGGCCTCTCGCTCGCTGGCGATGGTGCGCAGGATGGTCGGGTCGCGCTCGGTCGTCACGGGGTCGATGTTGACCATGACGCAGCGCTGGTCGCGCTTGTCGATTCGCATGCGGAGGGCGCCGATCTGCAGGACGGCGCCTATCCAGGTGTCCTCGGGGAAGGGCTCCTGATCGGCGGCTTCGACGAGGAGGTTGGGGCGGAAGCGCTGGACTTCGAGGTCGCGGCCGACGAGGGCGGCGAGGGCGGTGATGGTCTGGGTGGTGATCAGGGAGAGGGGCATGGTGTCGAAGATGCCGCGGTCCTGCTTCATCACGTGGACTCCGTCGCCCAGCTCGCTGGCCAGGGCCGGGTCGATCACGTCGAGGTCTCGGCCGGATGGGGTTTGCACGAGGACCGAGGAGGCGTCGGGGCGGTCGGGTTCGGTCAGGCGGGGGCGGTAGTGCCTCATCTCGGGTCGCTCTCGGATGGTGAGCCAGGGGAAGCCACTGCGGACCAGGCCGGGGCGGAGGAAGGCCCAGCGGCGGTCGCCGGCCAGGCCGTTCCACGCGACGTCGATCGCTTCGAGCGGCTCGGCGGCCATCGACTTGACCGGGTAGCGCCACAGCGCGGCGACGCGGCCGAGCTCGCGGCGGGGCGAGCCTCCGGACGAAGACTGGACAGAGCTCATCTGGCTTCCTCCTCGATGGAGGGCGCCCTTCTGCCGCGAATCGAGATCGAGCGTGGCGGACCGGGTCCGTTGCAGCGCCCCTCGAGCTCGTGCGCTGGCCGGACAGCGCAATGAACACACCGGATCACGGTGTCCGATGAGCTTGGCGTGGCGGGATTGTCGGTGTCAACCGGTGCGGCCGCGGCGGGCAGCAACGGGGTTATAGTCGGCCGACGAGCGGTCGATGTCGGCGCCAGCGCCCCACCAGCTCAGCCTCGAGCAGTTCCGCCAGCTGCACCCCTGGCCGGCGACCCAGCGCGCGCTGGGCCGGCCGATCGAGTGGCTGTGGCGCTTCGATCTGCCCGGATCTCCCGAGGAGGTGTGGCGCTCGGTCGGGGACACCGCGCGCACCAACCGCGCGGCGAAGCTGACCACACTGCACTACGAGGAGGTCGCCGGTCAGCTGATCGGCTCGCACGTGACCGCCGGCGTGCGCCACGAGTTCGTCGAGAGCTGGCAGTGGGTGACCGGCTCGACCATCGAGCTGGTCCGCGAGTACCGGACCGGGCTGGCCCGCGTGATGCGCAACATCTACCGCTTCGAGCGGGATGGGGCCGGCACGCGGCTGTCGATCTACTACGGCTGGATCGCGCGCGGCGCGGTCGGGTCGCTGGCCATCCGGCTGGGGATGTACGTGTACGGGCGGCGCTTCCACGCGCTGGTGGAGCGCATCCGCCGCGAGATGGTTGGCGGCCGCGCGACGCGGCCCGCGGTCGCTGGCGCCATCGCGGTCGCGCCGGTCCCGGTCGCGCCGGATCCGGTCGCGGTCATGCGGATGCCGGCGCCGCCGCTCGAGCAGGACCGCAAGCGCCGGGTCGCCCGCCTGCGCGACGAGCTGCGCGCGCGCGGAGTCGACGCCGCCGCGCTCGATCGCATGGTGGAGCTGGCCGAGTCGGGGGACGACCTCGAGCTCGACCGCATCCGCGTGCGCCGGCTGGCCCGCGAGTGGCGGATCGACGAGCGGCTGGCCATCCGCACCGCGCTGCACGCGACCCGGGCGGGCCTCCTGCAGCTGACCTGGGACGTGCTCTGCCCGCACTGCCGGGGCGTGCGGGACAAGCTGACCAGCCTGGGCGACGTGCCCGAGCGCGGCAGCTGCGACGCCTGCGCGGTCGACTTCGGCACCGAGGGCGAGAACGCGGTCGAGGTGACCTTCCGCATCCACCCGTCGATCCGCGAGGTGCCCGATCTGGTGTACTGCAGCGCGCAGCCGGTCCGGCGCGGCCACATTCGGCTGAACCAGCGGCTCGCGGCCGGCGAGGCGCGCGACGTCGCGACCCCGCTCGGCCCCGGGCGGTATCGCCTGCGCCGGCGCGGCCACGGCGACGTCGCCCACCTCCACGTGGTGGAGGGCCGGACGCCCGGCCAGCGAGTCGAGTGGAGCGACCGGGCCATGCCGTCGGAGATCGAGGTCGGGCCGGACCCCGTCTTCGCCCTGCGCGCGCCGGTCGGAGGCGACGAGGTGTTCGTGATCGAGGAAGAAGCGTGGGACGGTGACGCGCTCCTGCCTGTCCACCTCTTCAACATGCAGGAGTTCCGCGACCTGTTCAGCGAGGAGTCGCTGGCCGCGGGGGTGAAGCTGCACGTGGGCGAGCAGACCATCCTGTTCTCCGACATCGTCGGATCGACCCGGCTCTACGCCGAGTCGGGCGACCCGGCCGCGTTCGCCGAGGTGAAGAAGCACTTCGCGGTCATCTACGGGCAGGTGGCCGCGCACGGCGGCGTGGTGGTGAAGACGATCGGCGACGCGGTCATGGCCGCGTTCTCGGATCCGGTGCAGGCGATCGAGGCCGCCCACGCCATCCATGTGCGGTTTCCGGGGCCGGGCGGAGGCGCGCCCACGTCGGTGAGGCTGCGCATCTCGATCCATACGGGGCCGTGCATCGCGGTGAACCTGAACAGCGGCATCGACTACTTCGGCGGCACGGTCAACACGGCGGCCAAGCTGCAGCGCTGCGCCGGGGCCGGCGAGTCGGCGCTGTCGGAGGCGGTGCAGCGGGCGCCGGGCGTGGCCGAGGCGCTGCGCGCGCGCGGCGGCGCGACCCGCGGCGAGCTGCTCGATCACGAGGCGCTCGGTCGGCTGCCGGTCGCGGTGTGGACGCCCGCCGGCGCTCATCTGGACCGCGCTCAGCCGGCCCAGCGCGACGCGAAGGCCGCGATCGCGTCGGCCAGCCCGCCGATGACGTCGGCGGCGCGGCGACCCGATCTGGCCGGCACCCGGAAGGAGTGATCGGCGCCGTCGACCAGCGAGAGCTCGGCCAGCGGGCCGAGCCCGGCCACCACCGGCTCGAGCAGGTCGAGCGTCGCCAGCTCGTCGCGCGTCCCCGACAGGAACAGCATCGGGATCGCGACCCGGGCCAGGTGCTCGGCGCGCGTCACCGACGGTTTTCCGGCCGGGTGGAGGGGAAAGCAGACGAAGGCGAGCCCGCGCACGCCGGGCAAGGCCGCGGCCGCCTGCGCCTGTGACGTCATCCGCCCGCCCATCGACTTGCCGCCCGCCACCAGCGGCAGGTCGGGCGCGCGGCGGATCACCTCGGCGGCGGCGGCGCGCACGGTGCGCTCGAGCAGCGCCGGCGGATCCGGTCGGCGGCGGCCGGCCTCGACGTACGGGAACTGATAGCGGAGCGTGGCGACCCCGCGGGCGGCCAGCGCCGCCGCCAGCTGCTCGAGGAAGGCATGGCGCATGCCGGCGCCGGCGCCGTGGGCGAGGAGATAGGCGGCGCGCGCGCCGTCGGGCCGCATCCACAGCGCGGACACGGCGTCGGGCGCGGCGCCGGTGGCCGAGGCGGGTTCGGGGCCGAGATCGATCGTCAGCTCGAGCGCCTCGGTCGCAGCCGGGGTCGCGCGCTCGTCGTCGTCCGTCACGCGGGCAGCCTAACCCGGGCCCCCCTCGGCGCCCGACGGCGAGCGCCGGGAGGATCGCGTCGTCGTCGCCCGATGTGCGATCGCGCGATCACGTGATCCGGATTCTCGCGCTCGATCGCGCGCGCTTGACAGCGAAGATCGTCGAGGTGACAGTGGCCGACGTGCCGAGCGGCTACTCGACGCGTGATGCGGCCCAGCTCGCCGGGCTGACCGAGTCCGCGGTGAGGGGCTGCGCGCGCGCCGGCCTGCTGTCCGACGGCGCCGCCGCGCTGCCGCCGCGCTTCTCGTTCCAGGACCTGGCGGTGCTGAAGTCGGTGAAGGAGCTGGTCGCCGCCGGCGTGTCGTGGCGGAGCATCCGCCGCCAGCTGCACGCGCTGCGCGGCCGCATCGCGCCCGAGGCCGGGCTTTCGTCGCTGAAGCTGGCCGCGCGCGGCCGCCAGGTCGTCGTCCGCGAGGGCGCGGTCGCCTGGCAGGCCGACAGCGGCCAGATGCTGCTCGAGTTCGGCGAGGCCGGCGCAGGCGGCGAGATCACCGCGCTGCGGATCCGCCGCGAGGCGCCGGCGCCCGAGCCGGCCGTCGGCCTCACCGCCGACCGGTGGTTCGAGCGCGGCGCGGCGCTCGAGGAGGACGAGCCCGACGCGGCCATCGAGGCGTACAAGCACGCGCTCCACCTCCGCCCCGATTGCACCGAGACGCTCATCAACCTCGGCCGCCTCCACGCCGAGCGCGGCGCGGTCGAGCAGGCCGCCGAGCACTTCGCGCGCGCGATCGAGCTCGACCCGCGCGACGCCACCGCGGTCTACAACCTGGGCGTGGTGGCCCAGGACATGGGCAAGGACGACGAGGCGGTGCGGCTCTACGAGCACGCCCTCGCCCTCGACCCGGCCCTGGCCGAGGCCCACTACAACCTCGCCACCATCTTCGACCGCACCGGCGATCCGCGTGCCGCCATCCGCCACATCCACGAGTACCGCAAGCTCACCCGCGACTAGCGTCGACGTCGACTTGGTCGTCGACCTTGACGGCGCCGTGGACGTGAGCGCCACCACTGTCGTTGACTCGATGTGGCGCGGTGCAGACCAGGTAGATTGGCGACGAAGTAGACCAGGTCATGGGTGACGTCCTGCCAGAGCCGGGCGCAGGACGGCGCCTTGACAACGGTGGCGCTCACGTCCACGGCGCCGGCGCCGGCGCCGTCGACCACGTCAAGGACCACGTCGACGCAACAACCGGTCTGAACCAGTGCGGCGAGGGACTGGCGTCGGGTCAGTCGCGGCCGGTGCGGTGCTGGATCCACATGCCGGCCAGCATGGCCGCCACGAACACCAGTGCGGTCCCGTTGCCCGAGGCCGCCGCGACCAGGCCCGGTCCCGGGCAGAATCCGCCCAGGCCCCAGCCGATCCCGAAGAGCGCCGCGCCGGCGAGCAGTCGACCGTCGAGGTCGCGGCGCGGTGGCACGTGGAACTCTCGATCGAACCACGGCGCGCCGGAGCGCCGGCGGATCCACCGGAACGCGACCGCGTAGACCATCACCGCGCCGCCCATGACGAACCCGGCCCTCGGATCCCAGCCGCGGGTCACGTCGAGGAACCCGATGATCACGTCCGGACGGGTCATGCTGGCCAGCAGCAGCCCGGTGCCGAACAGCGCGCCGCACAGCCCGGCCACCACCAGCGAGGCGACGCGCCGGCCGCGCGGATCCACGGCGGGCGCGGTCATGGCCCGACGACCCACGCGGTGATCGCGCCGGTGAGGAGGAAGGTCGCCACCGCCGCGATCGATCGCACCGACAGCCGGGCCACACCGCACACGCCGTGGCCGCTGGTGCAACCGCCTCCGAGGCGAGTGCCGTAGCCGACCAGCAGCCCGGCCATCACCAGCGCGCCCAGCGAGCGCGGCGACGAGCCGACCGCATCCGGGGCGACCACCGAGGCCACCGCGCCGGCGGCGATGAGTCCGATCAGGAACGCCACCCGCCAGCCGGGATCGCGCTCGCGGGGCGGGAGCAGCGCACCGACGATGCCGCTCACCCCGGCGATGCGGCCGTGGGCGGCGAACAGGAGCGCCGCCGCGGCGCCGATCAGCCCGCCGCCGGCGAGCGCGAGGAACCAGGTCTGGGGCATGTCACGCCGCCCTCAGTCCTCTTCCTTGGCGTCCTTGTCGTCGAGGAAGAGCGGCGTGCGCTCGCCGTGGCGGTTGTACTGCCAGGCGTAGACCAGGCCGACCACCGCCGAGATCGGCAGCGCCAGCCACAGGATCGGCATCAGGAGGAATGCCGGCGCCAGCTTCCACACCAGCACCGCGAGCGCGGTCGCGACCGCGGCCTCGCGCAGGGAGCCAGCGTAGAGCCAGCCGACCGGCCCGAGAAACGAGAGCCCGGCCGAGACCGCCAGCGACTTCTCCTTCTCGCCGTCGCCCTTCTTCTTCCGTCGCGCCGGCGAGGCGCTCTTCTTGGCCAGGGTCATCGCGGCGCGGATCGACTCCAGCGCGTCGTCGGCGTCATCGCCCGAGCGCCGCCTCGAGGCCGCGGACCCGGACCTGGTTCGCGCGGCGCTGGCTCCACCCCGCGCCGCGGCGCCGGTGCGTCCCATCTCGGCGAAGGTGCGCGGGCCGGTGGTCGATCGCGACGCTCCCGGAACTCGCCACAGCATCTCGCCCTCGTCGTCGACGTCGCACTCGACCACGCCGTCGGCGGTGAGCTCGTCGAGCCAGCGCTCCACTCGCTGCCGGCCGAGGCCGGTGTGGTACTGAAGGTGCGCTCGGCTGAGCGGGATCCGCGTGCTGACCCAGAGGTCGAGCACGCTCGCTTCGAACTCCTCGCGGTTCACGTCGGCCTCGTGCGCTGGAGTATACTCGACCCGGTGTTTCCGGCCCGTCGCGCTGTCCCTTCGCTCGCAATCGGCTTTTTCCTCCTGACCGCTGCGTTCCTGCCCCTCTCGTGCGGCGGAAGCTCGGCCAGCGACACCGCCGAGCCAGAGGCCCGCGGCGCAAAGGACGGCGGCAGCGCAGAGGACCAGCCGGTGGGCGACGGCAAGGGCGGCGGAGGCTGGCGCTGGAAGGGCAAGCGGAGCGATTGCTTCTTTCGCCACCACAACCGCTGCTTCGACAAGCTCGAGGCCGCCTGCCGGGCCGCCGGGTGTGAGGAATCACGCTGCAAGCACGATGACGCAGCTCCCGCCGTCGTGAGCTGCGCCAGGTAGGCGCGAGCCCGTCGCCGCGTCCCCTCCCGCGGCCGGCCAGGCGCGGTTTCGTCGACCCGTCGGCGGGCTGCTGATAGGATCGCGGCCACGTGGTCACCCATCTCGTTGGACGACTCGCGGTCGTCGGTGCGGCGGCGGCGCTGACCGCGGCGATCGCTGCCTGCAGCTTCGACGGGTCCGGGCGCGCGGTGCCCGAAGGCGACGGCGGCGGCGGCGGCGGGCCGATCGACGCGGGCGGCGGCATCACCGGGCGGATCGACGCCTCGCCGATCGATGCGGTCGACCTCTGCTCCGGCTGGACTCTCATCTCGGTGCTGGATTCGTGCGAGGTCCCGGCCGCGTATCGCCGGGACACGCTCACCCTCGCCGCCGGCCTCTACACCTACAACACCGACGACGGCACGCTCCTGCGCCAGACCGGGGGCGAGGTCGAGAACCACTCCCTCGTCCTCGACGGCGCTTACCGGGTGGTCTCGGCGGAGTCGATCGACATCCAGGCGGGCGCCGAGCTGCGCATCATCGGCGACCTGCCGGTCCTCATGGTCGCGTGGGACGGCTTCACCGTCGCGGGCACGATCGACTCGTCCAGCCACCCGTCGTCGGGAGGCGGGCGGGGGGCCGGCGGCGACGCCGCGAGCTGCCTCGACGGCAGCGTGGCGCCCAGCAACGGCGACGCGGACGCGACCGGCGGCGGCGGAGGGGGCGGCGGCGGGTTCGGCAGCGCCGGCGGCGAGGCCGGCGACGGCGCCAGCGATACCGCGGGCGACGCCGGCGAGCGGGCGCCCGGTCCGACCCGGCTGCGCGGCGGCTGCGCGGGCGGTCTCGGTGGCGTCGGGGTCAGCGGGGGTGGGGCCGCGGCCGGCTCGGGCGGCGGCGCGGTCGCGCTGGCCGCGCGCGGCGCGCTGTCGGTCGATGGGCTGATTCACGCGGGCGGGTCGGGCGGCGCCGGTGCCGGGCTCACCACCCTGGGCGGGGGCGGCGGCGGCGGCTCCGGCGGGCTCATCTGGCTGTCCGGCGCCACGATCACGCTCAGCCGATCCACCGTGCTCGCGGCCAACGGCGGCGCCGGCGGCGAGGGCTCGGACGGAGAGGCGGTCGGCGACAGCGGCGACGACGCCCCCGAGGGTGGAACCGGCGCGATCGGTGGCGACACCACCGGCAACACCGGCGGCAACGGCGGCAACGGCAGCAACGACGGCTCCGACGGCGTCGGCGGCGGCGATGGGACCAGCAGCTCCGGCGGCGGAGGAGGCGGCGGTGGGGCCGGCCTCATCGACCTCGACAGCGATCAGATCGAGATGGGCGGCGCCTTCATCACGCCGCCACCGCGGTAGCCGGGAGACGCGCCGACCGATTGCGCAGGCGGCGCGGCGCTCAGGCGGCGCGTCGCTCGCGCGCGGCGCGGGCCCCGACCACCTTGGGGATGCGCAGGCGCGGACCCAGGCGGAACGTGAGCCGCTTCAGCTGGCGGTAGTACTCACCGTCGATCACCGGGGCGAGCAGCTCGTCGCCGGTCGCCTCGACGGTCATCTCGCGGCAGGCGCGGTCGACCAGCCGCTTGCCGCGCAGCGGCCTGCCCAGGTGCATGCGCGGCAGGTTGGCGACGATGCCGATCGGCGACGGGGAGCCGACCAGCGCGTGCATGAGGCCCGGCTCGTCGGCGCGGCCGAACAGGCGGAACACGCCGCCGTGGTTGATCGACATCGACGCGATGTGGACCCCGGCGTAGTCGTCGTGCGGCAGGATCATCCCGTCGAGGGTGACGCGGCAGCGGGCCGGCTTGAACATGTCGCGCGCGTAGTCGCGGAGCGGTCCGGGCATGCCGGGCAGCCCGCGCAGCGGCGACAGCGAGATCGGCATCGACGCGATGGTGGTGCCGACCACCTTCAGGATCGTGCGCGCGTTCGGATCCTTCTCGGCGTAGTACTTGTCGTAGAAGCGCTGGCCGATGCCGGCCACCGCCGCGCCGAAGCCGTAGGTGCGGAACGCCTCGTCGCCGCGCTCGGTCACCTCGACGCCATCGACCAGCATCGAGTCGACCTCGACCTCCTCGATGGTGTGGCCGCTCTCGATCGACCCGCGCAGGGCCGCCAGGATCTCCTCGGCCCGACCGACGATGCCGACGTTGTGGGCCACGTAGTCGATCGTGCCGCCGTTGGTCGGCACCGTCAGCGGCATGGTCACGCCGTCGCGCGCGAACTCATCCTCCTCGAGGAGCTCGAGCCCGGCACGCACCATCTGGTGCAGCGCGCCGTCGCCGCCGTCGGCCACCCAGTAGCGCGCCTTGCGCCGCAGGAACTCGCGCAGCACCGGCTTGATCGCGTCGACGTCGCGGGTCGCGTGGACCTCGCCGTGGTCGCCGACGATGCGCTGGAGCTCGGCCGCCCGGTTGGGCCTGCCACGGTTCTTCCGGCTACGGGGATTCGTGATGACGCCGATGTCCATCTGACCCGCAGGCAGTGCAAGAAGTGCCCCAGGGCACGACCGGCGCCAACTGGTGACATTTCGATGACATCGGCATGTATGAATTGTGCTGCAGCGCGCAATCGGGTGCGCAGAACCAGGGTGACTGCGCATCTGTTTACGCGCAGCGTCACCGCGGGCAGGCCCCCCGCTCCGGAGTGCTGGCTTACCGCCCGCCGCTCAGAATGAGCCCCAGCACGACGATCAAGAACACCACCGCGGCGACCACGAGCAGGACCTTGGCCCCGGACACCGGCGCCTCGCCGGTCACGATCGACGTGTCCTGGCCGTGCACGATGGTCCGGTACACCACGCCGCCGTAGCGGTAGGCCGTCACCCACGCCGGCAGCACCATGCGGCGGGTGACCAGCCGCGACAGCAGCACCGACACGTGCACGTTGCGGAAGCGACTGCCCGGGATGTGCCCCTGGCGCTGCAGGTCGTCCACCGCCAGCGCCTCGATCGCGTCGACGATGCGGCGGCGCGCGACCGAGCGCTGGACGTCGAACGCCTCGACCGCGAAGCCCTCGAGCGGCGTGCCGGCCTGGGCCAGCGTGACCGCGCGGTCCATCACGTAGCCGGGCCGGAGCTTCTCGGTCTCGATCGCGGTCAGCCCGCGCGACGCCGGGATGAGGATGCCGCGCCAGGTGAACTCGGTGCTGCCGGCGTGCGGGGCCCACGCCGAGCGGCCGCTGTCGTGGTTGGAGTCGGCGGTCCACGACACGATGGCGTCGGCGTCGAACACCCACGCCGACCAGTGGAGCGGGCGCATGTGATCGATCGCCGCGGCGCTGGACAGATCGCGGGGCCGGAACCAGCCGCGCTTGCCGAGCCAGGTCCGCACCGCGCCGGCCGCCGCCTCGCGATCGACCGCGAACGGCACCATCCACTCGGCCGCCTCGATCGGATCCTCCGGCTGCTCCACCACCATCACCGAGCCGCAGAAGGCGCAGCGGGGCGCCTGGGCCTCGGCGCTGTACGACACCGCGGCGGCGCACTCGCCGCAGCGCAGGATGCTCGCGCTCGGCGCGGCGGCCGCGCCGGATCCGCGCGGCACCGACAGCGAGCAGATGCTGCAGCGCAGATCGGCCGCCTCGAGCGGCGTGTGGCAGCGGCGGCAGGCGGCGGGGCTCATCGTCCGCCTCCCCTAGGGCCCGCGCATGAACAAGTCGCTCGTTCTCGCGGCCGATCCATCCCGGCTGGCGGCGTCGCGGCTGCGCTTCCGGTGCTCAAGTACGTCGAGTACGTTCCGCGCCGGTTCTCGCCGCTCCTTGCCATCCGGGCGGCTC
>DATHKR010000052.1:0-7594 GCA_035489015.1 Kofleriaceae bacterium | reverse complement strand
CGCCTCCTGGTCGAGCTCGGCGCCGGTCCGGATCACCTTGAGGGCGACCTCGCGGTCCAGCTCGGTGTCCTGCGCGACCCACACGTCCCCCATCGGCCCGCCGCGGAGCTCGCGCTCCAGCCGGAAGCGGCGCAGGCGCCGACCGGGGCGGAGGCCGAGGTCGGCGGGCGCGCCGTCGGCGGGCGCGCGGTCGTGCGACGCGATCATGGTGAGCCCTCGATCGCCGCCCGCCACGCCGCCACGCCCGCCTCGCCGTCCGGGACCTCGTCCTCGAACGCCCGGATCCCGGCGATCCAGGGCAGCTCGTCGCCGGGCGGCATGCCCCGCATCGTGCCGTGACACCGCCGGCGCGGCAACCGCGCTCTGGCGGCCGTGGTCAGTCCATGTGCAGGGCCGCCTGGACGATGGAGAGCCGCTCCCCGGCCGCGACGACGAGGGCGCCGCCCACGTCCCCCCAGGCGATCGAGCTCCACCGGAGGTTGTCGGTCAGGACCGCGGCGCGCTCGTCCGCGCCGACCGGCGAACAGGACAAACAAAGCGCCGATCCCGAGGGGACGGCGACTGTCGCCTGTGCCCCGGATGGACGGCCAAGGGAAAGCGGACGATCGCCGTCGACGCAGTTCGCGCTGACCAGCGGTGGCCGCGGCTCGACCCGCCCGCCGCTGAGTCACGTCGAACAGCGGTAGGGCACGTCGTAGGCGTCGCCGGCCGAGGTGCGCCCGAGCTCGTCGCACGGCCGGGCCGCTCACCGAGCGACCGCGTCAGGGACTGAGCTTCGGCTTCACCACGACGATGTCGGCGACGAGCCCGTCGCCGAAGAAGTCGCCGTCGGGATTGAGGAGATGCCAGGTGGACTGCTGGCGGCCCTCGCCGGTCGCGACCATGGCGAGCGTCACCTCGATCTCTTCGCCCGGCGCCGCGGCCACGTCGCAGCCGGGCGAGTCGAAGTCGGGACCCTCGGTGTGAGTGAGCTGATAGCCGCGGCCCCACACCGTCTTGCCGCCCCACGTCGTCTTGCCGGTATTGCGGATCCGCCACGTCTTGACGAACTTCGTGCCCTCGGCGATCTCCATGCCGTCGGGGATCGTGACGTCGGCGACGTACGCGGCGTTGTCGTCGATCTTGCCCAGGCTCGGTAGCTGCTCGGAGAGTCGCTCCCACTGCGCCTTCGCCGCGTCGTTAGCCGTACCGTGGTAGTCGATCTTGCGCAGCTCGATCATGTTCACGATCGACTCGGGCAATCCGTCATCGAGCGGGTTGTACCCGACGCCGAGCTCTTCGACCTGCACCAGCAGACCGAGCTCGTCGGGCAGGTGCGCGAGGCCGTTCGAGTACAGCGAGAGGCGCCGCAGCGTCGGCACCTGCGCGAGGATACGAAATGCCTCGGCGAGGTCGAGCTGCGGATTGTTGCTGAGGTCGAGCTTCGCGAGCCTCTGGCAGCGCGCGATCGCCGGCGGGAGCGCGGTCAGCTCGTTGCCGCGCAGGCTGATCTCGGTGAGCTCCGCGAGGTCGCCGAGCTCGTCGGGCAGCGACGCGATCCGGCAAAACGATAGATCGAGCGCGCGGAGCTTCGTCAGCTTGCCGATCGAGGCAGGCAGCGTGGTCAGCGGGTTGTTGTGAATCTGGAGCTCCGCGAACTGGGCGAGGCCGCCGATGCTCTCCGGCGCGCCTCGAGGCCGCAGTAGCGGAGATCGAGGTCCTCGAGCCAGGTCATCGTGCCGAGCGATTCCGGAAGGCGCGCGAGCGACCCCGCCTTGAAGCACGACAGGATCTTGAGCGCGCGCAGCTTCGCGATCTCCTCCGGCAGCGCCCGGATCCCCGTCTCGTGCAGGAACAACCGCTCGAGCTTGGTGAGCTCGCCGACCCATGCGGGCAATGCGTCGAACGGATTCTCTTGACGCTGGAGCACGCGGACCTCGGTGAGGCGACGCAGTCCCTCGGGCACCGCGGTCAGCTTTCGTCCCTTGAGGTTGAGGTCGGGCACCTCCGCGGGCGGGCGGTCGAACACGTCATCACCGTCGGGCTGCGCCCACGCGATGCTGTACAGCTCGTCGTCGAGCCAGTCGGCATACCAGTCGATGAACTCGATCTTCGCGGTGCGTGGCAGCGCGACCGCCGCGTCGTCCGCGCGCCACACGCCGTCGATGGCCAGCGGGCTCCAGCCGTAGTCGCCGTAGTGCCAGATGCAGCCGGCGTCCGGCCCGCTCAGCACGAGGTGGTAGCCGAGGCCGCAGCCGATCTCGGCGATCTCGAACGCGCCGGTCGTCGACATGCGTGTCAGATCGGAGGTCCGCTCGGGCAGCGCGAACGGCGCATCGAGGTGGATCTCCGCGTCGACCATCGAGACGATGCCGTACGCCGGTCCGCAGCCACCGTCGGCGAGCTCGGTGACGAACGCGCGGTACTGCTCGGGCAGGCGGCACCCGATCCGCGCCTCGAGCGCCTCGACCTGCGCGCCGGTCAGCGGCGGGCGCAGCTCGTATTTCTTGCGGCACAGGCTCGCCAGGATCGCGAGGCGGTCACGGATCTCGGCGAACGACGGTCGCACCAGCTTCGCGTACGCCTGCGGATCGAGGCCGCGGCGCAGCTCGTTGCGACGCGGAAGCAGCGCACGGACACGTACCCGGTCGATCGGCTTCTGCCACAGCGCGCGCTGGATCTCGATCAGCTCGTCACTCATATCATCGAGCCTGCCAGCCAGTCGGCCAGCATGTCGATCGACGACAGCATCTGATTCGCGCGGCGCAGGCGCTCCGACAACGTCTTCCGGGGCCAGGGTCAGAGGCGTAGGCTGGTTGCATGCGCCGGCTAGCCGCGATGTGCGCCATCGTCGCGCTCCAGGTCGAGGGGGGATGTGGATCCGGCCCGGAGCCGGTGGTCCCGGACGAGGCGAGCGAGGCGCTCTTCGACCCGACCAGGATCCACGAGATCGACATCGATTTCGACGGCTCCGGCTGGGACTCGCTGCACGCCCGCGTCGAGGCCAACACCTACTACCACGCGGACGTCGTCATCGACGGGCACGCCATGCCGGACATCGGCGTGCGCTCGCGTGGGAACGGCACGCGCAACCCGATCAAGCCGGGCCTGAAGCTCGACTTCAACGCCTGGCACGACGACCGGCGCTTCGGCAAGCTCAAGAACGTCGTGCTCGAGAACTTCTACGGCGACCACTCCTGCCTTCACGAGCACCTGTCGTTCCAGGTCTTCCAGGCCCTGGGCATCGAGTCGCCGCGCACGTCGTTCGCGCGAGTCACGGTCGATGGTGCCTACGCCGGCCTGTACGGCGTGGTCGAGGCGGTCGACAAGCCGTTCCTGCGCGGCCGGCTCGGCGACGGCAACGAGGACGGCAACCTGTTCGAGTTCGAGGTCATGTGGTTCTCCTACGACCTGGGCAAGCGGCCCTCGTACGTGCCGATGCCGTTCGAGCCGAAGACGCACGAGGAGGAGCCGGACAGCGCCCAGCTCACCGCCTTCATGGATGCGATCACCGACGCGCCGGCCGATGGCTACGCCGGTGCGATCGCGGCCTGGATCGACCCGGAGCACGTGCTCACGTATTACGCCGCCGAGGTCGCCACGGTCCAGATCGACGGCCTGACCGGCGTCCTCGGGGTGAACAACTTCTTCATCTACCAGCGCGCGGCGGCGGAGCGGTTCGTCCTCATCCCCTGGGATCGCGACTTCTCGTTCCACGGTCCCGATCACCCGATCTTCTACGGCTCCGAGACCAACGTCTTGATCGACCGCCTCCTCGCCGACCCGGATCTGGCCGCCTTCTACCTGGTCACGCTCCAGCGCATCGTCGCCGACCTGGTCGACGAGGCGTGGCTGATCCCACGGCTGGAGGAGGCCTACGAGCTGATCCACACCTCGGTCGTCGAGGACCCGGTCAAGCCCTACTCCGACGTCGGAATCGAGGAGGCGAACGCCCGCTTCGAGGAGGCCGTCGAGACGACCCGCACAACGATCCAGGGCCGCGCCGCGGACGTGGCCGCTCAGATCGCTCAGACCGAGTAGATCAGGGCCTGCAAGGACGGCGAGCACGTGCCTGCGTGCGTCGACGGCACTGCGCGCTCAACTCGTACAGCTGCTGGCAGACGCCCGCGGATCAGTCAGTCGGAGTCGCGATGATAGCTGGCATTCCGATGGGTGACGTCCCGCGTGACGGAATGCCACGAGGTACCGTTTGTACCTACGAGACGGTCACCGAATGCAATGAGTGGCGCTGACGACGCGAAGCAATAGAGAAGAGTGAGGTGGAGTGTCGATGCGACGAACCACGCTGGTCTTGCTTCTCGCCGCCGGCTGCGCGAGCGAACGACGAACGCCCGACGAGGCGCGGCGCGAGTCCCCCGACTCACTCGCGCCAAAGCCCGCATCGGAACCGCCGGCGCACGCGCCGGTGAGCCCGCCCGGATCGACGCCGCCGCCCGACCCGCTTGCGGGGAAGACCGCCGACGAGAGCTGGGCGTGGGCGCTGTCGCTCGTCCCCGAGCTGTCCGAGCTCAGGCCTCGTCCGGACACCGCCGACTTCAGCAAGCTCAACATGCACGAAGGGCGGCTCACGCTCTTCGCCCCCAAGCTCACGCTGGGCATGGCCAAGAAGCAGCCGCCGCCATGCTTGCCGCTCCCCGTGATCCTCGAGGGCGGCTCGCTGGTGACGCGCGTATCCCTCGACGGGCGCGAGGCCAGCCCGGACCTGGCGGATGACTACGAGATCCTGCGCCTCGGGGTCGACTTCAACGACCATGACGGTCGCTCCGGGCGCGACGAGCTGGGGTACGAGAGCTCGGAATCCGACCCGCTCCTGTCCGAGGTCGGGCGCGGCGTGATCCGCTACGACGGGACCCCGGTGGGCTATTCGGTGGTCTGCGGGCCCCACGAGGAGACGCGGACCTGCTCCGACGGCACGACGCGGGTCTGCCGCTCGTGCACGCCGCTCCTCACGCAGGTGCCCGACCCCGGCCCCCATGGCTACAGCTCCGTGGGCCAGCGCCAGACTTGCGAGCCCTGCCCGCCCGATCCGGTGGCCCAGGACCTCGCGGCGCTGAACCGGGTGGTCAGCAACCGGAGCTTGATGGAGGTATTTCCGGGGAGCGGCCCGTCGTTCTACACGAGCCGGGCCGCCTGCAAGAAGGCACTCGCGGCCAAACCCAGTCCATCTCGTCGTTTCCCACGGTGATCGTCGATGGGACTCGGCTGCGCTCGCGGCCCAGCCGACGCGCTTGGCGCTGGCATTCTGCTTGGTTACGCACCGCGTGACGAAGTGCCACGAGGGCCCGTTTGTACCCAGAGACGGCTGCGCGAGCCGACGACAACCGCCCACCAGGCGCGGCGCGAGCCCCCCCGGCCGCTCGCGTACGAGCCCGCATCGGAACCACCGCCGCCGGCGCCTGCGCCGGGAGACCTGGGCGTGGGCGCTGTCGCTCCTCCCCGAGCTGTCCAAGGTCACGCCTCGTCCGGACACCGCCGACTTCAGCAAGCTGAACATGCTCGAAGGGCGGCTCACGCTCTACGCCCCCAGGCTCACGCTGGGCATGGCCAGGAAGCAGCCGCCGCCATGCCTGCCGCTCCCGTGATCCTCGAAGGCGGCTCGCGGGTGACGCGCGTATCCCTCGACGGGCGCAAGGCCAGCCCGGACCTGTCGGATGACCACGCGATCGTGCGCCTCGGGGTCGCCTTCGACGACCATGGTGCGCGCATCGCGAGCGACGACATCGGGTACGCGAGCCCGGGAGCCGACCCGCTCCTGCCCGAAGTCCGGCGCGGCGTGATCCGCTACGACGGGGCCCCGGCGAGCTACGTGGTGCTCTGCGAGGCCTCCGAGGAGACGCACGCCTACTCCGATGGCACGGAGCGGGTCTGCCGCTGGTGCGCGCCGTTCGTCGCGGGCGCGCACCATGTCGTCAAGCCAGGGGACTCCTGTCCGAGGACGGAGCGGTAGAGGAACAGCAGCGCCGCGAGCGCCTGGTTCTGTGTCGACGCCGCGACCTTGCGCTCGGTCGCGAGCGAGCTGAGGAAGGCGCTCAGCTCGGCGGCACCCGAGCGTCGCAGGATCCTTGCGGCCGTGGAGCTCGTAGTAGCGGCGCATCCAGCCGAGGTACGCTTCTTCGGTCCTCACGCTGAGGTGCTTGACGCGCATGGCGGCGCGCGCGCGGTCGCCGAGCCGTGGCCCGCGCCAGCCGTCACGCGTGAGAGTGGACCCTCAAACGTCGCGGCGACACACAGCGTTGCGAATTCATTGCCGGTCACCGCGGCGTGGGCGCGGGTCCTAACTTTGCGTCGCGAGGCTCCTCACTGCGAGGATGAGGTACCCGACTGCCACGAGGTCGCTCTGGAGGGTCACCATGACGAGGCGCTCACCGGTTCCGTCCGTCGGGAATCGTGCGTCGATCCGCAGGCCGCCCGCCATGTCGAACGGACCGATGTCGTCGAAGCCGCGGAGACCTACGAGCAGGCTCGCGACGACTCCTCCGTCCGGATCCGGCGCCGATCTCCGGACGTAGAGACCCACGGAAGGGGCGAACCCGAGTGTGCCGGTGTATCTGACGATCGTCGCGCCACCGCCGGCCACCAGATCGCCGCTCGCGCTCAGGAGCTCGCCGTATGCTCCGGCTCCCCAGCCGGGACCGATCGAGTCTCCATGATCTGCGACACCGGCCAGGATGACCTCTGGCCGTGTCCCGTAGACGAAACCACCGCCGTCCTCGGTGGTGGCTCCGAGCAGGAGGGGAACGCTGAGCAGGATGCGCGCGCTGGTTGCACCGTCCTCCGCTCTCGCGGTTCGCGCCAGCAGCAGCAGCGCGCAGGCCGTGATCACTGATCGCATGTGGGCTCAGTACTCGGCCATTTCCGCATCAGGCGGGCTTCGCTGGTCTCGACCATCGCGGTTCGTGGTGGTCGCGCCGAAGCGGGCCCGGATGCTCGGTCCGAGCGGCCGCTGCCTTCGCATGGCGAGCCAGGATGCGGCGAGAAGAGCCGCGACGACAGACAGTCTCATCTCGTGATCTATTCGCCGTCGGCAAGGAACGAAGTGATCCCCTGAACGACCGGCGAGGCGGCAGGCGGGGTGCCGAAGTCTGCCGTCGCGCCCGGGGCGAGATGCGCCTCCGTGTGAGCAACCGGCTGGATAGCCGGCTGTTCGGCGCCGCCATCAGGCCTGAACCCTCGGCATGATCGGAGAGACGTTCGCAACAGCTGGCGCCGTTCCGGCTGATGGATGTGTCCTTGCGCTGCCGTTCCTCATACTCGACCATTCCCGCATGATCGATCCGTCGCGCTTCGCCATCACCAGGAAGTGGCCGGCCCTGGATCCGGATCGGATCCAGCTCTACTCCACTACGAGTCCCAACGGTGTGAAGGTCTCGATCATGCTCGAGGAGACCGGCCTCTCCTATGAACCACATCTGGTCAGCCTCGATGCTCAGGACAACCTGTCGCCCGAGTTCATGTCGCTCAACCCATACGGCAAGATCCCGGCGATCATCGATCCGCACGGTCCGGACGGTGAACCGCTCGCGCTGTTCGAGTCCGGCGCGATCCTCATCTACCTCGCCGACAAGACCGGGCAGTTTCTGCCGGCCAGCTCGGC
>DATHKR010000051.1:0-59355 GCA_035489015.1 Kofleriaceae bacterium | reverse complement strand
CAGAGACGATCCGGCGCAGGAGCCACGCGCTCGCCCGATCCTCTCCCCCGACGGTGCCTCTCCCGACGGGCTGTCCGACGAGGCGGCCTCGCCGGAGCGCGCGCCGGCGCTCGCGCCCGGCACCGCGATCCACCGCTACGTGATCGAGAGCGAGATCGGCTCCGGCGCGATGGGCACGGTCTACGCCGCGCGCGATCGCGACCTCGATCGCCGGGTTGCGCTCAAGCTGCTGCGCCATCCCCGCCGGGGCGGCACCCAGGGGCAGCGGCTCCTGCGCGAGGCCAAGGCGCTGGCGCGGCTGTCGCATCCGAACGTGGTCGCGGTCTACGACGCCGGCAGCCACGGAAGCGAGCTCTTCCTGGCCATGGAGCTGGTCGACGGCCAGACCCTGCGCAGCTGGCTGTCGGAGGCGCCGCGCACCTGGCAGGAGGTGCTCGACGTGATGCGCCGCGCCGGCGAGGGGCTGGCCGCCGCCCACGCCGCCGGCATGGTCCACCGCGACTTCAAGCCCGACAACGTGCTCCTCGATCGCGCGGGGCGGGTGCGGGTCGGGGATTTCGGCGTGGCGCTGCTCGGCGACGTCGAGCGCGCCGACGTGCCGTCGTCCTCGCCCGCCGACGCCACCACCCTGACCTCGACCGGCCTGGCGGTGGGCACGCCGGCGTACATGGCGCCCGAGCAGTACGAGGCGTCGGCGCCGGTCGATGCCCGCGCCGATCAGTTCGCGTTCTGCGTGGCGCTGTACGAGGGGATCCACGGGCAGCGGCCGTTCGGCGGCAACACCGCGTCGGAGCTGGCCGGGCGGATCGAGCGCGGCGCGATCGATCCGCCGCCGCGCGGTGGCGAGCCGGCCTGGCTGCGCAAGGCAATCCTGCGCGGGCTGGCGCGCGATCCGGATCGCCGCTACCCGAGCATGGACGCGCTCCTCGCCGCGCTCGCACGCGATCCGGCTCGCCGACGGCGGCGGTGGATCGCGGCCGGGGTGGGCGCGGCGCTGCTCGCCGTCCTGGTCTCCGGCGCGGTGCGCCTTCGCGCGGCCGAGCGCCCGGCTCCCTGCCAGGGCGCCGCCGCCCGTCTGGCCGGGGTGTGGGATCCGGCGCGCAAGGCCGCGGTCGCGGCCGCGTTCCGCGCGACCGCCTCGGCCCTGGCCGGCGAGGCGCTGTCGCGGGTCGATCGCGCCCTCGATCAGCGCGCGCGCGACTGGGTGTCCCTGCACCGCTCGTCGTGCGAGGCGACCCGACTGCGCCACCTGCAGCCCGAGTCGACCCTCGACCTGGCCATGCAGTGCCTCGACCGCCGGCTGACCGAGATGCGCGCGCTGACCGACGCGCTGGCCGCGGCCGACGGGCCGGTGGTGACGCGCGCGGTGCAGGCGGTGGACGGGCTCGCGCCGCTGGCCAGCTGCGCCGACCCGGCCGCGCTGACCGCCGAGGTGCCGTTGCCCGAGCCGTCGCGCAAGGGCGCGGTCGACGCGCTGCGCGAGCGGCTGGCCCGGCTCGAGGCGCTCCACCTGACCGGCCACTACCGCGAGGCGCTCGAGCCGAGCAAGGCGCTCGCCGCCGATGCGCGCGCGCTCGGCTACCGCCCGATCGAGGCCGAGGCGCTGCTGCTGCTCGGCAAGCTCGAGCGCCAGACCGATCAGCTGAACCCGGCCGAGACGACGTTCTACGACGCGATCGCCGCGGCCAAGGCCGGGCGGGCCGGCACCGTCGAGATGGAGAGCTGGCTCGAGCTGGTCTGGCTGGTCGGCCAGGATCAGATGCGCTACGAGGACGCGCGCCGGCTGGCCCGGGTGGCGCGCGGCGCGCTCGACCGGCTGCCCGAGCGCGAGCGCTTCGAGGCCGCGCTGGCCGACTGGGAGGGCGCGCTCCTCATCGACGAGTCGGTGAACATGGAGGCGGCCCGGCCGCTGCTCGAGCACGCCCTCGCCCTGCGCCAGCGCGTGCACGGCGGGGACAGCCTCGAGGTCGCGGCGACCATCAGCCACCTGGCTGACCTCGCCCTCAGCCAGCGCGATCCGGCCAGGGCGCTCCAGCTCTATCGCCGCTCGCGCGCGATCTCCGAGCGAGCGCTCGGCCCCGATCACCCGGACGCGTACGGATCGCTGGCCGCCGAGGGGATCGCGCTGGGCGACCTCGGCCAGCGCGAGGAGCAGCTCGCGGCGTACCGGCGCGGGCTCGAGCTGGCCACCCGGGTCTACGGTCCGGACAGCTTCGACGCCGCCATCTACCTGGCCGACATCGGCCTGGTGCTGAACGAGGACGAGCAGTACGCCGAGGCGCGCGGCTATCACGAGCGGGCCAAGGTGATCATGGAGCGGATCTACGGGACCGACCATCCGAACGCCGCCCGCGCCTACATCAACCTGTCGACCTCGCTGCGCGAGATGGGCGAGTACAAGGAGGCGCTGGCGCTGCTCGCGCGCGCGGCCGCCATCTTCGAGGCGCACGGCGAGTCCGACCACGCCAACCTGGCCGTCGCGCTCATCAACCAGGGCGAGGCGTACCTGAGCATGGGCGACGCGGGCAAGGCGCGCGAGCTGGCCGAGCGAGGGCTCGAGCTCCACCGCCGGGCGAGCACCCCGGACCAGGAGCTGGCCTGGGGCTGGTTCCTGCTCGCCCGCGCGCTGCGAGCGGAGGATCCGGCCGGCGTCCGCCCGCGCGAGCTGGCCGAGCGCGCCCGGGTCGCGTTCGAGGCGTCCGGCGACCACGCGATGGCCGCCAAGGCCCGCTCGTGGCTGGCCGCCGCACGCGCCGCGCGCCGATAGTCGGTCAGCGCTGGCGCAGACCGAAGCGCACGCCCTGATCGTCGCGACACTCGACGAAGCGGCCGAACTCCGGCTCGGCCGGGCCCGGATCGGGGGCGGTGCCGCCGGCGGCGCGCACGCGCTCGACCGCGGCGGCGAGGTCGTCGACCAGGAAGTAGACGACGAAGATCGCGTCGGCGTCACCGGCGTGCACGCCGACCTGCAGCGACGGGGTCTGGCCCAGGAAGTTGTCGCCGCCCATCTCGCTGAAGCTCCAGCCGAGGACCTGGCCGTAGAACTGCTTCGCCTTGCTTCCGGCCGGGACGCCGAGCTCGATGAAGGACGGGGCGCCGGGCGAGTCGCTGTCTGCCATGCGGTCGAGTGTACCTGCGCCCAGCAGTCCCGATGTAAGGCGGCTTAAGTGGCTGCGCTCCCGCGCGAGGCGCTATGGGTCCGGGACCCCTCGACAGGAGCGACGTACATGAGTCGGATGATCGCGATCGCCGTTCTCGCCGCCGGATTCGCCGTGGCGGCGCCGGCCGGCATGGCCCGGGCGCAGGGCGCGCCGCAGGGCTACTGGGATTGCCGGCGCAGCTACGGCGCGTACACCAGCGAGCGCCAGATGCTGGGCGACACCAAGTTCGAGTGCCTGGGCTCGATCTTCGGCGGTCCGGGCATCTGCGGCGACGGCAGCCACGGCTCGCCCGGCACCTGGGTGGACATCTCCGGCGGCATCAGCCAGTCCTGCGAGGACCACTCCGACTCGTTCTACGGCTACTTCGAGGACGGCGACAGCGCCCCGGCCGGGCCGGGCGGCGAGTGGAACGGCTGCACGATCCACTACGGCGCGCCGTACCAGACCAGCCCGCAGGTATCGACCGGGGACCGCTGGATCGCCGGAATCAACCAGGGCTGGGACCGCTGGCCCGACGCGTTCTGGAGCGGGATGTACTCGGTGTGGGGATGCCCTTCGTGGGGCGCGGCGCCCATGCGCGGCCCGTTCGCGTCGGTCTACGACCTCGAGACCTGCGTCGACAAGGCGATCATCGGGACGATCTACTGGCCGGACTTCTCGGTCAACGCGACGGTGGCGCAGGAGTACGACTGCCTGGGCTCGAACGGCTACGTGAAGTACGACCTGGCCGGCGACGCGGGGCTGTCCTGCTCGAGCCCGGCCGACTGGTGCGAGAGCGCCGTCTGCGCCGATCTGCACGTGCGCGGCACGTTCGAGTGCTTCTTCGTGTCGACCGGCTGCAACTACTACGATCCCTACTTCTGCCCGTAGGAGGCTGCCATGCGCGCGAGGACGCTGTGGATCGCCGCCGGACTGGCGGCATCGGCGGCCGGCATCGGGTTCGCGCTTCGCGGACCGGCCGGCCCGACATCGAGTGGAAGCGAGCCTGCGTCTGCGGCGCGGGTCGAGGTCGCGGCGGGGGCCGTGGCCGCGACCCCGCCGCAGGCGCCGGTCGACCCGGCGAGGATGGACGAGGACGAGGAGACCGCGCCGTCGGCGTCGGCGTCGGCGTCGTCTTCGGCGCTGGCGTCGGCAGTGGACGAGCCGGGCTCGACGCTCCAGCGCGAGCTGTCGGCGCCGGAGCGCCGCGAGGCGGAGGCCTACCCGTGGGAGGAGTTCGAGGAGGTGCTGGGTCGCTCGCTGACCGCTGTCGAGCGCGACCGGATGCGCGACCTCCGCAAGGAGCACGGGCTGCGCCTGGCCGAGGCGCGCGCTCGCGTCCAGCGCGGCGAGCTGCTCCGGGCCGAGTTCGACGCGTGGCGAGCCTCGCGCGCGGCGGAGTTCCGGGCCGAGCTGGGCGATGCGCTCGGCTGCTCGACGGAGCAGGTCGTCGCCCTGCTCAAGGTGCAGCTCGATGAGCCCGCTCCATGACCCGGCCGCGGCGCGCGCGGGCCCGCCTGTAACGCACGGCGAGCCGCGATGCATTCAACCGTGATGCCCGCCGCACCCGGCCCGCTCCGTCGGAACCGCGCGCCCATGCGGTGCGCGGAGGGCGCTACACTCCCCCGGTGGTTGACCCCTACGGGACCAGCTTCGTGGGGCGCGCCGAGGAGCTCGGCCAGCTCGACCAGCTCCTGCTCTCCGGGTCCCGGCTGGTCACCGTGCTCGGACCGCCGGGCACCGGCAAGTCGCGCCTGGCCCTGCGCCACGCTCACCTCGCCGGTCCGGCGGGCGCGGTCAGCGTGGTCGACGTCGCCGACGCGAAGGACGCCCGCGCGCTCGCCCAGCGGGTCCAGAGCGCGCTCGGCTGGGCGCGCGACGCGCCGGCCGCCGACGCCGCCGGCCTCCTCGTCCTCGACAACTTCGAGCACCTGGTCGCCGACGCCGCGGTCACCATCGCTCGCTGGCTGGCCAGCGCCCCGGCGCTCCGCATCCTCGTGACCAGCCGCGAGCGCCTGCGCCTGACCGGCGAGCACGTGCTCGAGCTCCTGCCGCTCGGGTTGCCCGCGCCGGCCGCGACCGACCTCGCCGAGGTGCTCGCCTCCGAGGCCGGCCAGCTGTTCGCCGCGCGCGCCCCCCACCTCCAGCTCCGCGCCGAGGACGGACCGCTCCTGGCCGACGTCCTCCACCGGCTCGACGGCATCCCGCTCGCCATCGAGCTGGCCGCGGTGCGCACCGCCATCCTCGACCTCGGTCAGATCAGCCAGCGCCTCGAGCGCCGCTTCGAGCTGCTCGCGGTCGGCCCGCGCGGCCGCGCCACCCGCCAGGCCACCCTGCTCGGCGCGATCGACTGGTCGTGGACGCTGCTCTCGCCGGTCGAGCAGCAGGCGCTGGCCCAGTGCTCGGTCTTTCGCGGCAGCTTCCCGCTCGAGGCGGCCGAGGCGGTCCTCGACCTGGCCGGCGCCGACCAGCCGGCCCCCGCCACCATGGACGTGCTCCACGCCCTGGCCGAGAAGTCGCTGCTTCGCATCGTCCGCGCCGGCGGCGGCGACGCGCGGTTCGCGCTCTATCAGTCGATCCGCGACTACGCGGCCGAGAAGCTGGCCCTGTCGCCGGCCCACCCGGGCATCGCGGCGCGCCACGGCGTCTACTACGATCGGCTGGGCGGCATGCTGGCCCGCGCCGGCGAGGTGAGCCGCGGCGGCGGCCTGATCGCCCGACTCTCGCTCGAGTCCGACGACCTCCTGGCCGCGTACGAGCGCGCCCTTCGCGATCCGGCCTCGTTCGAGGTCGCCGCCGCGCGCGGGGTCGAGTACCTGGGCCGGCTCGAGCGCCTGCTGACCCCGCGCGCGCGGCTGGGCGCGTTCTGGGTGCTGCGCTACACCGCCGACGAGGCGGTCGCGCTGGCCACCGGGACCGCGCCGGGCGAGCCGGCCGCGCGCGCCGCCATCCTCCGGTTCACCGCCTGTGCATGCGCGGCGCTGGGGCGGTCGGCCCAGGCCGAGCGATTGTTCGAGCGCGCCCTCGAGCAGGCCGAGCTGGCCGGCGATCCGGCGGCGCGCGGCGCGGTGCTCCAGGCGATCGGCGCCATGCTGTCGATCGGCGGGCTGGACGAGCGGCGCGGAGTGCTGGCCGAGGCGCTGGCCCTGGCGCGCGAGGCGGGCGACAGCGCGCTCGAGGCGCGCACCCTGGCCACCCTGGGCAACCTCTACCTGTCCGACGACATGCCCGAGGAGGCGATCACCCACTGGGACAGCGCGCTCCAGTCGTTCCGGCGCCTGGGCTGGTCGACCGAGGAGACGCTGCTCCTGGCCGGGCGCGCCGCCGCTCACCAGGGGCAGGGCCGTCTGGAGGCGGCCAGGCGCGATCTCGAGGCGGGCGCGGCGCGCTGTCTCCAGCTGGGCGAGCGGCGCCTGTGGGCCGGCTTGATCGGGCACCTCGGCTCGGTCGCGCACGAGCAGGGCGAGCTCGACGAGGCGGCGACCCACCTGCGCGCGGCGATCGCCGCGCTGGCCGAGGAGGGCGCGCGGCGCATGGAGGGGCTGTTCCTGGCCACGCTCGGCGGGCTGGAGGCCTGCCGCGGGCACATCGCCGAGGCGCGCACCGCCCTCGACGCGGCGGACGTGCGCGCGCGCGACTACGGCGACGCGGTCGACGCGGCGATCGCCGGAGCGCACCGCGCGCTGCTCGACCTGGCGCTTGCCCGCGACGCGGCCGCGGCCGGCGACGTCGAGCGAGCCGCCGGGCTCCGCCGCGCCGCCGCGGCACGAGCCGAGTCGGCGCGCTTCCCCAGCGAGCACCTCGACGCGGCCCGGCGCCTGCTCGGGCGCGGGCTGGCCGAGGGAGCGTACGTGGTGGCGGAGGACGGCTCGTGGTTCCGCACCCCGAAGGGCAAGGAGGTCGACCTCGGGCGGCGGCAGGTGCTGCGGCGCCTGCTCGCGGCCCTGGTCGCCAAGCGCGGCGAGGGCGTGATCGCCCCCGGCCAGCTCATGGAGGCCGGCTGGCCGGGCGAGCAGATCGATCCGCTCGCCGCCGCCAACCGGCTCCACGTCGGCCTCACCACGCTGCGCAACCTCGGGCTGCGCGAGCTCCTCGACCGCGCCGACGCCGGCTACCGGATCGCACCCGAGGCGCCGCTCATCGTGCAGCGCGTCCGCGGCGGCTGAGCCGGCTCAGCGCCAGCGGTTGCCGCCCTGGTCGTGGAAGTTGCCGGCGCCGATGATCGACCGCCTCCCGACGAAGTCGGTGCGGGTGGCGCTGACGTCGCCCGCGCCCTGGATCACGATCGCGGCGCGGCCTCCCTCGATGACGCTGTCGCGGACTCGCACATCGCCGGCCCCGGACACCAGGATCGCGACGCGGCCCGCGCGGATGCGGCTGCGCTCGATGATGACGTTGCAGCTGCCGGTGATCACGATCGCGTCGCCATCGGTGTCGATCGAGCGCCCGACCAGGCGGACGTCGTTGGACCCGACGCAGTCGATCGGCGCCGCCGGTTCGAGGCGACCGAGCCGGCGCGATCGGCCGCGGGCGGGACCGGGGTCGCCGCCCTCCAGCTCGGCGGCGCCGTGCGCCTCGACGTCGGCTTCGCCGCCCACGTCGACGTCGACACTCTCGTCGCCGGCCTCCGGCGCGTCGGTCGCCTCGGCGGATGGCTCGTCGGGGGGCGACGGCTCCTCGGCGACCGGCACCGGCGCGACGGGCGGCGGCTGGGTCTGGACGGTGCACGCCGCGACCAGGGCGAGCGCGGCGGGCACCAGCCCGCGGGTCAGGAGGCGGTTCACCCGCCGGTCCTCCAGTCGATGACGAAGTCGACCTCGAAGTTGCACGGGAAGCTGGCGCCGGTGGCGGCCTCGACGAGGCCGCAGTCGGCCCCCTCGCAGTCGACCACCGCGCTCTGGGTGCCGGTCGCGTTCTCCGGATCGGAGAAGGTGCCCTCGGCCATCGCCTGTCCGACCAGGACGGCGTCGTAGCTGGCGTCGATCACGGCCTCCTCGGTCGCGCGGTCGGGACAGGAGAAGTCCGCGCCGTCGAGCTCGCACTCGAACGGATCGGTGCCGTCGTTCGGGATGACGGTGAAGGTGCCGTCGGCGTGAGAGACCAGCCCGAACCCGCCGCCACCGTTGCCGTAGTCGCCGGGGATGTTGCAGTCGTTGAGAGAGGCATCGTAGTCGCTGTAGTCCCAGACGCCGGAGCGCGGCTCGATCGCGGCGCCGTCGTCGCCCGAGTCGTCGCCGGTGTCGCCGCTGCCGTCGTCGCCGGTGTCGCTGCCGTCGTCGCCGGTGTCGCCGTCGCCGGTGTCGCTGCCGCCGTCATCGGACCCGTCGTCGGAGACCGAGTCGCCGCCGTCGTCGCCATCGTCGTCGTCGACGACGGTACAGCTGGTGAGCGCCACCGACATGAACAAAGCCAGGATCGAACGCACTGTCATGAATCCTCCGGGTAGACGGCCACGGGCGAGCACGAGCAACCGCCGTTCCACCTCGCCGGGGAGCTATTCGCGCGACAGCAGGCGCGCGGCGGCGCCTTCGCGCACCGCTGGACCGTCCGCTGAACCGTTCAGGGGGCGGCGCCGAGCCGTCCGAGCGCCGCGCGCACGCGGGCGACATCCGCCTGGCCGGCCGGGGCGCGGGTCCAGCGGGCCAGGAGCGCGCGGTAGGCCTCGACCGCGCCGGCCCGGTCGCCGAGCCGCTCGCGCACCTCGCCGAGCCGCCGCCACGCCCGCACCGACACGATCGGCTCCTTCCACAGCCGCGGGTGAGTCGCCACCGCCAGGAAGGCCGCCTCCGCCGCGCGTAGCTGGCCCGTGGCCGCCAGCGCGTCGCCGGCCAGGTACTTCGGCACCGGCGCCCCGCCCACCCCGGCCGCGCGCAGCTCGACGTCGAGCGCGGCCATCCGCTTCCAGTCCTCGGCCTCGTGCGCGACCAGCAGCTCCAGCACCATCCGGCTGGTGCCGGGCGAGAGCTTCAGCGCGGCGGCGCGAGCGCTGTCCAGGTTGGCCGCGCGATCGCGGCGTGGCCCGCGGTGGACCTCGACCAGCGCGAGCAGCACGCGGGCCAGCGCCCGCCAGTTGTTCTCCTCGAGCCTGGCGAACAGCTCGGCGGCGCGGGCCCACTCGCCGGCCTGGTACGCCAGCCACGCCGCGCGCCACGCGTAGATCGCGGCCGTGGTCCCGATGCCCGCGTCCTTGCACTCGCGGTAGGCCTCGTCCATGCGGTCGATCCCGCTGTCGAGCCCACCGCGCAGGAGGTCGAGCGCGCCCAGCGCGGCCAGCCCCTGAGTGCGCTCGGTGACCGGGCCGAGCAGGAGCCGGCGGGCGTCGCGCTCGGCCTCGGCCCACTGGCCGAGCTCGAGGCGCAGCGCGATCAGGCTGTTGTCGACCTCGCCGCCGGCCAGCGAGCCCTGCTTCTCGGCCGGCTCGGCGCGGTCGATGATGCGCACCTGGGCCGCCGCGGCGGCGGCGTCGCCGGTGGCGAGCAGCGCGCGGGCCAGGTCCGCCCGCGCCGCCACGTCGTAGGGGGCGTAGGTCACCGCCTGGCGGGCGTAGCGCAGCGCTTCGGCCGCGGCGTCCGGCTCGTCCGACTCGAGACGGCTGTGCGCGAGCAGCTTCGGCACCGCCGGATCGGCCGGCCAGCGGTCGGCGATCCACTCGAGCAGCGGCTGCGCGCGGCTGCGGTAGCCGTTGAACGAGAGCGCGTACGCCCATCGGGTCTGGAAGTAGAGGCGATCTCGATCGGAGAGATCCGGCATCGCCATCACTCGATCGACCACCTTCTCGGCGGCCATGGGATCGCCGTTCGACGCGACCTGGTTCGCCTCGAAGACCAGGCGCCAGTCGGGGCCGAGCGTGGGGCAGGCGGCGGCGAGCTCGCGGGCGCGGGCCGCGGAGCGGGTGAGCGCGCGGTCGTCGCCGGTGTAGGTGAACGACAGCTCGAGCGGCGCGAGCGGGAAGCTCGGGTCGAGCGCGATCGCACGGCCCGACAGCTCGCGCGCCTGACTCCACCGCTGCATGCGCGACTCGCGCCGCGCCCTCTGCCACAGACGCCACGCCTCGGGCGATCGGGCGCAGACCCGGGCCAGCTCGGCCGCGTCCGGCTGCAGCTCGCCGGCGGGCAGCGCCGAGCGCGCGGCCCAGGCCGCCAGATCGGCGGCGAGCGGGCGAAGCGACGCGGACTCGAGCCGCGTGGTCATCTCGCGCCCGCCGTGCCGCAGCAACGCCTCGACCACCAGGCGGCGGTCCTGACCGATCCACAGGCGGGCAGCCAGGTGAGCCGCGCCAGGCCCGCCCGGCGGCACCCCGCGGTCGGCGGTCACGCGACCGCGCAGCTGCCAGGCATCATCGAGCTCCTCGACCACCAGCCGCGCCAGCGCGTCGACCAGAGGAGCGTCCTCGGCGACCAGCGGCACCGCCGCCGACGCCTCGATCGAGATCTCCTCGACCGCTTGAACCGGAGGCGCAGGGCGCGCCCAGGGCCGCCACGCGGCGACCGCGGCGGCGGCGACGACCAGCGCGGCGACCGCGATCGCGATCCGTCGGCGACGGTGGCCCGAGCGCAGGAGGACCGCGGCGCCTGGCGCGCCCGCGGGCGAGGAGGTGCGCGCCGAGGCTCCCGGCTCCGACGGCGATCGCGAGACGACCGAGGTCGGCGTCGGCGTCGGCGTCGGCGCGGGCGCCGGCTCTTCCGAGACCGACCCGGCGCCCGAGCGCGCGTTCGATTCCGCCGGCGAGGCCGGGTCCGACCGCGATGCGAGCGGCGCCCCCGCCATCGCCTCGAACGCCGACGCCAACGCCGAGCCTGACGGCGACGACGAGCCCGGCGCCGGACCCGACCGCGAGCGCGGCTCCGACGGAGAGCCCGACGCGGACCCGGAACCCGCATCCCGCGTCGCCACCAGGCCCGACCGGTCCACCGCCCCCGCCAGCGACTCCGACGCCAGCGACTCCGACGCCAGAGACTCCGCTCCCGACCCCGCCCGCGACCCCGACACCGCGGCCAGCGCGCCCGGCGTGCTCAGCCTGTCCAGCAGCGCGGCGCCGTCGACCGGCCGCTCCGTCGGTGACGCGGCCAGGCACTCATCGATCAGCCCGAGCAGCGCGGGCGGCGCATCGGCCGGCGCGCCCGCCGGTGGACCGGTCAGATCGGTCGCCTGCACCCGGGTCGGAGCGCTCCACGGCAATTCGCCGATCAGCATCCGGTGGGCCAGCACGCCGAACGCGTACACGTCGCTGCGCGCATCCACCGCGCGCCCGGCCGCCTGTTCGGGCGCCATGTAGCCGCGCGTCCCGGCCACGTCGACCACCGCGGCCGGCGCGCCGTGCGCGGTGTCAGCCGCGATGCCGAAGTCCGCGACGATCGCGCGCCCCTGTCGATCGAGCAACACGTTGGCCGGCTTGAGATCGCGGTGCACGACGCCGGCCTGGTGCGCCGCCGCCAGCCCGGCCGCGACGTCGCGCAGGATGCGCACCACCTCGCCCACCGGCAGCGCGCCCTCGCGCCGCAGCCGATCGGCCAGCGACTCGCCGTCCACGTACTGCATCGTGATGATCCACAGCCCGTCGGACTCGACCAGATCGTGCAGTCGGCACACGTTGGGATGGGTCACCTTGCGCGCGACCCGCACCTCGTTGCGGAAGTACGCCACCCGCTTCGCGTCGCCCGCCACGTCCGGATCGAGCAGCTTGACTGCGACGTCGGCGTCGAGCGTCGTGTCGCGCGCGCGATACACCGCCCCCATCCCGCCCCGGCCGAGCGCCTCGAGCAGCCGGTAGCGCCCGACCAGGACCGTCCCGACCGGCACCGGCGGTCGGGCTCCCTCCTCGTCGCGCGCGCGATCGCCGCCCGGGTCGCGCCCCGCCGCGTCCCCCGCGATCGTGGACTGCGCGCTCGGTCGCGGACGCGGCCGCCCCTCTGATCCGCGCTCACCCTCGGCCACGGCCACCCTCCAGCCCGAGCTCGCGCATGCGCAGCACCAGACCGCGCCGCGACACTCGCAGCGCTTCGGCCATGCGGTCGACCTCGCCACCGGCCGCGGCCTCCGCGGCGGAGATCTCCTCGGCCGACAGCTCGCGCGCCTTGCGGACCCCCGGGGTCCGCTCCATGAGCGCGTACAGGGTCGTCTTCGACACCCCGAGCGCAGCCGCCGCGTCGCCGGTCTTCCACCCGTGCCGTCGAAGCGCGTCGATGAGCACCTCGGCGGAGATCTCGGCCCGGCCGCGCCCGGCCGCGGCTGGCCCCGCCGCCACCGCCTCGCCGATCTCGTCGGCGCGCGCTGCCTCCCCGCCGCCGGCCTCCCCGCGCGCTCCCTCCACCCGCGCGCGCGACGCCCCGCGGCTGCCGATCACGATCCGCCGAGCCGCGTTGCGCAGCTCGCGCACGTTGCCCGGCCAGTCGCGCCGCACCAGCGCCGCCATCGCGTCCGCGTCCAGCCACGGGTGCTCCACCTCGCGCCCTGGCCCGAGCCAGTCCGGCTCGCCCGCCGCGGCCAGCTCCGCGCGGAGGAAGTGGACCAGCAGCCGCGCGATGTCGTCGCGCCGCTCCGCCAGCGGCGGCAGCCGGATCACGTAGCCGGCCAGCCGGTGCAGGAGCGGCGCCTTGAACTGCCCGTCGGCCGCGCGCCGGGTCAGGTCGGCGTCGGTCGCCGCGATGACCCGCACGTCCACTCGCCGGCTCGCCGCCGCGCCGAGCGGCCACACCTCGCCGTCGTCGAGCGCGCGCAGGAGGACCGGCTGGACCTCGGCCGCCATCTCGCCGACCTCGTCGAGGAACAGCGTGCCCCGATCGGCCCGGGCGAAGAAGCCCTCGTGCTCGCCGGCCGCGCCGGTGAACGCCCCCCGCGCGTGCCCGAACAGCTGCGACGCCGCCATCGCGGCCGGGATCGCGGCCACGTTGACCGCCACGAACGGGCCCTGGGCCCGCCCCGACCCGGCGTGGATCGCCCGCGCGACCAGCTCCTTGCCGGTCCCGGTCTCGCCGCCGAGCAGCACCGGCGCGTCCAGATCGGCGACCCGATCGATCTCGGCGCGGAGCCGGTCCATCGCCTCGCTGTGGCCGACCAGTCCGTGGTCCGGTCCACCCGCCAGCGGCGCTCGCCGCCGGTGGAGCAGCAGCGCGACCCGCTCGCCCAGCTCGATCACCGCGCCGTGCTCCACCTGCGCGGCGGACAGCGCGCGCGGTCCGGTCAGCCGCACGCCGTCGACCACGACGTCGGTCCCGCTCGGCGGCGGCGCCAGGGTCACCCCGCCCGCCGCGTCGGTCTCGATCGCGATCGGCCGGCGACTCAGGTGCGGGTCGCTCAGCGGACGCATGCCGCCGCCCTCCCCGCGCCGCGTCGGACCCAGCTCCGGCTCCAGCCGACTCAGCCGCGCGCGCGACTCGAGGAACGCCACGTCGCCGATCCGCTCCGCGTCCGGGTGGACGAGGACGGTCAGCGCCAGGAGCGGCTGCTCCGCCACGTCGCCGCCGGCTGGCGGGCGGCGCACCGTGGTCACATCGACCGGCTGCTTCCGGACCACTCTCGTGGCTGCATCCTAACGTGGGACCCGATCCAGGGGTGACGACAACACGCGATGGAGCTAGGTTCTCGAACCGTGAGCAGCCCCTCCGAGGCAACTCGAGCCCCCGGCCGGCCGCTCGTGACCGCGAACCAGGTCACGGTCACGCGCCTCATCCCGATGCCGCTCATCGCCTGGCTCATCTACCAGGGGCCGACCGCCTGGTGGATGGCCATCGGGATCGCCTTCGTGGTCGGCTCCACCGACTACCTGGACGGCCATCTGGCCCGCAAGTACGGGCCGACCGAGCTCGGCGCGCTGCTCGATCCGCTGGCCGACAAGGTCTTCCTCGCCTTCATGTACGTGCCGCTGGCCGACCGCGGCCTCGTCCCGTCCATCGCGGTCGGCCTCATGTTCGTGCGCGAGTTCCTGGTCACCGCGATGCGCAGCGCCTACGCCCAGCGCCACATCCAGTTCGAGACCAGCTACCTGGCCAAGGTGAAGACCTGGGTCCAGATGCAGGGGGCCGGCACGCTCATGGTCTGCGCGCTGCTCGATCGGACCGGCGCCTACGTGGTCCTGTTCGGCACGCTGGCCGTCCCGCTGGCGGTGCTCATCGTCGTCCTGGTCGGGCGCCGCCGCCTGTACCGCAACCTCCTGGTCGGCACCGCGCTCATGCTCATCCCGCTCGGGCTCTACGCCGCCGCCGACGCGCTCGGCGACATGCGCCTGTTCTTCCACGGCGCGACCTGGATCCTGACCGCGCTCACCTGGGTCAGCGCGCTCGACTACCTGGTCGGCGGCCTGCCCCGCCTGCGCCGGGCGGGTGGCTTCGGCCGGGCCGACGCGGTGCGCGTGGTCGGCGCGGTCATCCTGCCGATCGTCCTCATCGCCGCGCTCGTCAGCGGCGCCGCGCCGCCGTGGGCGGTGCTCGGCCTGTTCGCCATCGAGCTCGCGGTCGGCGGCCTCGACAACTTGCTCTCGGTGCACGGCCGCTCCGGTCCGGCCCTGCCTTGGGGGGGCCGCGTGCTCGGCGCCAGCCTGCTGGTCGCGGCCGCCTTCCCCTATCCGGCCGCGGCGGTCGCGCTGTGCTCGGCCGCGCTCGTGGTCAGCGCCGTCGGCGCTGCCATCGAGTTCTGGCGCGGGCGCGACCTGTATCTCTGATTCTGGTCAGCCGACCACGCAGTTGCGCCCGTTCCGCTTGGCCGCGAACAGGTTGGCGTCGGCCAGGCGGATGAACTCCATGATGTCGAGCGGCGCGCCCTGGTTGTGGCCCTCGAGCGTGGCCACGCCGACCGAGATGGTGACCGTGAAGTGGTCGCCCTCGTACTCGAAGAAGTCGTTGCCGACCATGCCGCGCAGCGTCTCGGCGAACTGCACCGCGTTGGCGTGCCCCGTCTCCGGCAGCACCACCGCGAACTCCTCGCCGCCGTAGCGGGCCAGCAGCTCCTCCTTGCGGATCCGGCCGAGCAGCCGCCGCGCCATCTCCTTCAGCACGTAGTCGCCGGTCAGGTGACCGTGCGTGTCGTTCACCGTCTTGAAGTGGTCGATGTCGAACATGAGCAGCGACAGCGGCCGCCCGTAGCGCGAGCAGCGGGCCATCTCGCGCTCGAGGAACTCGAGGAAGTAGCGCTTGTTGTGCGCCCCGGTCAGACCATCGATGATGGTCATCCGGTAGATCTCCTCGTGGTACGAGGTCTCGATCGTGCCGCCGGACAGGAACTTGAAGATCGCCGAGCCGATCTTCACGAAGTCACCGTCGCGCAGCGGCGCCCGCTGGATCGGCATGTCGTTGATGTACGAGCCGTTGGTCGAGCCCAGGTCCTCGACGAACCACTGGTCGTCCACCCGGTAGACGCGCGCGTGGCGGCGCGAGACCGAGTCGCGGTCGATGAGGATGTCGCAGTCGCTGCCGCGGCCGAGCACGATCTCGTCGGCGCCGAGCGTCCACCGGCGCCCCATGTCCGGTCCCGGCGGATAGATCAGGACCAGGCAGCCCTCGCCGTCACCAGTCTTCGGCTTGAGGACCTGGACCTTCGTTATCCGGGTCTTCCACTCGCTCATCGATGCGGGCCTGGTCGGCTGCGGCCTAGATGGGCAGCCCCGACGTGGTGTGTTCGCGATCACGAGCGGTCGGGTAAGATGCGCGACCATGAAGCACGTCGTCGCGATCGATCAGGGAACGACCGGCACGACGGTCCTGGTACTCGACGAGGAGCTCCGCATCGTGGGGCGCGATACCCGCGAGTTCCGCCAGATCTATCCGCAGCCGGGCTGGGTCGAGCACGATCCCGATGATATCTGGAAGTCGGTCGAGGAGGCGATGGCCGCGGCCCTGGGCAGCGCCGGAATCGACGCAAGCTCGGTCGCAGCCGTCGGTATCACCAATCAGCGTGAGACAGCCGTGATGTGGGAGCGGCGGACGCTCCGCCCGGCGCGCACCGCCATCGTCTGGCAGGACCGCCGCACCGCCGACCGCTGCGCCGAGCTCAAGCGCGCCGGACACGAGGAGGCGGTGCGCCGCGTCACCGGGCTGGTGATCGACCCGTACTTCAGCGCCACCAAGCTGGCGTGGATGCTCGAGAACGACGCGACCCTGGCCCGCCGAGCCGGCGCCGGCGAGATCGCGTTCGGCACGGTCGACTCGTATCTCATCGCACGCCTGACCGGCGGCGCGGTCCACGTCACCGACGTGACCAATGCGTCTCGCACGCTTCTGTGCAACCTCGAGTCGCTCGACTGGGACCCGGCGATGCTGCAGCTGTTCGGCGCGCCGCGCGAGGTCCTGCCCGAGGTGCGCCCGTCGGCGGTGGTGCTCGGCGAGACTCGCGGCGTCGCCGGCCTCCCCGACGGTGTGCCCATCGCCGGGGTGGCTGGTGATCAGCAGGCGGCCCTGTTTGGTCAGGCCTGCTTCGCCCCGGGCGACGCCAAGTGCACGTACGGGACGGGGGCGTTCATCCTGATGCACACCGGCGACCGGCCGGTGCCGTCGCGCTCGGGCCTGCTCACCACGGTCGGGTGGCAGCTCGGCGCGGGAGCCGAGTCGGGCGAGGTCGCCTATGCCCTCGAGGGCTCGGCCTTCATCGCCGGCGCCGCGGTGCAGTGGCTGCGCGACGGCCTCGGCCTCATCCGCCAGGCGTCCGACATCGAGGCGCTGGCGGCCCAGGTCCCGGACGCCGGCGGCGTGACCATGGTCCCGGCCTTCGCCGGGCTGGGCGCGCCGCACTGGCGGCCCGAGGCGCGCGGGATCCTGACCGGGCTCACGCGAGGGACCACCGCCGCCCATATCGCGCGCGCCTGTCTGGAGGGCATCGCGCTGCAGAACGTGGACCTCCTGAAGGCGATGGAGAGCGACGCCGGCCGCCAGCTCACCGAGCTCAAGGTCGACGGCGGCGCGGCGGCCAACGATCTCCTGATGCAGCTCCAGGCCGACGCGCTCGGCGTGGCCATCTCGCGCCCGGAGATCGTGGAGACCACCGCGCTCGGCGCCGCGTTCCTGGCTGGCCTCGGCGTCGGTCTGTGGCGAAGCAAGGACGAGATCGCCCGGGTGTGGCGCGAGGAGCGGCGGTTCGAGCCGTCGACCGATCGCGACGCCGCGGCCGCGGCGCTGGCGCGCTGGCACGACGCCGTCGCCAGGGCATGACGGATCGCGAAGATTTCACGCGCAGCTCCGTCGGTGCGCCGCCCGGGAGCGCCGGCGCCAATCGCGCCGCCTGCCCTGGGACTTGGTGCGAAACGCCAAGTCTTGGTGCCGGGGGCCGACCTCGACGCACCCGCGTCGAATAGTCTCGGCCACTTATCGGTGGCATCGGGCTTGCTGAATCCGTCGCCAGCGCCCTTCTCGTCTACGCGACCGGCGCCGCGAACCTTCCCGAGGAGCCCCCAACCGATGCCGCAGATCGCCCGCCCCCCCACCCAGCCGTCCGACTGGACCGAGAGGCAGCTGCTCCGCCGCGTTCTCAGCCGTGACGACCGGGCCTGGATGGAGATGGTCCGTCGCTATCGCTCCCTCATCTACCGCTGCATCACCAAGGTCACCGCGCGCTGCGCCCCGTCGCTGGGGAGCGCCGACATCGACGAGATCTACGGCGACGTCCTCCTCAACCTGCTGCGCGACGACATGCGCAAGCTGCGCCTGTACAACCCGCTGCGCGGCACCAAGCTCGGGTCGTGGATCGGGATGATCAGCGTCAACTCGGCCTACGACTTCCTGCGCTGCGCCGGCCGCCGGCCGCTGCTCGACCGGCTCGAAGGCGCGCCGGATCCGCACGAGGAGCACGACCGCTCGCCGCTCGACCTCCTCATCGAGAAGGAGCGGTGGGATCACCTGAACGGGCTCCTCGCCGACTTCTCGGACAAGGACCGCACGTTCGTCAGCCTGTACTTCGGGCAGGGGCTCGACGCCGAGGACGTCGCCGAGCACATGTCGATCAGCCTGAAGACCGTCTACACCAAGAAGCACAAGATCCGGGCCCACCTGCGCCGCTGCCTGAGCGGCGTGCGCGGCGAGAGCCCGATCGCCGACCTGGCCGGCGCGATCGCCTGATCGTGCGGCTCGCGGGGCGCCCGGCGGGAATCGCCGCGCTGGCGGCAATCGCCGGGCTCGCCGGATGCCGCCGCGCCGCCGTCGACAAGGAGGGTGGGCCGGGCGCGCCGGCCGCCGCGCGGGATGCCGGCGGCCCTGCGCCGGGGACGGCGCCGGCCGAGCTGGCGGTGACCGTCGCGCTGCCGGGCGGCTCGAGCGATGCGGTCGAGGGAATGGCCGTCCTTCCGCTCGAGGAAGCGCTCGCGTCGGTCGGTGGCGCCGCGACCATGCGGGCGATCGCCGCCCCCGGGCGCGCCGAGCTCCGGCTCGGCTTCGCCAGCGAGGAGGCCGCTCGCGCCGCGCTCCCGTCGGTCCGCGCGGCGCTCGGGACGGTGCGGCGCCAGCTCCCCGCCGACACCGAGCCGCCGACCTGCGCGCTCCTGCCGTCCGGACCGCGCGTGTTTCTGGTCCTGCGGACGGACGATCGCACGTCGGCGGTGATGGCGCGCCTGATCGCCGACCGGGTGCGCGACCGGCTGCTGACCGAGGTCGGCGTCCACGAGGTGCGACTGTGCGCCGGGGTCAGGCCGGAGACCCTGGTCGCCATCGACGCCGCCCGGTTGCCGGCGTACGGAGTGGACGCCGGCAAGGTGCTCGACGCGCTCGCGGCGGCGGCCGGTCCGCGCGACTCGACCCCGGAGGCGCTGGCCGGCCTGGAGGTCGATCGCCGGGACGGCGCGGTGGTGCGCGTGGGCGATCTGGCGACGGTGACCGCGGGCGCGTTCCCGGATGCATGCGCCGCGCGCGGCGCCGGTCGCGAGTCGCTGTCCGTGGCCGAGGTCGCCGTGGCGCGGGGCACCGGCTTCGACGCCGCGGTCGCGCGCGCCGCCGCGGAGATGCCCGCGGGCGCCGAGCTCACCGCGCTCACGGCCGACGTGGACCTTCGCGTTCCGCTGGCCGGGAGCAGCATCGAGGCCGCCGACGCCGCTGTCGCGCGGCTCGTCGACGCCGTGCCCGACGCCCGGGTGATCGGGCTGGTCGAGCGCGAGGGGCACTGGTCGCCCGGAGCGTGGCCGCCGGAGTCGCTCGGCCCGTCGCTGCGCCTGCTGATCGACCTCCCGCCCGGCGCCACCGACGTCGCCGCGGCCACCACCCGGCTGCGCCAGGCGGCGAGCCAGAGCGCGGCCGCCGCGCCGGCCGGGCCGGCCACCCCCGCGCCCGGGATGCTGGCCATCCAGATCGATCGCGCGCGAGCCGCGGCGCTGGGCATCGCGCCGGGCGCCGTCGAGCGCATCGCTCGCCTCGCCACCACCGGCGTGGTCGTCGGCTCCGAGAGCCGGGCGCACGCGCGCCTTCGCGTGCGCATCGGCCGCGACGACGCCCCGCCCGACCTCACCACCGTCATGGTGCCGACCACCGGCGGCAAGAGCGTCCCGCTCGCCGCCGTGGTCAGCGTGACCGAACCGGGCCCGCCGATCCTGCGCGCCGCCCGCCAGCGCACGAAGTAGCGCGGCGACCCGCGGCGACCTCGCCCTGACCCTGCCCTATCCGGCGCGGACCGAGAAGTCGCGCACCGCCACCACCGCCTTGGCCGCCGGGTCGACCAGGAAGCTCCTCCCGGTCCCGATCCGCCCGTCGAAGGCGAGCAGGTACCACACGTCGAGGGTCCAGACCGGGTGCTGCGACTCGCACGGCGGGGTCCACGACACCGCCTCGAGCCCCCCCAGGTGGGCCGGGCGGTTGGAGAGGAGCGGGGTCAGCCGCTTGAACTCCTCCGACGCGCGGGTCACGTCGACCGCGCCGGCCGCGTCAGCGGCGGCGATCTCGCGCCGCCAGGCCGACGTGAGCCGACAGCGCCCGACCTCGCCGGTGGTGGTCAGCTCCACCTCGTACGCCTCGTCGGCGACCAGGTGGTCGAAGTCGGGCACGTCGAACTCCGGGTAGCGATCGCTCCGCCCGATCTCCTCGAGCCGGTCGTCGAAGCCCTCCTGCCCTGCGGCGAGCGATTCGGCCCGGTAGTAGGCAAAGACGCGCAGGACCAGCGCACGCGACGGAAGCCGGTGATCCCAGTCGATGACGGTCAGCGCGCCGGAGTACGGGTGGCGGAACGGCGGCATCTCGGGGAGCGCGGCGGCCAGGCGCGCGCCCGCGTCCGTGTCGGCCAGCAGCCCCTGATACGCGACGCGCGGGTGCCGGCGTAGGTCGGCCGAGACGAGCTGCCGGAGGTCGCGGACCTGCCGCCCTTCGCCAGCCCTCTCGGTTTCTCCCGTCCCGGGCCGATTGGACGACATGCCGGGCCAAATCTACTACAAGTCGCGCCTGCCCTCGACGGCTGCCGCGAGCCGGTCGATGAGGCTGGCGACGACCGCGCCGCGAAGCTTGAGGCTGGCAGGGTTGACCACCAGCCGGCTGGTGACCTCGAGGATGGTCTCCACCTCGACGAGGCCGTTCTGCCGCATCGTCTCGCCGGTCTCGACCAGATCGACGATCCGGTCGGCCAGGCCGGTCAGCGGGCCCAGCTCGACCGATCCGGACAGCTTGATGATCTCCGCCGCCACCCCCCGCTCCTCCAGGTACCGGCGGGTCAGCGTCGGGTACTTCGTGGCCACACGCAGGTGCATGTGCGACGCGAGGTCGACCGGGCGCAGGGCCGGCTCGGCCACCACCAGCCGGCAGGGGCCAATGCCGAGGTCGAGCGGCTCGTAGAGGTCGCGCTCCTCCTCCTCGAGGACGTCGCGGCCGGCCACCCCGATGTCGGCGGCGCCGTACTCGACGTAGGTCGGCACGTCGCCGGCGCGCACCACCAGGACCCGGATCGACCCGCACTCGTGGACCAGGCGCCGGGTTTCCTCCTGGACCGCGCGCAGGTCGTGCCCAGCCAGGCCGAAAAGCTCGATCGCCGCGCCCAGGACGCGTCCCTTGGGCAGCGCGACCACGATCGGCCGCTCGCCGGGGCGCTCGGCCGGTCCCGCCGCCCGGGCTCGCGGCCGCCCGCCCACTAGTGCACCGACCGCATCAGGCTCTGACCCGCTTCACCTGCGCGCCCAGGGCGCGCAGCTTCTTCTCGATCCGCTCGTAGCCGCGGTCGAGGTGGTAGACGCGCAGGACCTCGGTCTCGCCCCGCGCCACCAGCCCGGCCAGGACCAGGGAGGCCGATGCGCGCAGGTCGGTGGCCATCACCTGGGCCCCGCCGAGGCGAGGCACACCGCGGATCACCGCGACCCGGCCGTCCACCTGGATGTCGGCGCCCATGCGCGACAGCTCGGACACGTGCATGAAGCGATTCTCGAAGATCGCCTCCTTGATGACGCTCTGGCCGCGCGCGACCGCGCACAGCACCATCAGCTGGGCCTGCATGTCGGTCGGGAAGCCCGGGTACGGCTGGGTGGTGATGTCGATGGGGCGGAGGTCGCCGCTGTGGCGCACGCGCAGCCCGTCCCCCTCGGCCGCCACGTGCACCCCGGCGCTGCGCAGCTTGGCGATGACCGCGTCCAGGTGATCGGCGCGGGCGTTGCGGACCAGCACGTCGCCGCGCGTGATCGCCGCGGCGACCAGGAAGGTGCCGGCCTCGATCCGGTCGGGCAGGATGGTGTGCTCGATCGGCTGGAGCTCGTCCACGCCCTCGACCTGGATGATCGGCGTGCCGGCCCCCTCGATGCGGGCGCCCATCTTGACCAGCGCCTGGGCCAGCTCCTCCACCTCGGGCTCGCGGGCGGCGTTCTCGATGATCGTCATGCCGCGGGCCAGCGCCGCGGCCATCATCAAGTTCTCGCACCCGGTCACGGTCGGGATGTCGAGCACGATGCGCGCGCCGCGCAGCCGGCGGGCCTCGCACTCGACGTAGCCGTGGCTGAGGCTCACCGTCGCGCCCATCGCCTCCAGCCCCTTCAGGTGCTGATCGATCGGGCGCGCGCCGATGGCGCAGCCGCCCGGCAGCGAGACCCGCGCGCGCCCATAGCGGGCGACCAGCGGGCCGAGCACCAGCACGCTGGCCCGCATGGTCTTGACCAGGTCGTAAGGCGCCTCGAACGAGCGGCGCTTGCTGGCGGCGACCGACGGCGGCGCGATGATCATCGTGCGCGCCTCGTGGTCGACCTCGCAGCCGAGCTTGGCCAGCAGCTTGCGCATGGTGACCACGTCGTTGAGGTTCGGCACGTTCTTGAACGTGCTCGCCCCGCTGGCCAGCAGCGAGGAGGCCAGGAGCGGGAGCGCGGCGTTCTTGGCCCCGCTCACCTTCACCTCGCCGCGCAGACGGGCGCCGCCCTCGATGACGATCTTGTCCATGCCGGTGTAACGCCGGCGGCCGCGCTGCCTATTGCCGCGGCGAGACGGCGACGTGAATAGCGCCGTCTACCATGCGGACGTCGATCAA
The DNA here is from genome assembly GCA_035489015.1 of Kofleriaceae bacterium. Lineage (GTDB taxonomy): Bacteria > Myxococcota_A > Polyangia > Haliangiales > Haliangiaceae > DATFRY01. The sequence goes on along the minus strand of DATHKR010000051.1, from coordinate 36,826 downwards.
TCCACCGGTCCCGCCGCCAAACGAGTCGAAGGCGACGTCCTCGAGCTGCTTGGTGAGGATCGAGGCGAGCCCGCGCGCGCCGGTCTCGCGGCGCAGCGCGTCGATCACCACGTGGTCGAGCACCTCCTCGGCGACGTTGAGGGTGAAGCCCTCGTGATCGAACTCCGCGGTCATGCGCTCGATGACGTCGGAGCGGAGGATGTCCTTCAGCGTCTCGGCCGACAGCGCGCGGAACGGGACCACCCGGGTGAAGCGCGCGATGAGCTCGGGCAGAAAGCCGTAGGCCTGGAAGTTGGCGACGCTCTCGACCTCGTCGGCGGTGAAGTCGACCGCGATCGCGTCGAGCGCGTAGCGCCCCTTCACCACGCCGCGGGCGAAGCCGATGTGGTCGCGGCTGGCCCGCTTGTGGGCCACGTGCTGGAAGCCGGAGAACGCCCCGGCGGCGACGAACGCGATGTCGGCGGTCGACATGATGACGTGGTCGCCGTAGGTCGAGTGGGTGAGCTCGAGCGGCACCACCACCTCGCTCGCCTCCAGCATCTTCAACAGCTCGCGCTGCACGCCCATGCCGGTCACGTCCTTGGTCGTGCCGGCGCCGGCGAAGATCGCGTTGTTCTGGCCGGAGGCGATCTTGTCGAACTCGTCGAGGCAGACGATGCCGATCGAGGCCAGCATCGGGTTGTCGTCGGCCGCGTGCAGGAGCCGGGTCAGGATCGTGCACGGGTCCTGGCCGACGTAGCCCGTCTCGGAGTAGGTGGTGACGTCGACCAGCGCGGTCGGCAGCTTGAGGATCTTCCCGAACAGGATCTCGATGAGGTAGGTCTTGCCGCACCCGGTCGGGCCCACCATGAGGCAGTTGCTCTTGCGCGGCACGGTCGCGCGCTCGACGCCGTCGAGGTAGATGCGCTTGACCCGGCGGATGTGGCGATAGGCGAGCAGGCAGACCGCGCGGCGCGCCTCGTCCTGACCGCGGTAGCCGTGCTCCTCGAGCATGGCGTACATCTGGCGAGGCGAGACCTCGGGGAGCTCGCGGACGAACTTGATGAAGTGCTCGAGTCCGGGCTTGCGTAGCTTGCGAGTAGGCTCCACGCGCTGATCCACGGTAGCACGCTTTCCCGCGGCTGGCGCGCGGCCCAGGTCGATCGCGATGCCGCCGCCGAGGCGCCGCTCGAGCCGGCGCGTCGGCCAGAGCGCGGGCTAGAGTGCGGGCCATGCGGCGGCGCGTCGATCATGCAGCCTGGCATGCGGCCCGGCATGTAGCCCGGCATCCGGTCGGGGCCGTCCTGGTCGCGGGGTTGATCGCGGGCGCGGCCGGCGCGCCCGGCGACGCGCGCGCCGATTCGAGCCCGGCGTCCACGGTTCCGATCGTGCCCGAACCCGCGTCGCGCCGCGACGACGCGCGCCCGTGGTCGGGCGATGTGGGCGTCGGCGGCTACGTCGCCCTCGGCGGCCCGACCGCGACCGGCCTGTGCGCGGTGGCCACGCTCTCGCCGGGAGGGTGGGCCGACCGCACCGGGCTGCGCCTCGAGGCGCGCACCGCCGGCGACACCGCCGGCGACAGCGACAGCGACGGCGACGGCGACGACGGAGCCAGTCGATTCGATCGCGGCCTCTTCACCGCCGGCCTCACCTACGAGGCAGCCGCGTCGCGCCCGCGCCTGGCCCTCTCTCTCCACGGCGAGGTCGGCGCCCTGGCTCCGGACCCGCACCCGGCGCTCGGCGGCGGCGTCGAGATCGAGCTCTGGCTGCTCGGTCCGATCGCGCTGGCCGCCGGCAGTAGCGCCCACCTCATCGTCGATGGCCTGGACAGCCAGCTCGTGCTGGCCGGCACACTCGGCCTGCGCCTGGCGCGATGACGATTGCTCGTTAACACTCCGGCGCGGGCTCCGACCTTGGTACCGTGCGCACCGGGGTGGAGATGGCGATCGCGATCGACAGCGAGGCTGCCGCGCCGGCCGAGCCCGAGCCTGCCGGCGCGGCCGAGCCGGTGAGCGGCGACGCCGAGCTGGTCGACCGGGCCACGGGCGGCGACCGCGCCGCCTTCTCTCGCCTGTACGACCGCTACGGGCCGGTGGTGCACGGCGCGCTGATCGCGCGCGTACCGGCCCAGGACGCCGCCGACCTGGTCCAGGACGTCTTCGTCATCGCGCTGCGGCGGCTCGACACTCTGCGCCAGGGCAACAGCGTCGGCGGCTGGCTGCTCGCCATCGCCCGGGCGCGCGCCGCCGACTACTGGCGCGAGGCGATGCCGCGCGCCGAGATGGACGAGGCCGCGCTGCAGCGCGGCGCGGAAGCGGCTCCGACGGCCGACGCGAACAAGGTGATGGCCGCCCTGCGCGAGCTGCCCGACGCCTATCGCGAGGTGCTGGCGATGCGCCTCGTCGAGGGGCTGCGCGGACCGGAGATCGCCGAGCGCACCGGGCTCCGACCCGGCTCGGTCCGGGTCAACCTGCACCGGGGGATGGCGCTCCTGCGCGAAAAGCTGGGCTGGAAGGAATCGCGATGAGCGAGCGAGACGAACGCGAGCCGGACGAGCCGGACGAGCTGGCCGTGCCAGACGAGCCATCCGCCGACACCGATTACCTGTGGGACGGCCGCGGCGACCCGCCCGACCAGCTGCGCCAGCTCGAGACGCTGGCCGCCGAGCACCGCCTGCGCGCGCCGCTGGCCGTCCGACCGCGCCGGCCCTGGCGACTCGCGCTGGTGGTGGGGGGCCTGGCCGCGATCTGCGCCGCGGTGCTGGCGCCGCGCGACCTGATCCCGCCGCGCTGGGTGGCAGCGCTCCTCCCCGGCGTGTCGAGCGAGCCGGACGTCCTCGGCGGATCCACCGTCGAGATCGGGCTGCGCGGCGAGGAGCGGCCCGACCCCGCGTGGCGGCGCATCCTCGCCGAACGGCTGGCCGCCAGCGGCGCGGCCCTGATCGAGGACGGCGCGCGACTCGTGGTCGAGACACCCGGGGTGGAGCCGGATCGCGCGGTGTCATGGGTCGAGGTGGCCACCCGGCGCTTCCAGCTCGAGCTCACGACCGTGGTCGACGGCAGCCCGCTCATGCAAGCGCTCTGCGAGCGGGTCGGCGTCGATCCCCGCGCGGCCGAGCTCGGCGTGGTCGCCGACGTGGACTCGTGGGTTCACGACCCGAGCGGGCGCCGGTTCACGGACTGCTACCTGAACGCGGATGACCGCGGCGCGCTGCAGATCTACCTGCGCGACGTGGCCCGGGCCGATCCCTCGCTCCAACCCGAGCCCGGCTTCGCGATCGTCGAGGAGCTGCTCCAGCGGCCGACCGGTGGGTGGTCGACCGGCGCCGAGGCGCCCACGCTGCCGCGACGCCGTGGCGGCACGGCTCGGTCCGCGCAGAGCTGGCGCACCTACTACGTCCGGACTCCACCGGAGATCGACCGACGGCACTTCGCCGACGCGGCCATGTACTGGAACCAGACGAACGGGCGCCCCGAGGTGCTGGTCACGCTCACCGACGAAGGGGCGCGCCGCTTCGCCGATCTCACCGAGCGGATCGCGGGACACAAGCTCGCCTTGCTGCTCGACGAGACCGTGTCCTCCGCCCCGGTGGTGATGGAGCGGATCGCGGGGGGCCGCACCTCGGTCGTCATGGGCGGCGGCTCCAGCGAGGAGGTCGAGCGCGAGGCGGCGTCGCTCGTCGCGGCGATCAAGTCGACCCCGCTGCCGTTCGCGGTCGATGTCCTCTCGGTCCGCGGGCATCGCCCGGGCCTGGCGGTGATCCCCCTGCAGGTCGCGCGCGGGCTGATCGCGCTCCTGGTCGGCCTCTGCGTCGCCGTGCCTCTCCTCCTGCTCGAGCGGCGAAGCCGATCGATCGATCCGGAGGTCTCCCCGGTGCGCGGCCGTCCGCGCCGGCGCGCGGTGTCCCGGCGCCGACTCGCGGTCACCCTCGGAGGCCTCGTTCTGGCCGGGCTGTCCACCATCGTCCCGATGCCCGGCTTCGCCGACCTCGCCGAGGCCCTGCACCACCAGGCCGACGACAGCCTGGGCCCCTTCGCCATCGGCATCAGCTCGATCCTCTCGGCGTTCGGCATCGTGGAGCTCGCCGCGCTGCTCGTGCCCCGCTGGCGCGGGCTTCGCCACGGCGGCCCGGATGGACGCGGGCGCCTCGCCGTGGCCACGGCGCTCCTGGCCGTCGTCTTCACCCTGGCCCAGGCCTTCTTCCTGACCCACTGGCTGAGCGGCTTCGGGCACGAGGGCGGCGGGACGTTCGGGGCCTTCGGGTTCCCGGAGGTCATCGACGGCGCCGCGGCGTTCTGGCGCGTCTTCGGCCTGTACGTCGCCGGCGCGGTCGGGCTCACGCTCCTGGCCTTGACCGTCGACCGTCACGGGCTGGTCAACGGCTTCGGCTGCGTCAGCCTGGGCGCGTTCGCGTTCACCTCCGCGCGCGCGGTGCTGCAGGGGCTCCACGCGGACCGAGCGGCCGCCGGATCCCCGGTGTCGCCCGCGCTCCTCGGCGGCCGCCTCGGGATGCTGGTCGGCCTGTCGCTGGTCGTCATCCTCACCGCCGCGGTGCTGCGCTGGCGGTCGCGCTCGAGCGGGGCTCGCTCGGCGTTTCGCCTGCCGACCGCGGGGCTGGTGCCGAACGGAGCCGCCATGGCGATCACCGGTGGCCTTGGTCTGCTCGCCCTCTGGCCCGGGGCTCACGCGGAGCGGCTGCTCGGCTGGTGGATGGCGCTCTGGACTCGTCCGATCGGGGCCGCGGTCCTCCTGGTCGCGGTCGGCGCCGGTCTGTCGTGGCTGTTCTCCCGCCCGTCGCGCCTCGGGGTGGTCGCCACTTCGATCGACGCCGAGGCAGCGCGGCGCGTCTGGCGTGGCTTCGCGTGGGCGGTGCTGCTCTCGCTCGCCTACGTCGGCGCGCTCTACGCCATCGAGCGAGTCCTCGGCCGCTGGTCCCCGCTCTATCCGATCCCGGTCCTCATGACCGCGTTCGCGACCGCGATCACCATGGACCTGGTCGCGGAGTGGCGCGCGTTCCGGCGGCGCGACGATCTGGTGCCGATCTGGCCGCTCCATCAGGTGCAGCGCGTCGCCGGCATCGTGGATGCGCTCACCCGGAACGGCATCGACGTCCACACGCGCAGTCTGTACTGGCGCAGCACGCTCCACTTCTTCGGACCCCACGTGCCGATCGTCCTCATGGTGCCGGCGGCGCGGCGCGACGAGGCGATCGCGATCGTGCGCGCCCAGGTCGGGCTGGCGCCGCCGGAGCCGGCCGCGTCGGTCCCCGACCAGTCCTCGAGCCGGGCCTAGATCAGGCCTGGATCAGGTCGGTTCGCCGTCGCCGGGCACGGGCCCGGGGGCGGCGAGGCGCCCGGCCAGCCACGCCAGGTAGTACTCGTCCTCGCGGCGCGGCTCGAGCTCGCCGCGCTCGATCGCCTCCTCGAGCTCGTGCTTGAGCTCGCCGACCCGGCGCGAGGGCGGCAGGTTGAAGTGGGTCATGAGCGCGTTGCCGATCCCCGCCGGCAGGGGCGGCAGGACCGCGTCGGCTTCGCGCAGGCGCTCGACCCGCCCCTGCAGGTCGCTGATCTGGCGCAGGAGCGACTGGCGCCGGCCCGGCCGCTTCGACGTGATGTCGGCGCGCGACAGGTCGAGCAGGTCGGTCAGGTGCTCCTCCATCTCGCGCGCGAACCGGCGCACCGCGCTGTCGCTCCAGTGGTCGCTGTACTGGTTGGAGCGCAGGTGGTGCTTGATGAGGAAGCGCACCTTGCGCGCCATGTCGCGCTCGAACGGCAGGCGGCGGCAGACCTTGTCGAACATGCGCGCGCCGACCTCGGCGTGGCCGTGGAAGTGGACCCCTTCCCTGGTGAACGTCCGGGTCGGGACCTTGCCGATGTCGTGGAGCAGCGCGGCCCAGCGCACCGCCGGGCGCGGCACCGCCTGCTTGACCACCTGGCGAGTGTGAGCCCACACGTCCTTGTGCATGCGCCCGGCTTCCTGGGCGAGGTCGACGGTCGCCTCCAGCTCCGGGAACAGCGCGCGGATGACCCCGACCTCCTGCAGCCACTCGAGGGCCACGTCGGCGTCGCGGCCGAGCAGGCACTCCTCGAGCTCCTGGCGCTGACCGACCAGCGGCGTCTGGGCCAGGAGGCCCACCTCCTCCTTGCACGCGCGGGTCACCGCGCTGGGCGGGAGGCCGCGACCGCGGCCGATGGCGGTCGCGGTTCGGAGCAGCGCCAGGGGGTCGCGCTGCAGCTCGGCGCGCACCCGCGCGGCCAGGTCGGCCCCGTCGGTGGCGTCGAAGACGTCGGGCATCTCAAGCACACCGTGGACGAGCTGGGTCACGAAGGGAATCCCGGTGGTGGTGGGGACCGGTTGTTTAGTGGCAACCGCGCGCCAGGTCAATGGAAACCCGGTCATGAGGTTCGGTGGAATGGAGATTGCGTAGTGTGTGACCCGTGGTTGGACGCATCACCGAAGCCCACCTCTCCGAGGCCGAGAAAACGTTTCCCGGCATCTGTCGCCTGTACCGCCGCATGTCGGTCAAGCCGGTGACTTTCCTGCAACTCGTCTGGCACTACGAAACCAAGGGCCCGGCCTGCCAGGCGCGCCGCGGGGCCCGCTGAGTCTGGCTGGTCGGGCTTCCAGACCTGGCCGATCCAGGAGCCTGTGCCAGAACGTCGCACCTCTCGGGCGTTGATCCAGCGTGAGCACGAGAGCGAAGCGCCCCATCGGGATCTTTGACTCGGGGGTGGGCGGGCTGACCGTTGTTCGAGCGGTTCGAGCCGCCCTGCCCGACGAGGACATCGTCTACCTCGGCGACACCGCCCGGGTGCCGTACGGATCGAAGAGCCCTCGCACCGTCGAGCGCTACTCGCTGGCCTGCCAGCGGTTCCTGGTCGAGCGCGGGGTGAAGCTGCTCCTGGTCGCGTGCAACACGGCCTCGGCCAACGCGCTGCCCGCGCTCGCGGCGGCGAGTGAGGTGCCGGTCATCGGCGCGGTCGAGCCGGGCGCCGAGGCCGCGCTGCGGGTGTCGCGGGGCCGGCGCATCGGCGTCATCGGAACCCTGGCCACGGTCCGGTCGCGCGCGTACGAGCGGGCCATCGCCGAGCGGGCCCCCGACGCCCATGTGGTGGCCCTGCCCTGCCCGCTCCTGGTCCCGCTGGCCGAGGAGGGCTGGACCCACGGCCCGATCGCCGGGCTGATCGCGCGCCGCTACCTGGTCGAGCTGTTCGCGCTCGACCGCGACCTCGACACGCTCGTGCTCGGCTGCACCCACTACCCGCTCCTGGCCGAGGAGCTGACCGAGGCGGCGGCGGAGCTGGCCGGACGGCCGATCGCGGTGGTCGACTCCGCGAACGCCATGGCGGAGGCCGCCGTGCAGAGCCTGGCCGCCACCCACGATCAGGGCGACCAGCGCGGCCCCGGCGAGCACGGCGAGCTCGCCGTGTTCGTCACCGACGCGACCCGCCTGGACGAGCTCGCGCCCCGCTTCCTCGGCCGGCCGTGGACCACGTTCCAGCTGGTCGATCTGTAGCGCCGGGAGGCGACCCCGGCGGCGCGTCAGGACTTCTTGCGGTCTTCCTCCGCCTTTCGGCGCTGGATGACCTCGAGGATCGTGGAGGCCTTCTTGAAGCGATCGGCCAGCAGATCCTCGTCGACCGGGTACTCGGTCGCGAACACCAGGCCGTCCTCGTACAGGAGCTCGCTCAGCTCCTCGTCGTCGAGGTAGCCGGGCACCTTCTTGGTCTTGTACTCGATCTCGCGCAGGTGATCGACGCGCGCCGCGAGCCAGCCGTAGAGGTCACCCATCGCCTTGCCGCAGACCTCGAGCTCCTCGTCGAGGCTCTCGAAGAAGTCCTTGAACCGGTCGCGAAACTGCTGCGAGTCCTCATCCTCCACCGACACGATCCGCCGCAGCGCGATCCTCAGGATGAGGCAGTCGTCGGCGTAGCCGGTGAAGTCGGACCGATCAGAGCTGATGAAATCGGTCGGCGAGATGACGTAGATGATGGCTCCGGTCGCGAGCTCGCGAGCGGCGCGATCCAGATTCTCGTCAGCGACTGCCTCGTAGAGAATCTTGAGATCGTGCGGCAGCGAGATCAGCCAAGCGCGCATCGTGTCCACGAAGCGCCTTCCAATTTCCGCGTCCACCGAGAGTTCCTCTTTTGCCCTGAACTCGGGCCTTGCCGACGGTTATCGTTGCGGCGCCAACCGGAGGACGCCGCCAAACCCTGTGAGTATCAGCTTACACCCTGCGGTTACAAGGTGTGAGGGCGTGCTGAGCGCCGATCTGGCTGTGGTAACGTCGATCGGGGGCCTGTGGCGAAGCGTTCTCCGATCCGCGGCTACAACCACAACGTACGGCACCGAGGGCTGCTGTTTCACGTCCAGACCGAGGACTCGGGGGTCGACAACCCGCACATCTTCACCCACCTGTTCAACGGGGGGGTGATCATCTCCAGCCGCAAGCTGCAGTATGACCGCGGGTCGGCCGAGGAGGTGGTGAAGGCACTGATGCAGGCGCAGCACAAGGCGTCGCTGCGCGAGCTCAAGGCCGGTGTCTTCGACGAGAAGATCACCGTGTACCTCGCGGATCATCCCGACCTGGAGCCGGCCAACACCCGCCGCGCATCGGTTCCCGACGAGGTCCACGCCGCGCCGCCGTCGAGCTACGGGATGGGTCCAAGCGCCGCGCCGCCGGGGCCAGCGCCGCCCTCACCGCCGCCGCTCACGCTGCTCGGCGAGCACGGCCAGGCGGTCGAGCCGAGCCGCACCGGGCGATCCGGCGACGTCTCGAACGCGTTTCGCCTCATCAAGCGCGCCGCCACCTCACCGGACGATCTGACCCCGCCGCCGCTCGATCTGCGCCCGCCCGAGCCGGCGCCGGGAGGAGCGCGCGGGCGGTCGAACAGCCAGACCGGGTACTCGCACCACCGCACCGGCCAGCTCGAGCGCATGCCGGAGGTTCACGAGCAGCCGACCGCGCCGATCGCGCGCGGCAAGGGGCGCGCGCCGCCGGTGGTGAGCCCGGTGGGTAGCCGAGCGCCGATGGCAGGATCGCCGATGGCAGGATCGCGATCGACCGGCCGGTCGATGGCACCGGTGGCGCCGCCGCTGCGCCCGGCTGGCAAGCCGCGCCCGCCGTCGTCGCCGTCGATCCCGACGCCGATCGGACCGGCGCCGCGCTCGGGCGTGGTCGTCTCGCGCCCGGCGGTGATCGTGGGGGCCGCGCCGCGCGTGATCGCCCCGCGCGACGCCTCGGTCGGCCCGGCCGTGCCTCGCACGGTCCGGCGCGCGCGAGAGGACAGCCGCCAGAGCCTCTTCGGCAAGGACCTGGTCTCGGAGCGCAGCCTGGACGAGGTCATCCTCGCGTACCTGAGCGAGGACTCGCAGGAGAAGTGATCGGCGCGCCCGGCCGGAACGCCGCGCTCGCGCTCGCCTACCCGAGGCGACGCGCGGCTCGCCCCGGGGCTCGCGCGCGCTCGCTCACTCGGCCACGCGCCAGTCGGCGCCGCCTGGGGTGTCGAGCACGTCGACGCCGCGGGTCTGCAGCGCGCCGCGGATCTCGTCGGCGCGGGTGAAGTCGCGGTCGGCGCGGGCCTGGGCGCGCTCGCCGAGCAGGCGCTCCACCTCGTCGACGTCGATGCCGCGCCGCGCGGCCAGCCGGTCGCGCCTGGCCGCCAGGAAGCGGGCCGGCTCGCTCTCGAGGATGCCGAGCGCGCCGCCGACGTCTCGCAGGTCGCGGGCCAGACGGGCGAGCGATCGCCGGCGGACCGGCTTGGGGATGCCCTTGCCCTCGTCGAGGAGCTTGTTGGCGGCGCGCGCGGCCTCGCCCAGCGCGGCGACCACAACCGGCGTGTTGAAGTCGTCGCACAGCGCCTCGATCGCGGCCGGCACCAGCGTCTCCGCCTCGGGCACGACCTCACCCGGCTCGGCGTCGGTGAAGTCGGCCAGGCGGCGCAGCGTGCCATAGAAGTAGTCGAGGCGGCGATCGGCCGCCTCCAGATCGCGGAAGACCACGCGCGCGGGCGGGCCCTCCTCGCTGGCGACCTCGAAGTTCACCGGCGAGCGGTAGTGATGCGACACCGCGAACATGCGCATCGCCTCGGGGCCGGCCGCGGCGGCCACCTGCGGGCAGCTGAACACGTTGCCGAGCGACTTGGACATCTTCTCGCCGGCCAGGTTGAGGAAGCCGTTGTGGAGCCAGTAGCGGGCGAACGTGCCCTCGCCGTAGGCGCCCTGTGACTGCGCGATCTCGTTCTCGTGGTGCGGGAAGATGAGGTCCTTGCCGCCGCCGTGGATGTCGAAGCTCTCGCCCAGGTGGCGGATCACCATCGCCGAGCACTCGATGTGCCATCCGGGCCGGCCCGCGCCCCACGGCGAGCTCCACGACGGCTCGCCCGGCTTGGCCGACTTCCACAGCGCGAAGTCGACCGGCGACCGCTTGCGCTCGTCCACCTCGACCCGCGCGCCCGAGCGCAGCTCGTCGATCGACTGACCCGACAGGCGGCCGTACAGCGGGAAGCGCTCCACCTGGTAGTAGACGTCGCCGTCGACCTCGTAGGCGATCCCGCGCGAGATCAGCCGCTCGACGAGCGCGATGATGTCCGGGATGTGGGTCGACACCAGCGGCTCCAGGTCCGGCATCTGGACGCCGAACGAGGCCATGTCGCGCCGGTACTCGTCGGCGTAGCGGGCCGAGAGCTCGAGCGGCGGCTCGCCGGTCTCGTTCGAGCGCTTGATGATCTTGTCGTCGACGTCGGTCACGTTGCGCACGAACAGCACGCGGTAGCCGAGCCAGGCCAGGCTGCGCCGGATGACGTCGAAGCAGATGGCCGAGTAGGCGTGGCCGACGTGAGCCGCATCGTAGGTGGTCGGTCCGCAGAGATAGATCGAGACGGCGCCCGGCACCATGGTCTCGAGCGGCACCTTCTGCTTGCGGTACGAGTCGTAAAGGCGGAGCGCCGGCAGCGCGGCGCCGTCTCGTGTCACGGCTGGATCTCCTGTCTCGGTTCCGGCGGTCCCGGCGAATCTGGTTGTGCCGGCGCGGGCGCGGCACGAAGACCGCGCCACAGGGCCCACGCGAACACCAGGGCCAGGGCGGCGAGGACCGCGAACAGCGCGGTCACGTGCCAGTAGTCGCCCGGTCGGTCGGTCGTCACCAGCACGCGCGCGTCGTCCGGCGGGCGGCGCATCGCCTCGACCAGGATGGCCGCGACGCTGGCCGCGCTCACCCGCTGGGCCTGGCCGCCGTCGGGCACCAGCAGCGCGTCGCCCTGGACCGCGAGGTCGCGCCAGGTCGCGCGGAAGGTGCGGTCGACCGGCTCGGCGCGCGCGGCGAAGAGCCTGGCGGCGACCAGGCGGGCCGCAACCGGCTCGACACCGTCGGGCGCGGGCACCCGGAAGCTCCAGGTCGCGTCGGTCTTGCCGTCGAGCGGCGCGCCCGCGGCGACGAGGCCGGTGCGCTCGAGCGCCGCGCGCCAGGCGCGCTCGTCCGGTTGACCGTCGGTCGCGACGCAGACGACGCGAGCCTCGCCGACCGCGCGCTCGACCACGGTGACCGGAGTGGCCGCGGTGACGGCGACCGGATCGCCGGCCACGTCGCGCACCTCGGCCGAGGCGGAGCGAGCCGCCGGCGGACGCGCGCCGAGCGCGGCCAGCGCGACCCGGGTGTCGAGCGCGCGCGGCAGCGGCGTGCGGGCGACCTCGGCGAGGAGCTCGTCGTGGAACGGGAGATCGTCGAGGCGCTTGATGCGACCGCGCACGCGCTCGTCGTAGGTCGGCGTCTCGACCCACTGGTTGCCGCCGAACAGGATCCACAGCCGATCGGCGGAGCCGAGCACCGGGGCCAGGCGGTGGCCGTCGCGCGCGTCGCTGGCGTAGACGCGGAGGATGGCGGCGCGGTCCGGCACCGCGACCAGCTCGACGTAGGAGTCGAGATCCGCGGCCAGCGCGCCGGCCACGTCCTTCACCTCGGTGGGGTCATCACCGGCGTGCGCGAAGACGAGATCGCTGCGCAGGCGGAACAGGAAGTAGGCGCAGAAGACCAGCACCGACAGCGCGAGCAGCGGGCCGATCGCCGCGCGTGGACGGGCCAGGACCAGTAGCTCCGGATCCACCTCGTCGCGCCCGCGGGGCCGGCCCGGGTGATCGGCCAGCTCTCGATCGGGCGCCTCAGCCATGGGGAGGTCGAGATTAGCTCGACGGGCTGGCTGGCGCTACCCGGGCGGGAGGTGTAGGTTTTTTCGGTGGCACAGGCCGAGAGCGCCGGGCCGGCTGCACCATCGCCGCGACCTGGATCGCGCGAGCGCCCGCTGCGGATCAGTCACCTCCTGGCCGGCGCCAACCGGGTGCTCGACCAGCGAGTCGGCACCATCTGGGTCGAGGGCGAGGTGGAGTCGGTGGTTCGAGCCACCAGCGGTCACATCTACTTCTCGCTGAAGGACGCACGCGCGCAGATCAAGGCGGTCATCTGGCGCTCGGACGCGGTGCGCCTCAAGTTCCGGCTCGTGGATGGGCTGTCGGTCCACTGCCGCGGGCGCGTGGCGATCTACGACCGCGACGGAAAGTTCCAGCTCTACGCGCAGGTGATCGAGCCGGCCGGGCTCGGGGCCGACGCGCTCGCGTTCGAGCAGCTGAAGGCGCGGCTGGCCGCCGAGGGGCTGTTCGCGGTCGAGCGCAAGCGGCCGCTGCCGATCCTGCCGCGCCAGATCGGCGTGGTGACGTCGAAGAGCGGGGCGGCGGTGCACGACATCATGCGCGCGGTCGAGCGGCGCTTCCCGGTGCCGATCCTCATCGCCGACGCGCGGGTGCAGGGACCGACCGCTCCGGCGGCGATCGCGCGGGCGATCGCGGCCCTGTGCCTCTGTCCGGAGGTGGACGTCATCATCGTCGGGCGCGGCGGTGGGTCGGTGGCCGACCTGGCCGCGTTCAACGACGAGCGCGTGGTGCGCGCGGTGGCGGCCTGCTCGGTGCCGGTCATCAGCGCGGTCGGCCACGAGATCGATCTGTCGCTGATGTGCCTGGCGGCGGACCGGCGGGCGGCCACGCCCACGATGGCGGGCGAGATGGCGGTGCCGGTCCTGGCCGAGATGGCCAAGCGGCTCGGCGTCGAGGAGCGCCGGCTGCGGCGCGAGCTCGATCATCGGCTGCGGGTGGCGCGGCAGGAGCTGGATCAGCTCGACGAGCGCGCTCGACACCGGGTGAGCGGCGCGCTCGGCCAGCGGCGGCGGCGGCTCGGCGACGCGCATCACCGGCTGGAGGCGCTGCATCCGCGCGCGCGGCTGCTGGCCGACCGGGCGCGGCTGTCCGAGCTGACCGGCCGCGCGGAGGCCGCGATCCACCGGCGAGTGCACGACGGTGCGCGGCGGTTCGGCTCGCTGGGCGGGCGGCTCGACGCGCTCAGCCCGCTCAGGGTCCTCGAGCGCGGCTACGCCCTGGCCCGGGCGGCCGGCACCGACGGCGACCGCGACGGCGCCGTGATCACGTCGGCAGATCAGGTCGGGCCCGGCGACGCCCTGACGGTGCGGCTGCGGCGCGGCCAGCTCGGCTGCCGGGTCGAGACGGTGGACCCGGGGACGGAATGAGCCGAGCAGGCCGAGGCCAGCGAGAGCCGCGCGGGCACGACACCAGGACCGAAGGCGGCGGCAGCGACGACGAGCCGAGCGCGGCGATGACGACGGGCCGAGGCGGCGCGGGGCGCGGCGGCGCGGGCGGCGACGAGCCGGGCGCGGCGATGGCGACGGGCCGAGGCGGCGCGGGGCGCGGCGGCGATGACGGGAGCGAGGATGGGCGCGCGTAGAGGCACGACCAGTCCGCGCGCACCGACGACCGCGTCGCGCGGGGCAGGCGACACCGCCTCGCGCGCCGCGAAGACCGCCTCGCGCCCAGCCGGGACCATCTCGCGCGCCGCGAAGACCGCCACGCGCCCAGCCGGGACCATCTCGCGCGCCGCGAAGACAGCCGCGCGCCAAGCCAGGGCCACCGCGCGCGCAGCGAGGACCAGCTCGCGCGCCGCGACGTCCGCCTCGCGCGCGGCCAGCAACACGGCCTCGCGGGTCGGGGCGAGAGATTCATCCGGCGCGGCCGGTCAGTCGACCTCGCGCGCGGGCCGGCGCGAGGAGGGGGGGAAGCGAATGGGGGCGGGGAAGAAGACAGGCTCGAGGCGGCGGGTCGGGCTGCGGGCTGGTGCGAGGCGACGGGCCGGCGCCGGCGTGCGTGCCGGCGCGGGCAAGCGCCCCGGCGCGGCCGCACGGGCCGGCACAGGCGCGCGGAGCGGCGCAGGCGCACGGAGCGGCGCAGGCAAGCGTCCCGGCACAAGCACGCGCCCCGGCGCCGGCAAGCGAACCGCCGCGGGCAAGCGGCCCGGGACCGGCAAGCGGCCCGGCACCGGCAAGCGGCCCGGCACCGGCAAGCGCCCCGGCACCGGCAAGCGGCCCGGCGCCGGCAAGCGCCCCGTCTCTCGCGCCTCCACCACGCAGATCACCCGGGTCCGGTCGCTCGCTCGCGCCGGCGCGCCTTCGATCGCGTTCGAGGTGGCGGTCTGCGAGTCCACTCGATCGACGCAGAGCCGGGTGCGCAGGCTCCTCGTCCAGCTCGGCTATCAGGTGGCGCCGGAGCAGGAGGAGACCGCGATCGTCGCCCGGCTGCGCAGCGACCCGCCTCGCGCCATCGTGGCCGGGATGCCGGAGCGGTCCGCCCTGGTCGCCGCCTGCGCCAAGCTCGCCGATCGGCCGGTCGTGGTCGCCGCGCTGCCCGGGCCCGGGGCCAGCGCGCGGGCGCGCGCCGCCGAGGTCGGCGCCGATCTGTTCGCGCTCCGGCCGCACACCCGGGACGGCATCGCCGCCGCCATGCAGGCGGCCGAGCGGATCGCCGCGCTGCGCGATCGAGTGACCGCGCTTCGCGGCAGCGAGGAGCTGCTGCGCGAGCGCCTGCAGCGGTTCGGGCAGTCCGACCTGGCGACCGGCTTCTTCCACATCGAGTTCTTCGAGCACGTGCTGCTGATGGAGCTGAAGCGGGCCAAGCGATACGGCTACACCCTCGCCGCCTGTCTGGTCGCGCTGGACGCCTGGCGCGAGGCGGAGCCGCCGCCGGCCACGATCGGGCGCCGGCTTCGCAGCCTGGTCGCCACCACCATCGCGGGGATCGTGCGCGACATCGACATGCCGGTCGATCTGACCGAGGACCGCATGCTCATCTTCCTGCCCTTCACCGACCTCGACGGCGCCACCCAGGTCGGCCGCCGCATCGCCGCCGCGGTGGCCGCGAAGGGCGACGTGTCCGACGGGATCGGGCGCAGCTGGCGCCCGGCCGTGTCGATCGGCATCGCCGCGCTCCGGCCCAACAAGCCGGTCAGCTTCGCCCGCCTGATGCGCGACGCGACCAGCGCGCTGCGCGCCGCCCAGCTCAAGGGCGGCGATCGGGTGGTGGTGCGGACGTGATCCGGATCGGCGGGGCCACCCGGGTCGGCGCCGTGCTCGGCTGGCCGGTCGCCCACTCCGCCTCGCCGGCCCTGCACAACGCCGCGTTCGCCGCGCTCGCCATCGACGCGGTGTTCGTGGCCCTGGCGGTCCCGCCGCCCGAGCTACCCGCCGCGGTGCGCGGCCTGGCCGCGCTCGGCGTCCTCGGCGCCAGCGTGACCGTCCCGCACAAGCAGGCCGTGCTCGCGCTGTGCGACGACGTCGATCCGGATGCGGCCCGCATCGGGGCCGTCAACTGCCTGGCGTTCGCCGATCGCCGGATCACCGGGCACAACACCGACGCCGGCGGCTTCCTCGACGCGCTCGCCGAGCTCGGCCGCGATCCGCGCGGCGCCCGCGCCGTCCTGCTCGGCGCCGGCGGCGCCGCCCGCGCGGTCGCGGTGGCCCTGGCCGGCGCCGGCGCCCTCACCGTCGACGTGGTGGCGCGCGCGCCCGCGGCGGTCGACTGGTGCGCGGCGCGCCGGTGGACCGACGCCGAGCTGGCCGCGCTGCTGCCGACCTGCGACGTGCTGGTCGACTGCACGCCGGTCGGGCTCGGCCGCGATCAATCGTTCCCGGCCGAGGTGTCGATCGACCTCCTGCCGCCCGCCGCCGCGGTCTGCGCGCTCAGCTACGGCCCACCGGGCAGCACCCTGGTCGCGGCGGCGCGCGCCCGCGGCCTGCCCGCGATGGACGGCGGCGCCATGCTGGTCCACCAGGGCGCCCGCGCCTTTGCCCTGTGGACCGGCCGGCCCGCCCCGGTCGACGTCATGCGCGCCGCCCTGCCCCGCGGCTGACCTCGAGCCGAGCACGCCATTTGCGGTCGCGCCGGCGCCGGACGATGATGCGGCGGTGACGGCCCTCTCGCGCATCCTCTGGGTCGGGTTCGGCGGCATGGTCGGCAGCGTCGCGCGCTACCTCCTGTCGAGCTGGCTGCTGAGGGCGCTCGGGCCGGTCTTCCCGTTCGGCACCCTGGCGGTGAACCTGATCGGCTCGTTCCTGCTCGGCGCGCTCATGTGGATCGGCCTCCACACCGTCTCGATCGGCCCCGCCGCGCAGCTGGGCCTGACCACCGGCGTCATGGGCGGGTTCACCACCTACTCGACCTTCAACTTCGACACGCTGCGTCTGGTGCAGGAGCGGGCCTGGGTCCTGGCCGGGCTCAACGTCGCCGTCACCCTGTTCGGCTGTCTCGCCGCCGGATGGCTGGGCTGGGCGGGAGCCGCGTGGATCCTGGGTGGTCGCGCGGTCCGCTGAGGCGCAGACCGGCAGCGCCGGGCCGCACGGATTGACCTGCAGTCGCCAGGAGAACTAGATTGCTCGCGATGAAGAACCTCGCTGCGATCTCGATGGCGCTCGCGCTTGCGATCCCGCTCGGCGCGTGCAAGGGGAGCGACAAGGACAAGGGCGCCGGCGGCGGCGGGTCGGGCGAGGCCGGCGGCAGCGGCGGCGGCGCCAGCAGCGGGACGATCAAGATCGTCTCCAGCCTGCCCCGCACCGGCAGCGGCAACGCGGTCTCGGGCGCGATGGTCAACGGCATCCGCCTGGCCCTGGCCGAGGCCAAGAACAAGGCCGGCGCGTTCACCATCGTCTACGAGGACTGGGACGACGCGTCGGCCAAGAAGGGCGACTGGGATCCGGAGGTCGAGGCCGCCAACGCCGACAAGGCGGTGAAGGACCCGAACGTCATGGCGTACATCGGGACCTACAACTCCGGCGCGGCCAAGATCTCGATGCCGGTGCTCAACCGGGCCGGCCTGGTCATGATCTCCCCGGGCAACACCTACTCGGGCCTGACCAAGCCGGGCATGGGCGAGTCGAACGAGCCGGACATCTACCGGCCGAGCGGCAAGCTCGGCTTCTTCCGGGTGGTCCCGGCCGACGACCTCCAGGGCGCGATGGGCGCGCGATGGATGAAGCAGCTGGGCGCCAAGACGGTCTACGTGCTCGACGCGCGCGACCTGTACGGCCGCGGGATCGCCGACGTGTTCGAGCAGACCGCCGGCGACATCGGCCTGCGCGTGGTCGGCCGCGAGGGCATCGACCCGCGCGCGCAGGAGTACAAGTCGGTGATGACGAAGATCAAGGCGACCAACCCGGACTTCGTCTACTTCGGCGGCACCACCCAGAACAACGCCGGCCAGGTGGCCAAGGACATGCTCGCGGTCGGGCTGACCGCCAAGCTGATGGCGCCGGACGGCTGCTTCGACAGCGCGTTCATCCAGGCATCCGGGGCCGAGAACCTGAACGGGCGCACCTTCATCACCTTCGGCGGGGTCCCGCCCGACAAGCTGACCGGCCTGGGCGCCACCTTCGTCAAGAACTACCGGGCCGCCTACGGCAAGGACCCGGAGGCGTACGGCGTGTACGGCTACGTCGCGGCCCAGGTCGCGATCGCCGCGATCGCCAAGGCCGGCAGCAAGGACCGCGAGGCGATCCGCGCCGCGGTCGAGGCGTACAAGACCGAGGACTCGGCGCTCGGCCCGTTCTCGTTCGACAAGAACGGCGACACCACCATGGCGGTGATGAGCGGCAACGAGGTCAAGGAGGGTAAGTTCGAGTTCAAGACCCTCCTGTCCAACGAATAGCCCCCGCCCTCCCCCGCCGGTAACGCCGTGGAGACCTTCGCCCAGCAGATCATCCTCGGGCTCGTCAACGGGATGGTGTTCGCCCTGATCGCCCTGGGCTACACCATGGTCTACGGGATCCTGGAGCTCATCAACTTCGCCCACGGCGACCTGTTCATGCTGGCGTCGTTCCTGGCGCTCACGCTGGTCGGGATGCTCGGGCTCGACGCGGCCTCGAGCGGCGCGTCGCTCGCGATCGCCATTCCCGGCATCATCGTCATCTGCGTGGTGTTCGCCGGCGGCCTGAACTGGGTGGTCGATCGCCTGGTCTATCGCCCGCTGCGCGGCGCGCCCAAGCTGGCCCCGCTGGTCTCGGCGATCGGCGTGTCGTTCATGTTCATGAACCTGGGCCTGTTCTGGGGCGGGCTGCCGATGGACGTGTTCGGCCACGGCACCGCGGCGGCCGCGCCCAAGGGCTTCCCCGACCTCCTGCCCGGAACCAACCTGCTCGGCGACAGCTCGCTCCGCATCACGGTGAAGGACCTGGTGGTGGTGCTGAGCTCGCTGGCGGTCATGCTCGGCCTGTTCCTGTTCGTGACCCGCACCCGCCTGGGCAAGGCGATGCGCGCCACCGCGCAGAACCCGACCGCGGCGCGCCTCATGGGCATCGACGTGGACCGGGTCATCGGCGCGACCTTCCTCATGGGCGGCGCGCTGGCCGGGTTCGCCGCGGTCATCTACGGGCTCTACATCAACACCATCCACTTCCAGATGGGCTACCAGAACGGCCTGTACGCGTTCACCGCGGCGGTGCTGGGCGGGATCGGCAACATCCCGGGCGCCGTGCTCGGCGGCCTGGTCATCGGGCTGCTGCGCGCGCTGTCCGACCAGTACGTCGGCGCGCAGTGGCAGCAGGCGGTGCTGTTCGGGATCCTCATCGCCATCCTGGTCTTCCGGCCGCAGGGGCTGTTCGGGTCGACCGCGCGCGAGAAGGTGTGATGGCGGGGCAGAAGAAGGGCGCGGCGGCGGGGAGCGGGCGGCGGCGCCCGGCCTGGCTGCGGCTCGAGGTGGTGATCGTCCCGCTGCTCCTCCTCTACCCGTTCTTCCCGGTGCTCGACCAGCTGGTCCAGGCGGTGTTCGACACCTCGCTCCGGCTCGACCGCCAGCTGGTCAACATCTTCATCTTCGCGATCCTCGCCCTCGCGCTCAACCTCCAGGTCGGCTACGCCGGGCTGCTCCAGCTCGGCATCGCCGCGTTCTTCGCGATCGGCGCGTTCTCGACCGGCATCCTCACCGTCGGCAAGTACCCGTTCCAGATCGGCTTCTGGGGCGCGCTGGTGGCAGCGCCGGCGCTGGCCGGGACGGCCGGGCTGGCGCTGGGGGCGCCGACCATCCGCCTGCGCGGCGACTACCTGGCCATCGTCACGCTCGGGTTCGGCGAGGTGACCCGCGTGGTCCTGCTCAACCTGGAGAACATCACCGACGGATCGCGCGGGTTGAACCCGCTGCCGTCGCCCTGGCTGCCGGACTGGCTGACCTCGGCCGCGGCCGGCGACGCGACCGGACGCATGCACTTCCTGGCCATGTACTACGTCGCGCTGCTGCTGCTGGCCGGGCTGGTGATCGTGTTCCGCACCCTCGAGCGGACCAGGCAGGGCCGCGAGTTCGTCGCGCTGCGCGAGGACGAGCTGGCCACCGCGTGCATGGGGATCAACCCGGCCCGCACCAAGCTGATCGCGTTCGCTGCCGGCGCGGCGATCGCCGGGCTGGCCGGGGCGCTGTACGCGACCAACCTGACCACCACCGCCGAGCCGAACACCTACGACTTCACCTACTCGATCATGGTGCTGTGCTGCGTGATCATCGGCGGGCTCGGCTCGCTGCGCGGCGTCCTGCTCGGCGCCGCGGTGCTGCTCACGTTCGACAACGTGCTGTCGCCGCTGCTGACCAACCTCATCCAGCGCCACCTGGCCGGCGGCGGCAGCGGGCACGTGCTCACCAGCTTCACCAACTGGCGGTGGCTGATCTTCGGCCTGGCGCTGGTCCTCATGATGCGGCTCCGGCCCGAGGGGCTGTGGCCGTCGTCGCGGGTCAAGGCCGAGCTGCACCACAAGCAGGAGGAGCCGTGACCGCCGGCGAGGGACCTGCCGCCGCCACCGACGCCGCTGACACCGGCGAGCCGGCCAGCGCGCCACCGGCCGGCGGCCCGCTCCTCGAGATCGACAAGCTGACCCTGCGCTTCCGCGGTCTCACCGCGGTGAACGCGGTCGACCTCGCGGTCGACAAGGGCCAGATCTTCGCCGTCATCGGGCCCAACGGCGCCGGCAAGACGTCGCTGTTCAACGCCATCACCGGCATCTACGAGCCGACCTCGGGCACCGTGCGTCTGGAAGGGCGCGACCTGCGCGCCTCGCCGACCCGCGCCGACTTCGTCCGCTGGGCGCTGACCGGCCTGGTCACCGGGTTGGTCCTGTTCCTGTGGGTGGCCGACATCAACCAGCTGTGGGCGGCGGTGGTGCGGGCCAACTACCGCGGCCCGAGCCAGGGCTTCGAGCTCCGCCACGCGGTCGAGGACCTCGGCGCGTTCCTGTCCGGGCGGCCGCGCATCGAGACCCGCATGGGCCGCTTCTACGTGACCAGCTTCGACGGGTCGAGCCCGTTCGGCTCGTCGCGCTCGCGCGAGGACGCGGAGAAGAAGCGCACCGCGATCCCGGCCATGGCATCGGCGCCGGCTGACGGCTCCACCGTCGTCGAGGAGAGCGGCGGGTTCGCGATCCGCTCGGAGGACGGCGAGGTGCTGGATCGCGCGCCGACCCGCGAGGTCGCGCTCGAGCGCCTGGCCGCCGCCCGCACTCTCGACGCCCTCGCCGCCGACGCGGTGCGCCGGCGCCTCATCGCGCTGTTCTTCGGGCTCGCGCTGGGCGCGGCTGGCGCCTGGGCGGTGTGGCGACAGACCCGCCGCACGCCGTCGTCGGTGGCCAGCCGCGGCATCGCCCGCACCTTCCAGAACATCCGGCTGTTCCAGGACATGACCGTGCTCGAGAACGTGCTGGTCGGCATGGACCGCCACCTGGTGCGCGGCGCTCGCACGCTCGGCGCGTGGCTGCGCGACGTCGGACCGGTGGCCGGCGTCGCCGGCGGCTACGCGCTCATGTGGCTGGCGCTTCGCTTCGGGCTCCTGCCGTCGGCCCTGACCGGCGTGCTCCTGGTCGGCTCGATCGCCGGCGCGGCGTGGGCGGTGGTCGCGGTCGCGCGGCGCGGCACCTTCTCGCGCACCGGCGTCGAGATCGAGCAGACCGGCCGCACCGAGGCGCTGCGCCTGCTCGAGTTCGTCGGCCTGGCCGGGCGGACCGGCGATCGGGCCCGCAATCTCCCCTACGGGGCACAGCGGCGGCTCGAGATCGCGCGCGCGCTGGCCACCCGCCCCACCCTGCTCCTGCTCGACGAGCCGGCCGCCGGCATGAACCCGGCCGAGACCCGCTCGCTCATGCAGCTCATCAAGGACATCCGCGACCGCGGCATCACCGTGCTGCTCATCGAGCACCACATGCGCGTGGTCATGGGGATCTCCGATCGCATCGCGGTCCTGGTCTACGGCCAGAAGATCGCCGAGGGCGCGCCGGAGGAGATCCGCAACCACCCCAAGGTGATCGAGGCCTACCTGGGCCAGGAGCAGATCGACTGATGCTCGAGCTCGCCGACCTGCGCGCCGGCTACGGCAACATCGAGGCGCTGCACGGCATCGACCTGTCGGTCGAGGGCGGCGAGATCGTCACGCTCATCGGCGCCAACGGGGCCGGCAAGACCACCACGCTCATGACCATCTCCGGCTGCGTGCGCGCGCGGACCGGAACGATCCGGTTCGGCGGGCGCGACATCGGCGGGCTGCCGCCGCACGAGATCGTCGCGCTCGGCCTGGTCCAGTCGCCCGAGGGGCGGAAGATCTTCCCGCGCCTGACCGTGGCCGAGAACCTCGAGATGGGCGCGTTCACCCGGCGCGACCCGCCCGGCGTGGCCGCCGATCAGAAGCGCGTGTTCGAGCTGTTCCCGATCCTGGGCGAGCGCCGCCGCCAGCCGGGCGGCACCCTGTCGGGCGGCGAGCAGCAGATGCTGGCGATCGGGCGCGCGATGATGGCCCGGCCCAAGCTCCTCCTCCTCGACGAGCCGTCGCTCGGGCTCGCGCCGCTGGTGGTCTCCCGCATCTTCGAGGTCATCCGCGAGCTCAACGCCAGCGGCACCACGATCCTCCTGGTCGAGCAAAACGCGCGCATGGCGCTCAAGGCGGCCCACCGCGGCTACGTGCTGGAGACCGGGACGATCTCGATGGCCGGCCCGGCCGCAGAGCTGCTGTCGGATCCGCGGGTCCGCTCGGCGTATCTCGGCGACGCGGCCTGAGCGAGGTCTGCGCTCAGGCCGACGGTGGCGGCGGGCTGGGCCCTCCGCCTTCGCGGTCGTCGCGGACCTCGGGCGGCGCCTTGACCAGGCGATAGAACGACCAGATCGCCGCGGCCCACACGCCGGTCAAGGACGCGATCATGAAGAACCAGCCGCCGGCGGTCATTCGTCGTCCTCCGGCGGGCGCTCGCCGTCGAGGTCCATGCCGGCCGCCCGCCAGCGCCGCTCGCCGACCCGGACCAGCACCAGGAGCAGCACCAGGAGCCCGGCGACCAGCAGCAGCGTCTCCACCGCGACCGGGCTCTCGGCCAGCGAGCGGGCCGAGGCGGGCAGGTTCTGCCAGCAGAAGCCGACCAGGACGATGAGGAGATAGAGCGGCGCCACGTACTTCATGATGAAGCGGAAGATGCGCGGGATGCGCATGAGCGCGCCGTGGTGCGCCTCCTCCAGGCCGCGATCGACGCCGAACACCCAGCCGAAGCAGATGATCTGCACGGTCGCGAACACGAAGATGGCGAAGTTGCCGACCCAGAAGTCCATCGTCGCCATCGCGGTCGCGTCCTGGCTGAACCAGATCACCCACAGCGAGCCGACCGCGCACAGCGCGCCGGTCATGAGGGTGGAGCGACGGTGCGAGAGACCCAGCGCCTCCTCGAAGAACGCCTTGGCCGGCTGCAGCATCGAGATCGAGCTGGCCACCGCGGCCAGGAAGAGCAGGAAGAACCAGGAGAAGCCGACCGCGCGCCCGGCCGAGCCCATGTGCTCGAACACGACCGGCAGCGTGTTGAAGCCGAGCGCGAAGGTGGAGCCGATGACCATCGTGCTGCCGAGGAACACGTAGCTGGCCGGGATGGTGATGAGCCCGCCGAACCCGACCTCGGAGACCTCGTTGGCGGCCGCGGCGGTCAGCCCCGACAGCACCACGTCGTCCTTCTTGCGCAGGTACGAGGCGTAGTTGAGGATGACGCCGAACCCGACCGACAGAGTGAAGAAGATCTGCCCGGCGGCGGCAAGCCAGGTGGTGAAGTCGCCCAGCTTGGAGAAGTCCGGGTTCCACATGTAGCCGAGCCCGGTCACCACGTTGAGCTCGGGGTGGGACGGATCCGGCGTGCCGAGGGTGAGCACCCGGACCAGCACCACGATCGACAGGATCGCCATGGTCGGCAGCGCGTAGCTGCAGAACTTCTCGATGCCGCCCTGCAGCCCGCGCAGGATGAGGCCGAGGTTGAGCAGGAAGACGATGACCCAGAAGACCACGGTCGCGCTGACGCCGCCCGACAGGAGGGCCCCGTCGCGCGACATGCCGACGTACGCGTTGAAGACGTCCATCGAGCGCTGCGCGTAGGCCGACGGATCGGCGCCCAGGTCGTAGCTGCCGACCAGGTACTCCCACGCGTAGCGCAGGCACCAGGCCTCGACCAGGATGTAGTACATGAAGGCGATGAGCGAGATGAGGACGCCGAGGCTGCCGAGGTAGCGCGCGAGCCGTCCCTTGCCCACCACGCCCATGATCCCCGGCGCCGAGTGGAAGCCCTTGCGACCGCCGTAGCGCGCCATCGACCACTCCGCCCACCCGACCGGCATCGCCAGAAACAGGAGCGCGCAGAAGTACGGGATCATGAATGCGCCGCCGCCGTACTGCGCGGCGAGGCCGGGGAAGCGGAGGTAGTTGCCGATCCCGACCGCCGATCCCGACACGGCGAGGATGACGCCGATCCGGCTGCCCCAGCGCTGGACCGGCGCGCCGCCCGCGTTCGCTGCGCCGGACGCGCCCGTCGCGCTTTTGCCCTCGCCCGACGCTGCCATGGGGCGTCACTGGAACACAGTTCGGTAGCCGAATCCAGCCTCGCTCCGCGAGAGCCGGGTACGATGGCGCGCGTGAGATCGAGATCGAGCGGGTCGCTGCTCCTCGTGGTCCTCGCGCTCCTCGCCACGGCGGCATGCGGCTCGTCCGTGCCGCGCGCGACGGAGCCGCCGCCGGCCGAGGGCGGCATCCGGAGGGTGAAGCGACACCGCGCCGCGATCGCCGTGCTCGACCGGCTCGCCGGCGCGATGCGCAACGACCGCGCCGACCGACTGGTCGACGTGGCCGATCCGGTCCACGGCCTGCGCTTCTGGGGTCAGCCGGGGGTCTGCGCGGCGCCGCTGTTCCGCGTCTCCGATCACGAGCAGGGGACGCTGACCGGGCTGGCGCGCGCGCGGATGGGCAGCGCGCCGCCGCACTTCACCGACCGCAACGGCTAC
This sequence comes from Kofleriaceae bacterium, assembly GCA_035489015.1. Taxonomy (GTDB): domain Bacteria; phylum Myxococcota_A; class Polyangia; order Haliangiales; family Haliangiaceae; genus DATFRY01. The sequence goes on along the minus strand of DATHKR010000051.1, from coordinate 12,201 downwards.
TGGAGCGAGGTGGCGGAGACGATCCGCGCCGGGCTTCGCGTGGTGAAGGTGAACGCCGGCAACTACGAGCTGCCGCCCGAGGAGGAGCTGGAGCGCGCGTCGGCGTGGGCGTCGCTCGACACCCGCCGGGTGGCGCTCGGCCAGCGCGAGCTCGGCTGCCTCGGCGACGACGTCGGGGCGGCGGGCAAGGCGCCGCGCGCCGAGTACCGCTATCGCTTCCGGGCCGAGCGCGGCTACTCGAGCGTCACGGTGTTCCTGGTCGAGCACGAGGGCGAGCTGCGCGTCGCGCACGTGATCCTGGTGTGGCACTACGATGCGTGAGCTCCGGACGCGAGAACGCCGGGAAGGCCATGCCCTCCCGGCGCTCTATCTGACCCTGCCGTGATCCGGCGCGACTACTCGCTGGCGCGGCGCAGGAAGGTCGGGACGTCGAGCTCGCTGTCGACCTCGACCTCGGCCAGGACGTGGCGGAGCGACGGGTGGACCTTGGGGAACTCGACCTTGCGGCGGCTCGGATCGGCCAGCGGCCCGGTGTCGTGCTGCGTGGTCGGGCCGGTGCCGTGGGGGAACGGACGCCCGCCCTCGATGGTGAGCTCGGCGTACGGCTCGCGGGCCAGCTCGGCCAGCGCGCGGTCCACGTCGCTGGTCTCGGGCACCGCGGCCTGCTCGCCCTCCTGGGCCCGCCGGTAGTACTGGTAGGCGCTGTGCTGGGCGGCCGGGGCCGGCGCGTACGGCGACGAGCCGGAGTGACCCATCGGGGCCGGCGCCGCGCCGTGCCGCGGGCGCCCGTGCGGCGTCACCGATGGCGGCCCGTACTCGCGGGTGATCGACGCGCGAGTCTCGTACGGCGACGCGATCGGCGGGCCGGCCACCGCGCGCTCGCCCCGCCCGCGCGACGCGCCGCGCTCGCGCTCCTGCTGCATGAGGCTGCGGTCGAACCCGGTCGCGATCACCGTGATGCGGACCTCGTCGCCGATGTTCGGATCGATGACCGAGCCGAAGATGATGTTGGCGTCCTCGTGGGCGGCCTGCTGGATCAGGCTGGAGGCCTCGTTGACCTCGTGCAGGCCGAGGTCCGGTCCGCCGGTGATGTTGATGAGGATGCCGGTCGCGCCCTGGATGCTGACGTCCTCGAGCAGCGGCGACGAGATCGCCATCTCGGCCGCCTCGGCGGCGCGGCGCTTGCCGGTGCCGACCCCGCTGCCCATGAGCGCGCGGCCCTGCTTGCTCATGATGGTGCGGACGTCGGCGAAGTCCACGTTGATGAGGCCGGGCACGGTCATGAGATCGCTGATGCCCTGCACCGCGTTGAGCAGCACCTCGTCCGCCTTGCGGAAGGCGTCGATCATGCTGGTGTTGGCGCCGACCACCTCGAGCAGGCGGTTGTTGGGGATGACGATCAGGGTGTCGACCGCCTCCTCGAGCCGCGCGATGCCCTCCTCGGCCTGGCGCGAGCGGCGGCGCCCCTCGAACCCGAACGGCTTGGTCACCACGCCGACGGTGAGCGCGCCCGCCTCGCGCGCGATCTGCGCGATGACCGGGGCGGCGCCGGTGCCGGTGCCACCGCCCATGCCGGCGGTGACGAAGACCATGTCCGCGCCGCTCATCGTCTCGGCGATGAGCTGGACGCTCTCCTCGGCGCTCTTGCGCCCGACCTCGGGGTTGGCCCCCGCCCCCAGGCCCTTGGTCAGGTGATCACCCAGCTGGATCTTGACCGGCGCCATGTTGGCCTGGAGGGCCTGCATGTCGGTGTTGGCGGCCACGAACTCGACGCCATCGAGGTTGCCGGCGATCATGGTGTTGACGGCGTTGCCGCCGCCACCTCCGGTCCCGAAGACAAGGATCTTGGCGTGAGAGAGCTCTTCGAATTCGAGTAGCGCCATCGGGCTTTCCTCCCCTGCTAGCCGTTATGGATGAGCGGCCGCGCGGTGGGCAAGTTTCTTGACTGTCGAGCTCGGGTCAGAACATTTCCCCGAGCCAGCTGCGCACGCGGCGGATCATCCCGCTGCCCTGCGCCGGAACCGTCTCGCGCGAGACCATCTCGGCCCCGCGCGCGCCATACAGCACCAGGCCGACCCCGGTCGAGTACTCGGGCGAGCGAACCACGTCGACCAGCCCGCCGATGCCGCGCGGCGCCCCGCGCCGGGCCGGCAGGTCGAGCACCGACTCGAGGAGCTCGGGCAGGCCGGGCATGAGCGTGGTGCCGCCGGTCATCACGATGCCGGCCGCGATGTTGTCGAGGTAGCCGCTGCGGGCGATCTCGCGCTTCACGTGCTCGAACATCTCCTCGAGCCGCATGCGGACGATCTCGACCAGGACCCGGCGCGACAGCCGGCGCGGCTCGCGCCCGCCCACCGACGGCACCTCCATGGTCTCGTCCGGCTCGATCACGTCCGGCAGCGCGCAGCCGTACTTCTTCTTGATCTTCTCGGCCGACTCGAGCGGCGTGCGCAGGCCGACCGCGATGTCGCCGGTCAGGTGGCTGCCGCCCAGCGGCAGGACCGCGGTGTGCACGATGGCGCCGTCGCAGAAGATGACGATGTCGGTGGTGCCGCCGCCGATGTCGATCATGGCGACGCCGAGCTCCTTCTCGTCGTCCTCGACCACCGCCTCGGCCGAGGCGAGCGGCTCGAGCACGATGTCGGCGACCTGAAGGCCGCACCGGTTCGCGCACTTCACCACGTTCTGCGCGCTGGTCACCGAGGTGGTCGCGATGTGGACCTTGGCCTCGAGCCGCACCCCGGACATGCCGAGCGGGTCGCGGACCCCGTCCTGCTCGTCGATGATGTACTGCTGGGGCAGGACGTGGAGCACCTCGCGGTCCATCGGGATGGCGACCGCCTTGGCCGCCTCGATGACCCGCTGGACGTCCGCCTCGCGCACTTCCTTGTCCTTGACCGCCACGATCCCGTGCGAGTTGAGCCCGCGGATGTGGCCGCCGGCGATCCCGGCGTACACCGTCGAGATGTCGCAGCCGGCCATGTGCTCGGCCTCGCGGACCGCCTGCTGGATGTCGTGCACCGTGGCGTCGATGTTGATGACCACGCCCTTGCGCAGGCCGCGCGAGCGCGCCGTGCCGATCCCGATGATGTCGATCCCCTCCTCGGTCACCTCGCCGACGATGGCGGCGATCTTGGTGGTCCCGATGTCGAGCCCGACGATGATCTCGTCCTTCTTCACTCTGGCCATTGGATTTCTCACCTCGGCTCGGCGAACGCGACCGTGACGCGGACCGGCGCCCCGTCGCGATCGAGATGGATGGCTTGCAGCGCCGCGCGCTCGGCCGGCGCGAGCGCGGCCCAGGCGGCGTCGAACAGGGAGAGGCGGCGGCGCAGCTCGTCGGGGCCGGCCGGGCGGCCCAGGTGGAGCGCGACCACCGGCCGGCGCGTGTACAGGGTGAGCCCGCGGTCCGGATCGCGGTGCACCTCGCCGAGCGCCGGGCGGTCAGGACCGGCCGCGTAGGTGGCGGCGGCGGCGAGCGCGGCGCGGATGATCTCCTGCGCCTCGTCGGGGCGGCGGCGATAGACATCGCGCGCGACGCCGGTCACCACCGGCAGGCCGTTGGCCTCACCGCGGGCGACGTCGGCCCGCTTGAACACGTGGCCGCTGGCGTCGGCCAGGTACAGGCCATCGAGGTCGATGACCGCGGCGGCGTGGTGCTCGTCGATGTCGACCACCAGCTGATCGGGCAGGCGGCGGCGCACCGACACGTCGGCCACCCACGGCTCGGCGCGCAGGCGGCGCTCGATCGCGTCGAGCGGCAGCCGGAACAGGTTCTCGCCCAGCGAGGGGCGCACCGCGAGGGCGACGTCGGCCTCGGCGAGCTGGTGAACGCCGCGCACCTCGACCCCGGCGAGCGCGAAGCGCGACGAGCCGGTCAGCCAGCGGTAGCCGAGGAAGATCGCCGCGGCGGCCAGCGCGATGACACCGAGGGTGATCGCGCCGGGCTTCGCGGCGCGCGCGGCGGTCCCGCACGCGGCGCGCAGCCGAGCGCGATCTGGCAGCCGCTCGCGAAGCGCCATGCGCCGGCGGCGGTTGGTCGCGCTCCGCCTGGTCGGCCGGCCGCGAACCGCTGGCGCAGTCGTCTGCACCGACAATGCTTAGACACGGCTCGCGGGTCGGGGCAATTTTTCGACCGCGCTCGTCGACGCGCGCAACAGGCGTTCAGGTTGCCGGCTCGAGTGCGATAGCGTGGCGCCGGAGCCGATCGACGTGCGCGCGCGACCGACGGCATGCCACCCGACGCCGGTCTCCGGGCGACGCTCCTGGCATCGTGCTTGCTCATGCGTCTCCCCGCGAGGAGGCGTCGCGAAATGAAGAAGCACAAGGAAGTCGACCCAGGCCAGGCCCGCGAGAAGGTGCACGACGACGAGGACAGGAGCCGCAAGGCCCTCGTCGGCCGCGGCGGCCGCGCCCGGAGACGCCGCCGCAAGGCCGACGCCGGTGACGAGGGCGTGGACCAGGCGACCCCGCTGTCGGCCTGATACGTCGTCCTGATTCGCATCGCCTTCGCCCGCAGCCCCTCCCCCACTCCCTGGCTGCCGCGGATCCAAGCGCGCGTCCTCGCTCGCCCGGTCACCTCCGCACGTGCGCCCCGGTGCGCAAGCGCGCCCCGCGTTCGGTCCCGGCCGCCAGCCGATGTATCCTCGCCGTCATGCCTGTCCGGCGGCAGAGGAAAAGCCGATGAGCGAGACGCCGGCCGACGGGCCGCCCGAGAAGCCCGAGAAGCCCGACAAGCCCGACAAGCGCGGCGCGTGGGCCCACATCTTCGCGTCGCGCAGAATGGCGGTCACGGCCGCGCTCGGATTCGCGAGCGGTCTCCCGCTCCTCCTGACCGGCCAGGTGCTCGCGCTCTGGCTGACCGACGCCAAGATCGACGTCAAGACGATCGCGCTGTTCGCGTCGGTGGGGCTGCCCTACACCTTCAAGTTCCTCTGGGCTCCGCTCCTGGACCGCTACGTGCCGCCCTTCCTGGGCCGCCGGCGCGGCTGGATGCTCATCGCACAGGTCGGGCTGATCGCCGTGATCGTCGCCATGGCCTCGGCCGACCCGGCGTCGAACACGGTGCTGGTGGCGCAGCTGGCCATCGCGCTGGCCGCCCTCAGCGCCACCCAGGACGTCGCCATCGACGCCTGGCGCGCGGACGTGCTCGCGCCGGAGGAGCGCGCGGCCGGATCGGCGGTCTACGTGCTCGGCTACCGGGTCGCCATGCTGACGGTCGGCACCGCCGGCCTCATCCTGGCCGACCACACCAGCTACCGGGTGGTGTTCCTCGGCACCGCCGTGCTGCTCGCGCTGTGCATCGCGGCCACCTTCCTGGCCGAGGAGCCGCGCCGCCCGGTGGCCCGGCCGCACAACCTGTACCAGGCGCTGGTCATGCCGCTCGCCGACTTCTTCCGGCGGCTGGGCTGGGCCGCGCTGGTGGCGCTCGCGTTCGCGGCGTTCTACAAGTTCGGCGACCAGATGGTGGACGGCCTCATCAGCACCTTCTGGCGGCGCGAGCTGGGGCTGAGCAAGACCGAGATCGGCACGTTCACCAAGGCGGCCGGCTTCGCCGGCGTCGCGACCGGCGGGCTCCTGGCCGGCTTGCTCACCCCGCGGCTCGGCACCCGCAACGCGCTCATCCTGTTCGGCCTGCTGCAGGCGGCGACCAACCTCCTCTACATCGCGCTGGCCATCGGCGGCAAGTCCTACCCGCTGGTCGGCGCGGCCATCTTCATCGACTACATCGCCAACACGATGGGCACCGCGGTCTTCATGGCCGTCTTCATCGCCATGTGCAGCAAGGAGGTCAGCGCCACCCAGTACGCGCTCCTGACCAGCCTGTCCTCGGTCGGCAAGCGCGTCTTCGGCTGGGCCGGCGGCGACATCGTCGCCAGCTACGGCTGGGCCACCTTCTTCGGCGCGACCGCCCTCATGGCCATCCCCGGACTCCTCCTGGTCATGTTCCTGCCACGCCACCTGATGGATCCGCCCCGGCAACCGGCGGACTGATCGCGAGCTCAGCCGGCCTGGCCGAACAGCAGCACGGAGCTCCGCCCCGGCATCGCCACCTCCCCGCCCACCGCGATCGCCCCGCCGTCGGCGTCGCGCCAGCTCGCCACCTCGACGGGCAGCTCGGCGAGCGGCAGCGGCAGCGACGCGGCGTCCTCGCCGCGGTTCACGCCGACGATGGTCACCGAGCCCTCGACGTACCGCGCGAACAGGAGGGCCTCCTTTCCCACCCCGAGCGTCTGGTAGGCGCCGCGCCTCCACTCGGGGCGCTCGCGTCGCCAGGCGATCAGTCGCCGGTAGTGGTCGTGGAGGTCGGTGCGCCAGCGGGTGCGATTCCAGTCGAAGCAGCGGCGGCAGTCGGGGTCGTCGCCGCCCTCCAGGCCGATCTCGTCGCCGTAGTAGACGGAGGGGACTCCGGCGTAGGTGAAGAGGAGGGTCACGGCCAGGTGCATGCGCGCGAGGTCGCCGGCGACCGCGGTCAGGAAGCGGGAGGTGTCGTGGCTGTCGAGGAGGCTCAGCTGGCCGAGCTGGTTGGCGTGGGGGACGCGGGCTCTGGCCGCGGTCAGCCAGCGCTCGAAGGCGTCGGTCGATAGCTCGGCAGGGTGGCCGGCGAAGTCGCGGCCGGCCAGCCAGGCGCGGACCGGGCTGGCGAAGCCGTGGTAGTTCATCGCGCCGTCCTCCTGGTCGCCCTGGAGCCAGCGGGTCGCCTCGGCGAAGTGCTCGCCGAGGATGTAGGCATCGCGGTTCTCCTCGCGGATGGCGCGGCGGAACTCGCGCACGTAGTGGGCGTTGTTGCGGGCGCCGGGGCCCTCGCCGAGCATGTGGATGACGTCGAGCCGCCAGCCGTCGATGCGGTAGGGCGGGCGCAGCCAGTGGCGCAGCACCGCGCCCTCCTCGGCGTAGATCGCGGCCCGCACCGCCGGGCTGGCGTAGTCGAGCACGGGCAGGCTGGGGTGCCCCTTCCAGCCGGCGTAGCTCTCGGCCGGCCCGGCGAAGGTGTACCAGGAGCGCCACGGCGAGCCGGGCGACTGGAAGGCGCCGTCGACCTCGTGGCGGGCGAGGCGGTTGAACCACGGGTGGTTGATCCCGGTGTGGTTGACCGAGGCGTCGAGGACCAGGCGCATGCCGCGGGCGCGCAGGGCGTCGGCCAGGTCGACCAGGGCCTGGTCGCCGCCCAGGTGCGGATCGACGTGGAAGTAGTCCTCGGTGTCGTACTTGTGGTTGCTGCCCGAGGTGAAGATCGGGTTCAGGTAGAGCATGGTGACGCCGAGCTCGTCGGCCAGGTAGTCGAGCCTGGCCCGGATGCCGACCAGGTCGCCGCCGTGGAAGGACGTGGCGGCGTTCTGACGGGTGGGCGGCGCACCCCACGGTCTCCGCACCACTCGCGAGCGGCCGTCGCCATACACGTACTCGTCGGTGGCCACGGCCAGGGTCGGATCGCCCTGGGCGAAGCGGTCGGGGAAGATCTGGTAGACGATCTGGTCCGCCACCCAGTCGGGCGGCCGGTGCTCGCGGCACACCTTGAACAGAACCTCGCGGTCCGGCATCCGCTGGTGGAGGCCGTCGGCGGCGAGCCAGACCTGGGCCGACCGGTCCAGGACCTTGAACGCGTACGAGGTCGTCTCGCTGCTCGGGTCCCAGGCCAGGCGCGCCGCGAAGCGGGTCAACCGACCGGCCCGGCCGGCCGGCCGCATCGGGATCAGCTCCTCCTCGTTGTCCGGGTCGGCGCGCAGGAACACCGTGATGTCGGCGCGATCCGCGAGGAGCGCGACGGCGCAGCCCTCGTCGTCGGGGACCAGCCAGGGCGGGATTGGCGGGTGGAGGAGGAACATTCGCGGTCGAGCGTGGTTCCGGTCGCGCACCGACGACAAGCCCCGGACCGGTGAAACGCACGATCGACTTGCCGTGGCCGGGGCGGGCGAGAAAGACTGGGTCGGTGACGAAGGATCCGGACCGGCTCATCGAGGCCATCCGCGCGAGCATCATCGGGGACGACCACGCGCTCGAGGGGCCGTACGGGTTGCGCCGGGTGACCTATGCCGACTACACCGCGTCGGGGCGGTCGCTCGGGTTCATCGAGGACTTCATCCGCGACGAGGTGATGCCGCTCTACGCCAACACCCACACGGAGACCTCGGGGACCGGGCTGCAGACGACCAGCTTTCGCGAGGAGGCGCGGCGCCTCATCCGCGACGCGGTCGGCGGCGGGCCGGACGATCTGGTCATCTTCACCGGCTCGGGGGCGACCTCGGCGATCAACAAGCTGGTCGACATCCTCGAGCTGCGCATACCGGCCGATCTCGACGAGCGCTACCGGCTGTCGGACTGCATCCCCGAGGCCGAGCGGCCGGTCGTGTTCATCGGCCCGTACGAGCACCACTCCAACGAGCTGCCCTGGCGCGAGTCGATCGCCGACGTGGTGACGATCCACGAGAGCCTCGATGGGCGGATCGATCTGGTCCAGCTCGAGGAGGAGCTGATCAGGCACGCAGCGCGGCCGCTCAAGATCGGATCGTTCTCGGCGGCGTCCAACGTGACCGGGATCGGCACCGACACCCGCGCGGTCGCCGCGCTCCTCCACCGGCACGGCGCGCTCTCGTTCTGGGACTTCGCCGCGGCCGGGCCATACGTGCGCATCGAGATGAACATGCGCGACGAGGGCCCGGAGGGCGACCTGGTCTACAAGGACGCCATCTTCCTCTCGCCTCACAAGTTCATCGGCGGGCCGGGCACGCCCGGGCTGCTGATCGCCAAGCGCCACCTGTTCCGCAACCGGGTGCCGGCCGAGCCGGGCGGCGGAACCGTCGCCTACGTCAACACCGTCGACCACCGCTACCTGGACGACCCCGAGCACCGCGAGGAGGGCGGCACGCCCGCGATCATCGAGTCGATCCGCGCCGGGCTGGTCTTCCAGCTCAAGGAGGCGGTCGGGGCCGAGGCGATCCGCGCTCGCGAGGAGGACTTCATCCGCCGCGCGATCACGTCGTGGTCGACCAACCCGGGGATCTTCATCCTGGGCAACCGCGACGCCTGGCGGCTCTCGATCGTCTCGTTCGTGGTCCGCCACGACGACCACTACCTGCACCACAACTTCATCGTCGCGGTGCTGAACGATCTGTTCGGGATCCAGGCGCGCGGCGGTTGCTCCTGCGCCGGGCCCTACGGCCACCGCCTGCTCGGGATCGACCTCGACACCTCCAAGGAGTTCGAGCGCGAGATCGTCCGCGGCTGCGAGGGCATCAAGCCGGGCTGGGTGCGCGTCAACTTCAACTACTTCCTCAGCGAGCTGCAGTTCCAGTACCTGCTGGACGCGATTCACCTGGTCGCCACCGACGGCTGGAAGCTCCTGCCCCAGTACCGCTTCGAGCCGCTGACCGGGCTGTGGCGCCACCGGACCGGCCGGCCCGACCCGGCCATGAAGCTCAGCCACATCTCCTATCGCGCCGGCAAGATGGAGTACCGCTCGCGCCGGGCCACCGAGCCGGAGTGGGCGCTGACGGCCTACCTGGAGGAGGCGCGCGTGGTGCTCGACGCGGCCGCCGGCGCGTGCGCCGACGCCGACGACCCGCCGCTCAACGACGACTTCGAGGCGCTGCGCTGGTTCACCACGCCGAACGAGGCCCGCGCCGAGCTCGAGGGCCGCAAGCGCGAGGTCCGCCGCGGCGTCCTGCGGCCGCACTGAGTGAGGTGCGTCAGCGGCGGTGGAGGCGGACGAGGTCGAGGGTGGCCGGCGCGCGATAGCGGAACGGCGCGACCGACATGCCCAGGCCGCTCGAGACGACCAGGAGCATGTCGCCCAGCCGGAAGGAGCCGGTGATGTAGCGGTTCTCGATGCGCGCGGGGGTGAGGTCGAGGAACGGGAGCCAGAAGTTGATCTGACCGCCGTGGGTGTGGCCGGCGAGGAAGAGATCGATCCGGCCGGCGCGCGCATCGGCGATCAGCGCCTCACTCGGCTGGTGAGCGAGCAGGATCCGGAAGTCGGCCCCGGCCGCCTGCTCGAGCAGACGGCGGGTGGTGTCGCGGTCGATGCGGGACACGTAGTTGTTGGTGGCGAACACGATCGCGATCGCGGCGTCGCCGACCCGGAGCTCGCGCACCTGGTTGTCGAGCATCGGGATCCCGTGGCGAGCGAGCGCGTCGCGCACCTCGCGCAGGCTGCGCTCGCGGTCGCGATAGGCGAAGTTGTCGTGGTCGCCGATGCAGGCCAGCACCCCGCGCGGCGCCACCAGCCGGGCGGTCTCGCGCGCGGCGAGCTCGATGAAGCGCGGCGCCCGCGTGATCATGTCGCCGGCGATGAGGACCAGATCGGGCCGGGCCCGGTTGGCCGCGTCCACCAGCTGCGACAGGCGCTCGGGACCGGTGTACTGGTCGGCCTGCATGTCGGCGATGAGCGCGATCTCGAGGCCGTCGAGCGCGGCCGGCAGGGTCGGCGAGGCAAGGTCGTGGACCCGGACCTCGAGGCTGCGCGCGTCCATCGCCATGCGGACCGGGACGTAGATCGCGCAGACGGCGGCGATGGCGAGCACGAGCCGCGCGCGCCGCCGCCTCCACCGCTCGCCGGCCGCGATCCCGAACCGGGCCAGGCCGAGGTGAACCAGGTCGATCGGCACGATCAGGAGCGAGCACTGCAGCGACGTGATGGTCACCAGCCAGAACGGCAGCTCGATCACGAGGTCGTACAGGCGACTGTCGGGCGGGCCGATCGTCTCCGGCCGCGCGACGAGCGCATACACCGTGTAGCCGAGCAGGAGGACCGGCAGCGAAAGGGCGATCACCAGATAGGCGGCGCGGAGCGGCCCCAGCCAGCGGCGGCTGCGCGGCACCACCAGCGCCAGCGCCCCCCGCAGGCGCGCGCTGAAGTACAGCGCGTGCGCGGCGAAGAAAGCCAGGCTGACGAAGACCAGGACGAGCCACATGGACGGCGACCCGGAGCGTACCGCGGGGACCGGCCGGCTGGCCAAGATCGACCGAAAGGGGGAGGATGATCTCGTCGTGGCGCAGGATCGCGCAGCGCTCGAGGCACGCATCGAGCAGCGTCTCGAACGCGGCGAGCTCGCCGAGGCGGCGACCGAGGCGCTCAAGGGATACGGCCCGGAGATCCTCGGCTATCTCCATTCGGTTGTCCGTGACCGGACCGCAGCGAGTGATGTCTTTGCCGATTTCAGCGAGGACCTGTGGAGAGGGATCGCCGGCTTCCGGAGGGAGAGCAGCTTCAGGACCTGGGCCTACAAGCTGGCCTGGAATGCGGCCCAGACGTTCTGGCGGGATCCGTTCCGCAGGCGCGGCAGGCGGCTGGCCACGAGCGAGTACTCGCTGCTCGCCGACCGCGTCCGCACGAGCTCCCTCCGTCGAGATCCGCACGCCGCTGCCGACCGGCTGGCCAGCCTGCGCGCATCGCTCAGGCCGGAGGACCAGACGCTGCTCATCCTTCGCGTCGACAAGGGCCTGTCGTGGAAGGAGATCGCGAACGTGTTCGCCGAGGCCGGGGACGCCCCGCCGGATGCCGCTGCGCTGCGCAAGAGGTTCGAGCGGCTGAAAGAGAGACTGCTCCGCCTCGCCAGGAAGGAAGGCATGCTCGATTCCGGGTCACGCTAGAGGCTAGAGCGGCAACATGTCCAGCGACAGCTGGGCGGTCGCCAGGAGGCCGATACACTGAGCCGAACCACTCCTCAGGCGTTCCGCGGTCAGCTCGATCAGGCACTTGTGATCGCTGAGCTCGACCACGAGGTGGTTCTCTTCGTTCACGTCGATCTCGGCCACGTCCGGCGAGTCGGGCTCGCCGAGGATCGGATCGGCGATCTCGCTGAAGTAGACCGTCGCCCTGGGATGCAGACAGCTCGGGTTGTCGAGGCTTCCACCGGGGCATTGCTCGGGGTTCCGGCGAATGGAGAGGCCGACCTCGTAGCTGCGGGGGAACGCCCCCATGCAAGCGCCTTCCTCGCAGATCGTATTGCCGGTGCATTGAATCTGGAGGAGCTCGCACTCATCGCCGTCGCCGCCGCCGTCGTCCCCTTCGCCGGTGCAGCCCAGTGCAGAGAAACAGAGAACCAGAGCCGTCGAGATGTTTCGCAGAGTCACGTGGCGCTCCTTTCGCCGACCGTCGAGTGAATCCTCTCGGGCCGGCATCCATCGGGTACGTCGCGGTGGATGCGGGGGCGGCCGGTTTGTGACCCGGAAATCTCGATCGGCTCGACGGGAAGATCCGGA
>DATHKR010000050.1:0-46436 GCA_035489015.1 Kofleriaceae bacterium | reverse complement strand
AGTCCAGCGGAGTCCAGCTGCCCTGGATGCGGAGGCGCTGGGTGGAGGTCGCGGGTCGCCAGGGCGGCACGGCCTTGCGCTGATGGTGCGATCGGACGCCCGATGTCGGGGGTGACGCGGCCCGACGCCAGGCCGCGCGCGATTGTGCGCCGATTCAAGTCCGCGCGACCGGGCGAGAAGGCGGCCGAGGAGCTGCTCGGCAGCGGCGTCCACCCGAGGAGTCGCCGGCCGAGGAGTGCCGGCCGAGGAGTCGCCGGCCGAGGAGTCGCCGCGGCCTCCGGGTGTCGGGGTTGACGCAGACCGACGCGCACGTCCGGGGCGATTGTCCGCCGATTCAAGTCCGAGCAACCGGGTCGGAGGAGGCCAGCCGAGGAGGTGCCGGGCAGCGCCGCTTCGACCGCGGCGACGCCAGCCGGGGAGACGCCGGCCGAGGAGACGCCGGCCGAGGAGACGCGCCGCGGCCTCCGGGCGTCGGGGTTGACGCAGGCCGACGCGCACGGCCGGGCGATTGTCCGCCGATTCAAGTCCGAGGCGACCGGGTCGAGGAGGCCGGCCGAGGAAGTGCCGGGCAGCGCCGCTTCCACCCCGGGGACGCCGGCTGAGGGATGCCGGCCGAGGAGGCGCCGGCAGAGGAGAGGCCGGCCGAGGAGATGTCGCCGGACGCGGTGCCGACCCCGGCGAGCGTGCGCGCCGCCAGCCGCGGCGTGGGCGCCGCCGTGCGCGCTTGATCGGGCGGACATTCTTTCTCGCGGTGTCCGAGGTGCGTCGGAGCTGCCCGAGCTGTCGACGCTGCCCATCGTCTTCGGGGCCGGGGGGCGCCGCGGCGAGGCGCCGCCGCGCGCACTTGATTCGGCGCACAACTTCTCGGAGCGTCCGAGGGTTCACCGTCCTCGAGTCCGGGTTCGTGGCGACCTCCCGGGCGCGCTTGATTGGGCGGACATCTTCTCGCGGCGTCCAAGGGTGCGTCGGAGCCGTCGGAGCACTCGGAGCCACGGAGCCACGGAGCCACGGAGCCACGGAGCCGTCGGAGCCACGGAGCCACGGAGCCACGGAGCCACGGAGCCACGGAGCTCTCCATTCATCGCTCTCAGGTCCGGGCTGCCGCGGCGAGGGCGCCTCCGCCCGCCTTTGATTCGGCGGACAATTTCTCGCGGCGTCGCGTCGCGTCGCTCGCGCCGAGTCGCGCCGCGTCGGATTTTCGGGGTCGGGCGGCAACATCTTCTCGGCGGTCCGATATGGGCTCGTGCTGAAGAATCGAGCGGGGCGTCGTGCGGGCCGTGCTGGCGGCGGCGGGATCGGTGGCAGCGGTGGGATCAGTGGCAGCAGTGGGATCAGTGGCGGCGGTGGCAGCGACGGTGGCGGCCGCCGCGGCGACCGACGACGTGCCCGTCCCTGGCGGCAGCTTGGCCTCGAGCTTCCGGCTCCTCGTCCATGGGGTGGGCGGCGGCGTGGGGCGGGGCGGAAGGCATTGGGCGGCAGGGCCGGGGTCAGGCATGGGCGGCGGGCGTTTTTGCTTTCTCGGCATCCGGTTCATGTGACTTGCCGGGTGGTTCGGGGGCTTCGGAGTTTGCGGGGGTTCCGGAGTTATCCGGCGATCCGGGGGGCTCTTTGTTTGGCTCGGGATCGGCTGGGGATGCGGATCGTTCATTTCTCGGTTCAGGGCGACCATATTCATCTGCTGGTGGAGGCTCGGGACCGGGTGGCTCTTGGGCGGGCCATGAAGGGGTTCTTGGTGCGGGTGGCTCGCCGGCTGAACAGGGTGGCGGGACGGTTTGGGCGGGTGATCGCGGACCGGTACCACTCTCGGATTCTTTGCACCCCTCGTGAGGTGCGGTCGGCGCTGGTGTACGTCATCCAGAACGGGAAGAAGCACTCGCCTCCTGGTGAGGCTCGGCTTCGGCGGTCGCGCTCGTGGACCGATCCGATGTCGTCGGCGGCTTACTTCGACGGGTGGCTGGCTCGGTGTCGGGGGCTGGTTCCTCGGCGCGATGCGGGCGCTCATCCGCTTCACCGGGGTGGGGCTCCGGCGCCGGTGGTTCCGGCTCGCGGGTGGTTGCTCCGGGTCGGGTGGCGTTGCGGCGGGGGGCCGATCGACACGGCGGAGATGCCTCGCGCCGATCGGGCCGATCCTTGACTGGTTGGCTCGGCTCGTCGGACTAGAATGGGGGTGATGCGCCGAAATCTTTGGGTCCTGGTCGCCTGTCTGGGCGCTTGCGGGGGTGGGGGCGGTTCCTCGGACGACGGCGCGGCCGATGATGGCGATGGCGATGGCGACGACGACGGCGACTCGACGCCGGATGCCGGGCTGGTCTGTGACCCTGGGGCGGGCGGGCCTTACTGGCTGACCGAGGGGGAGACGGTCACGGTTCGGGCGGAGTGCGGGACGGGGCTGACTGATGCCGTGCTGGCCATCGAGCCGGTGCCGGAGGGCGCGGTCTGGGACGCGGATGCTTCGACGTTGACGTGGACTCCGGGGCTGGATCAGGCGGCGGTTTACGAGCTGGACGTCACCGGCGGTGGTGAGGTTGGACGGGTGAAGATCGGTGTGGCGGACCGGTGGGACGATCCGGATAACGTGCCGGTCGATCCGGTCACGTACACGGAGGAGTACGGGCTTCCGGTGTTTCACCTGACGACAGATCCCGGCGTCAACGGCGACGACTACACGCCGGCTACCATCATCTATCGCGGGCACTCGTATGCCGACACGGAGGCAAAGAACCGGGGCGCGTCGTCGCTCGACTATCCGAAGAAGAGCTTCACGCTCAAGTTCTCTCGCGACGACAAGATGTCGGACGAGGCGAAGCAGTTCGTCGGCAAGCGCAAGGTCGTGCTCAACACGACGTTCGACGACAACTCGTATCTGCGCCAGCGCCTGGTGTTCGAGCTGTGGAACCGGCTCGACCCCGGGCACCTCCAGGTCCAGCACTACAGCGCGGTCCTGTTCCTGAACGGCGCCTATCACGGGGTTTACGAGGTCCTGGACCACGTGGACGGCTACCTCATGGAGGACCACGGCTACCGCCAGGACGGCAACCTCTACAAGGCGATCACCCACGACGCGAACTTCCGCCTGGTCGGCCTGGAGGGGGACGACAAGGTGACGCTCCACGACGGCTACGAGAAGAAGGAGGGGGCGCCGATCGAGGGCGCGCCGGACGCGTTCGCCGATCTGGAAGATCTGGTCGAGTGGGTCGCCACCTCCAGCCCCGCGGAGTTCGCGGCCGACCTGGACGCGCGGATCGACCGGCGCGACTTCGAGGACTGGTGGCTCCTGGTCAGCCTGGTCGAGGCGGACGACTCGGCTGGCAAGAACTCGTACCTCTATCACGACCCGCTCGCGGGTGGCCCGTTCCGCGCCGTGCCTTGGGACTTCAACAGCAGCTTCGGCCAGGACTGGGAGACGATTCGCCAGCCGCCGGACGCCGACCCGGACGAGTACGTGTGGGCCAACGAGGTGTTCGAGCGCCTGCTGGGCGACCCGAGCACGGCCGACCCGCTCCACGCGCGCTTCCGCGACGCGCTGGCCGGCGTATGGCAGGTGGACGGCGTGCTCGCCTTCTTCGACGGATGGGTGGCCGAGATGGACGCGGCGGTCCGCCGCGACGAGGAGCGCTGGGGGGCGGAGTACGCCAGCTACTGGGGCGAGCGCACCGACCTCACCAGCTACGCGCAGGAGATCGAGTACGTGCGCGCCTGGATCCAGGAGCGCTGGGCGATCGCCGCGGCCCGCTACTGATCGGCAGGCCGCGGATCGGCGGCGGTCTTTCGCGCGGGGCTTGACGACGGCTTCAATTGTTCTATTGTTACTAGAACAATGTTGATCCGCATCGACCCGGGCCGCGCCGAGCCACTTCACGAGCAGATCGCGGCCCAGCTGCGCCGCGCGCTCGGGCAGGGCCGGCTCACCGACGGTGAGCAGCTGCCGCCGGCCCGTCAGCTGGCCGAGTCCCTCGAGGTCAACATGCACACCGTGCTGCGCGCCTATGGCGCGCTCCGCGACGAGGGCCTGGTCGAGATGCGGCGGGGTCGGGGCGTGATCGTGCGCGGTGCCGGCAACCGCCGCGCGCGGCTCGTCGAGCTGGCGCGCTCGCTCCTGGCCGAGGCCCGGCGCGAGGGCGTCGGGCTGCGTGAGCTCAAGACCCTGCTGGAGGAGCTGTCATGAGGATGAGCGTCCGTATCGTTCGCGACTCTCTCGGTGTGATCGTCCCGCTGGTCTGGTCGAGCGTGGCGATCGGGTCGATGCGGTGGGCCTGGGATCGCCTGCCCGAGCCGATGGCGGCGCACTGGGGCATCTCCGGGGCACCGAACGCCGCGCTGCCGCGCGCGGTCGTGGTGGTCTTCCTCGCGGTCATGGCTGGCATGTCCGCCCTCGGCGCGTTCGCGGTGACGCGCCAGCGCGGGGCTCGGCCGCGGGAGATCGCCGCGCCGCTGGCGATGGCCAGCTTCCTCGGCGTGCTCGCGGCCATCCTCGCGGTCATGGTTGTGGCGCTCAACCTGGATGCACCGTCGTGGTCGGCGGCGCGTCGGCTGACCATCGAGTGGCTCGCGGCCTTGATCGCGACCCCGGTGCTGGCGGCCGCCGTGACCGGCCGGCTCGCCGCCCTCCTCGAGGCGGACGCCGCGCCGGTGGACCTCGCCGGCCGCGCCTCGATCGGGCTCGGCGCCACCGAGCGCGCGATCTGGACCGGCTCGGCCGCCAACCCGTGGTGCGCGGCCTGGAGCATCGCCATCACCTGCGCCGGCGTGGCGGCGCTCCTGTTCGCGTCTGTCGAGGTCGCGGCCGCGCTCGTCCTCGGCGGTCTGGTCCTGGCCTGCTTCGCGGTCGTTCGCGTCCGGGTGGATGGAAGCTGCGTCACCATCTCGTTCGGACCACTGTCGTTTCCGCGCCAGCGCATGCCGCTGTCGCACATCCTCGCCGCGCGGGTCGTCGACGTCTGGCCGCTCGGCCGCGGCGGGTGGGGCTATCGGGGCAGCCTCCTCTTCTCTCGCCGCGCCTCCATCGTGGTCCGCCGCGGCGAAGGGATCGAGCTCGACTGCGGCGCACGCGGGACGCTGGTCATCACCGTCGACAACCCCGGCTCCGCGGCCGGCCTCATCAACGATCTCGTCTCTCGCGCGCGGCGCGGCGCCGGGGAGTAGAGCCGTCGAGGGCGCGACGCCGGGCCCGCCGGCCTGTTGGCGGAGCTGGATTGCCGCGCCGCGCTGCGCACCTCGCCCCCGATCTGGTGAAGCGCGGCTTCTGCCCGCGGCGCTTCGCGCGCGGCGTCGATCCGGGTATGGTCACCTTCGCTTCGTTCGAGGGTCGGTGTGGCTGCCTGCCACCCGTTCCCACATCGCTTCGACGCCTTGCTTCCGATCCGCGCCGCGTCATGGCCGATACGGTCCTAGAGACTCACGGACTCACGAAGGAGTTCCGCGGCTTCGTCGCGGTGAACGGAGTCGATCTCCGGGTCCGCCGCGGGACCATCCACGGGCTCATCGGGCCGAACGGCGCCGGCAAGACCACCTGCTTCAACCTGCTGACCAGGTTCCTGGTGCCGACCCGCGGCCGCATCCTCTACGGCGGCGTCGACATCACGCGCCGTCCGGCGGCCGCGGTCGCGCGGCTGGGGATGGTCCGGTCGTTCCAGATCTCGTCGGTGTTTCCCCACCTGAGCGCGCTGCGCAACGTGCGGCTCGCGCTCCAGCGCGCGCGCGGCCGCTCGTTCGACTTCTGGCGATCGTCGCGGGTGCTCGCCGCGCTCGACGGCGAGGCGACCGATCTGCTGGGCCAGGTCGGGCTGTCGGCCGCCGCGCACGAGCCGGCGGCGCTCCTGCCGTACGGGCAGAAGCGCGCCCTCGAGATCGCCACCACCCTGGCCGCTCGCCCCGACACGCTGCTGCTCGACGAGCCGACCGCGGGCATGGGCCACGAGGACGTCGACCGGGTGGCGGCGCTGATCCGCCAGGTGGCGCAGGGCCGCACCGTCCTCATGGTCGAGCACAACCTGGCGGTGGTGGAGCGCCTGTGCGATCGGATCACCGTGCTGGCCCGCGGTGAGGTCCTGGCCGAGGGCGACTACGCCCAGATCGGCAGGAACCCCGAGGTCATCCAGGCGTACCTGGGGACCAGCGATGAGTGAGGCGGCCCAGGCCCGGCCGCGCCCGGACGGGCCGCCGCTCCTCGCGGTGGAGGGCCTCAACGCCTGGTACGGCGAGTCGCACGTGCTTCACGGGATCAGCTTCGACGTGCGCGAGGGTGAGCTGGTCAGCCTGCTCGGCCGCAACGGCGCCGGCAAGACCACCACGCTGCGCTCGATCATGGGGATGGTCTCGCCGCGCACCGGATCGATCCGCTTCGGCGGGCGCGAGCTCGTGCGAGAGCGGCCGGCCACCATCGCCCGGCTCGGCATCGCGCTGTGTCCCGAGGAGCGCGGCATCTTCGCCAGCCTCGACGTCGAGGAGAACCTGCTCCTGCCCCCGCGCATCCGCGACGGCGGCATGACGGTGCCGGAGCTGTTCGACATGTTCCCCAACCTGCGCGCGCGCCTGCGCAGCCCGGGCACCGCGCTGTCGGGCGGCGAGCAGCAGATGCTGGCCCTCGCCCGCATCCTGCGCACCGGCGCGCGCTTCCTCCTGCTCGACGAGCCGACCGAGGGGCTGGCCCCCGTCATCGTCCAGCAGATCGGCGCGACCATCCGCCAGCTCAAGGAGCGCGGCTTCACCATCGTGCTGGTGGTGCAGAGCTTGCCGTTCGCCGCCAAGGTGGCCGATCGCCACTTCGTCATCGAGCGCGGCGTCGTGATCGACCGGATCGACGCCGCCGAGCTGGACGCCGCCTCCGAGCGGCTGAGCAAGTACCTGAGCGTGTAGTCAATCACTGGCACCCGGCGCAAGGAGGAACAGATGATTCGACGGATCGCAGTCCTCGGCCTGATCGGAGCGGTGGCGCTCGCCTGCAACAAGCGCGAGGGCGAGGGCGACAAGAGCGGCGGTGAGGCCGCCAAGGGCAGCGGCAAGTCGGCTCCCGCGCCAGAGGGCGCGACGCCGTCCGCCGGGGCCGCGGCGATCCGCATCGGCGTCCTCACCGACCTGAGCGGGCTCTACTCCGACCTGGCCGGGGACGGCTCGGTCGAGGCGGCCAAGATGGCGGTCGAGGAGGTCGGCGGCAAGATCGGCGGCCGGCCGATCGAGGTCGTCTCCGCCGATCACCGCAACAAGCCGGACGTCGGCTCGGCGGTGGCGCGCCGCTGGCTCGAGAACGAGGGCGTCGACGTCATCGTCGACGTGCCGACCTCGTCGGTGGCGCTGGCGGTCAACGAGATCGTGCGCAACCAGAACAAGGTGTTCATCGCGTCGGGGCCGGCGGCGGCCGATCTGACCGGCAAGGCCTGCTCGCCCAACACCGTCCACTGGACCTACGACACCTGGGCGCTGGCCAACGGCACCGGTCGCGAGGTGGTGCGCTCCGGCGGCAAGACCTGGTTCTTCATCACCGCCGACTACGCGTTCGGCCAGGCGCTCGAGCGCGACGTCACCGCGGTGGTGGTGGAGAACGGCGGCAAGGTGCTCGGCAGCGTGCGCCACCCGCTCAACAACACCGACTTCTCCTCGTTCCTCATGCAGGCGCAGGCGTCCAAGGCCGACGTCATCGGCATGGCCAACGCCGGCGGCGACACCGTCAACGCCATCAAGCAGGCCTCCGAGTTCGGCCTGGGCAAGGGCGGGCAGAAGCTGGCCGGCCTCCTGGTCTTCCTCAGCGACGTGCACGCGCTCGGCCTCGACGTGGCCGGCGGGCTCATGCTGACCTCGTCCTTCTACTGGGATCGCGACGACGCGACCCGCGCCTGGTCCAAGAAGTTCGGCGAGCGGCGCGAGGGCCGCATGCCGACCATGGTGCAGGCCGGCGTCTACGCCGGGGTGCGCCACTACCTCAAGGCGGTGGCCGAGGTCGGCGACGAGAAGGACGGCGCCAAGGTGGTGGCCGCCATGAAGCGCATCCCGACCGACGACCCCCTGTTCGGCAAGGGCACCATCGATCCGAACGGCCGCAAGCGCCACCCGATGTACCTCTACCAGGTGAAGACCCCGGCCGAGTCGAAGGGCCCGTGGGACTACTACAAGCTGGTGCGCGAGATCCCGGCCGATCAGGCGTTCCAGGATCCGGCCAAGAGCGGCTGTCCGCTGGTGACCGGGCCTTCCGGCAAGTGATGAGCGGCGCGATCCTCAGTCAGCTCCTGCTCGGGCTGATCAACGGATCCTTCTACGCGCTGCTCAGCCTGGGGCTGGCGCTCATCTTCGGCCTGATGAAGATCGTCAACTTCGCGCACGGCGTGCTCTACGCGCTGGGCGCGTTCGCCGCGTGGCTGCTGCTCGACAAGGCCGGGCTCGGCTACGGCTGGGCCCTGGTGCTGGCGCCGCTCGCGGTCGGCGGGCTGTCGGCGGTCATCGAGATCACCCTCATCCGCCGCCTGCGCCACCTCGACCCGCTCTACGGGCTGCTCCTCACCTTCGGGCTGGCCATCCTCATCCAGGAGCTCCTGCGGATGAAGTACGGCAACTCGGGTCAGCCCTACCCGGTGCCGGGGTTCCTGCGCGGGGCCGACGACCTCGGCTTCATGTTCCTGCCCCGCTATCGCGCCTGGGTCATCACCGTCTCGGTCGTCGTGTGCACCGCGGTGTGGCTGATCATCGAGAAGACCCGGCTGGGCTCGACCGTGCGCGCGGCGGCGGAGAACCCGCGCCTGCTCGAGGCGTTCGGGGTGGCGGTGCCGCGGCTCATGACCGCCACCTACGCCTTTGGCGGCGCGCTGGCCGCGTTTGCCGGGGTCCTGGCCGCGCCGATCTACCGGGTGAGCCCGCTCATGGGCTCGGACCTCATCATCGTCGTCTTCGCGGTGGTCGCGGTCGGCGGCATGGGGTCGATCGGCGGCTCGATCCTCACCGGCTTCGCGCTCGGGATCGCGGAGGGCTTCACCAAGGTGTTCTACCCGCAGGCGTCGACCACGGTCATCTTCGTCATCATGGCGCTGGTCCTGCTGGTGCGGCCACGCGGCCTGTTCGGGAGAGCGGCGTGATGACGGCGCCGAACCGGCGGCGCGCCGCCGTGATCGCCGTGCTGGTGGTGCTGTGCGTCCTGCCGCACGTGGCCTATCCGGTCATCCTGATGAAGATGATGTGCTTCGCGCTGTTCGCGTGCGCCTTCAACCTCCTCATCGGCTACACCGGGCTGCTGTCGTTCGGCCACGCGATGTTCTTCGGCGCCGCCGGCTATGCGTCGGCCCACGCGGCCAAGGTGTGGGGGCTGACCCCCGAGCTGGCGGTCGGCTTCGGCGTGCTGGTGGCGGCGTCGATCGGCCTGGTGGTCGGCCGGCTCGCCATCCGCCTGGCCGGCATCTACTTCGCGATGATCACGCTCAGCTTCGCCCAGATGATCTTCTTCTTCTGCCTGCAGTCCCAGGTCACCGGCGGCGAGAACGGGATCCAGGCGGTTCCGCGCGGGGAGCTGTTCGGCTTCATCAGCCTGGCCAGCAACACGTCGCTCTACTACTTCGTCCTGGTCGTGTGCGCGGGCGGCATCGCGATCGCCTACCGCGCGGTCCATTCCCCGTTCGGCGAGGTCCTGGCGGCGATCCGCGAGAACGAGCCGCGCGCGGTCTCGCTCGGCTACCACACCGACCACCACAAGCTCATCGCCTTTGTGCTGTCGGCGGCGCTGGCCGGCCTGGCCGGCGGGACCAAGGTCCTCGTCTTCCAGCTGGCCTCGCTGACCGACGTGCAGTGGACCATGTCCGGCGAGGTCGTCCTGATGGCGCTGGTCGGCGGCCTCGGCACCACCGGCGGTCCCCTGGTCGGCGCGGCGCTGGTCATCGCCTCCGAGGATCTCTTGACCGGGCTCGGCGCGTGGATCTCGGTGATCCAGGGCTTCTTCTTCGTCCTCTGTGTGGTCCTGTTCCGCCGCGGCATCGTCGGCAGCTTCGAGCACTGGCTCGAACGCCGGAAGTAGGCGCGCGCGGGACGTCAGCGCCTGAGCGCGCGGCCGAGCAGGGCGCGGCCGACGGTGACCGGATGGGTGATCGCGGTCTCGATCCGGCCGCGGGTCGAGCGCGGATCGGACGCCAGGCCGAGCTGGCGCAGGATCAGGCCGGCGTCGAAGTAGACCCGCTCGCACACGATGCGATCGCTGCCGGGGCCGAAGAAGAAGATGGCGCTCAGCTGGGTCTTGAACGCTCGGCCGGTCGGTGGCAGCCCGCGCAGCAGGCCCTGGTGAGTGCCCTCGAGGATGAACTCGACGATCACGCTGTCGTCGGACGGGTGCAGCGCGAGCAGCTGGTTGCGCTGATCGGGGAACGCGGCGCGGGTATCGGCGTAGTAGCGCCGGACCTCGTCCTCGCCGTCGAACACCTCGCCGGTGGCGATGAGCTCGTAGCGCGGGTGCGCGAACGTGGCGATCGTCGCGTCGAACGCGTGGTGGTTCTCCGACTCCATGTGGTCGCGGACCACGGCGGCGCGCGCGAGATCGAGGGGGCTGTCCTTCATGGCATGTCCTTGTCGGTCGGTCGGTCGATGGGGCGGGGATGGTCGCACCAGTTCGCTCCTACGAATTATTTCGTTGATTCCTACGAATTCGATCGTAGGATGGCGTCGTGGCGAGAACGAGGCTGCAGCGGCCGACCGATTCGGAGCTCGAGATCCTGAACGTCCTCTGGGAGCGGGGGCCGAGCACGGTGCGCGAGGTGCAGGAAGTGCTGGCCGAGACCCGGGAGAACGGCTACACGACCGTCCTCAAGATCCTCCAGATCATGGCCGGCAAGGGCCTGGTCGAGCGCGACGAGGGCCAGAAGGCGCACGTCTACCGGGCGGTGGGCGAGCGCGAGAAGACCCAGCGCCTGCTGGTCAACGACCTGGTCGATCGCGCCTTCGACGGCTCCGCCGCCGGGCTGGTGGTGAGCGCGCTCGGATCGAAGCGCGCCTCGTCCGCCGAGCTCGCCGAGATCCGCGCGCTGCTCGATCGCTACGAGGGGCGGAAGCGATGATCGATCCGCTGCTCGAGCCGGCCGCCCCGGCGGTGCGCGCGCTGGGCTGGGCGCTGGTCCACTTCCTGTGGCAGGGGTGCGCCATCGCGGCCGCGCTCGCGGTCGTGCGGCTCGCGCTGCCCGCGGCGGCCGCGCGGCTGCGCTACCTGGCCGGGTGCGCGGCGCTGGTGGCGATGCTCGCGTCGACCGCGGCCACGTTTGCCATCCTCCACCAGCGGGCGTCCGGCCGCGCGGCTCCGGTCACGCGTCCCTCGTCCGCCGCACCCGCGCCGGTCAGCGCGCCCGGACTCGACATCGCGCCCGGCGTGCTCGCGGCGGCCGCGCCGGCCGCGCCGGCCGTGCAGCCGATCGATCCATCCAGCATGAGCGCCTGGCAGCGGGCGGCCCGCGGGTGGCTCGATCCGGCGATTCCGTGGCTGTTCGGGGCCTGGCTGGTCGGGGTGTGCTTCCTCTCGCTCCGCCTCGCCGGCGGATGGATCGCGGCGCGCCGCCTCGCGGTGCGCGGCTGCGAGCCGCCCGCGCCCGACTGGCTGGCGTCGCTCGCGCGCCTGCGCGACGCGCTGGCCGTTTCTCGCCCGGTGCGCCTGGCCGCGTCGGCGGTGGCCGAGGTGCCGTCGGTGATCGGGTGGTTGCGCCCGGTGGTCGTGGTCCCGGCCCGCGTGCTGACCGGGCTGACGCCCTGGCAGGTCGAGGCCATCCTGGCCCACGAGCTGGCGCACATCCGCCGGCACGACTATCTGGTCAATCTGCTCCAGTCGGCGGTCGAGACGCTGCTCTTCTATCACCCCGCGACCTGGTGGGTCTCGAGGCAGGTCCGCGAGGAGCGCGAGCGCTGCTGCGACGACGTCGCGGTCGCACAGTGCGGCGACGCGGCCGGCTACGTGCGCGCCCTGGCCGAGCTCGAGGCGATGCGCGCGCCCCCGGCGCTGGCGATGGGCGCGACCGGAGGCTCGCTGCTGGGGCGGGCGCGCCGCCTGCTGGCCCCGACCGACACTCGCCGATCGTCCGCGACGGTCGCGGCCGCGGTGGGCATCGCGCTGCTCGTGTGCGCGTGGGCGAGCGCGAGCGCCGCGCACCAGGACGGAGGCCGGCTGCCGACCCCGGCGGCGATGCCCTCGCTGCACCCCGCGCCCGCCCCGCGACCGCTGCCCGCGCCGGTCGCCGCGCCCGAGGGACAGGGCTCATCATCTCCCGAGCTGGCGGCGTTCGCCGCGCCCATCCAGGCCGCTCCGCCACCGCCCGCCGCTCCGCGGGCGCCGCCGCCACCGCCCCGACCGGCGCCGCCACGCCCGGCCGCCTCTCCTCATCGACAGGCGCCCGATCGGGGCGGGCCCGATCGGCGCGGGCCGGATCGGCACGAGTCGGATCTACACGAGCCCGATCTGATCGACGAGATGATCGCGCTCGGCTACACCCGGATCCCGGTCCCGAAGCTGATCGCGCTCGGCTCGCTCGGCGTTCGCGGCGACTTCGTCCGCGCCATGAACGGCCTCGGTTTCGGCCGCGTCGACGTCGACACCCTCCTGTCGCTGAAGACCCACGGGGTGACCGCCGCCTACGCCCGCGAGCTGCGCGCCGCGGGCGCGACGGTCTCGGGCCCCGACCAGCTCCGGGCGATGAAGATCCACGGCGTCACGCCCGCGTTCGTCCGCGAGGCGCGGCGGCTGGCCGGGCGGTCGCTCTCGCCCGATGAGCTCGTCTCCATGCGAATCCACGGCCTGGTGCCGGAACGGAGATCTCGATGAGCCCGATGACATCGTCCATGTCCCTGCCGTTCCCCGTGGCCAGGGCCGTGGTCCTCGCCGGCGCGCTCTCTGCCTTTCTCGGCGGCGGCGGTCGCGCGTCGGCGTCCCCTCCACCGCGTCCCACCTCGGTCACGACGGCCGCACCGGCGGGCGCGATCGGCGGCCAGTGGCTGCTCGAGCGGGGCGACACCGCCGGCACCGCGCGACTGACCATCCAGCGCAGCCAGCGCTCGAACCACACCATGTCGTCGAGTGACGACGTCCCGCTCTCGATCATCCGCGGGCTCGACTGGCAGCAGGCCGAGGCGACCCCCGGCGCCTCGTTCCGGTTCCAGATCGCCCGCGACGCCGGCCGGTTCCAGTGCGAGGGCTGGTTTCACCTCGGAAAGGGATCGGGCCACTTCACCTTCGCCCCCGACCCCGGCTTTCGCGCCGGGATGCGCGCGCTCGGCTACGGCGACCTCTCCGGCGAGCAGGTCTTCACCCTCGCCGTCCACGACGTCAGCCGCGGCCTGGTCCGCGAGCTCGATCAGCTCGGCTACCGGCGCGTCCCCTACGACAAGCTGGTCGCGATGCGCATCCACGGCGCCACCCCCCGCTACATCCGCGACCTCGCCGCGCTCGGCCACCGGAGCATCGACGTCGATCAGCTGGTGGCGATGCGCATCCACGGCGTCTCGCCCGAGGGCATCCGCGAGCTGTCCGCGCTCGGCTACCGGCGCGTCGACGACCAGACCCTCATCACCATGCGCATTCACGGGGTCGAGCCGGACCTCATCCGCGCGCTCGGCGCCGAGGGCTACCGCAGCGTCCCGCCGGATCAGCTGGTCGCGATGAAGATCCACGGCGTCTCGCCCGACTTCATCCGCCGGCTCAAGAAGCGCGGCTACGCCCGCCTGAGCGTCGACGAGCTCATCAGCCTCAAGATCCACGGCGTCGCCCGCTGAGCCGCGCGGCGCCGGCCCGAGACCGGGCCGAGCTCAGCGGAACAGGCGCAGGATGAACTCGCGCCCGGCCTGTGACAGCGCGACGGTGAGGGTCGGGATGATGAGCGAGCTGAGCAGCTGGCCGATGCTGCTGAGCGGCAGCACGCTCTCGCCGGAGCGGCGGATGAGGTCGTGGGTCTCGCGCAGGCGGACCAGCTCCTTGTCCTCGCGCTCGCTGAGGTTGCCGAGGCGCCCGGTCAGCTCGTCGAGGCGGTGCTGGAGCGGCCCCAGCTCTCGCTCCTTCTCGCCCCTCACGATCCGTTTCATCGCCAGGCGCGGCAGGATGACTCCCATCGCGGTGGCGATGTAGGCCATCGCCAGCAGCGACAGCGCTATCTCGCCGACCAGCGCGGCCTGATCGGCGAACAGCATCAGGAAGCCGACGATGATCGTGGTCGCGACCAGGCCGACCAGCAGGCCCAGGCGATTGGAGCCGCGGATCGAGCGCTGCACGCCGATCGAGTCGATCGGGCTCAGGCGGTAGAGATCGTAGTCGTAGCGGTCGAGCAGGCGCGACTCGACCCCGAGCATGACCACGGTGAACAGCACCTCGCCGACCTCGTAGAGCAGCATCGCCGCGACCACCAGCGTGCCGTTGTCGATCGGCGACCAGGCGTCGTCCATGCGGCCGATGAGCAGCGCGAACATCGCCGTCGCGAACAGGGCGGTGGCCGGGATCGACACCCGCAGGCTGAACCAGCGCCGGTCCCACGCGACCAGCCGCTCGAGGCCGGCGACCTCGGCCATGAGTCGGTGGAGCGACAGGAACTCCTCGATGGCCGCGCGCAGCGGGCCGTAGATGACCGCGCCCAGCACCCCGAACAGGAGCGCGACCATCGCCCAGGTGCGAAGCGGTGCCAGGTGCCACTGGTCGGTGGCGGCGGCGACCGCGGCCGGCACGCCGAACAGCAGGATCGCGATGAGCGCGAGGTTGGCGATCCGGCCGCGCGCGCCGGCCGGATCGAGCCCGAGCTTGCGCAAGAGGAGGAAGGCGAGCCGCCAGCTCAGCACGTAGCTCTCCATGCCGGCGTGCCGCTCGGTGTAGGCCGCGGCCAGCTCGGCGAGCCGGGCGTTGTCGGCCTCGGATCGCTCGGCGGAACGGATGGCCATGGGGATGGCAACGATATCACCTCGTGCCATCATCGCGGCCATGGGCCGGCGCGTGCGGTGGTTCGTGTTCGCCGCGGCGGCCGCGTGGATGCTGCTGTCGCCAGCTGCGATCCAGGTGTTCGGCGTCGAGGCGCCGATGGTCCGCGCCTGGCAGATGTTCCACCGGCGCGGGGTCGGCATCTGCGCGGCGCGCTACGACGACCACGGCCGCCCGATCGACCGCTACGCCCTCTTCGGTATGGATCGCACCGCCGCGCCGGACGACTTCCGGCGCATCACCGACGAGCGTCGAGCCCGCGCGATGGGGCGGCGCATCTGCCAGAAGATCGGCGCCGGCGCCGAGGTACGAGTCGAGCTGCGCTGCGGCGAGCGCGACGGGCTGCGCACGGTGCTCGACCGCGAGGAGGACCTGTGCGCCGCCAGGTGATGGCCGCCCTCGAGCGCGTGCTCGACCGCGAGGCGTCGACCCGCTCGGCCGCGCTCCTGCGCATCGGGCTGGCCCTGGTGATCGTGGTCCGCTTCGGCGAGCAGCTGACCTTCCGGGGTGACGTCGATCCGGTGCGGCTCGCGCTGGTCGCCGGGTTCTGGCTGACGACGCTGGCCATGCTGGTCGGCTGGCGATCGCAGCTGGCATCGGCGGCCACCGCCGCGGTCATCATGATATCGGCGTGGCGGTTCGGCGAGGTGGGCGGGCAGTCGGGCTGGACTCACCACCACGTGTATCTGATGTTGACCGCGGTCCTCTGCGTCGCGCTGACCCCGTGCGGCCGGTCGTACTCCCTCGACCGGTGGCGCGCGGTGGTCGCGGCCGAGCGCGCCGGCCAGCCGCCGCCGCCCGAGCGAGGCCTGGTCTGGGCCCAGTGGCTCATCGCGGTGCAGCTCACCGCGGTCTACTTCTGGGGCGCGGTGGACAAGCTCAACCCGGGCTGGCTGCGCGGCGACAAGTTCGAGGCCCAGCTGCTCTCCTACCTGTTCGACTCGGATCCGCCGGCGATGCCCGGCTGGCGCGCCATGCTGGTCGTCGTGTCGGTCGGCACCGTGGCCGTCGAGCTGGCCCTCGCGGTCGGCCTCTGGTTCCGGCGCGCCCGGCGCTGGCTCATCCCGGCCGGCATCGCACTCCACGTGTTCATCTACCTGACCCTTCCGGTCACGGTCTTCTCGGCGCTGTCGGTGCTCCTGTACCTGGCATACTTCGATCCGGACGAGATCCACCGCGCGATCGATCGGATCTCGGGGGAAGGGGAGCGCGAATGACCGACCATGCCGGGCCGGAGTCCAACGCGATCGAGCGGCTGGTCAGCGAGGTGGAGCCGGGGCGCGCGCTCGGCGCGCTGCTCGGGCTGGCGGTCGGCGACGCGCTCGGCACCACCCTGGAGTTCGAGCGGTTGCCGGCGCCGCGGTTCCCGCGCCTGGCCCAGGGGCCGCACCGCAGCGTGACCGGCGGCGGCCCGTTCGGCGTGGCAGCCGGCCAGGTCACCGACGACACCCAGATGGCGGTGTGTCTGTTCGAGAGCCTGCTCGACCGGCGCGCGGTCGACTCGCCGGACATCGCGCGCCGCTACGTGGCCTGGAGCGAGCACGCGTTCGACGTCGGATCCCAGACCTCGGCCGCGCTGGCGGTGGTGGCCGGGGGCGCGCCGCCGGCCGCGGCCGGGCGGATGATCTGGGAGCGCCGCGGCCGGCAAGCGGCCGGCAATGGATCGCTGATGCGCACCGCGCCGATCGGCGTGCTCCTGGGCCAGGCGCCGCGCGAATGCGCCCGCGGGTCGCTGGTGGAGTCGGAGATCACCCACTCCGACCCGCGCTGCCGACTGGCCTGCGCCGCGCTCAACGCGGGCATCTCGCACGCGCTCGCGCGCGCGTCCACGCCGGCCGCGCTGGTCGATCACATGGAAGCCAGCCTCGCCGCGGCGGCGGCGCTGCTGGGCGAGGACGAGGCGGATCTGATCGACGAGGTCAACCAGGCGCACGCCGCCCTGCGGCGCGATCTCGATGCCGCGCGCGCCCCGGACCCGGAGCTGTACGGCCCGGAGCTGCACATCCACGAGCAGCAGGGGTTCGTGCGGGTGGCCTTCCGCCTGGCCGCCTGGGAGCTCGTCCACGCGCCGACCTACGAGGCCGCGCTCATCGACGTGGTCAACCGCGGCGGCGACGCCGACACCAACGGCGCGATCACCGGCGCTCTGCTGGGCGCGTTCCACTCGGTCGAGGCCATCCCTCGCGCGTGGCTCGCGGCGGTCGTTCACGCGCTGGAAGGGCCGCACCACGCGGACCCGTTGCTGGCGACGGAGCTCCACCCGCGCGCGTTCATCACCGGGCTCGAACAGCTCTACGGCCGTCCGCTCCTGCCGCGCGATCTCCGCTGATGGGCGGATCGGGGTAGTCTCGCCGGGTGTGGTCGCCCGGTGCCCTGCTGCTCCTGGTCGGCGCCGCGGCCTGCACGTCGGGTCCGGCCAGCGGCGAGCCGGCCCGGGACGGCACCGTCACCTTGACCGCGTGGACGATCGGGCCCGAGCCGTCGTCCTACACCCGCAAGACCAACCTCGTGGCCGGGGCGGAGCGGGTCAACCGCGCGCTCGGCGCGGCCGGTGATCGCCGGCGCGTCGCCCTCGCGGTCGACTTCGCCACCACCAGCAATGATGCCTACGGCAAGAAGCTGGTGTTCGCGTTCGCGTCGGACAACGCGCCCGACATCGTGTGCGGCGGGCACGAGCTGGTCGGGCAGTTCGCCGCGGCCGGCCGGCTGGCCCCGCTCGACCGATTCCTGGCCGCGCGGCCGGCGTTCGTGGCGGATGTGTTCCCGGTCCTGTGGGGCTCGGTCCGCCACGACCGGCGGGTCTACGGCGTGCCGCAGGACAACGAGGTCCGGGTCACCTACCTGCGCGTGGACCTGCTCCGTCGGCTGGGCTGGAGCGAGGCCGCGGTGCGCGGGCTGCCCGCCCGGGTGGCCGCCGGCGACTTCACGCTCGACGACCTGGCCGCGCTGGCCGAGCAGGCGGTGGCGCGGCGCGTGGTCGCCCGCTCGAGCGGCATCTGGCACCGCACTCGCACCGGGTTCGACTGGTTCGAGCTCCTCCTCGCCTACGGCGGCCGCCTCGAGGATCCAGCCACCGGTCGGCTCATCCTCCCGCGCCGCGCCACCCTCGATACGCTTCGCCTGTTCGATCGCCTCACCGACGGCGGGGCCACGCCGCCCGGCATGATGAGCTATCCCGACCGCACGGTCTACGCCGGCTTCGTCGGCGGCGACGTGCTCGCCTACCTGACCGGCGGCAGCTGGCACAAGCTGGAGTGGCAGCACGCCTTTGCGATCGACGACGCTCGCTTCGCGTCCGAGATCATCGCGATCCCGATCCCGGCCGGGCGGCGCGGGCAACCGCCGGTGTCGGTCTCGCACCCGTTCGCGTGCATGGTCAACGCCGACGCGCCCGACGTGGAGCTCGCCTTCCGGGTGATCGAGCGCTCGCTCGATCCCGACCTCGACATCGCCCACGCGCTCGGCTCGAGCCACCTGGTGGTCCGCAGGAGCTCGGGCGAGAGCGCGGCCTACCGGGCCGACCCGTTCCTGCGCGAGATGATCGGGCTGCTTCGCTTCACCCACTTCGCGCCCAACCACACCAAGCTCCTGCGCCTGCAGCGGATCCTGTACGACGCGATCCGCGGGGTCGAGGTCGGCGTCCTCACCCCGGAGGAGGCGCTCGACTTCATGGAGCGGGTGGCGCGGGCCCGCCTGGGCGACGACGTGGTGGTGGAGTGATGGCGCGCCGACGGCGGATCCCGCGCCTGCGCCCCTGGCAGCTCCTGCTCCTGCCGGCCGCGGTGCTGATCGCGCTCTTCTACCTCCTGCCGGCGGTGGTCAACCTGGTCCTCGCCTTCAGCGACATGGACTACACGTTCGACTACCACTTCGTCGGCGGCGCGTCGCTGGTCCGCCCGCTGGCCGAT
This sequence comes from Kofleriaceae bacterium, assembly GCA_035489015.1. Taxonomy (GTDB): domain Bacteria; phylum Myxococcota_A; class Polyangia; order Haliangiales; family Haliangiaceae; genus DATFRY01. The sequence goes on along the minus strand of DATHKR010000050.1, from coordinate 27,632 downwards.
CCGATGTTCGGGGTGGTCCTGCGCAACACCGCGGTCTACGTGGTCACCACCCTCACGCTCATGAACGTGGTGGCCGCGCTGGTCCTGGCCATCCTCACCACCGAGGTGCCGGAGCGGGTCGGCAGCGTCTTCCGCGTGCTGTGGCTGCTGCCGCGGGCGACGCCGTCGGTGGTGTACGTGCTGATGTGGTTCTTCCTGCTCGACCCGACCGACTACGGCCTGGTCAACCGGGTGGCCGGCAGCCTGGGCGGCAGCAACTACGACCTCCTCACCTCGCACCCGTGGGCGGTGGTGGTGCTGATGAACGGCTGCGTCGGCGCGTCGATGGGCATGGTCGTCTTCACCGCCGCGATCAAGTCGATCCCGCCCCAGCTGATCATGGCCGCGCGGGTCGACGGCGCCACCGCCTGGCAGCGCATCCGCCACGTCACGCTGCCGGCCATCGCCTGGCCGGTCATGTTCGTGACCGTCTACCAGACGCTGTCGTTGCTCACGTCGTACGAGTACATCCTCCTGTCCACCGACGGGGGCCCGTTCTACCAGACCGAGGTCCTCTCCCTGTACGTGTTCCACAACGCCATCGCCGACTACGAGCTCGGCTACGGCGCCGCGCTGTCGATCGGGCTCATGGCGATCGGCACGCTGGTCGCGCTGATCTACTGGCGCGTGTTCGGGCTGGGCGCGCGCTCGCTGCCGGCCCGCATCGAGGTCGACCGATGAGCGGGGCGGCCCTGCGCAACCGCGCGCTGCTGATCGCCGCGCTGGTCCTCCTCGCCTTGCCGATCGCCGCCGCCTACCTGTGGCTGGTGCTGGCCTCGTTCGGCCGCGGCCACGAGCTCACCTGGGGCATCTTCCCGACCTCGTACACCACCGACAACTGGCGCTTCCTGTGGGACGCGAGCGCGGCCGGGCGCGACGTGCCCAGCGTGTGGCTGGCCACCCGCAACTCGGTCGTGCTGGCGGTGTCGATCATGGTGCTCGACGTCTCCCTGGCCACCAACGCCGGCTACGTCTTCTCGCGCTGGACCTTTCGCGGGCGCGGCCCCTTGCTCGCGTTCGTCATGGTGCTGCACGCGTTCCCGTCGGTGACGCTGCTGGTCTCGCTCTTCATCGTGCTGCTCCACATGGGCCTGCTCGACAGCCTGTGGGGCATCGTCCTGGTCAAGGTGGCGCTGCAGCTGCCGTTCGGCATCTTCGTCATGAAGGGCTTCTTCGACTCGGTGCCGTGGGAGAGCGAGATGAGCGCGCTCATGGACGGCTGCACCCGGCTGGGCGCGTACCGGCGGGTGATCCTGCCCCAGGTGATGCCGGGCATCGCGTCGATCGCCATCTTCTCGTTCCTCGAGGGCTGGAAGGAGTTCCTGTTCGTGTACGCGTTCACCTTCGACAAGTCCAGCTGGACGCTGTCGCTGTACCTCCAGTCGATCCTGAGCCGGACCGGCGGGGCCCAGTACGGCCTGCTCGCCGCGGTGGCGGTCTTCTACATGCTGCCGGTGGTGTTCTTCTTCCTGTTCGCGCAGAAGCAGCTCAGCCGGGTCCAGCTGGGCGGGGTGAAGGGGTAGGGCGGATGGCGCGGATCGAGCTGCGCGGGCTGTCCAAGCGCTTCGGCGAGGTCGAGGTGCTGCGCGACCTCTCGCTCGAGGTCGGCGACGGCGAGATCGCCGCGCTGCTCGGGCCGAGCGGGTGCGGGAAATCGACCACCCTCTTCATCCTGGCCGGGCTCTACCAGCCCAGCGCCGGCCAGGTGCTGTTCGACGGCGCCGACATGGTCGGCGTCCACCCGCGCGGCCGAAACGTCGGTCTGGTGTTCCAGAGCTACGCGCTCTACCCGCACCTGACCGTGCGCGAGAACATCGGCTTCCCGCTGAAGCTACAGGGCGTGGCGCGCGCCGAGATCGCCCGGCGGGTTGGCGAGGCGGCGGCGCTGGCCGGGCTCGAGGAGCTGCTCGACCGCAAGCCCAGCCAGCTGTCCGGCGGCCAGCAGCAGCGGGTCGCCTCGGCCCGCGCGATCGTGAAGCGGCCGACCCTGCTCCTCATGGACGAGCCGCTGTCCAACCTGGACCAGGAGCTGCGCGCGCGCATGCGCCGCGAGATCAGGCGGGTCCAGCGCGAGACCGGCATCACCACGATCATCGTCACCCACGACCAGGAAGAGGCGATGTCGCTGGCCGACCGCATCTACGTGATGCAGGACGGTCGGATCCAGCAGGGTGGCGGCCACCGCGAGCTGTACGAGCGGCCGGCCAACCGGTTCGTGGCCGGCTTCATCGGCGTGCCGTCGATGAACTTCCTCGACCAGCTGGCAGTGGTCGGCGCCGGCGAAGACGCCTGGCTGGAGAGCCGCGGCCGGCGGGTGATGCGGGTATCGAGCGGCGACGGGCTGGCCGGGCTGGGCGGCCTGGCCAGCGCGGCGATCGGCATCCGCCCCGAGCACGTGGCGGTGACGCCGGCCGGGCAGGGCGCGGTCGCGGCGCGGGTGGTCGACCTGGTCCCCGAGGGGCGCGAGGTCGTGGTCGGGCTCGAGCTCGAAGGGGGCGTGGAGCTGCGCAGCATCGTCCCGAGCACTCTCGAGCTGGCCCTCGGCCAGACCGTCGGCGCGGCCATCGACGAGCGCTTCGTCCACCTGTTCGACGGCCAGACCGGCGCGGCGCTCCACCACGGCGGCCACGGCCGCTGACGCCGGGGAGAACGGCGCGCTCAGTGAGTGCTGGCGGTGCGAGGCATCAGCCGGCCATCCTCGAGCCGCCAGGGCGACGCCGCGGCGACCAGCCTGGCGATCTCGTCGGGCGTGCGCCGGTCGAGGCGGATGTCCCATCGCACCGCGTACTCGCGCAGCCCGGTGGTGAACAGGGAGACGCCGTCCGGGCTGAACTCGGCGGAGTAGGCCGGCCCGCGGATGACGCGGAGCAGCTCGCCGGAGCTCTCCTCCCACAGGCGCGCGGTGTTGTCGACCGACGCGGTGGCGACCTGCGATCCGTCGGGGCTGAGCGCCGCGCGCATGAGGTTGTCGGTGTGTCCGATGAACGAGCGCCGCGCGGCGCCGGTCTGCGCGTCCCAGGTGCGCGCGGTGTGGTCCTGGCGCCCGGCGGTGACCAGGAGCGCGCCGTCGCGGCTGTACTCGATGTCCTGGATCCAGGTCGGATGGGCCTCGAAGGCGAGCAGGCGCTTGCCCGAGCCGGTCGCCCACACCGTGACCTGCCCGCGCGCGTCGCCGACCGCGAGCCGCGAGCCGTCCGGCGAGAACGACAGGCAGGTCGGGCGCCGGTCGAAGGTCAGGACCGGGCCGACCTTGTCGCCGTTGTCGGCCCGCCAGAAGCGCACCTGCTGGTCGTAGCTGGCGGTGGCGAACAGCTCGCCGTCGCGGCTGGCGGCGACCCCGTGGACCATCTTGGTGTGACCCTCGAGCCGCGTGATCAGCGCGCCGCTGCCGTCCCACAGGCGCGGCGCCTTTCCGTCGGTGCCGCTGGTCAGGATGCGCGAGCCGTCGCGGTTGGTCGCCAGCGCAAAGGCCGAGGAGACTTCCGGCCACACGGCGAGCACCGCGCCGGTGCGCGCGTCCCACACCCGGACCTCCTCGCGCGCCTCGGACGAGAAGCCGGCCGCGAAGCGCGAGCCGTCGCCGGTGTAGACCCCCGGGTACAGCGCCGACGGGGGGTGGTCCACGCTGGCCCCGACCACCAGCGCCCTCGGATCGGTCACGCTCCACACGTCGCCGTGCTCGTAGTTGACCGTGGCGATCGCGGTGCCGTCGGGCGAGAGCGCCGCGTCGAACAGCTTGCCGTGCGCCACCGTGTCGATCGATCGCAGGAGCGCCCCGCTGCTGGCATGCCAGACCCGGATGACCCCGTCGAACGAGCTGGTCACCACCAGGCGCGCGTCGGGCGAGAACCACGCGTTCATGAAGCGAGCCCCCTCCGGGAGGAGGATCGTGTGCGCGATCGCGCCGGTGTCGGCGCGGCGGACCTGCAGGGTGACGTCGGCGTCGCCGGTCAGCAGCCACTTGCCGTCGCGGCTGAAGGCGGCGGTGGCGACGATGTTGTCCATGGTCGGCAGCGCGGTGAGCTGCTTCCAGCTGCGCCAGTCCCACACGGTCATGCGCCCGTCCCACGCGGCGGTGAGGACCCGCTGTCCGTCGGGCGCGAACGCGATGGCCGACAGCCGGTCCACGTACGGCTTGACGCTGATCACCTGCGCCCCGCTGGCCGCGTCCCACACGTCGAGGTGTCCGTCCATGCCGCCCACCACCACCCGCGCTCCGTCCGGCGTGAAGGCGACCCGGAACCCGCCACCCGGGAAGCGGCGCAGCTCGGCGCCGGTCGCCGCGTCCCAGACGATGGTGAAGTCTCCCGCGGCGCTGAGCACGCGCGCGCCATCGGGGGAGAACGCGACGTCCTCGATGCTGCGGGTGTGCCCGCGCAGGACCGACAGCGCCTTCCCGCTGGCCGCGTCCCACAGCCGGACCGTGGTGTCGGTGCTGCCGGTGGCGATGCGCCGGCCGTCCGGGCTGTACGCCACCGTCACGACGTCGTCGGTGTGGCCGGTCAGGGCGAAGCGGTGGCTCTCGAGCGCGCCGACCACCTGGCTCACCAGCGAGCGCAGCGCCAGCGAGGTCGGCGCCCGCTGGTACGCCTCGGCCAGGTAGACCGCCGCGCGCAGCGGCCGGCCCTGGTCCAGCTCGCGGCGCCCGTTCTGCTCGAGCAGCGCGAGCGACTGCGCGTCGGCACGGCGGTGCTCGACCTCGGCCCGGTCGCGGGCGGCCTCGGCGTCGCGGCGCAGGCGCTGCTCGCGCGACACGAACCAGGCGCCGCCGGCGGCGATGGCGACCACGAACGCGGCGGTCAGCGCGGCGACCGCGCGGTGGCGGCCGATCCAGCGCGCGACCAGCTGCCGCCACGAGTAGGCGTGCGCGCCGACCAGCTGGCCGTCGAGGAACCGCTTCAGATCGGCGGCCAGATCCCCGGCGGTGCGGTAGCGGTCGGTGGGAGTGTGCGCCATCGCCTTGTCGACGATCGCGCCCAGATCGGGCGGCACCCCGGCCTGGCGCTCGCGGATCGGCGTCGGAGGGCGGCTCCCCACCTGTTCGAGCAGGGCGCGGGCGTCGTCGCCGATGTGGGGCGCCTCGCCGCACAGGACGAAGTAGATCATCGCGCCGAGCGCGTAGACGTCGGCCCGCTCGTCCACCTCCTCGCCGCGCGCCTGCTCCGGCGCCATGAACGACGGCGTGCCGAGGACGGCGCCATCCATGGTCAGCTCGTCGACCGGACCGCCGCGGTAGGGCGGGCCGCCGCTGCCGCGCGACTCGGTCTGGGCCAGGTCCTTGGCCAGCCCCCAGTCGATCACCACCGTCTCGCCGTACGCCCCGACGATCACGTTGGGCGGCTTGAGATCGCGGTGGATGATCCGCTCCGAATGGGCGTAGGCGACTGCCTCGGCGACGGCGAGCAGGTTGGGGATGAGCACCAGCCGCTCGCCGATGGTGGGAGAGGCGTGCACCAGGTCGCGCAGGGACTTTCCGGACACCATCTTCATCGCGTAGAACGGCTTGCCGGTGTCCGGCCAGCGGCCGGCATCGTGGACCGGCACGATCGACGGATGCTCGAGCCGCGCGGTCAGCCGCGCCTCGCGCACGAAGCGCGCCTCGGCCTCGTGGCTGGGGCTGATGAGCTCCTTGATCGCGACCCGACGGCCGAGCGCGACGTCGAGCGCGCGCAGGATGCGGCCGATTCCGCCGCGCGCGTGCTCCCCCATCAGGCGGTAGCGCTTCGGATCACCCACCGCGAGCGGCCGGATGAAGGGCGGCTCGCGATCGCTCTCCCCCTCGGGTGGCGCCTGCACGGTCAGGGTGGGGCCGAGCAGCTCGTTGGTGCTGTCGGCGGAGGCCGGCTGCTGGCCGGATGGCGTGATCGGATCCTCGCGACCACGCCCGTCGCGGTTCGCCTGCCTCCCGTTCACCGTCGACTCGTCTCCCGAGCTGCCCATCAAGTCCCCACGCGGCCGACCGGTTGCACCGGCGTCAGTCCATCGCGCATCCTGCACCGATTCGCGCGCTCCTGGCCATCACCTCTCTCGAGCAACTGCAATGCCACGCCGGCGGGCCGCGGACATCGTTCCAGGTGCTCGGAATGGCGCGTTCGGCCGGGTGTCGCGAACCGTACCGGAACAGTTCCGATCGGGGCCCCTGGGCGCTTCCCCTGCGACATCGCCCGACGCGGCTTGCGCGCCCCGGGCCGGGCCCCGGATGATGCGCCGGTGTCGAGCCAGACCAGCCCCTGGCAGCTCCGCGGACGCAACGCCCTCGTCACCGGCGGCAGCCGCGGCATCGGCCGGGCGATCGCGCGCGAGCTGATCGACCTGGGCGCCACCGTCACCGTGGTCGCGAGATCGCCCGACGGCCTCGCCGAGGCCGCCGCCGACCTCGGCGCCCACGCGATCGCCGCCGACGTCACCGACCCGGCCGGCCGCGCGCGCGTCGTGGACGCGGTCCGCGAGCGCGGCCCGCTCCATGTCCTGGTCCACAACGCCGGCACCAACGTGCGCGGCCCCCTGGTCGGCTACGACGACCAGACCATCGCCCGCCTGATCGATCTCAACCTGGTCTCGCCGCTCCTGCTGTCTCGCGACCTCCACCCGTGGCTGCGCGAGGCCGGCGACGCGAGCGTGGTGCACGTCGGCTCGGTCGCCGGCCACCTCGCCCTGCCGACCGGGGTCGCCTACGCCGCGGCCAAGGCCGGCCTGGCCCAGTCGGCGCGAACCCTCGCCCTCGAGTGGGCCCGCGACGGCATCCGGGTCAACACCGTCTCACCCTGGTACACCCGGACCCCGCTGGTCGAGTCGATCCTGGCGAGGCCAGACTGGCTGGCCGCGATCCTGGCCGCGACGCCGCTCGGCCGCATCGCCGAGCCGCGCGAGGTCGCCACCGTGGTCGCCTTCCTCGCCATGCCGGCCTCGTCCTACGTGACCGGCCAGTGCATCGCGGTCGACGGCGGCATGACGATCCAGGGCCTGCCGGTCCTGTGATCCGGCCCGCCCGGTCCGGCGTCACCGCGCGCTCGCGCCGCGCTTGACCCGCCCGGGCGCTCCGCTGCGCGCGAGCCACCGGTCCACCTCGTCGCGCTGGCGGGGGCGGTGGGTTGCGTCGAAGGTCCGTCGCGCGCGGCCGGCGAGGTCGAGCGCGCGCGCGCGGTCGCGACCGGCGGCGACCAGCTCGCGGGCGAGCGCGAAGCGGAACCGGGCCCCGTCCGCGTCGTTCTCGGGCAGCCGCGGCGCGACGTGCTCGAGCTCGGCGATCGGCTGGTCGATCGCCCGCCGTGATCCGCCGCGCGACCGGCGCGCCAGAGCCAGCCGGGCGACGGCCAGGGCGCCGCGCGCCTGGAGCGCCGTCGGGTGGTCCTCGCCCAGCGCCCTGGTCAGGATCGAGGCCGCCTCCTCGAGGGTGGTCACCGACTCGGCCGGATGACCGCTCTGGAGGAGCGCCTCGCCGATGATCGCCAGGGTCCCGCCGTAGCGGTGGTGGGTCTCGCCCAGGGTCCGGCGCTGGAGCGCGGCCGCCTCTCGCAGGAGGGGGAGCGCCTGGGCCGGCTTTCCGTCGGACACGTAGATGTCGCCCAGGTTGTGGAGCGACAGCGCGACGCTGGGATGGTCGGGGCCGAGGCGCGCGCGGCGCTCGGCCAGCGCCTCCTCGTGGTAGCGGATCGCCTGGGCGAACTCGCCGGTCATCGCCGCGATGTTGCCCAGGCCCTCGCGGCTGTTCGCGGTCGAGTCGTCCGGCGACCGCGACTGGATGGCGAGCGCCTGCTCGAAGTGCCGGCGCGCGTCGTCGTAGCGCCGCTCCGCCGTCTCGAGGTTGCCGAGGTTCTGGTAGAGGCCCGCGGTGCGCGGGTGGCTGTCGCCAAGGACCTTGCGCCGGATCGCCAGCGCGGCGAGGTAGTGCGCGCGCGCCTCGTCGTACTTGCCGTGCCGGTTGAGCGCGTTGGCGAGGATGTTCTCGGTGGCGGCGACGCGGAGGTCGTCCGGCCCGAGTAGCTCGCGGCTGAGGTCGAGCGCCTGGGTCAGCACCGCCTCGGCCTCGTCGAGCTTTCCCTCCTGCAGCGCGACCGAGCCCACCGCGGTCTGCAGGCGCGCGCGCAGATCCGGATCGGCGCGGTCGCCGGCCCGACCCAGCGCGGCCTCGGCCAGCCTGGCCAGGGTGCGGCCCTCGGCGGCGCGGAGCTGGCTGCTGCCGACCACGAACACCATCCTGACCAGGATGGTGGCGGCGAGCGCGTCGTCGCCGGCTCGCTCGGCGGCCGCGACCCCGTCGTGCAGCGCCTGCTCGGCCTCGCGCTGGCGGTCGGCGTCCTCGAGCGCGATGCTGAGAGCGAGGTTGGCCCGGGCGGTGACCGGCGGGTGGTCGAGCGCGCGCGCCCGGGTCACCGCGGCGGTGGCGTCGCGCAGCGCCTCGGTCCCGCGGCCGGCCTTGCTGGCCAGCGTCGCCCGGTCGACCAGCTCCTCGATCGCCAGCGCCTCGCGCCGGCGCGTCGGATCCGCCGGCGGCGCGGTCCGGGTCAGCAGCGCCTCGGCGTCGGCGCACTCGGACAGCGGCGCGAGATCGACCAGGTCGAGCGCGTGATCCACCACGTCGCCGTCGGGCTGGCGGGTGAGGAGGTCGGTGCGGCCGCGCAGCTGGGCCAGACGCCGGTCGAGGCAGGCCATGCGGCGGTCGAGGAGGTCGACCGACTGCTCGCCCCGCGCCGAGGCCAGGCACGCCTCCCGGTGCATCGCCAGCCAGGCGGCCGCGTAGCGGTCGAGCGCCTCGCTCGCGTGCCTCGCGCTGACCGCGGCGTGAGGCCGTCCGGACCCGGCGAACCCGCGCTCGAGCGCGGCCCGGTGGGCGGCGTCCCACGACCCGGCCAGCCGGGCCGGCCCACCGTTGCAGCGGGCGGCCTCCTCGCCGGCGCCGCCGGGGAAGAGCGTGATGGTCAGCGCCGTCGCGGACGCGACCAGCGCCGCGGCGGCGACGGCGACGCCCCGCCCGACCAGGCGCGGCTCGAGCCGGGCGAGCAGCGCCGCCATCGAGCCGAACCGATCGGCCGGGTCGACCGCGAGGGCGCGGGCGAGGGCGCGGTCGATCCGGGCCGGGACCCGGCCGCGCGGGTCGGCGGCGCCGGCCGCGGGGTGCCGCGCGCCGTCCATCGCGGGATCCGGGTGCCGGCCGTGGAGCGCCTCGTGCAGCGCGACCGCGAACGCGTACTGGTCGGCGCGAGCGTCGATCGCGCGGCCCGCCCGCTGCTCTGGCGCCATGTAGCGCGGCGTCCCGAGCACGTCTCCCGCCGAGCGGGTCCCGGCCGCGCGGGCCAGGCCGAAGTCGACCACCCGCGCCCGGAGGGTCGACTCCTCGATGACGACGTTGTCGGGCTTGAAGTCGCCGTGGACCAGGCCCGCGGCGTGGGCGGCGGCGAGGCCGCGCCCCGCCTGCGCGAACACCGACAGCACCTGGCGCCAGGGCCGGTCCGGCGAGGCGGCCAGCCACCGGCCCAGGCTGATCCCGGCCACGTGCTCCATGCTGAGGAACACCTGGTCGCCGACCGTGCCGACCTCGAACACCGCGATGAGGTTGGGGTGGGAAAGGCGAGCCAGGGCGCGCCCCTCGGACAGCAGGCGCTCGCGCACCGGGTCGCGCTCGTTGCCGGCCCGGTCGAGCCGCACGGTGTACTCCTCAGCCTTGGAGGAGGAGGAGGAGGAGGAGCCGGCTTCCGCCGCCGGTTCGGGTCGGAGGATCTTGAGCGCCACCTGCCGATCGAGGTCGGGATCGTGGGCCGCGTACACCACGCTCATGCCGCCCGCACCGAGCTGCTCGAGGATGGTGTAGCGGCCGAAGCGCTGGCCGGGTGTCGGCCCCTGGCGGGGGTCGAGGCCGCGCGCGTCTCCCATGCCCCTCATCCTTCCACGGCACGGGCGAGGCCGCTGCGAAAAGCGTCAGAACTGCAGGATCCCGGAGCCCGTGATCTGGTAGTCGGGCAGGCTCTCGGCCGCGCCCTCGACCAGCCCGCTGTACGTGCGGCCGTTCAGGGTGATCCCGGTGCAGTCCATGACGTCGTCGCCGGGGAACGGGTCCGGACGCGCGTCGAGGAGGGCCACGCCGCTGACGACCGAGAGCTGGTTCCCGCCCGGCCCGCCGTCGTTGCCGAGATCGATGATCGCGAAGCTGCCGTCGGCCGTTGCGAGCACCGACGCGACCGTCTGGTCGCGCACGATCGAGTTGCGCACGGCGAGGGTCTCGTCGTCGGGGAAGCCGCCGAGCTGGATCCCGATCGGCCCGCCGATGATGGTCACGTTGGTGACGACGGCGTGGGCGAAGCCCTCGGTCGTCCCGCTCCCCTCGACCGAGATACCGATCTGGTCCATGCCGCTTATCTCGCTGCCCGAGATGTACAGGGTGCCGAAGCCGACCCGCGCGCCGGCCTGACTCGCCTGGGTGGTCACCTCCAGGTCGGTGAAGACCGAGTTGCTGACCGAGGTGAAGCCCCGCCCGACCGCCACCCCGATCACGTCGTCGACGAACTCCGAGTCGATGACGCTGACGAACGGATCGCTGAGGCCGCCGTCGATGAACCCGCCGCGCACGCCGAGCTGGCAGCGCTCGAATACCGTATCGGTCACGTCGGCCGAGCCGCCGCGGACCAGCAGGCCGGTGGTGCAGTCGGAGAAGCGCGAGCCCGTCATGGTCAGCTCCATCCTGCCGCGTCCGTCGATGCCGATGCCGGGCCCCGACTGGCGCAGCCCGGTCACGGTCATGGTGGCGAAGCCGTCGGTCTGGACGATGATGCCCGCTCCCTCGATGACCAGGTCGTCGGCGACCAGGCTGACCCGGCCGTCGAGGAGGAGCGCTCCGGCGGCCGACGCCTCCATGGTGAAGCCGCGGAACACGCTCGGGAAGCCGCCCGGCTCGGTACCGACCCGGAACCCGTCGAAGCTCCCGACGGCGCCGCGCAACACGGTCACGTCGGAGCCCGCGCCGGCCACGGTCATGCCGCCCGGCAGCTCCATCGCCGTGCCGAAGCCGCATACATGGTCGCCGGCCAGAAGCGACGCGGTGTCGCCCAGCCTCGGCAGGGCGTCGCGCAAGTCGCACAGCGAGATCGGCGACTGGTAGGTGCCGCGCCCGTCCGCGGTGCCCGCCGGCGCCACGATGTAGAAGGTGAGCTCGAGGGCGTCGGCCCGGCTGGCAGAGCCGCCCGGCCCCGAGACCGTCACGGTGCGCGGCCCGGCCGCCGTCCCGTGGGGCACGAAGAAGTCGACCCGCACCTCGCCGGGAGACGCCGACAGCACGATCCCGTCGATGTCGCCGACCAGCACGGTGTCGACCTCGCCCAGCTCGCGTCCGGTGATGACCAGCTCGGCCGAGCCGCCCTGGCGGACCTGGGTGAAGCCGTCGGCCGTGACGACCCCGTCGATCGCGATGCCGTCGACCCCGGCGTCGACCCCGGCGTCGGGAAGCGCGGCGTCGACCGCGGCGTCCGCCTCGGGCGGGTCGACCGCGCCGTCGGGAACCCCGGCGTCGGGCAGCGACGCGTCGCTGGCCGTCCCGTCGTCGTCGGTCCCGTCGTCGTCGGTCCCGTCGTCGTCGCGGCCGTCGTCGTCGTCGCCGCCACACGCGCCCGTCGCGAAGAGAAGCGCGCAACCGAGCGCCGCGAGCGCGCCCATCCCTCTCCATCCCATCCTGTGCCTCACGCGGCCATCGTGCGCCGCGGCGACGACGACGCGCAACGGCAATCACCGATCGGCCGCCGCTTCAGCCGTGGCCGGGGTCACGCGCGCGAACGGTCTCAGCCGAGCTCGCGCATGCCCGGCGCCTCGCGGCCGGTGGCGCCGACGTACTCGTCGTAGGTGCCGCCGTAGAGGCGCGGGCCGGTCGGGCTGCCGAGCTCGAGGACGCCGGTGGCGAGCGCGCGCAAGAAGGCTCGATCGTGCGACACGAACACGATCGTGCCCTCGTAGTCGGCGAGGGCGCGGACGACGGCTCGCTTGGTGACGAGGTCGAGGTGGTTGGTGGGCTCGTCGAGGAGGAGCAGGTTGGGCGCGTCGAAGAGGATCTTGGCCAGGACCAGGCGGGCCTGCTCTCCGCCGGACAGGACCCGGACCGGCTTCTCGACGTCGTCGCCGTGGAAGCCAAAGGCGCCGGCCAGGTTGCGCAGGGTGCCGACTCCCGTGGTCGGGGCGTGCGCCTCCAGCTCGCCGAAGACGGTCCGCTCGCCGTCGAGGAGCTCCATCTGGTGCTGGGCGTAGTAGCCGGCCACCACGCTGGCGCCGAGGACGGCGTCGCCGGCGTCGGGTGGCAGGACGCCGGCCATCATCCTGAGGAGAGTGCTCTTGCCGGCGCCGTTCTCGCCCATGACCGCCCAGCGCTCGCCGCGCCGGACGACGAGATCGAGGCCCTCGTGCACCACGTGGTCTCCGTAGCGCTTGGTCACGCCGGCCAGCTTGATGACGTCGTCGCCGGAGCGGGGGGCGCGGCGGAACTCGAAGCGCTTCTCGACCAGGCGGCGCGGGGGCTCGACCCGCTCGATCTTGTCGAGCATCTTCATCCGGCTCTGCACCTGGGCCGCCTTGGCGGCCTGGGCGCGGAAGCGATCGACGAAGCGCATCTCCTTGGCCAGCATCGCCTGCTGGCGCTCGTACTCGGCCTCGCGCCGGGCGGTCTCGAGCGCGCGGGCCTGCTCGTAGAAGTCGTAGTCGCCGCTGTAGGTGCGCACCTGGCCTCCGTCGATCTCGACGACCTTGGAGACCACGCGGTTCATCACGTCGCGATCGTGGCAGGTCATGAGGACCGTGCCGGGATAGGCGCGCAGGAAGGCCTCGAGCCAGAGGATCGACTCGAGGTCGAGGTAGTTGGTCGGCTCGTCGAGGAGCAGGACCTCGGGCCTGGCGAGGAGGATGCGGGCCAGGGCCACGCGCATCCTCCAGCCGCCCGAGAGCTGGCCGACGTCGCCCTCGATCTGTCGGGGGCCGAAGCCGAGCCCGGTCAGGATGGCCTCGGCTCGCGCGCCGAGCTCGTAGCCGCCCAGCTCCTGGTAGCGGGCCTGCACCTCGCCGTAGCGGGCGACGACCGCGTCGAGGTCCTCGTCGGGCTCGGCCATGCGGGCCTCGAGGGTGGCCAGCTCGACGCCCAGGGCCGCGGTCTCGCCGGCGCCGGCCACGGTCTCGGCCAGCACCGTCCGGCCGCGCGCGTCGCCGGCGTCCTGGCGGAAGTAGCCGACGGTGAGCCGGCGTGGCCGCTCGACGTCGCCGGCGTCCGGCGCTTCTTCGCCGACGACGAGCCGGAACAGCGTGGTCTTGCCGGAGCCGTTGGGGCCGACCAGGCCGACCTTCTCGCCCGGGTTGAGCTGGAACGAGGCGTCGACGAACAGGAGCTGCGCGCCGTACTGCTTGCAGACGTTGGTGAACGAGATCATGGGAGGGCCCGAGCGGGCGCCGATTCATAGCCGAGATCCCACCCCGGATCGAGCGGCGCGAACTACGCTGTCACGGATGATCGATCGGGACGACACGCGCTCGGCGACCGTCGAACGGACGTCGACCGCGTCGGGTCCGCCCGGGCCCGAGCTGCCGCCGACCGTCCTCCTCGATCGCTACCAGATCGGCCGCCGGCTCGGGGCTGGCGGCATGGGGGTCGTCTACGCCGCCCGCGACGCGCACCTCGGTCGGGCCGTCGCCATCAAGCTGGTCGGTCCGCGCATCGATCCCGGGTCGGGGCAGGACCGGCTGGCGCGCGAGGCCAAGGCGATGGCCACCCTCAGCCACCCGAACATCGCGACGGTGTTCGACATCGGCCTCTGCGGCGACCGGCTCTTCGTCGTGATGGAGCTCATCGACGGCGGCACGGTGGCCGACTGGCTGCGCGCCGCGCCGCGATCGTGGCGCGAGGTCGTCGGCGTCTACCTGCAGGCCGCGCGTGGCCTCGCCGCGGCCCACGCCGCCGGCTTCGTGCACCGCGACTTCAAGCCGGAGAACGTCCTCCTCGGCACCGACGGCATCGCGCGGGTCAGCGACTTCGGCGTGGCGCGCATCCTCGACGAGGCGGAGCGCGCCCGACCGGCGGAGGGAATCGCGGAGGAGGCGATCGCCAGCCGCACCGGCTGCGTCGGAACCCCGGGCTACATCGCGCCCGAGATCCTCCTCGGCCAGGCGGTGGATGGCCGCGCCGATCAGTTCAGCCTGTGCGTCGCGATCCACCTCGCGCTGTACGGCGAGCGGCCGTTCACGCGGCTCGAGGGTGCGGATCGGATGGCCGAGACCCTGGGCGCGCTGCGCCCGCCGCGCGGCCGGATCGCCCCTCGCTGGCTGCAGCGGATCGTCGCTCGTGGGCTGACCGCCGATCCGCGAGATCGCTGGCCGACGATCGCGGCGTTCGCCTCGGCGGTCGAGCGGCGGCTGGGCCGGCGGAGGCGCGCGCTCGTCGTCGCGGCGGTCGCGGCGGTGGCCGCTGCGGCGGCGGTGCTGGTGGCGGTGCCGCGCCCGACCCCGGCGCCTCCGCCCGACTGGTCGCCGATCGTCGTCGGACGCGATCCCGAGGACCAGCACCACTTCATGGCGGTCTCGCCGGATGGGTCCACGCTGGTGACCGTCTCGCCGACCGAGGCCTGGCTCGAGCCCAGGGAAGGCGCCGGTCCGCGCCGCCGCGTGCCGCTTCCCCCTGCCGGCCAGCCGGTGGCCTGCAGGCTCTCTCGATCCGGCGACCAGCTCTTCTGCAGCTTCGCCACCGTCGGAGGGACGTTCGAGATCTGGGCCAGCGACGTGGTCACCGGTCGGGCCGAGCGCCGGGTGCCTTCGACGGGCGCCCCGACCCTCCGGCCCCAGGACCAGTTCGACGTCGGCCCCGATGACGGCGTGCTGTTCGCCGTCGAGGGCGGCGGCGCCGCGTGGTCGGTCCCCCGGACCGGCACCGCCCGACGGGTCGCGACGGCCGGGCCTGGCGACAAGCTGGTCGAGGCGGTGTGGTCGCCGGACGTCGCCCGGATCGCCCTCAACATCGTGTCTCCGGCGGGAGATCGCATCGCGGTCCTCGACAGCGCCACCGGTGCCATCGCCGTCGTCTCCGGGCGCCGCTGCGAGGTGATCGGATGGCTGACCGACAGCTCGCTCCTCTGCGCCACGCGACAGAAGCGCAACGTCGTCCTGGTCGAGCTCCTGCTCCCGGCTGGCACCGGCCCGGCCCAGGAGCGCGTCCGCTACAACGGACCCGAATATCAGGCCCTGGACGCGCTCCAGACCTCCTCGGCAGGCGTCTTGTTCGGCGCGGCCCGGGTCGACCAGCACCTGGGCCTCCTGGCCCTCGACGCGCCGGGGCCGGTCCGACGCTTCCCCTCGAGCCGCATCAGCGACCTCTTCGCCGCCGGCTGGACACCGTCGGGGGCGCTGATCTTCGGCGCCAGCGTGCAGGGGCGCCTCCGCATCATGCGCCGGCTCCCCGATGGCACGATCGACGTCGTGCGAGCAGGGCCGGCCGCCGAGGTTCCACTCGTGGTGCTCGGTGAGACGATCATCTTCGGCCGCTTCCCGGGCGGCGAGAGCACGATCCCGTTCATCGACCCTCCCCGGGGCCGCAGGTACCCCGAGGGTGAGCTGTTCCGGCTGGCTCCTGGCGGCGCGATCGCTCCGCTGGGCAAGACGCGCGACTTCGTGACCCTCTACTGCGCGGGGGGCCGTGCGCCTCCCTGCCTCCTCGCCGAGCTCTCCGGGGATGACGTCATCGCGATCGACTGGGACGTCGAGACCGGAGCGCGCGGACCAGAGCGGGCGCGCTGGTCTCTGACCGCCTACGGCGGCAAGAGTGGCTCGCTCTCTCCCGACGGTCGCACCCTGGCGCAGGTGCAGAGGTTCTATGGCAACGGAGAGCTGTCGCTCCTCGATCTGGCGAGCGGTCAGCGTCGTCGGGTCGCGGCCCCGGACTCGCACTTCATCTTCGCCGGCTGGCTGGCGGACGGCACGCTCGTCGCGCTGGCCACCACGAACCGCGGGAGCCGCATCGTGCGTGTCACCGACGCCAGCACGATCGAGACGGCCGCCATCGCCGTCCAGGACAGCGATACATCGACGACCGCGGGAGACTTCCTGGTCAAGGGGGACGGGACGACCGCCGCCATCATGATGACCGACTGGGTCGGCACCTACTGGTGGATCCCCCGCTCCCTCGAGTGATCCCGATCCCGACCTGGCGACCCCCCGCCGTCATTCTCTTTTTTGGGCCTCCGATGCCCCAGGCGACCACGGGCAGGAGCGACGAGGATCCCCGGCAGCCGCTCCGGCCGCCCGATCGGGGAGACGGCCGCCGACGAGACATCTCTCCCGGCGATGCCGCGCGAGCGTACAATCGCCAGGGTTCCGTCTACTGGGGAGGAGAAGGACCATGATCTCTCGCAAGGTGAGTTGCAGCCTCGTGATGGGGGCGGCGGCTGCGCTGCTTGCACACGCCGAGGCTCGCGCGCAGACGCCGGCGACCTGCGCCTTCAACCCGGCCACCGCGATCGTGAACGTCACGGTCGATGGCGTACCGGCGACGCTGAGCCGCACCGGCTCCGGCGTCATCCGCTTGAACAGCGCCGCGTGCGGCGGCGCCACGACCGCTAACACCGACCGCATCGTCATTCGAGGCGGACCGCTGCGCGACATCGTCTCGCTGAGCGGCACCTTCGAGCCCGGGCTGACTGTCGAGCCGGATGTCAGCGAGATCGAGATCCAGCTCAGCAACATCCAGGTCTTCACGTTGAACCTGGGCGGCAGTGACGACACGCTGGTGTTCCAGGGCGGCGGGCTCGACCTGGGCGGCGACGGCGACGTCGACGTCACCGGTGCGGTCATCGGCAACATCCAGGGGGGCGGGGGCGACGACTTGCTCGACTTCTCGCGGAACGGCGGCAACTTCACGCTCGGCGGCGGGGCCGGCAACGACGAGCTGATCGGCGGCAGCGGCCAGAACACGCTGATCGGTGGGGCCGGTGACGACACCTTGCGCGGGGGCGCGGGCAACGATCACCTCGAGGGAGGGCCGGGCGACGACGTCGAGCTCGGCGGCTCCGGCATCGACCGGTTCGAGCAGGGCAACGCCCCCAACGGCAGCGACTTCCTCTCGGGCGGCCCGCAGATCGATACGGTCGACTACGGTCAGCGCACGGTCGGCGTCATCGTCACCCTGGGGGCCAACGGTGAAGACGACGGCGAGCCAGGCGAGGCCGATGAGGTCGCCGGCGACGTCGAGAATGCCATCGGCGGCAGCGGCGACGATACGCTGGTCGGGACCGGCGGACGAAACACCCTGACCGGCGGCGCCGGCAACGACGAGCTCTTCGGCGGCGCCAACAGTGATCACCTGTTCGGCGGCGATGGCGATGACTTCGTGCAGGGCGACGCCGGGGCCAACGACCTTCACGGCGACGCTGGCAACGACGTCCTGGTCGGCAGCCTCCAGGGGCTCGAGAAGTTCTTCGGCGGCGACGGCGACGACGAGATCACCCTCAACACCGACGGCCGGATCGAGCTGGTCGACTGCGGCCTCGGCCACGACACCGCCGAGCCCAACGACGAGGATCGCTTCCTCGAATGTGAGCTGTAAGGCGCAGATCAGCGATCAGTAGTCGAGGTGGACCGACGCCCACGCCTCGGAGACGGAGTAAGGCCCCGGGCAATCGACGTCCACGAACAACCAGTAGTGGGGATCCACGTAATTGGATCCCCACCCCTCGACCCAGTTCCCGTCGGTGCAAAGCGTCTGGACGTGCACGTCGACCCAGACGCCGTCCTCCTGGGTGTAGATGCGGAACTGCGAGTGTCCGTGGCGCTCGGTCGAGTCGTACGTGTTGTTGAGAATCAGGACGCCCTTGTCATCGTCGAGCCACTGCTGGCCGCCACCCCCCGGACCCGGCGCATAGAGGGCGACAGAGCCGCGGTCGACCTCGGCGATGCCGAGCTCGGGCTCTTCCTGGTCGGCCGCGCAGGCGCCGACGAGGACGCTGGCGACGAACAGCACGCTGAGAGTGAGGAGGCGCAGATCGGTCATGGGTTCCTCCGGGAACCGGTTGGTTGGCACTCCGACCACCAGTGCAAGCAAGGCGCCACGGCGCGATCGCGCCCACGGCCGGCCAGCCCTGCAATCTCCCGACAACCACCCGCGTCGCTCTGATGAGCGCGGTCCCGGTGCGAGCGTGCTCCGCTGGAGCTGGCTGACCCCGACCAACCGGGCCACGCGCCGATCGCCCCGTGATTCCTGCAGCTCAGGCCGTCGGTGAGCGCTCGAAGATCTCCTCCGCCGGTGGTCCGGTCAGGATCCACCCGATCGCCGGGTCGGCCACCCTGCGCGCGTCCAGACGCCGGGGCAGAGCCGCTTCTGGGCGCGCGCGTCTTCGGATACGGTCGGGTATGGGCCTGGCCGCGTTTGCCCCGCGCGAGACCATCACGGCGCTCGCGCGCGCCTTTGGCGGCGCGATCCTGTTCGGGCTGCCGCTGCTCATGACCATGGAGATGTGGTCCCTGGGCGGGTACATCGAGCGCCCGCGCCTGGTGGGCATGGTCCTGGTCAACATTCCGCTCCTGGTCGCGCTGTCGCACTACATCGGCTTCGAGCCGACCGCCCGGATCCGCGATGACGTCGCCGACGCCTTTGTCGCCTATGCGGTGGCTTTCGTGGCCTCGGCCGTGGTGCTGGCCCTGTTCGGCGAGATCGACCCGGCCATGTCGCTCGACGAGATCACCGGCAAGCTGGTCGTGCAGGCGGTGCCGGGCAGCATGGGCGCGGCGCTGGCCGCCAAGGAGCTGGGCGGCGACGACGACGACGACGAGCACGCGGTCGAGCAGGATCCGACCTACCCGGCCGACCTCTTCTACATGGTGGCCGGCGCGCTGTTCATGGCGTTCAACATGGCCCCGACCGAGGAGATGATCCTCATCGCCTTCCAGATGTCGCGCGGGCAGCCGCTCGTCCTCGCGCTGATCTCGCTCGGCCTCATGCACGTCTTCGTCTACGCGGTGGAGTTCCGCGGCCAGCACTCGCGGCCGCCGGGGATGTCGCTCGCCGCGGCGTTCCTGCGCTACACCGTGGTCGGCTACGCCCTGGTGCTCCTGGTGAGCGTGTACGTCCTCTGGACCTTTGGCCGGCTCGACGGCGTCTCGATCCCGGCCGCGACCTCGATCGTGGTCGTGCTGTCGTTCCCCGGCGCCATCGGCGCCGCCGCGGCGAGGCTCATCCTGTGACCAGCAAGCGGCGCGTGGGCAAGGCGCCCCCGGAGGAGCGGACCGGCACCACCACCCCGCTCGAGTGGGCGGCCGCGCTGCTCGGGCTCGCGGTGGTGCTGGCGGCGCTCGCGGTGCTCGTGCAGCAGGCGGTGTCGGGCGGCGGGGGCTCGCCGATCATCGCCACCGAGGTGATCGCGATCGAGCGGGCCGGCACCAGCTACCGTGTCGAGGTCCGGGTGGTGAACCGCGGCGAGCGCACCGCCGGTCAGCTGAAGATCGAGGGGACCATCGACGGCACCGGCGGCGAGCCGGAGACCAGCGACACGGTCCTCGACTACCTGCCGCCCCACTCGCGGCGACCGGTCATCCTGCTGTTCACCCGCGATCCGCGCCGCAACCACCTGGCGGTGCGCGCGGTCAGCTTCGCCGATCCCTGACCGGCCGGGCCGTCCGGGTCATCGTCGGGTCGAGCGCGCGCGATGCGGCGCGCGCGGGCGCGGCGTGGGTCTCTTTCCGGCGCCGAGCACGCGGTCGACGTCGGCGCGCGCGCGCCGCTGGGCGGGGAAGCGGGCGAGGGCGGCGGAGACGCGGCGGGCGCGGGCCCGGGCGATGGCCCGCCGGCCGAGGCCGAGCTCGGCGAGCGCCAGGCGGGCCTCGGCGGACGCGATCGCGTCGCCGCGCCAGCCGGCCGCGCTCGCCGCGTCGAGGCCGCGGCGCAGGGCGGCGCGGGCCGGGCGGAACCGGCGCTGGGCCAGGAGGCTGGCGCCGAGCTCGACGTCGAAGACGGCCCGCTCGGCCGCGCTGAACGACGGCTCGGCCAGGGCGGCGCGCACCGCGGCCTCGGCCACCCGCGGCCGACCCTGCAGGATGGCGAGCTCGGCCTCGAGGGTGGCCCCGATCCGCAGCACGTCGATCTGGTGCTCGTCGGCGCGCGTGCGGAGGCCGGCGCGCAGGGCCGCGAGGGTGCGCGCGGCGGGCTGGACCCGGCCGAGCTCGAGCTGCATCTGGGCCAGGTACCAGCGGAGCGCGAGCGTGGTCGGGTGGTCCTTGCCGTGGATCTCGATCCCCTCCTCGACGGCGTCGGCGGCGAGCTCGACCCCCTCCTCGAGCCGGCCGACCTCGAAGGTCGCCGCCGCGTACAGCCCGGCGAGCTGGGCCCGGTGGGCGCGCATCGCCTCGTTGCCCTCGACCTGGGCGATCGCGCGGCCCAGCTCCTCGCGCGCCTCGGCGGCCTGGCCGGCGAAGAACAGCGTGCCGGCCAGCCCCGACCGCGCGGTCAGGAGGGTGGAGTCGCCGGAGGGGAGGAGCTCGCCCATGAGCGCGACGCCCTGGCGGAGGACGCGCAGCCCGCCGTCGACGTCGCCGCTGCGGCGCAGCGCCTCGCCCAGCTGGTTGAGCGCCGCCGCGTAGCTGGGGTCGCGCTCGCCGAGCTCCTTGCGGGCGAGCTCGACCGACTCGCGCGCGAGCGGGACCAGCCCGGGGTCCAGCTTCTCGCCGCTGGCGATCGCGGTGACGAGGTTGTACCGGGCGCCGAGCTCGTTCACCACCGAGCGGGCGACCGGGAACCGGTGGCGGATGTCGATCGCCTTCCGGAGGTGCTCGATCGCGACGGCGTTGTCGCCGCGGGTCTGGGCCGCGCGCCCGAGCGCCTCGTGGATCGCCGCGCGCGTGTCCGGCGACGTGGTCGGGCGGGAGGCGACGTCCATCGCGAGCTCGCTGTAGCTCCTGGCTGCGGCGCCGTCGCCGCGCCGGCTGGCCACCACGCTCCGCTCGACCAGGATGCGCGCGCCCAGCTCGGTCAGGCGCAGCGGGACCGCCATGCGGTAGGCGCGCTGGAACGCCTGATCCGCCGCGTCGAGCTGGTCGGTGTAGCGGAGCTCGATCCCGAGCCACAGCGCGACGCGGACCGCGAGGTCGATCTCGCCCGCGGCGGTCGCCTGCTCCTCGATCGCCTTGAGCTCGCGGATGTGGTCCGCGACCCGGTCGGGCACCGAGTCGCGCGCGCTGTTCACGAAGCGCCGCCACAGCCCCGCGACGGCCGCGCGGTCGCCGGCGATCGGGCGAGACGCGATCTCGCCGCAGTCGCCGGCGGGGGCCAGCGCCGCCACGCGGTCGCTCGCGCTGGACACGTCGGCCCGGGTCTCGAACAGGTAGTCGACGACCGCGGCCAGCTCGAAGCCGCGCCGCTCGTAGCACGACTCGCGGACCTCTCGCTCCGGCTCGCCGATCTGGCCGGCGCGGGCCGCCCGGCATGCGCCGAGCATGCCGTCGCCGATCGCCTTTTCCTGCGCGCCGAGGTCGGCGATCACGCGATCCGCCGCCGCGCCGGCGAACCCGGTGGGGCCGGCCAGGAGCGCGCGCAACCCGGCGCGGCGCGGCGCCGTCCAGTACGCGGGGGGATCGACCGCGCAGGACGGCGCGTCCTCCCCCGCGGCCGGCAGGACGGTGAACGCGGCGACCCCGGCCGCGCCCGCGACGGCGAGGCCGATCGCCCAGGCCCGCCTGTGGCGCGAGCGGCCCGCCATCGCGGCGATCAGCTCGGCGAGGGTCGGCCGCCCGGCCGGGTCGACGGCGAGGCCGCGGGTGAGGGCGCCGCGCAGGCGGTGCGGCACCGCGCGCTCGCGCAGCGTCCGCTCTCGCGCGGTCGCCTCGCCGGCCCCGAGCGCCTCGATGAGGCCCCTGCACAGTGCGAACACGTCGGAGGCGGGGGTGGGCGGATTGCCGGCGCCCAGCTCCGGCGCCATGAAGCGCGGGGTTCCGCGCCGATCGTCGACCCGCACCATCCCGCCCGGCGGGCGCCCGATGAGGCGCGACAGCCCGAAGTCGGCCACCCGCACCCGGCCGTCGGCGCCGACCAGGATGTTGGCCGGCTTGACGTCGCCGTGCACGACGCCGCACCGGTGGGCGGCGAGCAGACCCTGCGCGGCTTGTCCGAAGACGCCGAGGATCTCGTCGGTCGAGCGCGACCGGGCCAGCCACCGGGTCAGGTCCTCGCCGTCGATGTGCTCCATGACGACGAAGACCGCGCCCTCGAACACGCCGACCTCGTACACCGGCAAGACGTTCTGGTGGGAGAGCCGGGCCATCATCCGCGCCTCGCGGAGGAGGTCGTCGGGCGAGGCCGGCGCGTCGGTGCGCAGATCGACGGTGTCGTCGGGCGAGAGCTCGACCAGCGGCCGCGACGCGCGCAGGAGCTTGATGGCCACGTCGCGCTGGAGCTGCGGATCGCGGGCGCGGAACACGGCGCCCATCCCGCCGGCGCCGAGGTGGGCGGTCACCTGGAAGCGCTGGATGCGGCGCGGCAGCGCGACCGGTGCCAGGCCACCGTCGCCGGCCAGCATCACTCGGGCTCCTCGGCCAGGTCGGCGCCGTCGGTGCGCGTCACCAGGCCGTGCCGCCTGGCCAGCATGCGGAGGTGGCTGCGGCCCATCCGCGCGGTCCGGGCCGCGAGCGAGAGGTTTCCGCCGCTCGCGCCCAGCAGCTGATCGATCCAGGCCCGCTCCCACGCCGCCGTCGCCAGCTCCTTGGCCTTCTGGTACGAGAGCGGGTCGGGCGCCACGAGGGACCCGTCGGTGCCGGCGGTCAGGTGCGCGCTCCGCTCGATCACGTTGCGCAGCTCGCGCACGTTGCCCGGCCAGCTGCGCCCGGCCAGCGCCGGCAGGAGCGACAGCGGCAGCTCGGAGTCCGGCCGGAACATCCGCCAGAAGTGCCGGGCCAGCAGCTCGACGTCGCCGGCCCGCTCGCGCAGCGCGGGCACCGCGATGCGCAGCACGTTGAGCCGGTAGAACAGGTCGGCGCGGAACCGCTTCTCGTTGACCTCGGAGCGCAGGTCGCGGTGGCTGGCCGCGATGACCCGCACGTCGACCGGGTGTTGCCGGTTGGAGCCGATCCGGCGGATCGTGCGGCCCTCCAGCACGCGCAGGAGCAGCGGCTGCAGCACCGGCGACAGCTCGCCGATCTCGTCGAGGAAGACGGTGCCGCCGGTCGCGCTCTCGAACGCGCCGACCCGGCTGGTGTGCGCCCCGGTGTAGGAGCCGCGCTCGTGGCCGAACAGCTCCGACTCGGCCAGGTCGTGCGCGAGCGCGCTGCAGTCGACGATGACGAAGGGGCCGTCCCGGCGGTCGCTGGCGCGGTGGATCGCCTCGGCGATGAGCTCCTTGCCGGTGCCGGTCTCTCCGTGGACGAGCACGGTCGCCGGCGACTGGCCGAACTGCTCGATGAGCGGGTAGAGCCGGCGCATCGCCACGCTCCCGCCCAGGATGGGCCCGAGCCGGTCGGAGACGGCGATCGGCTGCTCGATCTCGCCGTCGAGCACGCGCACCGCGAGCGTGCTCTTGCCGACCCGGACCCGCCCGCCGCTCCTGACCAGGCACGCGAAGACGCCGACGTCGCCCAGGAACGTGCCGTTGCGGCTGCCGAGGTCGACGAGGTGGAGCCCGCGCTCGCCCGCGCGCAGCGCGCAGTGGTGGCGCGAGACCGCCGGATCGGTCAGGCGGAGGTCGTTGCCCTCGGCGGTCCCGATCGAGAGCTCATCCGACTGCGAGACGACTCGCGCACCGCGATCGGGGCCGTCCACCGCGGCGACCTCGAACTGCCGGATGAGGACCGAATCGCCCCGGACCACGATCGTCGCGGGATCCATGTGAGGCGATGGTACTCGCGAGATCTCGATCCGGACCATGGGGATCGAGACCGCACTCGCGCCGGAGGAGCCGGCCGATTCCGAGCAGCCGGCCGCCGACCGCGCGCCGCGGCCCCGCTCCGGCCCGCCGGCACCGCGCCAGCCGCGATTCGCGGATCCGAGTAGCCCGGGCGGCGGCCGGCCAACCTCCGCGCCGGGATCACTCGTGACGCAGGGCCGTCATCGGCTCGACGAGCATGGCGCGACGCGCCGGCAGGCAGCAGGCGGCGAGCGTGACGGCGAGCAGGATCATCGCGACCGCGATGAATGTGGCCGGGTCCGCCGCGCTGACTCCGTGGACCAGGTGGGTCATGAGCCGGGTCAAGCCGAGCCCGGCCGCCGCGCCGAGCGCGATCCCGATGACGGTCAGGCGAACGCCGCGCGCGACCACCAGCCACAGGATCTGCCGGCGCCGTGCGCCCAGCGCCATGCGGACCCCGATCTCGCCGACGCGCTGGCCCACCCCGTAGGAGATGACCCCGTAGATGCCGATCGTGGCCAGGAGGAGGGCGAGCCCGGCGAACACCGACAGGAGCAGCATGGCGAAGCGCTGGCGGGCCAGCGATCCGGACACGAGCTCGTCCATCGCGCTCGCGTCGTAGATCTGCCGTCCGGCTCCCCCTGCCTGCACCGCCGCGCGGAGCGCCGACAGCGGCGGCTCCGCCTCGTCGTCGTCGGCGCGCGCCACCGCGTTGACCCCGTCGATGCTCGCCAGGGTCGGATCGTCCGACTGCAGCAGCGGGATGTAGATCTGCGACCGGATCGGATGGAGGTCGTCGAGGTCGAGGCCCCACTGCTTGATGTGGCCGACCACGCCGACGATCTCCACCACCGGGGACGGCTGGTCGGGGCCGGCCCACAGGTGGATCCGCTTGCCGACCGGGTCGTCGGTTCCGAAGTGCTCGCGAGCCATGACCTCGTCGATCACCACGACCGGGCGGCCGCGCTGGTCGTCCTGATTGCCGATGAAGCGGCCGCGCAGGAGGCGGATCCCCATCGCCGCGCGGTAGCCGGGCGTCGTGAAGTACGCGAGCGCCAGGTGCATCTGGGCCGGGCCGGACGGCCGCGGCTCTCCCTCCAGCCAGAAGGGCACCTCGCTGTCCGAGCGGAGCGGCATCGCCCCGATCCAGACGCCCGCCGCGCTCACCCCGGCGGCCCCGTCGAGGCTCGCCTCGGCGTCGCGGATCGAGGCGCGCACGGCATCGGCGGTGGCGGGCTCGCCCGGCCGCCGGAGCGCCAGCTGGAAGATGGTCGCGCCGGCCGGGTCGAAGCCGGGATCGGCGCTCCATAGATTGACGAGCGTGCGCCCCATCAACCCGGCGCCGACCAGGAGGACGAAGACCATCGCCACGTCGACCACCACGAGGATGTCCTGGGCCCGGTGGCGCGCGGGGCTGGAGGTGCGCCCGCCGTCGCGCAGGGCGGCCTGCACGTGGCGATCGGTCGCCCGCAGGGCCGGGGCTAGGCCGAAGAGGACCCCGCTCACCAGCGACAGGAGCAGGGTGAAGGCCAGCACGCCGCCGTCGATCGACACCTCGTGCGCGCGCGGCAGCTCGCGCGGCGCCAGGGCGAGCGCGGCCGGGGTGGCCCAGGCGGCGAGCAGGAGGCCGAGCGCGCCGCCGGCCAGCGCCACGAGCATGCTCTCGATCAGGAGCTGGCGGACCAGGCGCGCGCGGGTGGCGCCGAGGGCGAGCCGGATCGACAGCTCGCGCGCGCGGCCGCTCGCGCGGGCCAGGAGGAGGTTCGACACGTTGACGCAGGCGATGAGCAGCACGAAGCCGACCGCGCCGAGCAGGACGAGCAGGAGCGGCCGGACGTCGCCGACCATCTCGTCGCCGAGCGGGACCACCGTCGCCCCGATCCCCTGGTTGGTGTCGGGGTAGAGCCCGGCCAGGCGCGCCGCGATCGCGCTCAGATCGGCGCGCGCGCGATCGATGGAGACGCCGGGGGCCAGGCGCGCGATCCCGTGCATGCCCGGCCTCGCGCTCCGGCTGGTCCGGTAGATCTCCTCGAGCTGTCCGAGCGGGACGTAGACGTCGCTGGTCCGGAAGGACGACACCCGCAGGTCGAACCCGGCCGGGAGGACGCCCACGATCGTGTAGTCGCGGCTGTCCAGCGAGAGCGTCTTGCCCACCGCGGACGGCGAGGAGGCGAACCGGCTGGCCCACAGGCGGGCGCTGATCAGCGCGACCGGCTCCGCGCCCGGCGCGTCATCCTGTCGGGTGAAGCCGCGACCGAGGGCCGGCTCCACGCCGAGCACGGAGAAATAGCCGGCCGACATCTGCTGGGCGGAGACCTGCTCCCCGCCGTCGACGCCCTCGAGCCGGAAGCCGGTCTGGCGCGTGATCCCCATGGCCGCGAAGCTGGAGCTCATCGCCTGCCAGTCGGCGAAGTTGCGCATGGTCATGGAGCCGCGCTCGAAGCCGGGCAGCCGCTCGTGGATGGTCACCAGCTGGTCCGGGTCGCGGTAGGGCAAGCGGTCGAGCAGCACTCCCTTGACCACGGAGAAGAGCGCGGTGTTGACGCCGATGCCCAGCCCGAGGGTCAGGATCGCGATCGCCGCGAAGCCGGGGCTGCGGCGCAGGACGCGCAGCCCGTGGCGGACGTCGCGGACCACGTCCTCGGCCGGGCCGACGCCGCGCGCGTCGCGGCACTCTTCCTTGACCTGGCCGAGGCCGCCCAGCTCCAGGCGGGCGCGCCGCGCCGCCTCCGCCGGCGACAGGCCCGCGGCCTGGTGCTTCTCGGTCTGGCGCTCGAGGTGGAAGCGGAGCTCGTCGTCCAGCTCGCGCTCGACGGCGCCGCGGCGGAGGAGCGAGCGGGCACGAAACAGGAGGTCGCGCAGCATGACGCCTACGCCTCCCTGTCCGTGACGGAATCGAGGGTGTCATGGGGGAGGTCGATGCCGCGATTGCCCATCGGAGGTCCTTCTCCTTGCGCTTCTACAGGAGACACTAGGCGCGTTCCTGTCGAAGCGCAAGGGGAGAGCCTCTCGCGCCCGGTCGCGAGATCAGTACACGAACTTCCGCAGGAGACCCGCGTCCCCCCAGTAGAGGCTAGCGGCGTCCCATTGCAGGTGGCCGACGCCGATCCCGCCGGAGCTCAAGATCTGGGTGATGACGCCCTGCTTCTTGATGACCCGGCAGCTGAGGGCGGGTTGCACGCAGTCCGTCCAGAGCACGCGCGTGCCGTCCCAGCCGACCGAGGTGACGACTCTGCCGGCGATCGAGCCCTGGTAGGTCACCTGAGGGCCGCCCGGGACGAGCGTGGTCGACCGCACGCCTCCTCCGTCCTCGCCCCAGTACAGCCGCCCGCCGGCGGCGTCCACGTGCAGCGCGGTGACCCTTCCCGACGTCGACACCATGACGCCCTCGGGGCCGCCGGCCTTGGGCTTGCGAAAGATCAGGAACTCCTCGCCGTAGTAGAGGTAGGCGCCCTCGACCCGGAGGCGCGTGATCACGCTGCTCGCGCGGACCGTGGTGACCGTTCCACCCGCCAGCGGGACGCTGCGGATGCCTCCGGCGTCCACCCAGAAGAGCTTCGTCTGGTCGGTCACCAGGTCCCGGTTCTGGATCGGCGCCGGGGAGGTGGCAATGACGACGGCCGGACCTCCGTCCAGCGGGACGCGCTTGATCTGCGAGGTGAAGCCGCCAGCGCCCGCGTAGTTGGCGACGAAGTAGCCGTAGTAGGTGCCCGGATTGGCGTAGACGATCGCGCCGAACCTCGTGTCGTCGCCGACTTCTCCGTAGAG
>DATHKR010000049.1:0-8277 GCA_035489015.1 Kofleriaceae bacterium | reverse complement strand
GGTCTCCGGTCGCCGCGAATGGCGAGCCACGTATCGCGCGCGGATCGTCGCCGTCTGCCGGCCGTAGGG
Source organism: Kofleriaceae bacterium (assembly GCA_035489015.1). Lineage (GTDB taxonomy): Bacteria > Myxococcota_A > Polyangia > Haliangiales > Haliangiaceae > DATFRY01. The sequence goes on along the minus strand of DATHKR010000049.1, from coordinate 8,208 downwards.
CGCGTCGTCGCAGCTACCGCCGGGCGCCAAGACGCTCGAGCTCGCCCTGGAGCTCGGTGAGCTTGAAGGCTGCATCCGGCAGGCGTGCGAACCAGGCGAGCGCGGGCTTCGGGCGGCGCGCCGCGAGTGCCGCGCGCGCGAACTCCTCGAGGAGCTCGCGGTCATCGGCGTCGTCTCGCGACTCCTGCGAGACCTGGAGCGTCAAGGTTTGATCGTAAATGGCCAGCGCCTCGCGTGGAGAGCGGTGTGCGACCACGCGTGCATGCACGGTGAGCGCGTCGACGAGATCAGCCACCTCGGCGTCATTGGCGCGCAGCGCGTCGACGGCCTTCCGCGCAAGAGCCTCGGCGGTCCGCCACTGTCCCTCGGCCGCGTCCTGCTCGGCGAGGTCGAGATCGAGGTAGATCCGGCGGACGTTCGTGGGCGGCAGTGACTGCTCGACCGAGGCGCGGGCCTGGTCGAGCTCGGTGCGCGCCTCGGCGAGGCGACCCTGCTCGCGCAGCGCGGAGGCGAGCAGCGTCCGCGTCCGTGCGAGGTCGGGATGGTCGGGCCCTTGCACCACCAGATCGACCACGAGCGCCGACCGGAGGTGGCGCTCCGCGTCGGACCAGTCCTTGCGCTCGGTGGCGATCGCGGCGAGGTTGATCTCGATCCGCGAGGTCGCGGGATGGCTGCCGCCGAGCGTCGCCTTGCTGACGACGAGGGCGTGATCGAGCAGCCGCGCCGCCTCGTCGAGCTCGCCCAGACCGATCAGCGCGGCGGCGAGGTTCGACTCGGAATTCGCGACGTTCTGGCTATCGGCGCCCGAGATCGCGACGTGGCGATCGCGCGCGGCGGCGAACTGGTCGCGGGCGACCGAAAAGTCTGCGCGGCTGTACGCCGCCATGCCGAGCGCGAACGCGAGCTCGGCTTGCAGGCGTGGATCGTCGCCCGCCTGTGCCACGGCGGCGCGCACCGCCGGCTCGAGGTGGGCGGCGACCTTGGGACGGCCGATCTCCTGCGCGATCAGGCTGAACAGCCGGATCCACGTCGTGGCGACGAGGTAGTGATCCTTCGCCTCGGCCGCGTCCTGCAGCGCACCGCGCAGGACAGCCTCCGCCTGGTCGAGGCGACCCGCGTGGGCGAGCAACGCCCCGAGGTTGAACCGGGCGCGTGCCTTCAGCATCGGATCGCCCACCTGCTCGGCCCGAGCGAGGAGGGTCTCGGCGCGGCGGAGTGCCTCGGCATGACGCCCGACGAACAGCAGGGCCTCGAGCTCGCGCAGGCCGCGCGCGAGCTCCTGACCGACGAGGGTGCTCGGCGCCGTGGACTGCGCGGCCAGCCGGCGGAGGTTCCCGCAGGCCGAGACGGGCTCGAGGCGCTGCACGATGTCGGGCGCGCGACCAACCTCGGCGGGCGCCGGGGTCTCCAGCACCGAGACGAGCTCGCCCATCGCATCCGCGAGCCGGTCGAAGCATGCGATGCGTTGCTCGAGGACCGTGAGCGACTGCACGCCCCGATCGTGGGTGGCTGCCCACGCGTCGAGACGCTGCGAGAGCCAGTCGGCCCGGTACCTGTCGAGCGTGGCGGCCGCGCTCGCGGCGCGCTCGGCCGCCGCGGGTGCGCCGGTCGCGACGAACGCGGCCTCGAGCTGCGCGCGGCGCGCCGGGTTCCACGCGCGCGCAACGCGCGTCTCGGCCGCCACTCGCACGTCCAGACCGCTTGTCTCGTCGCTGCGCGACGTCACCACGACAACGGTCGCGATCGCCAGCCCGCATGCCAGGGCCCCACCTGCAACCAGCCAGCGGCGGTTCCCACCGATCGCCCGCGCGAGCGCGGCGACGAGGGCGTTCATCGATGGCCAGCGCGCAGCCGGATCCGCTGCGAGCCCGCGCTGGAGGGCGCGCACCAGGCGACTCGGTACGCCCTTGTCGTCGAGCGGTCGCGGCGGAGCGCTCCCTGCGGCGGGGGCGGCGCCGAACAGGGCCTCGTAGAACATCACGCAATACCCGAACTGATCGCTTTGCGCTCCGACGTTGCGGCCCTGCCGCTGCTCCGGTGCCACGTACGCAGGCGTGCCGGTCCCGTCGGGACTACCGCTCTCCTCGATCGAGCCGAGCGCGAACGCACGTGATTCCTCGGGCCGGGAGGCATGTACGTCGTCGAGCGAGTCCGCGAGCTTCGCCAGGCCGAAGTCAGTCACGAGCGTGCGGCCGTCGTGCGCGATCAGCACGTTCTCCGGTTTGACGTCGCGATGCACGACACCCGCGGCGTGCGCCGCGGCGAGGCCTCGTCCGACCGCGATGGCGACCTGGATCACCTCCTGCCACGGGCGTGCCGTCTCGAGCCACGCGCGCAGCGTGATCCCGTCGATCAGCTCCATCGCGCAGAACACGCGCGTGCCATCCGCGCCGAGCTCGTAGATCGAGACGACGTTTCGGTGATTCAGCCGGGCCATCGCGCGCGCCTCGCCCCGCAGCCGCTCCGACGCGTCATTGCTCAGCACGCCGGCACGCGGCCGGAGGAGCTTGAGGGCGACATCTCGATCGAGCTCCGGATCTCGCGCGGCCCAGACCTCACCCATCGCGCCATGGCCGAGCGGCCGGAGGAGCGAGAACCGTCCCACCCGTTCACCGGCCGCAAGATCGTAGCCAAGCACGAGATCCCTAGCCTACATCGACGAGCATCCCGGCGCCGATGGACGATCAGACCAGCGGACAGAGGACGCCGGTACCGGCGCGAGCCGGCCGACATCGCTCGTCAGCGCGCGAGCCGCGACCAGAGGTCCTGCAGGCGCTGCGCGGAGACCGGCACCGCCGTCTTCAGCTCGGGCGCAAACGTCTGCACGCGAAGCTCCTCGACCAGCCAGCCGAAGTCCTCGAGGTCGGTGACGTCGAGGCCTTTGCCGGCGAGCTCGTCCCGTTTCCTCAGGTAGATCTGCCAGAACGGCGTGACCTGCGCGGCCTTCTGCTGATCCTTCGGGAGATCGAAGGACAGCCGCTGTAGCCGCACCACGATGGCCTTGAGATAGCGAGGGAGGTGGCCGAGCCGCGCGGCCGGCGTCACGCGCATCGCCTCCGGTGCGACAAGTCGGGCGAGCTGACTCTGGATGTCGTCGAGCGCCAAGCGGGTGGGGCCCGGCCGGCCGGCGAGCGTCTTCATCGCGGCTCGCACCTTGTCGAGCTCCGCGCCGAGCTCGACCGCGAAGCCTCCCAGCCGCGTCAGGGCGCCGGGCAAGAGGCCGCGGCCCTCGGCGAGGCGCTCGGCGAACGCCGCCTTGTCGCGCGGAAATGCATCGGGCTCCGTCAGGCGGAACGCCTCGTCGAGGGCGCGCAGCACGATCTGCCGCCGCGGCGACAGCCGTGCGCCCTGGACCACCAGCGCCGCGAACGCAGGCAGCGGCGCCTCGAGCCTGGCGAGCGTCGTGTTGAGCTGCAGCAGGAACAGCCGGCGCAGGCCCTCGCGCGTCGCGGCGGCGGCGGCCGCCGCCGACTCGAGCAGGCGCACATCGACCGCGGTCTCGGCGTCGACGAGCGCCGGGTACGCGAGCATCGTGCGGCCGCCGACGACGAGCGTCACCGACGCCGGGAGCGCGTCGAGGTCCCAGCTCCTCAGGCCCGTGCGCTCGTGCTGCTCGCGCGGCGCGAGGTCCCACAGCTGCTTCGCGCGCTGGCCGAGCGCGCGCTGGAGATCCTCGAGGTCGCGGCCCTGGGCCAGGGTCTTGTCGTGGTCGTCGACGACGCGAAACGACATCTGGAGGTAGGCCGGGAGCGCGCGCAGATCCCAGGCGTCGCGGGGGACCCGCTCGCCCGTGCGCTCGAGGATCGCGCGCTCGAGCGTGGGGAGCATCGGGCCGTCGAACGGACGTACTCCGACCGCCAGCGAGCTCGCGAGCTCATCGAGGGGAGCGAGCGCCTTGCGCAGCGGCTTCGGCAGCGCGTCGAGCAGCGCGCGGAGCTTGTCGGCGTGCCAGCCCGGGATGGTCCACGCGAGCACCGCTGGATCGAGCTGCGGCAGCAGCGCGAGGGGCACGGACGCGGTGATCCCGTCGTCGTCCTCGCCCGGGTCGAATCGGTACGCGAGGGGCAGCGTCGCGCCGCGCACCACGAGCTGGTCGGGGTACCGCTCGGGCGACAGGTCGTGCGCCTCGGCGAGCAGGAGGTCCGCGCGCGACATCCTCAGGATCGATGGGTCTCGCGCCTCGGCGTCCCGGCGCCACACCTCGAACGTCTTGCCGCTGAAGACGTCCTCGGGGAGCCGCTGGTCGAAGAACTGCCAGAGGGCGTACTCGTCCGCGAACATGTCGCTGCGGCGCGCGCAGTCGCGGAGGTGCTGCACCTCGTCGAGGAGCCGCCGGTTGTGCTCCATGAACGGAGCCTTGGTCGTGTATTCGTGGCGGACGAGCGCGTGCGTGATGAACAGCTCGCGGCACAGGCCCTGATCGAACGGCGCATAGGCCACCTGGCGGTCCTTCACGATCGGCAGGCCGTAGAGCGTGACGTGCTCCTTCGCCATGACCTGCCCCGCCTTCATCGCCCAGTGCGGATCGCCATGGCTGCGCTTGCACAGCGTCCCGGCGGCCTTCTCGAGCCATCCCGGATCGATCTTGGCGACCGATCGCGCGAAGAGCTGCGAGGTCTCCACGAGCTCGGCGGCCATCACCCATTGCGGCGGCCTCCGCGCGAGCCCCGACGAGGGATGGATCCTGAAGCGCGTCTGGCGCGCGCCGATGTAGACCCGCGCCTCGGCGTTCCACATGCCGACCTTGCTGAGCAGCCCGGGCAGGAGCGCGCGGTGGATCTGCTCGGCGTTCGCGGGCTGGTCGTTCGGCGCGAAGTCGAGCTCGCGCATCACGCGGACGAGCTGCGCGTGGATGTCCTCCCACTCGCGCATCCGGTTGAACGAGAGGAAGTTCTCGCGGCAGAGCCTGTGGAGCTGTGCCCTGGAGCCGCGCCCGCGCGCCTCCCGCCAGAACGCCCAGATCTTGAGGTAGCTCGCGAAGTCGCTGCCCTCGTCCTTGAACACCCGATGCGCCTCGTCGGCGCGCTGCTGCGCCGCGTGGGGACGATCGCGCGGATCCTGCAGTCCGAGCGCGGCGGCGATGATAACCACCTCGCGCAGCGCGCTCTCGTCGCGGCCGCCGAGGACCATCCGCCCGAGCCGCGGGTCGATCGGCAGCCGGCCGAGCTGCTCGCCGAGGCGCGTGAGCCGCCCGTCATCGGCGAGCGCCCCGAGCTCCTCGAGCACGCGGTAGCCTTCATCGACGGCCCGCTTCTGGGGCGGGTCGAGGAACGGGAACGTCTCGATGTCGCCGAGGCGGAGCGCCTTCATGCGCAGGATCACGCCGGCGAGCCCGACCCGCTTGATCTCCGGATCGGTGTGCGCGGGTCGCCCGGTGTAGTCCTGCTCCTCGTAGAGCCGGAAGCACACCCCGCTGTCGGTGCGCCCGCAGCGGCCCTTGCGCTGATCGGCGCTCGCCTTCGACACCGGCTCGACGAGGAGCTGCGTGACGCCCGTCCGCACGTTGTACCGGTTCACGCGGGCGACCCCCGCGTCGACGACGTACACGATCCCCGGGATCGTGAGCGAGGTCTCGGCGACGTTGGTCGCCAGCACCACCCTCCGCTGCGGCAGCAACTGGAACACGCGCTGCTGCTCGGCCGCCGACAGCCGCGCGTACAGCGGTAGCACCACGGTGTGGGGCAAGGCGCGCTGCTCGAGCTCGCTCACCGACTCGCGGATCTCCCGCTCGCCGGGGAGAAACACCAGCACGTCGCCTCGCGGATCGAGCTCGGTGATCTCGTTGACCGTGTTCGCCACCGCGTCGGCCAGATCCGCCTCGTCCTCGCGCGGCGGCCGGTAGAGGACGTCGACCGGATACGTTCGTCCCGAGACCTCGATCACCGGCGCGCCGCCGAAGAACATGGCGAAGCGCTCGGTCTCGAGCGTCGCCGAGCTGACGATCACGCGCAGCTCCGGCCGTACCGGCACCAGCTGCTTGAGGAAGCCGAGGAGGAAGTCGATGTTGAGGCTGCGCTCGTGGGCCTCGTCGATGATGATCGTGTCGTAGCCGCGCAGCATCGGATCGCCCTGGATCTCGGCGAGCAGGATGCCGTCGGTCATGAACTTCACGTACGAGCTCCGCTTGATCCGGTCGTTGAAGCGAACCTTGTAGCCGACGACGTCGCCGAGCTCGGTCTCGAGCTCCTCGGCCACACGCGCCGCCACGCTGGTGGCCGCGATGCGCCTGGGCTGCGTGCACCCGATGTACCCGTCGACCGCGCGGCCCATCGCCAGGCAGATCTTCGGCAGCTGGGTCGTCTTGCCGGAGCCGGTCTCGCCCGCGACGATGATGACCTGGTTGGCGTCGATCGCGTTCGCGATGTCGATCACCCGGGCCGTGATCGGCAGGTTCTCCGGGAACTTCACCCGGTCGCTCAGCTGGAGACCGTGGATAGGAAGAATAGAGCCCGCCTCCCGACGGTCGGAGAGCCAAGGATGGCACGGCGCCCCCGCCCTGGGACACCGAGATGTCCCATGGGACCATGCGGCGATCGGCGGCCGGCCCTTGTCTCCAGGACGTCACCGGGCCGACACGTGGATCCGCGCGCGTGCGCTATCGTGCCGCCACATGCGCTACCTCCTCCTCGCCACGCTGGGCCTGTGGGCCTGTTCTCTCGACGAGCCGACCACCGGGCTCGACCGGCAGGAGCTGGGCCACCGGCACGATCTGGAGGTCCGGCCGATCGGTCGGTTCATCCACGGGACGTTCGACGCCGACGGCGGGGTCGCCGAGATCGTCGCGTACGACGCGGCCGGCGCCCGCGCGCTGGTCGTCAACGGCCAGCACCGCGCGATCGACGTCCTCGACCTGGCCGACCCGTCCTCGCCCGCCCTCCGCTACGCCTTTGACGTGACCCCGTTCGGCCCCGACGTGCAGAGCGTCGCGGTGCACGGCTCGATCGCCGCGGCCGCCGTCCGGGGCGCCGAGCTGACCTCGCCCGGGGTGGTCGTGTTCTTCCGCATCGACGACGGCGAGGTCCTCGACGTGGTCCCGACCGGCGCGCTGCCCGACATGGTCACCTTCACCCCGGATGGCCGGTACGCGATCACGGCCGACGAGGGAGAGCCGTCCGAGGACTACGGCATCGATCCCGAGGGATCGGTGACGGTCATCGACCTGTCGCGCGGCTTCCCCGCCAGCGCCCGGCAGGCCACGTTCCGCCGGTTCGACCACGACCTGCCGGCCGGGGTCCGCATCGGCCACCCCGGCAGCCTGCCGTCGCGCGACCTCGAGCCCGAGTTCGTGGCGGTCTCGAGCGACTCGCGCACGGCCTGGATCACCCTGCAGGAGAACGACGCAATCGCCGAGCTCGACATCCGGCGGGCCCGGATCGAGGCGCTCTGGCCGCTCGGCAGCGCCGACCACGCGCGCCGCCACCGCGGCCTGGACCCGAGCGACCGCGACGAGGGGATCGCCATCGGGCGCTGGCCGGTGCGCGGCCTCTACATGCCCGACGGCATCGCGGCCTACCGCGCCGACGGCGACACCTACCTCATCACGGCGAACGAGGGTGACTCGCGCGAGCGCGACGGGTTCACCGACGAGGCCCGGCTCGGGTCGGACGACGTCCTGCTGGATCCCGAGGCGTTCCCGGACGCCGACGAGCTGCGCGCCGACGAGGCGCTCGGCCGCCTGAAGATCGTGACCACCGAGGGCGACGTGGACGGCGACGGCGACCTCGACCAGGTGTACTCGTTCGGGGCCCGCTCGTTCGCCATCTGGGACGACCACGGCCGCCAGGTCTTCGACAGCGGCGACCGGATCGAGCGCCTGGTCGCCGACGAGCAACCCGACGCGTTCAACGTCAGCCACGACGACAACGACGTCGACGCCCGCAGCGACGACAAGGGGCCGGAGCCGGAGTCGGTCAAGGTGGCCCACCTGTTCGGCCGAGACCTCGCGTTCGTCGCTCTCGAGCGGGTCAGCGCGATCCTGATCTACGACGTGACCTCGCCCCGCCACCCGGACTTCCTGAGCTACGTCACCACCCGCGATCTGACGGTCACCCCGGGCGAGGGAGACGCCGGCGACCTGGGACCCGAGGGGCTGACCGTCGTCGAGCCGGACGACAGCCCGACCGGCGAGGCGCTGCTGCTGGTCGCCTACGAGGTCAGCGGAACGACCCGGGTGTTCGAGCTCACCGAGCGCTGACCGGGCCGCGTCCG
>DATHKR010000048.1:0-23626 GCA_035489015.1 Kofleriaceae bacterium | reverse complement strand
GATGCGGCCAGGGCCAGATCGGGGCGGGTCGATCGGGCCAGACCCGGGCTCGGTTTCGGGCCCGGCGGCGAGGAGGTCGCGGATCGGCGTGTCGGCGGTGTAGAGGTCGTCGAGGGTGGAGATCACGGCGCAGCCGCACTGGCGCAGGCTCGCCTCGTCTTGGTGGCCGTCGGCGACGAGGACGCAGGCGGCGCCGATGCCGCTCGCCACCTCGTAGTCGTGGACGGTGTCGCCGACCATGAGGAGCCCGCGGGGATCGTGGCCGGTGCGGGCCAGCCAGGCGCGCGCGGCGTCGAGCTTGCCGTGGGCGTGGTGGTCGTCGAGAGCGACGAGATCATCGAAGTAGTCGGCGAGGTCCTGCAGCGCGATGAGCTCGCGCAGCCGGTCGGTGTAGGAGGCCGAGAGCACGACCTGGCTCAGCCCGCGGGCGCGCAGCCGGGCGAGGATGGCGCGGCCCTGGGGGCGGACCGGTGCGTCGTTGACCCGCCGATCGTAGTGGTCCAGGAACACCGCTACCCATTCCTCGAACGATCCGTGGTCCGGGCCGAGGCCGAGCCTCGTGTAGTAGTCGCGCACCGGGAAGCCGAAGGTGGTCCGGTGGCGCACGCGGTCCAGGGGCGCCAGGCCCTTGGCGGCGAGGAGGGCGTTCATCGCATCGAGGACCAGGTCGAGGTCGTCGAGGAGCGTCCCGTTCCAGTCCCAGAGGACGTGCGTGAGCATCGGGTCGAGTCTAGCTTCGCCGCCCGGCTGCATGCGCGGCCGCGTGTCGGACCTGTCCCCTCCTTGGTCGGGCGGTATCGGACAATGCGGCCGAGGCCGAGGAGGCGACGACATGGGGCTGTTCGGGAAGAAGAAGCGCGGCGCAGTGGATCGTCCGCCGGACGAGCCGCCTCCTCCGGCCCCGGGATGGAGCGCCATCGAGAGGGCCTTCAGCGGCCTCTATCCGGCGCACCCGCCGCGGTGGTGGGAGCACAACGGCGTGAGCGTGATGCACGACCTCGGCAACCCGCCGGAGAATCCCCTGGAGGCGGTCGCCATCCACGATGCCGGTCCGTTCTGGCACTACGTCAGCTTCGGCATGTCCGATCTGTTCGCGAAGACGTCGGACGGCGAATGGAGCGGCTTCGGATACGAGCTCACGTTTCGATCCCCGAAGGGCGTCGATGCCGATCCGCCGCTGTGGCCGGTCGATGTCCTCATCAGCCTCGCGAAGGCGGCCTACCAGGGCGCGGAGTTCGGTCCCGGTCATACGATCCAGACCGGTCCCCTCGATGGACGGCCGCAGACCCGGTTGACCGCGCTGCTCATGGTGAAGGACCCGGGGGTCGAGCTGATCGACACGCCTCATGGAAAGGTCGCATTCCTCCTCCTGGTGGGCGTCGAGGGCTCCGTTCGCGAGAAGGGGCTGGCCGAGGGAGTCGACGCCGTGCTCGCGGAGATCTCGGCGGCCAATCCTCATCTCGTCACGCGCGTGTAGAAGCCCGGTGGTAACCAGAGCGGCCCGGCGGCTGTACACGCAGGAGATGAAGGCGCCGCTGCCCGGTGTGTCGCGTCACTTCGCTGCCGTGCTCGGGCTCGTGCTCCGGCTCGCGCTCGGGCTCATGTTCGCGTGGGGGTGCTCGTCGCCCGCGGATCCGCGCGCGAGCCGGCCGGCGGCAGCCTCGAGGGACGCGGAGGGTGACTGGCTGCTCGACCGCCAGATGCTCGACCCGGCGGTGAGCCCCTGTGACGACTTCTACCAGCACGCCTGCGGGGGCTGGCTGGCCGCGGCATCCATCTCGCCGGGCAGCCAGTCGGCGGAGCGCGTGAGGGACCTCCTGCGCGAGGCCACCGATCGAGTGCTCGACGATCTCCTGGAGGGAAACCAGCCATCCGACGATCCGGAGGTCGGCCGGCTGCGCACCTTCTTCGCCGCCTGCGCGGCGGAGGGGCCCGCTGCCGACGGTGCGCGCGAGCGTACCCTCGCGGGCTGGCTCGCCCGCCTCGGCGAGATCGACACGCGCGCGCAGCTCCAGGTGGCGCTTCGCGAGCTCTCCGCTGCCGGGATCAACGCCTTCTTCGCCTACTCGGGCGAGCCGGACCGCGCCGACAGGACCCGGTACCGCGGGCAGATCCATCAGGATGAGCCCGGCCTCGGGCGGGCCGATCTGCGCGACCGGTCGCCCGCGGGGAAGAGCCTGCGCGAGGCCTACGCGGCCCACATCGCCCGCATGTTCGAGCTCGCCGGGATCGACGCCGCCCGCGCGCGGCGAGACGCCGGCCAGGTCCTGGCGCTCGAGGAGGCGATGGCGCGCGTGTCGCTGTCCTTCGGGGACACGTTCGACCCGGCAGCGAGCGAGCATCCGACCTCGATCGCCGAGCTGAGCGCGCTCGCGCCGCACGTCGACTGGAGGGCGTACCTGGCCATGGTCGGCCATCCGCCGGACCGTCCGCTCAACGTCACGTCGCCCGCCTACCTGCGCGCGATGGACCGGCTGATCGCCACCCGATCGACCGGCGCTCTGGTCGCCACCCTGCGCTGGCGGCTCCTGCACGGGCTGGGCCCGGCCGCGCCCCGGCGGCTGGCCGACGAGCACGTTCGCTTCTCCTCTCGCGGGGTCGAGCGTCCGTCTCGCCGGGAAGAGTGCCGGACCGCGACGCAGCTGGCGCTCGGCGTCGAGCTATCGCGTCAGTTCTCGCGGCGCGCGATCCCCGAGGCGCAGCGGGACCGCGCCCGGGCCGTCGCCGACCAGGTGCGCGCCGTCGTCGCCGACTCGGTCGGTCGAGCGAGCTGGCTGTCCTCGGCGGCGCGCTCGGCCACCGCCGAGAAGATCCGGGCGACCGACATCAAGGTCGGCTACCCGGACGAGTGGCCGGCGACCGGCGGGTTTCCGCTCCGCACCGACGACCACCTCGCGAACGTCCTCGCCGCGCGCGCGTACGAGCAGGGGCGGGTGTGGAGCCGGGCCGGCGCGGAGCGAAGGCGCTCGTCCTGGGAGATGATCGTCTACCCCAGCGGGGCACCGGGCATGGCAGCCGCGCGCCTGACCATCGGCAACGGGTTTCCGGACCTGCTCAGCAACTCGATCATCCTGACCGCCGCGATGCTGCAGCCGCCGCTGTTCGACGCGTCGGCCCCGCCCGAGGTCCAGCTCGGCTCCTTCGGCAGCCTGGTCGCCCACGAGCTCATCCACGTGGTCGATCTCCACCAGTTCGACGCCACCGGCGCCCAGCGCGAGATGTGGGCCGCCGGCGACGTCGAGGCGCACACCGGCCGGCGCGCCTGCGTGGTCGACCAGGCCAGCCAGTCGGTGGGCTTCGAGGGGCAGCACCTGGACGGGCAGGGCACGGTCGACGAGAACGTGGCCGACCTCGGCGGGGTCATTCACGCCTACCAGGCGATGGAGCGAGCGGTGGGAGCGCGTGCCGGTCAGCGCGGCGCCGACGGCCTCACGCCCGAGCAGCGCTTCTTCTACGCCCACGCCCAGCGCTGGTGCGTCGCGATGCGGCCGGAGTACGAGCGCGAGAGCATGCGCCGCGACCCGCACGCGCCGCCTCGCTTTCGCGTCAACGGCCCGCTCTCGAACATGCGGGAGCTCGCCGCCGCGTTCTCCTGCCGCGCCGGCGCGAGCATGGTCCGCCCGGCCGCGGCGCGCTGTTCGGTCTGGTAGGCCGCCCGCGCCTCACTTGCGGATGAAGTGGCAGGTGTAGCCTTCCGGGTTCTTCTGCAGATAGTCCTGGTGGAACGACTCGGCCGGCTCGAACTTGCCAGCCGCCTTGATCTCGGTGGTGAGCGGCGCCTTCCAGAAGCCGCTCGCCGCGACCCGCGCCTTCACCTGCTCGGCGGTCGCGCGCTGGCCGTCGGTCGTGTAGAAGATCGCCGACCGGTACTGCTCGCCGACGTCGTTGCCCTGGCGGTTCCTGGTGGTCGGGTCGTGCATGCGGAAGAACCAGCGCTCGAGCAGGGTCGCGTAGGTCAGCACCGACGGATCGAACACCACGCGCACGGACTCGGCGCCGGCGGTGTAGCCGGCCTCGGTATCGACCACGCCGGGGATCTTGCGCAGCAGCTCCTCCATGCCCCAGAAGCAGCCGCCGGCGAGGATCGCGGTCTCGGTGCTCGCGGGCACCGGCTTCGCCATCGGCTTCGACGGCGGTCGACCGCGATCGGCGCGGTCCTCCCCGGCGCAGCCGCCGACGGTGAAGATCGAAACGAGCAGGAGAACCGGGACGAGAGAGCGCATCGTTGACCTCACAGACTGCCGAGCTGATCCAGCTTGCCGAAGCCGCGCGCGCGGGCCAGGAACCCGGCGATCTGCTTCTGGTCCCTCGGGTCGATCGACTTCAAGCCGGTCAGAACGTAGCGCACGTACGCCTCGACCGCCTCATCGGCCAGCCCGGCCGCTTCCTCGCGCCGCGCGTCGGCCAGGAAGCGCTGGCGGTAGCGGTCGTAGCTGCCGAGCACCTTCTCGCGCAGCCCGGCGATGGTCCGGTCGGCCAGCGACTGCCGCACCTCCTTCTCCGAGGGGAGGTGGAGGCGCTGCCCGCGGGCGACCTCGGCGCAGCGGCCCGGCTGGGCCGGGAAGGACTCGGACCGGTGCTGGACCCGGTAGACGAACGGCTCGTCGACCAGCAGCTTGTTCGCGTCCTGCAGGGTCTCCACGCTGATGCGGGCGGTGACCGCCGCGCTGAGGGTGTGCACTGCCACGTCGTAGTCGTGGTCGCAGGAGACCGGCACCTCGATGTTGCGCGGCGTCGACCGCATCGTCTCGGTCTCGCGCTCCCGGTCGCGGCGGGCGCCGTCGCGCGACTCGCCGGCGCGGGCGAGGTCCTGGCGGGCGCTCGACAGGGAGCCCTGCGGCGACGACAGGCGCGAGCGCGAGCTGTCCAGCCGGCTCTGGGCCGAGCGGTACGCGCTCTCCTCCGAGCTGCAAGGCGACGACGACGACGAGCCGGCCTTCTCCTCTCGATCCCGGCAGCGCTCGTGCTCGGACCGCCGGTGATCGACCTCCTGCTCGTCGCGGGTCACCTCCTCGCTGGCCCGGTCGACCTCCTGCTGGTATCGATCGACGTTCTTCTGCTGGTAGGCGACGGTCTCGTCGGCCTGGGCGAGGCGGCGCTCGGCGTCGGCCACCGCGCGCTCGGCGGCGTCGTGCTGCGGGTTGGGCCGCATCTCGGTCCGGCACACGTACGAGCAGGTGCGCCGCTCGGTGTCGCGCCGGGGCGTGAAGCGATAGCCGTCGAACCGGCTGATCAGGCGCACGCCGCGCACCGCGCCGTCCTTTCCGGCCGGCGCCTCCTTCTCGACGCGGAGCGGGAGGCGCTCGTCGAACGCCTGGGCCAGCAGCTCCGGAGAGACCGCCGCGGCCACCTCGGAGGCGCCTCGCTCGGCCCCGTACGACTCCAGCACGACGAAGAACGTGAGCTCGCGGCGAAGCGCCAGCTTCAGCTCGGCGATGCGCAGCTTCGCGTCGCGGTGGTCGGGCTGGTAGCTGGCAGCAGCGGCGTACTCGACCAGCGCATTGCCGCGCTTGCCGGCCGCGGCCAGCTCCTCGGCCCGCGCATACGCCCGCTCTGCCAGCGCCTCGCGCACCCGGCGATCCACCCGGCGCGCGCGCGGGTCGCGCGGCGAGCCGGCCAGGACCAGCGTCGTGAGATCGAGGGCCCTGGCCGGATGCGGCCCGTCGAGCAGCTCCTCGGCGCGGGCCAGCGCGGCCCGGTTCGCGTCGGTCAGCGCCTTCTGCGCCGCCGCGCTGCCCGGGTCGAGGCGCGCGGCCTCCTGGATGGCGGCCAGCCCGGCCTCGACCTCGCCGCGCTCCATCAGGCTCTTGCCGCGCGCCAGCCGCTCGCCCGCCATCCGGGCGCGCGCCTTCTCCAGCTTGATGGCGGCGTCCGCGTCGTCGGGATCGAGCCGCCTGGCCTGCTCGTACTCCGCGGCGGCCTTGTCCCACATGCCCGCCTCGGCGTACTTGTCGCCGCGCTCCATCGCGGCGCCGGCGGCACCGCCGCACGCGGCCAGCGCGATCAGCGCCGAGGCCAGGAGCGCGCGCGAGCCGCGCCGCGCGCGCGATGCCGTGGAGCGTGACGCCATGGCGAGACGCTACTCCGCGCCGGTCTAGAATGGGAGCGTGCGTACGCGCCTCGTGTGTCTCTCCCTTGCGCTGGCCGTCGGGCTGGACGGCTGCGCCGGAACCGCGGGGGAGCCGCCGAGGAGCGCGGGCCCGGCCGCCGCGCTCACCGCCGAGCTGGACCGGCTCGGCACGTCGTCGGATCCAGCGGTCGCGATCCGGCGCTCGCGCCTGCTCCGCGCGCTCGGCCGCCAGCCGGACGCGCTGACCTCGCTGGAGGAGGCGATCGACGGCGCGCGCGATCGCCTCGACTGGGCCGGCCTCGGCGCGCTCCTCCGCGAGGTCGGCGACGTCTACCTGGAGCTGGAGCGCACCCAGGACGCGCTCGACGCCTACGGCAAGCGGCTGAAGACCGCCGTCTCGCTCGGCGATCAGATCGGGCGCGCGTCCGCGCTGGTCGACACCGCGTACGCCTTTGCCCTGATGGGGGCGATGAGCCGGGCCGACCAGGCGCTGGGCGAGGCCGAGCTCCTGGCCGGGGAAGCGCTGCGCCGCGATCCCGAGGCGACCGAGCGCGTGGCGCTGACCCGCGAGCGGCTCAACGACGCCGACCGCGCCGTCGCGCTCCTCGCCAGCGCGCGGCGCACCTACGAGCAGCGCGGAGACCCGACCGGCGCGGCGCGAGCGGCGGTGCTGGGGGCCCAGCTCGAGGCGCGCGCCGGCCGGCCACGCGCGCTCGACTCGCTCGACGACGCGGTGGCGCGCTCGCCCGATCCCGACCCGCGGGTGCGCCTGGCCCGGTTCCGCGCCGAGGCCGCTTACCGCGCGCGCGCGTTCCCCCGCTGCGAGCGCCTGGCCACCGACGCCGCGGCGCTGGCCGACCGACGCGGGCTGCGGCACGAGGCCAGGATGGCGCGGGTCGCCCTGGCCCGCTGCGCCGGCGCCACCGGCCACCTCGACGTCGCGATCCGCAGCGCCGACCAGGCCGCGCGCCTCACCGAGGACCAGCGCCAGCATCTGACCGGCCCGCACGCGCGCCTCGAGATCGGCTTCGAGGCCTTCCAGATCTACCGCCTCCTCCTCTCGCTACAAGTTCGCCTCCCGCCCGCCCGGCGCGCCGGCGAGGCGTTCGTGACCATGGAGAAGGCGCGCGCGCGCGCCCACCTCGACGCGGCGGCGCGAAGCCGGGCCAACCTGGCCGGGCCGGTCGGCGAGGTCTCGCCGGTGCTGCTGCAGAGCCGGGCCGAGGCCGAGGAGCGGCTGCGGCGCCTGACCCAGGAGCTGGCCACGCGCCAGAGCGACGCGACCCTCGAGCGGCACAAGAACGCGCTCTGGGCCCTCGAGGACATCCAGGACGAGATCGAGCAGACCGACCCACTCATCGCGCGCATCCGCATGCCGCGGCCGGCCACGGTGCCCGAGGTGCAGGAGGAGCTCCTCGACGACGCCACCCTCCTGGTCTCCTACTTCGTCGGCGAGGAGCAGGTGATCGCCGTGGCGATCTCGCGCCACGAGGCACGCCTGGCGGTGCTCGAGCCGGGCGCCGACCAGCTGGCCGCCGCCGTCGATCGATTCAGGTCGGACGCGCTCCTCTCTCCCGACCAGGATCCGTCGGTGGTGCGCGGCGCGGCGCGCGGCCTCTACCGCCAGCTGCTGGCGCCGTTCGACGATCTGGTCGCGGCCCATCGCCGGCTGATCGTGATCCCGCACGGCAGCCTCTCGTCGCTCCCCTTCGAGGCGCTGCTCGATCGCCGCGGCAAGTACCTGGTCGAGAAGCACGACGTGACCTACAGCCTGTCGGCCACCCTCGGGCTCGAGCTGGCCCGCACCCGCCCGCCGGCCGCCTCGGGCCGCATGCGCTTCGTCGGGATGGGCGATCCGGTCTACGACTGGGCCGGGTTCCAGGCCGGCCGCAAGGAGGTCGGCGTCGGGGCGGCCACCCGCGGCCTGGCCCGCTGGACCGGGGCCAGCGCGCTGGCCGGGGACTCGACCGGACCGCAAGCCCGCCGCGCCTCGACGCTGGAGCGCATCCCGGGCACCGGCGAGGAGCTCCGCGCGATCGCGCGCCTGTTCGGCGCCGACCAGAAGCTCTACCTGCGCGACCAGGCCACCGAGGAGAACGTCAAGGCCGGCGCCCTGGCCGGAGCGCGCATCGTCCACATCGCCTCCCACGGCCTCCTCGAGCCGCACTACCAGGCGCTGGCTCTCACCTTGAAACCGTCCGCGCGAGAGGACGGCTTCCTCCTCGGCAGCGAGATCGCCGGCCTCCAGCTCCACGCCGACCTCGTCGTGCTCAGCGCCTGCGACACCGGCAGCACCCGGATGCGCTCCAGCGAGCCGATCGCCGGTCTCGCCCTCGCCCTGCGCAACGCCGGGGCCCGCCGCGTGGTGGTCAGCCTGTGGGCGGTCGGCGATCGCGCGACCGCGCGGCTCATGCTCGATTTCTACCGACCGCTGGCCGCAGCCAGCCCGGACTTCGCCGCCGCGCTGGCCGACGCGAAGCGCCACATGCTCGCCAGCGGCCTCGAGCACCCCTACTACTGGGCCCCCTTCGTCCTCGTGGCCGACTGATCGGCGGGCGTCAGCGCTGCCACTCCGGCCGGTGCCCGGAGAACCCGTGGTTGCGCACCGCGGCCGCCTTCGATCGAGCGCACAGCATCTGGTTCGACCCGACCTTGGCCCCGCCCCCGCTGTACTCGAACCATCCGGTGCCGACGTCCGCGCATCGAGTATCGGCCGAGATCGCCAGCTCGAGATCGCCCCCCGGATTGATCGACGTGACCACGAACGGCCCGGCCACCACCGGAGTCGCCACCCCCGGGCTGATCGCGATCACGACGGTGCATCCGAACCCGCACTGACCGGCTCCGGGGGTGAACGCGGCGGCAGGAGGCGCGCCGGGCGCGCCACCGTCGGGGGCCGCCGCGCCGCCGGCGCACGCCGTGGCGAGCAAGTAGACAATCCGGACAAGCAGAGCGAGCGGGCGCGTGGAGGGCATTCGCGATCTTGCACGACTGTCGGTCATGTCGAGCTGGATCGCCACACCGATTCGAGCGAGACGAACCCGGTATCGAGGGCGCATGGTCAACTCAGGCGCGGCCGGGAAGGTGCCGCCGCCGGAGGAGCAATCACATGACCAGTGGACGCTCGGGATTCACCCTGATCGAGGAGAGCGACCTCGGGCAACCGGGGCCGGAGCTTCCCTCTGCCCACCACGTCGGCGGTCGCGCCAAGGAGCCCCGGGAACGCGGCGCCGCGGCGCTCATCGCCGCGATCGACCTGCTCAGCCTCCGCGGCGAGGGGCCCGAGCCGTTCACGGTGTCGCCGTCGACCGATCCGATCGCCTTCCTGCTCGACGCCACGGCGGATGCGGTGAGCGTGTGGTGCGGCACCACGGTGCTCTACCGCAACCGGGCCGCCGAGCGGCTCGAATCATCCGGCCACCCGCTCGAGCGGAGGACCCTCCGCTTCCGCCGCCACGAGGTCGAGTACCTGCTGGAGATCGTCACCCTGAGAGGCTGATCGATCGCCCGGCCGCCCGGCGAGGCGGCTCAGCTCGCGGCCGAGGTCGCCGGCACGAAGACCTCGCGCACGAACGCGTCGAGGTCGCGCGCCGGGTGGCCGCTCAGCTGCTGGACGGCGTCGGTGGTGAAGTCACCCCAGCCCTGGCCGTAGGCGGTGGCGTAGTCGCGGACCAGGCGGGCCGTCCACTCGTCGGCGCCGAGCTTGCGCATCCCCTCGCCGAGCGCGTCGGGCGCGACCGGGACGTAGCGCACCGGGCGGCCGAGGGCGCGGGCGAGGGACGCCGCCACCTCGGTGTTGCTGACCGGGGCCGGGCCGGTCAGCTCGAAGGTCTGGCCGTCGAGCTCGTCGGACAGCGCCACGCGCTCGAGGCAGTCGACCACGTCGCGCGTGTCGATGAGGTTCACCCGGGCGTCGCCGGTGCCCTGGTGGAGAGTGCCCTGGCTCAGGACCTCCCCGGCGCTCCAGAGCAGGTTCTGGTAGAAGGCGACCGGTCGGAGGAAGACGAACGCCGCGCCGGTCGCGCGGATCTCCGCCTCGGTGCGCGCGTGCTGGCGCGTGTTGTCGGTCGGCCCGTCGGCGCTCGCCTTGATCGCCGACAGGCGCACGATCCGGCGCACACCGGCGGCGCGCGCGGCCTCGACCGCCGCGTGGGCCAGGTCGGCAGCCCCGGCGCCGGCCGCGGTGATGAGGACGAGGGTATCGACCTGGTCGAGCGCCGCGGCCATCTTCGCCGCGTCCTCGAAGGCGCCGGCGACCAGCGCCACGCCGGCCTCGGCCAGCCCGGCGGCCCGGGCGGGATCGCGTACCAGGGCGCGGACCCGGATGCGCGGGCCCCCGGAAGCAGACGCGGCCGGAGCCGACGCGGCGGCGGCGAGGCGGAGGGCGAGCGGCTTGCCGACCGTCCCGGTGGCGCCGGTGATGAGGATGTTCCCTGGGTTCGACATGGCTGGATGTCTCCTGTTCTTGCCTGGATCGTGGGAGCAGTTGCCCGCCGCCGCCACTGTTGCAAGATGGAAATGATTTTTGCTTCCAGCGCAAAGGTGAAGGCCCATGGACATGGACGCGGACCTGAACGACGTCTTCTTCTTCGCCCTGGTCAGCGAGCTGGGCAGCTTCTCGGCCGCGGCGCGCGAGGCCGGCGTCCCGGTGTCGACGGTGAGCCGGCGCATCGCGCGCCTGGAGGAGCGCCTCGGCGTCACTCTCATGACCCGGACCACCCGCAAGCTCAGCCTCACCGACGCCGGCCGCGGCTACCAGGATCACGCGCGTCGCGCGGTCGACGAGATCGAGGCAGCCGAGCGCATGGTCCATGACCTCGGCAGCCGCCCGTCCGGCCGGGTCCGGCTCACCACCTCGATGGGGATCGCGCGGATCGTGTGGCCGAGCATCTCCGAGTTCCTCGAGCTCCACCCCGACGTGCGGGTCGAGCTCGACGCGCGCGAGCACCGCGTCGACCTGGTCGAGGAGGGCTACGACCTGGCGGTGCGCGCCGGCGAGCTGCCCGACTCGACCCTGGTGGCGAGAAAGCTGTTCGACGCCACCCGGCAGCTGTTCGCCAGCCCGGCCTACCTGGCCCGCCGCCGCCGGCCCCGCCGCGTCGTCGACCTCGCCCATCACGACTGCGTGCTGATGGGGATCGGCGCGCCGCGCGCGCCCTGGGTGCTTCGCCAGCGCGGGCGCAGGCTGCGGGTCGTGGTCAGCGGGCGCATCCGGGTCAACGAGATGGGCCTCGCCCACCAGGCCTGCCTGGACGGGTGCGGGATCGCGCTCCTGCCGGTGAAGCTGAGCGCCGCGGACGTCGCCGCCGGCCGCCTCGAGCGAGTGCTCCCGTCGGTGGATGGCGGCTCCTCGCCGCTCTGGATCGTCCACCCGGCCGGGCGCCGGCTGCCCTCGGCGGTCCGGGCGCTCGCCGACCACCTGGTCGCGCGGGTACCGGCCTTGTTCCACGACCAGCGCGGCGGCGCCTGACAGCCGGTTGCCAGCGGCCCGCTCGAGTGTGAGGCTGTGGCATGGCCATTCACACGCTCGCGCCCGACGACGACCGGATCGAACGGCTGTTCCGCAAGCAGCGCGCGAACCAGGCCGCGGTCAAGCGGTCGACCGCGGCGGAGCGCATCGCCAAGCTGACCCGGCTGCGCGCGGCGATCCTCGAGCGCGAGCCGGCGATCCGCGAGGCGATGTTCAAGGACTTTCGCAAGTCCGCCGCCGAGGTGGACCTGACCGAGATCTACCCGTCGCTGGTCGAGCTGAAGGACGCGATCCGCTCGCTGCACCGGTGGATGAAGCCGCAGCGGGTGCCGACCCCGATGGCGCTGCTGGGGACCCGGAGCTGGATCCATCGCGAGCCCAGGGGCGTGGTGCTGCTCATCGGGCCGTGGAACTACCCGTTCCAGCTGGTCATCGCGCCGCTCGTGGCCGCCATCGCCGCCGGCAACTGCGTGGTGTGCAAGCCCTCCGAGCTGACCGCGCACACCTCCGCGCTCCTGGTCGAGCTCATCGGCTCGGTGTTCCAGGAGGACGAGGTCGCGGTGGTCGAGGGCGGACCGGCCGAGACCCAGCGGCTGCTCGCCCTCCCGTTCGATCACTTCTTCTTCACCGGCTCGACCCGGGTCGGTCGGATCGTCGCCGAGGCGGCCGCGAAGCACCTGGCGTCGACCACCCTCGAGCTCGGCGGCAAGTCCCCGGCCGTGATCGACGACTCCGCCGACCTGGCCAGCGCGGCCAACCGGATCGTGTGGGGCAAGTTCGTCAACAACGGCCAGACCTGCATCGCGCCCGACTACCTCATGGTCTCCGAGCAGCGCCAGGCCGCGCTGGTCGGCGAGCTGCGCCGCGCGATCGCCGCGATGTACGGCGCCACCGAGGCCGATCGGCGCGCCTCTCCCGACCTCTGCCGGGTGATCAACCCGCGCAACTTCGATCGGCTGAAGCAGATGCTCGACGACTCGGTGAGCCAGGGCGCCCGCGTCGAGATCGGCGGCGACGTGGACGCCGCCGAGCGCTACATCGCGCCGACGGTGCTCACCGGCGTCGAGCCCGGCTCGCCGGTGATGGCCGAGGAGATCTTCGGCCCGATCCTGCCGGTGCTCACCTACAAGCGGCTCGACGAGGTCGCCCCGTTCATCACGGCGCGCGACAAGCCGCTCGCCCTCTACGTGTTCGGCACCGACCAGCGCGCGATCGACTCGATCATCGACAACACCACCGCCGGCGGCACCTGCATCAACAACGCCGTGATCCACTTCGCGAACTCGAACCTGCCGTTCGGCGGCGTCGGCCCGAGCGGCACCGGCAGCTACCACGGCATCCACGGTTTCAAGGCCTTCTCGCACGAGCGCGCGGTGCTCCGCCAGGGCCGCGTCGACATGCTGAAGAGCGTCTACCCGCCCTACGGCCCCAAGGTGGCGCGCATGATCAAGTGGATGTTCAAGCTATTCGCGTGAGGGCGAGCTGGCTCTTCTTGCTCCTTACCCTCCACCTGCCCAGTCTCCGGACGCCGCGACAAAGCTGCGCGGCCTCGACGGATTGGGCAGGTGGTGGGTAAGGAGCAAAAACCAGCCCTGATCACCCGGGACGCGGCGTCGAGCTTCGATACCATCGGGGGATGCTGGCGCTGGTCCTGGATCGGTCGCATGCGTGCCTGCTCGAAGATGGGCGGGTTCCCGAGGTGGCGGTCGACGGGCCGCGGCCGCTGCTGGCGGTCGAGGCTCGCTTCGCCGGGCTCGGCGTCGACCTGCCGTCGACGGCCGGGTCTCGCGGGCGCGGCGACGGCGCTGGTCGCGACTTCGTGTTCGTCGGCGATCGGTTCGCCGCGCCGGCGGGGATGGCGTGGCGGCCGCTTCGCGAGGCCGGCGACGACGCGTGGGGTCTCTACGTCGCCTGCATGCTGGGCGGCTGGGAGCCGCCGGTCCGCGCCATCGATGTCTGGTCGTTCGGCGACGAGCCGGAGATGGCCAGCCGGCTCGCTCACCTGGTCGCCTGCGGCGAGAAGCGAGTGACGGTGGGCTGGATCGCGGCGTCGGCGCGGTCGGGGACGCCGCTCGCGTATCCGGGCGGGGTGAGCGTGGTCACCGACGGGTATGGCTATCCGCGCCTGGTGCTGCGCACGGCGGAGGTGCGCGAGCTGCCGTTCGCGGCGATCGACGCGGCGACCGCGGCCGGGGAGGGCGAGGGCGACCTCACCTACGAGGACTGGCGCGCGGCTCACGAGGCGTACTTCGACGCGGAGGCTCGCCGCCACGGGCTCGCCTTCGACGAGAGCGCCCTCATCTCGGTCGAGCGCTTCGAGGTGCTCCACGTGGTCGGTCGCGCCGACATCCCGCCGCGAGCGGTCCCGGGCGAATCGGGCTGGGCGTCGAGGTGAGCGAGGAGACCGGCTCGGAGATGCGGCCGTTCTCCAGCGAGGCGTTCCTGGCCGTGTTCGACCCGCCGACCGACGTCGACTGATCCGGCAGCTCGACGCACGGCCGGGCGCCCGATCCTGGCCAACGCAAGGGCGGTGCACTAGCATGAGGCAATGCTCGACATGCCGACCCTGGGGCGGTCGCGGTCTCGCCGTCGCCGCCGGGTCGTTCCGGTGGTGCTGGCGCTCATCGTCGTGGGGGGCGGGCTCGCCAGCTGGCGCCTGATGGCCGCCAGGGATGCGGAGACCTCGCCGCCGTCACCACCGGCGCCCGTGCCATCGGTCGCCGCGCAGGCCGCCTCCGCCCAGGCGGCGGCCCGGCCGACCACGGAGGCGCCACCTGCCGCGGGCGCCACCGACGATCCTCTCCCGGCGACGGGCATGCGCTACGCGCAGGTCGTGGTGGCGGGGCCGCTCGAGACCGCGTTCGTCACCGCGCTGGGGCGCGACCTCGGCGCGCCGCTGACGCAGGTGGTGACCCGCACGATCGTCTGGTGGGTGTCGGTGCCCGCCGATCTGCGCCGCGGCGACGTGGTGGAGGCGCTGTTCAGCGAGCGGCCCGGCGCCGAGCCGCTGGTCCACGCGGTCCGCTTTCGCAGCGAGAAGGCGGGCAAGACCTTCGAGGCGTACCGCTTCCAGGAGCCGGGGGCGGCCTTTGCGCGCTTCTACACCCGCGACGGCAACGAGCTCGAGCTGCGGTTGAAGGACGCGCCGATCGAGGACCACGAGCAGGTCACCTCGCTCATTCGCGACGGGCGCGGCCACCAGGGCGTCGACTTCCGCACGCCGGTCGGCACCCCGGTCAAGGCCACCTTCGACTCCGTGGTCGCGCGGCGGAACTGGAACTTCCGCGCCAACGGCAACTGCCTCGAGCTGCACGAGCGCGGCGGCGCGGCGCGCACGGTCTACCTGCTCCACCTGTCCGAGGTGTCGGGCGATCTGAAGGTGGGGGATCGGGTGGCGAAGGGCCAGGTCGTGGCCCGCAGCGGCAACACCGGTCACTCGTTCGCGCCACACCTCCACTACCAGCTCATGACGCGGGCAGGGAAGGTGCTCGACCCGTTCGTCGCCCAGCCCGCCGCCCGCCGGTCCATGCCCGAGGCCCACCGCGCGGCCTTCGACGCGGAGGCCAGCCGGCTGGCAGCGCTGCTCGACCGCTCCGCCCCGACCTCACCCGCCCGACCCTGACGCCGGCTCCCCGGTGGACGCGCGCGGACCGGCCGCGCGGCCCCGGAGACGGCGGACCAGCGCGACGACCGCCGCCGGCGCGTGGGCCGCGCAGATCGCGAGCGGGACGATGACCAGGAGCAGGTACTGCGGCCACTTCACCGGCCAGACGAGCAGGAACGCCAGGCCGACCGCGGTGGACACCGCCCACACCGGTCGGCGCGACGCCGCGATCGGCATCCCGATCAGCGCGAGCGGCAGGAGCGCGGCCGTCACCCGGCCGGCGGGGAACACGCCCGGATGCCATCTGGTCGGCCCGCTGCGGAACAGCGCGACGATCTGCTGGTACCAGGGCAGCCCTGCCGACGCCACGTCCTCGCTCTGCCCGTAGGCGAAGTGGAAGCCGATGGACTCGCCCAGGCGGCCCACCGGATCCGGCCACAGATAGGGATCGAGCGCGAAGAAGGTGACCATCGCCGCGCCGGCCAGCGCCAGCCAGACCAGCGGTCGCCGGGGGAACGCGAGGATGGTGAGCGGTGTCAGGGCCAGCACACCGACGGCGCCGAACGGGTACTTGCCGGCGGCGGCGGCCCCGAGGAGCGCGAACGCGACGACGACCAGGCGCAGGTCGGGGACCGGTCGGCGCGCGCCGCCGGCCACGCGCGTGCCGCGCTCGAACACGAACAGGGCCAGCACGAACAGGAGCCCCGGGATGGCGTCCAGGTACGCCTGCGAGGTGTACTTCGCGTGATAGGCCTCGCCGGCGAGGAGCAGGCCGGCGAGCGGGTCGACCGCCGCCGCGACCGCCACCTGTCCGATGCCCGGCACCGCCGAGGTCCAGCGCCCGACCTCGAAGGCGGGCCGCGCCGCGTCGGGCATCGACTCGCCCACCCGCAGTCGCTTCCAGTCCGGCTCGGTGGGGCCGGCCAGCTTGAGGCCCGCGCCGAACGCGAGCTTCACCAGGGGCGGATGCTCGTGGTTCTCGTCGAGGTCGGCGATCTCGCCCCAGCGCCCGGGCGACATGCGCTCCGCGTAGTCGAACCCGGCCTGGAGGTACGGCAGCTCGTCGAAGTCGGGCGGCAGCGCGGCGACGGCGCACGCGCGCTGCCAGGTCGCGAGCGCGATCGCCAGCAGCACGAGCGCGATGCGCAGGTTCCTGGTCGTGGTCGGGCTCATGGCATCACGCATCCTCGCTCAGCGCTGGCGCGAGAGGCCGGCCATCTCGCGCAGGCGCCCGCGGTCGACCTTGCCGGCCGGCGTGCGCGGCAGCTCGGCGACGAGCTCGTACTCCTCGGGCCGCCAGTACTCGCCGATCCGCTCGCCGAGGAAGCTGTCGAGCAGGCGCACCTCCAGGTGGCGGCCGGCGCGGGGCACCACGTAGGCCCGCACCTTCTCGCCCATGTCGCCGTCCGGCACGCCGATGACCCCGGCCGCGAGCACGTCGTCGTGCTGCTCGATCGCCGACTCCACCTCCAGCGCCGAGATCTTGCCGGTGTCGCGCTTGATCGTGTCGCCGCGCCGCCCGATGAACCAGTGAAAGCCGTCGGCGTCGACGCGGCCGATGTCCCCGGTGTGATACCAGCCGCCGCGCAGGGCCGCGGCGGTGGCCTCCGGATCGCGCCAGTAGCCCATCATGATCGTGCCGGAGCGGAACAGGAACTCGCCCGGCTCGCCCACCGCGACGTCGCGTCCCTCGTCGTCGATGAGCCGCACCTCGACCCCCGGCCACGGGGTGCCGCACGAGCCGAGCTTGTCCGGCCGCGCCTCGTGCGGGGCGGCCATGCAGATGCCGGCCTCGGTGATGCCGTAGTGGTCGACGATCGGCCGGCCGAACACCGCGAGCGCCTGCTCGCGCAGCGCGGTCGTCGCCCGGTCGCCGCCGACCCAGATGAGTCGGAGCGAGGACAGGTCGGCCGGCACGGCCCGCTGCGCCTCGACCACCGCGCGCACCTGGGCCGGGCCGCCTCCCCACATGGTGATGCGCTCGCGCTCGATGAGGCGGGGGACCTCGGCCGCGTCGAACGGGGCCTGGTGAGCCGTGCCGCCGGCCGCCAGGGTGCCGAGGATCATGTCGAAGAAGGCGCAGCTGCTGTCCATGCCGGCGGTGGCCAGGACGCGGTCGGCCGGGCCGAGCCGGAAGCCCTGCACGCCCATCCGCAGCTCGCAGCGGAGCGCGCGCCAGTCGAGCATCACGCCCTTGGCTCGCCCGGTCGAGCCGGAGGTGAACGGCATGAGGCCGGGCGCCGACTGGTCGATCGTGTCCGGAAGCGCGCCGCGCGGGCCGTCGAGATCGTCGAGGCGCGCGAGCGGCTGGGCCGCGCCGGCGGCGGAGAGAAAGATGCGCTGGTCGCCGACCAGGGCCAGCGCCCCGGTCAGCGCCGGCAGGTAGCGCTCCTCGAGGAAGATGGCGGCGGGCTCGATCCGCTCGAGGATCGCTCTCACCTGGGCTGCGGCGTGCTCCCACTCGATCGGCACGTAGACCGCGCCGAGCCGCGCGCAGGCGAGGACCACCGTGATGACGTCCGGGTGGTAGCGGTAGATGCCGGCCACCCGATCTCCCGGGCGGACCCCGCGCGCCCACAGGCCGGCCGCGACCCGCTCGGCGCGGTCGCGCAGCTCGCCGTAGGTGAGCCGGTCGGTCCCGCTGACCAGCGCCGGCGCGTCCGGGGCAGCGATGGCGAAGCAGTCGGCGAACAGCGCGTTCATGTCGTCCCCCCCTCCGTCTGGGCCGCGCCGAGCAGGCGGCGGCCGGCCACCAGGAAACCGATCGCGAGCGATGCCAGGGCGATCACCACCGCCCAGAAGAAGAAGAAGGCGGTCGTCTGTCCGCCGGACAGCGGGCCGGCGGCGGCGGCCGCGAGCGGCTCGCCCTCGCGCCAGCCGAGCAGCCGGGTGATGCCGCCGCTCATCGCGCCGACCACGAGGACCCCGCTCACCGCCGAGAGGAAGTTCTCGAACGCGGTGGCCGAGCCGAGGTCGCGCCGCTCGACGGTGACCTGCACGGCGACCAGCACCGGCGTGTAGACCAGGCCCAGCCCGCACCCGAGCGCGAAGACGATCGCGCCGAGCTCCGCGAACGAGAGCCCGCCGAAGGGCAGGAGGGCCAGCGCGGCCGAGCTCGACCAGGTGAGCGCGACCCCCAGCGCGGCCACCGACTGGACCGACCATCGCGCGACCAGCCGGCCGCACGCCATGCTCCCCACGGTTCGCCCCAGCACGGCGGGCAGGAGCACGCGCGCGCCCAGCTCGGGGCTGGCGAACAGGAGCGCGGTGAAGAGGGGCAGGAAGGTGACCACGCAGCTGGCCAGCGCCTCGCCGGCGACCAGCACCAGCGCCGCGGACAGGAGGCGCCGGTCGCCGAGGAGCGGCCGCGGCAGCAGCGGGTCGGCCTGGCGCTTCTCGAGCCACCAGCCGAGCGGCAGGAGGGCGACCGCGATCGGATAGACGACGGCGGCCGGCGCGGCCCCGGTAGCGTCGGCGCAGAGGACGGCGCCGAGCGCGGACAGGACGACCAGCGCGGCCACATCCATCCGCCGGGCCTCGGCGGCCCGCACCCCGCGCATGGCGCCGAGCACCAGCAGGAGCGCGATCGCGGCCAGCGGGATCTCCAGCCAGTAGAGCGCGCGCCACGAGCTGGCCCGCAGCGCGACCTCGGTGATCGCCGGGCCGAGCAGCTGGCCGACGCCGAACAGGGCCAGCGCGAAGCCCTGGGCCCGGGCCAGGCCGGCGACGCCGGTGAAGCGCGCCGAGATCGCGACGACCACGGCCATGTACGCGCCGCTGTGGCCCAGCCCCTGGAGCGCCGACGAGATCACCAGCGCGACCATCGAGGTCGAGGTGGCCGCGCCGAGTGATCCGACCATGAGCATGCCGACCGAGGCGATCGCGACCGTCCTGGCGCCGGCGCTGTCGACCAGGCGGGCGGCCAGCGGGGTCGCGATCACCTCGGCCAGGAGGAACCCGGCCGGGACCCAGCCGTACAGGGAGGCCGGCCGGAGGTCGGCGGTGATCGACGGAAGCGCGGCGGCGACCCCGGTGGTCTCCATGCCGAACACCAGGAACAGGAGGGCCACCCCGGCCAGGAAGCGGACGTCCGCGGCCGAGACCGCTCGCCCGCGCGCGTTCATCTGCTTTCTCCGCGAGAGGGCATGAGCAGAGTGCCTGTCACCAGCCGAGGGCGTAGCCATTTCGCCGCGGATCGGCGCCCGCGCTCAGCCAGCCGCTGGCCGGGTCGACCACCGCGCCCTGCATCCCGCCGACTCGCCAGGTCCAGTCGCCGACCCACTCGGTGTCGTACCCGCGCGCCGCCAGCGCCTCGCGGGTGGCGGCCGGGAAGCGGGTCTCGGCGACCAGCCGGCCGGGTGGGAGCGAATCGGTGGTGTCGTCCGTCCAGCGAAATCGCGGCGACTCGATCGCCTGCTGGATGTCGAGGCCGAAGTCGACCAGGTTGGAGATGACCTGCGCGGTGGTGGCGAGGATCCCGTAGTTGCCGGGCGTGCCGACCAGCGCCCACAGGCGTCCGTCGCGGAAGATCTGCGCCGGCGCGATCGGCCACTCGTGGCGCTTGCCCGGCCTGAGCTCGTTGTTGTGGCCGGGCTCGAGCCGACCCCAGTGGAGCGAGTGGTTGAGCGGGATGCCGGTGCCCTCGACCACGACGCCGCACCCGAAGCCCCAGCCCATGCTGTGGGTCATGTTGATGCCGAGGCCCGACGCGTCGAGCGCGGCCAGGTGGGTGGTCGAGCTCTTGACCGGGCCCGGCGCGGACGCCGCGCCGGCGCCGCCGCCGGTGCGCAGTCGGTCCTCGACCCGGGCGCGCAGCTCGGCGATGTGGCCGGACGAGAGCAGCTCGTCCACGGGGACCGACACGAAGTCCGGATCGCCGGCCCATCGCTCGGTGTCCATGCGCGCCGCGCGCAGCGACTCGGCCAGGATCAGCAGATGGTCCGGGCCCAGGTGTTCCATGTCGCCGAGCGGCCAGCCCGCGGCGATCGCGAGGCTGGCGAGCAGCGTGAACGCGCTGGTCGGCGGCGGCGACGTGTAGACCCGCACGCCCCGGTAGTCGATCGAGATCGGCTCGCTCCAGGCGAGCGAGGCGGGGCAGGTGGCCAGGTCCTGCCTGGTGATGAGGCCCCCGCGCCGCTCCATCTCGCGCACGACCGCTTCGCCCAGGGAGCCGTCGTAGAGCGCTCCGGCCCCCTCCGCCGCGATCCGGCGAAACGACCCGGCCAGGTCACGCTGGCGGAGCACGTCGCCGGCCTGCACGGCTCGCCCCTCGGGCAGGTAGTTGGATCGCGAGTAGCCGGCGTGGAGGCGATCGGCGTCGCCGTCGAACCCCTCGAAGTCGAAGCGCTGCAGCGGCACGCCGGCCTCGGCCAGCTCGATGGCCGGGGCGATCACGTCGGCCATCGGCAGGGTGCCGTGGTCCTCGAGCACCCGGGCCCACGCGGCCAGCGCGCCGGGGATACCGACCGAGCAGATGCTGTCCGGATCCGGGCCGCGGTGACCGGGCTGACGGGGCAGCCGGCTCGCGTCGAGCGCGGCGGGCGCGCGGCCGAGATAGTCGAGGGCGCGCGGCGGCTGGCCAGGTCGCGTGACCAGCAGCGTGCCCACCCCGAAGATGCTCGAGTAGTACGGCTCGGCCACCGTGGTGGCGAACGCGGCGGCGATGGCCGCGTCCACCGCGTTGCCACCGGCGGCGTACATGCGCACGGCAGCCTGGCTGGCCAGCGCGTTCGCGCTGGCGATCACGCCGCGGCGCCCGAAAGCGACTGGCCGCAGGGTACGCGGTCCTCTCCCGTCCATGGTCCCCCCCTGGTCGCTCGCATGATAACAGACGGCGATGGGCAGACGCGGCGGGCAGACGATGATGGCCAGTCGACCACGTGTGGTATCGCGTGGGCCGATCGCGCGCAGGTAGGCGCGACTGGCGCGAGGAATGGGGGCGCAGCTCACGCTTCGCGGAAGCGCGTCGCCACCAGCTGGGCGCCGAGGCCGCTGGCGACGAAGACCGCCCGCCGGCTGGACAGGAGGCGCGCCAGCCAGTCGAACGTGCCGCCGTCGCCGAGCGGCAGCTCCGCCCCGTCCGGCGCTGTGACCCACAGCATGAATCGCAGGCCGCCGGAGTAGTACGGATGCTCGAGCGGCCGCCGCGCCACGTCGACGCGACCGGCGAGCGCGGCCGCGATTCGATCGCCGAGCTCGGCGCGGGCCGGCGTCGCCAGCAGGTCGACGCGGCGGGCGCCGAACCGGTACCCGTCGTGCTCGAGCCGGTCGAGCCCGTCGAGCAGCGCGACGACGTGGCGAGCCATCGCCGTCACGGTGAGCTCGTGGTTCCTCGCCTCGAGCCCGCCGCTGGCGAGCGCGAACAGCCGGAAGTGCTGCGAGAAGCCGGGCACGTCGGGGACCGGCTGGGCGCGGACGACGCGCTGGGAGGTGGCGAGGTGGACCGGATCCGGCGCGGCGCGCAGGCGACTCGCGCACTCGAGGGCGAGGACATTGGTCGGATCCGACACCACCTCGGTCCTGCGGAGCGCCGACAGCACTCGATTCTGATCGGTGAGCGCGATGGCGGAGCAAGTGGCGAGCGGCGCGACCGGCGACAGCTCGATGGCGTCGAAGTCGGCGGCCGCGGCCAGGAGGTGCGCGTCGATCGCGAGCGCCTCGCGTAGATCGATGGAGGCCGGGCTGGTGAAGCGGTCGCGCTGGTACTGCGCGAGCACCTCGACCGGGGTCCGCGCGCCGGCCCGGCGCCGCATCACCTCGAGCAAGAGCGAGTGCAGCTGGGAGCCGGCGAGCTCCTCGGACAGCATGCGGAACACCTCGGCGCCGGCGCCGCCGAGGACCCACTTCGGCACGCCCTCGCTCATCCGCTCGGTGATAGCACGCCGCGCCCGCGGCGGTGAGCGGGGAGGGCCTCCGTGGGGCTCCCCGACCGCGCAGGAACCGACTCAAGCGCCCGGCGGATCGGCCGAGATCCTGGGGGGAGACCGCGATCCAGGCTGGTCGCCGCGCCGTCCCGATCAAGCGTCGTTCCGGGGGAGGATCGTATGGATCGCTGGTTCAAGAGTGCCGTACTGGGGAGCTTCGCGCTCGCGCTGGGTGCGGCGGCGTGCGGCGATGACCACAATCCCCCGGTGTCGGGCGACGGCGACCGGGATGCGGGCGGCGACGTGGGGGCGGATTCGTCGATCGCCGTGCCGCCGGGGCCGGTGGTCGAGGTGCTGTCGCCGGCCGCGCCGGCCGCGGGTGACTACTCGTCCGGGGCCATCCTGGTCACCTCGCAGTTCGAGGCGGTCTGCCGGGTCAGGCCCGATCCACGGACCGCGGTGCCCATCGATCCCGGATCCGTGGTGCTGAGCGCGACCGCCGGCGAGGTCACGGTCGAGGCGGTCGCCAGCGCGGCCGCCACGGCCGACCAGTACGTCGCCAGCCTCGACCTGGGCGAGGTCGACAACGGCGAGGTCATCGTCCGCTGCCGGGCGTCGGATCTCGCGACCGAGCCGCTCACCACCACCGCCGAGATCTCGACCTTCGTCGACCTGGGCCCGCTCATCGAGGTGCTGAGCCCGACCGACGGCGGCAGCTACGGCGCGCAGGTCGACGTCGCGTTCGTGGTCACCGCGCAGCCGGTGGCGAGCGACGACGACGGCGCCGAGATCGCCGAGGTCACGCTCGTGGTCGGCGGCATGCCCATCGCGGTCACCGACAACGGCGGCGGCAACTACTTCGCGACCGTGGCGTTCGACGACCCCTTCAGCCCGCCGCTCGACGGTGAGGTCTCGATCCAGATCAGCGCGTCCAACACCCGCGCCGCGTCGGCGGTCACCCGCTCTCACTCGGGCGACTTCGTGGCCGACGCCGACGCGCCCACCATCGTGGTGGTCGAGCCCGCCGCCGGCCTCCTGGTCAGCGGCGTCATGCCCATCTCGGTCCAGGTGAGCGACCCGGCCGGGATCGCCGAGGTGCTGGCGACCATGGGCGCGATCGAGTTCGAGCTGGCGCCGGTCGGGGGCGGCGAGTTCGTCGCCGGCTTCGACACCCGCCTCCTCGACCAGTCGCTGGTCTTCCCGCCCCTGTCCGTGACCGTCGAGGACACCGCCGGCAACTTCACGACCCTGGTGCGGTCGGTAGCCCTCGACAACCGCGCGCCGCTCCTCGCGCTGGACTCGCCCCCGATGCGCGACGCCCTGTGCGTCACCGAGGCCGGCGCCTGCCAGGACGAGGATCCGCGGCTCTGCTCCCAGCTCTTCGATCCGCTCGGCGCGGACGCGGCCGACGACGGCGAGGTGGTAGGGGCGCTCATCGAGGTACGAGTCCGGGCCGAGGACCTCGGCAACCTGGCCCTCGCCCCGAGCGGGGTCTACATCCCGAGAGCCGGCGTCGACCCGACCTCGGTCGAGATCTTCCTCCTCGACGACGACACCGGAGCCCTCCTGGTCGACACCGACGGCGACACCGTATGCGACGCGATCAACCCGGCCCTGAC